>JAYKHR010000158.1:0-3116 GCA_035285125.1 Candidatus Sericytochromatia bacterium | reverse complement strand
TGAACAGGTCGACGGTGAAGAGGAGGCGGGCCTGCCCCGAGCGCAGGGCCGCGAGGGCCTCCGCCCGAGCCGTGGCCCCGGGCCCCGAGTGCACGGCCAGCGCCGGCACGCCGTTTTCCGTGAAGTACCGGGCCATGAACTCCGCGTGGCGGATCGAGACGCAGAACCCGAGGGCCGCCTGCGACGGGTGCGCCCCGTAGGCCGCCAGCGCCGCCTGCGCCCGGGCCTGGGTCTCGACGGCCTGGGACAGGGCCTCCACGTCGTACGCACCGTTGCGCCAGGGCACGGCCTCGTAGTTCGTGTCGTCGTGCACGCCGAAGTAGCGGAAGGGCGCGAGCCAGCCCAGGGCGATCGCCTCCAGGAAGGTGACGCGGTAGGCCACGTTGCCGTCGCACAGGCCGAAGATGTCCTGGTGGTCAGCCCGGTAGGGCGTCGCCGTGAGGCCGAGCAGGAAGCGCGGCGCGAAGTGGTGCAGGATGGCGCGGTAGCTGGCGGCGGCGGCGTGGTGGACCTCGTCGACGACGACGTAGTCGAAGTGGTCGGGGGCGAAGCGGGCGAGGTGCTCGGGGCGCGCGAGCGTGGCCACGGAGGCGAAGACGAGGTCGGCGTCCGCCTCCGTGACGCCCCCGCCGTAGAGGCCCCGCGTGGCTTCCGGGCGCACCCTGCCGAAGGTGGCGTGGGCCTGCTGCAGCAGCTCGTCGCGGTGGGCCAGGAACAGCACCCGGCCGAAGGGCGCGCTGTCGAAGGCCGCGAGGAAGGTCTTGCCGATGCCCGTGGCAGCAATGACGAGGGCCTTGCGCTCGCCGTCCTCGCGCAGGGCCTCCAGGCGCGCGAGGGCCTCTCGCTGGGCGGGGTTGGGGCTGGGCGGGGCCTCCACGGGCGGGGCGGCTTCCTGGCGTGGCGCGGGCTCCCAGGCCTCCGAGCGGGGCTGGCGCCTCTCGGCGTAGGCCGCGATCCACTCGGGGGTCAGCGGGTGGGCGTGGGGGCTCGTCCACAGCCCCTCGAAGCGCGCCAGCAGGTCGTGGAACGGCCAGCCCGCGTCCCCCACGCGCACCTGGTAGTTCCACTCCACGCCGTCCGCCAGGGCGCTCCGCGAGAGGTTCGACGAGCCGATGAAGGCCGTGTGGCGCCCATCCGTCTGCTCGAAGAGGTAGGCCTTCGGGTGGTAGCTGCGCCCGGGCTCGCTGTAGATGCGTGCCGTCAGCCGGGGAGAGAGCGCCAGCATCTCGAGCAGGAACTCGGGCTCGGTGACGTCGAGGTAGTCCGAGGTCAGGAGGCGCAGGGTGGCCCCTCGCTGCAGGGCCGTGGAGATGGCGGGGCTGAGGAGCGCGAGGCTGCTCACACGGCCGAAGGCCACGGCGATGCTGGCGCGGGTGCAGGTGGCGAGCTCGGCGCTCAGCGCCTCGTGCAGCGAGCCCGTCCAGACCCGCCCGCGCATCGCCTCGTCCCGCGGCGGGTCCGCCAGCAGCCAGTTCCCGTCGAAGCCGCCGCGGGCCTGCCGCTTGCGCTGGCGGGCGGCCTCCACGGCCTCCGGGCTGATGCCGTGCAACGCCATCAGCCGCTGCACCACCTCGGCCAGGTCCGCCAGCTCGCCCACGAGGGCCTGCGGGTTCCCGGCATGGGCCGCCTCGTGGCACTCCCAGGCCTCCTCCAGCAGCTTCAGGGCGACGTGGGGGGCGATCGCGGCGTCCGAGACCCGGCGCAGCGCGGCCAGGCGCTCCGGCCCGTCCTGCAGCCCCGGAATGGCGTCCCGGACCAGCTTCTCGAAGCGCGGCCCGTCCGTCATTCCCAGTACTTCGCCTTCTCTGGGATCACGTACCGGACCCCGCCGCGCGGGTCGGCCATGTCGCCCGCGTAGCGCGGGATGACGTGGAGGTGCAGGTGCATCACCGTCTGCCCCGCGGCCCGGCCCACGTTGACGCCCACGTTGTAGCCGTCGGGCCGCCGCGTGGCGTCGAGCTCGGCCATCATGGCGTCGGCTGCCTCCCACAGCGCGGCCTTCTCCGCCGCCGTCGCCTCCCGGTACGTCTCGACGTGCCGGCGCGGGACGACGAGCGTGTGCCCGGGGCTGACGGGGTAGCCGTCGGGGAAGGAGGCGACCAGGCCGGGGGCCTCGGCGAGGCGGGCGCAGAAGGGGCAGGTGGGGGGCATCAGGGGGAGTATACCCGTTGGTTGGGGGGAAACGGGGTGGGCACCGCCGAGGCCTGCCCCGTGTGGGGTGTTCGGACAGCGTCAAGGACCTCCCGGGCGCTGGCACATGCTTATTGGTAGAACGCATGTTCGACTTCATGCTAGGCTCGAACCGTGATGAACCGTCTGCCCGATCAATTCCTGAGAGCCCTGCTGGGCGAGTCGCCCGACGTGCTATCGGCGTTGGAAGCCCTCGACACCTCGGCACTGGAGTCCCTTGCTGCGCACCTGCGCGGCTTCCCGGGGGCCCTGAGTGCTGGCCGAGAGGCTGGCCCGCCACCTCGGTCGCTAGCGATGGGGGCGAGGTGCCTGGGCTTCACGCTTCGGATTCGGTATGCCGCCACTGGGTATACCATTAAGTGGTATAGTCCGTCGTGATTCGCGGCTTTCGTTGCCGGGCGACGCGGGACCTCTTTCTTGGACGGCCACCGAAGCGCTTTCCTGCCTCGTTGCTGCGAATTGCCCGGAGGAAGCTGATTGCGCTGGACTCCGCGGTGAGCCTGGCTGACCTGCGCGTGCCTCCAGGAAACCGGCTGGAGGAGCTGCGGGGGGACCGAGCGGGGCAGCACAGCATCCGGATCAACGCCCAGTGGCGCATCTGCTTCACGTGGTCCGAGGCCGGCGCCGAGCAGGTTGAACTCGTGGACTATCACTAGCTTGGAGGCCTTTGACGTGCGAAAGTCCACCCCGGCCCTCGCCCCCATCCACCCCGGCGAGTACCTCGCCGAGGAGCTGCTGATTCCCCTCGGCATCAGCCAGACCCAGCTCGCGAGCGACCTCGGCGTGCCCTTCCGCCGGATCCACGAGATCGTCCGCGGCAAGCGCGCGGTCACGGCGGAGACGGCCCTGCTGCTGGGCCGGTACTTCGGGATGTCGCCCGAGTTCTGGCTCAACTACCAGGTGAGGCACGACCTGGAGGTGGCGGC
>JAYKHR010000157.1:0-58474 GCA_035285125.1 Candidatus Sericytochromatia bacterium | reverse complement strand
GGGGGGGGGGGGGGGGGCCCGGGGGGGGGGGGTGGGCGCCCCCCGGAAGACCCCGCGCAGCCACGATACGAGGCGGCTCCACAGCCCTGGTGGCTGGGGGCCGGGCGCGGGCTGGGTTGCGGGCCAGGGCTGGGGCGCAGGCCAAGATGGGGACTGCGGGGGGGCGCTCGGGGTGGGCCTGGGCGTGGGGGCTGGCGCGCCCCACTGGGCGGGGGCGGGTTGGGGAACGGGCCACGGGGCTTGGGCCGGCGCGGGTTGAGGCCCCTGCCCCGGGGACGGGAGGGGCGGCGGCCACGGGCCAGGCCCGGCGAATGGTGGCTGCGCCCACGTCGCCGGTGGCTGGGGAGGCTGTGGGGCGGCGACCCGAGGAGGCCAGGCTGCCGGTGGCTGCGGAAGCCCAGGCGCGCCGGGCACCGGCCCGGGCTGCCAGGCGTCGGGGCGCATCGTCGACGCGGGCGTCGGTCTCAGGGGGCGAGGCGACACGGCGGCCCTCACCCGGCGGTAGTCGCCGAGGGGGTGGGGGCGGGTTGGTGGCACGGTGGGTTCGGGCATGGGGCAGACCTGTCGCAGCAAAGCCAAGGGAGATATCGCTCGGGTGGGGGTGAGGCCCGGTTAAGTTGGTGGAAATTTCCCGTTAAGCCTGCGGGGCCCGGGGTTGGTCGCCCGTTGCCGTGTCCCCCCGTCAGGCCCTACGCTCAGGCCACGGTGGGTGGCGGGGGGCAGTGGCATGGCCGAGGAGCGACGGGGGCGGCAGGACGGCACGGGCCCTGTGCAGGACCACCTGTTGCCCGACGATGAGCTGAACCAGATCCTCCGGCAGGGGGTGCCTGCTGTGCTGGAGGCCTGCCGCCATGGGCGGCAGGTGATCTCGCAGGATGGGCTGTTCCTCGTGGCTGACGAGGACGGCGTCGTCTACGGAAGCTGCGCCTGCGGGACGGGCCTGTACCACCAGGACACGCGCTACCTCTCAGGCTGGGAGCTGCGCATCGAGGGGTTGCGCCCCACCTTGCTGTCGTGCTCGGCGGAGCGGAACTTCCAGGCCCGCATCGAGTACATGAACGCCCCCATGGTGCTGGCCGACGGGCGCCATGTCCCTCAAGAGACGCTCTACATGGCCGCGACCCGGCTGATCGGGGCCTACGTGCACGAGCGGCTCGAGCTTGTGAACTATGGCGCCGAGGCCGTCTCGCTGCGGCTCTCGATCACCTTTCAGGCCGACTTCGCCGACATGTTCGAGGTGCGGGGGGCCTTTCGCGGCGAGCGAGGCCGCTTCTTCAAGCCCAGGCTGGCGGGCGCCGAGGGCCTGCTGGCCTATGAAGGGGCTGACGGGGTGTTACGGAAGATGCGCATCCGCCTCGGGCCGGGGCCCGTCGTGCTGGAGCCGACGACGCAGCCCGGTGGAAGCGGCTTCCGCGCCACGGTAGAGGTCTCCTTGCCGCCTGGAGGTGGGCGGGCTTCCTTGGAGACCACGCTAGAGCCCGTTGAGGGGGGGCTCGAAAAGGCGCCTGGCACCCGCACCTTCGCGGAGCTCCTCGGCTGGCTCCAGCGGGAGCAGCAGCAACGCAAAGTCGGGCTCACGACCCTGGGCAGCGACAACGAGATCTACGACCTTGTGCTGCAACGCAGCGTGCTGGACCTGGAGACCCTCACGTCGCGGCAGCCGGACACGGGCCCGTACATCGCGGCGGGCATCCCCTGGTTCGCCTGCCCCTTCGGGCGGGACGCGCTGATCGCGGCCTACCAGAGCCTCATGCTGGGGCCAGAACTCGCCAAGGGCACCCTGCGGTACCTGGCGCGGCACCAGGGCCGGGACGTTGTCGACTTCCGCGATGAGGAGCCCGGCAAGATCATGCACGAGCTCCGCTACGGAGAGCTCACCCGGCTCGGACAGGTCCCCCACGCGCCGTACTTCGGCTCCATCGACGCGACGCCGCTCTTCCTGGTGCTCGTCTCGGAGACCTACCGCTGGACCGGCGACCTCGCCTTTGTCCGGGAGATGTGGGAGGCCGTCGAGCAGGCCCTGATGTGGATTGATGCCTATGGGGACCTCGACGGCGACGGGTTCCTGGAGTACGCCACGCGCTCGCCGCTGGGGTTGTACAACCAGAACTGGAAGGACTCGGCCAACAGCAACATCGGGCCCGACAGCCGCATCGCGTCCACCCCCATTGCCGTCGCCGAGGTGCAGGGCTACGTCTATGACGCCAAGCGGCGCATTGCCGAGCTGTGCGAGGCCCTCGAGCTGCGCGTCATGGGCGAGCGGCTCGTGCGCGAGGCCGAGGACCTCAAGCAGGCCTTCAACCGGGCCTTCTGGTCCGAGCCGGACGGGTTCTTCGTGATCGCGCTCGATGGCGCCAAGCGCCCGGTGCGCACGCTGGCCTCCAACATCGGCCATGGGATCTGGAGCGGCATCATCGACGAGGCGCGGCTGCCGACCGTCGCGCGGCAGCTGCTCGGGGCCGAGATGTTCAGCGGCTGGGGCATCCGGACCATGAGCAGCGCGATGCCGCCTTACAACCCCCTCAGCTACCACAACGGCTCGGTCTGGCCCCACGACAACAGCCTCATCGCCAAGGGGCTGGCCGACGCGGGCTTCAAGGACGAGGCGCTGCGGGTGATGGCCGCGATGTACGACGCCGCGCTGCAGTTTCCCTACTTTCGACTGCCGGAGCTGTTCTGCGGCTTTCCTCGGGGGGGCGAGATGGATCGGCCCGTGCCCTACCCGGTGGCCTGCTCGCCTCAGGCATGGGCGGCGGGGGCAAGCCTGTTGCTGCTGCAGGCCGTGCTCGGCCTGACGCCGGATGCCCCCCGGCGGCAGCTGCTCATCCGGCGGCCGGTGCTGCCGCCGTGGTTGGAGAACGTCAACCTCCGGGGGCTGCGCGTGGGGGAGAGTCGCGTCGACCTCCAGCTGGTGCAGACGCACGGCGTTACGACGGCGCGGGTGCTCGCGAAGGACGGCCCGCCGCTGAAGGTCCTCATCGAAGGCTGAGCGTCAGGCCGGCTCCAGCCGTCGCATGCGGCGGTGGGGGCAGCCGGCCTCGAGGAACTCGGGACCCTCCGCCACGTAGCCGAGGCTGGCGTAAAACCCCGTCGCCTGCACCTGGCTGTCGAGCAACGTCTCCGAGACGCCCGCGTCGCGAGCTGCCGACAGGAGCGCCCGCATCAGCGCGGCCCCGAGCCCCAGTCCCCGAGCCTCCCGGGCGACGGCCACGCGGCCGATCTTCCAGGCCCCGCTGGGCAGGGCCACGGCGCGGGCAGTCGCGAGGGGGGCCCCGTCGTCGGAGACGAGCAGCCAGTGTCGGGCGACAGCGTCGTAGGCGTCCAGCTCGTTTGCTGCTGGGAAACCCTGCTCGTCGACGAACACGGCAAAGCGGATGGCCCTGGCGGCTGCCCAGTCGGCCTCGTCCTCGACGACCCGGACCGTCGTGACCGGCCGGGGGGAGGGAGTCACCCTTCCGAGCGGCGGCCGCGCCGGGGGCCGCCGACCTTGGTCAACCACGCCTGCAGGTCGACGATGGGCACGAAGTACTTTCGGCTGCTGCGGCCGCAAAAGAGCATGGCGTCGCCCTTGGTCTTGCGCGGCTCATCCGGGCTGAACCATTGCAACTCCACGTGGTCGGGCTCGCACTCCTGGCATTGGCAAAGCAACTCGGGGTGGATGCCCCGGATCGCGGCCCGCGCGGGACCGCTCGTGACGGCCTCCCCAGCGGTGGCGGCCTCTGCCGCTTCAGCCGCCTCGGCCGCGCCGTCCTCCGTGGAGGCCGCGGGCTCGGTGGCTGGCGTGGGGTCGGGAAGTTCCTCGTGGTCGCTCATCGGGTCGCTCGTGCGTCGGGGGGCTGCGCCTGGGTTGTTCATACCACCCTGGCACCCGGCTGCGCCACCCCTCGGTGGCGCCAGGGTGGCCCTTGCCCGGTGGGCAGGCTACAATGACCGTCGCCGTGTGAACGGCGGCTCGTTCCTGAGTAACAGAGCCCGCCCGTCGCGACACCATCTTGGGAAGGACGACCTCGTGAAAGACCGGATTTTCCAGCGCAAGGCGCTAGACTCCGCAGCCAAGCCGGGAGATGCTGGCCTGCGCCGCACCCTCGGCCCCTTGGACCTGACGCTGCTGGGAGTCGGGGCCATCATCGGCGCCGGCATCTTCGTGATTGCGGGCAAGGGGGCGCAGGCTGCGGGCCCTGGCATCATGCTGTCGTTCATTCTCGTCGGCGTGGCCTGCCTGTGCGCCGCGCTTTGCTACGCCGAGCTGGCGTCGATGATTCCGGCGGCCGGCAGCGCGTATGCCTACACTTACGCCACGATGGGAGAGTTTCCGGCCTGGATGATCGGCTGGTTCCTGGTGCTGGAGTACACGGTGGCCTCTGCCGCCGTCGCCTCGGGGTGGTCGGGCTACTTCGCGAAGATCCTGCACATGGTGGGCTTGGAACTGCCAGCCAGAATCACCCACTCTCCGCTGGAGGTGGGGGCGGCGGGCTTGATGAACCTGCCCGCCGCGCTCATCGCCCTCGTGGTCACGGGCCTGCTGGTGTTCGGCGTCCGGGAAAGCGCGAGGGCCAACGCCGTCTTCGTGGCGTTGAAGGTCAGCGTGCTGCTGCTCTTCCTGTTTGTCGCCCTGCCGGCCGTCAAGCCCGAAAACTGGGACCCCTTCCTGCCCTTCGGCTGGCAGGGCGTCATCACGGGCGGCGCGCTCATCTTCTTCGCCTACATCGGTTTCGACGCCGTGGCCACCACCGCCGAGGAGGCGAAGAACCCCCAGCGCGACCTGCCTATCGGCATCATCGGCTCGCTGCTGATCTGCACGGTGTTCTACATCGCCGTGGCGGCCGTCATGACTGGGATGGTGCCCTTCACGGCCCTCAACGACCCGGCCCCGCTTGCCAAGGCGCTCACGCTGATCGGCCAGGAGAAGTGGGCGGCGCTCATCTCCTTCGGCGCGGTCTTCGGCCTCACGAGCGTGCTGATGGTGCTGATGATGGGCATGCCGCGCATCTGGTTCGCCATGAGCCGCGACGGCCTGTTGCCCCCGATGTTCGCGGACATCCACGCGCGCTTCGGCACCCCCTGGCGGGCCACCGTTATCAACGGCGTGGCCGTGGCGGTCATCACCGGCCTGCTTCGGCTCGACGAGATCGCGGAGATGACGAACATCGGCACGCTGTCGGCGTTCATCGTGGTGGCGATCGGCGTGCTGCTGCTGCGCCTGCGGCACCCTGAGCTGCCGCGTGGCTTCAGAGCACCGTGGCTGCCCCTGGTGGCCGGCTTCACCGTCGTGTCCTGCGGCTGGATGATGGTCAGCCTGTCTAAGACCACTTGGCTGCTGTTCCTGGCCTGGTCGGTGGTAGGCGTGCTGGTGTACTTCAACTACAGCTTCCGCCACAGCGTGCTGCAGCGGCAGATTGCAGCCGCGGCCCAGCGAGCGGACGCCGCCCTGCGGGAGTGACTGGCTCGGGCAGGGACGCAGGCGGCCTGGCCCGCCCGTCCAGGCGCCTCGGGGCCCTGGCCGGGCTGCTGATCGCCTTGGCCTGGCTGGCCCTCGTCGCCAGTGGGGTCCTGGCGCGGGGGCAGTGGGCCGCCTACCACCTGCTCTTCGAGCTTCGCGGCCCCCTGGCCCAACCCCCGTCCGTGGCCGTGGTGGCCGTCGACGAGGCGAGCCTGGCGGATTTGGGGGCCTGGCCGGTGCCCCGGACCGTCTGGGCAGAGCTGGTGGACGCCTTGCTGCGCGCAGGGGCAACCGTCGTGGGGCTCGACGTCGCCTTCGTCCAGCCCGGCACCGACCCCGCTGCGGACCGGGCCTTCGCCCGGGCGCTCGCGGCACACCCGGATCGCGTGGTGCTCGCAGCCAACTTTCAGCCCGGCCGCAGCCTCGGCGAGGACAGGCGACAGCTGGTGCTGCCGCTTGACGTCCTGCGTCGCGCGGCCGCCTTCGGCATCGTCGATTTGCCCTTCGACGCCGACGGAGCCATCCACCGCTTCCCGCGCGCCGAGCTTGGCGTCGATCCTGAGGAGCCCACCCGGCTCTTGTGGCATGAGGGCTTCGCCTGGGCCGTGGCCCGGCGGCACCCGGGCGCCCTGCTCCCCGCGATGCCGCTCGGGGAGGCTGCGCTGATCGACTTCGCCGGGCCTCCGGGGGCCGTTCGCACGCTCTCCCTCGTCTCCGTGCTCGAGGCGGCGCGACGCGGGGATGCCCGCATCCTCGCGGGGGTGCGGGGGCGGGCCGTGCTCGTCGGCGCCTCCGCGCTCCGGCTGCAGGACCAGTACCCCACGCCCTACACGGCCACGCTGTCCGGCCTGGGCGCGGCGACCTACATGCCGGGCGTGGAGATCCACGCCCACGCCGTGGCGGGGCTCGTGGCCGGACGCGTCGTCCGGCGCATCCCCGGCCCGGTGGAGGCACTGGGCCTCTGCGCGCTGGGCCTCATCGCCGGCGCCTGGCTGGTGCGGCTATCCCCGGCCCGGGGCGCCCTGGCCGCCGCGGGCCTGGCCGTGACCTTGGGCGGCATGGCCCTGGCGGCCTTCGTGGGGGCGCGCGTGTGGGGAGACGTGGTGGCCCCGCTGGGGGTGCTGGCCACCGTGTACGTCGCCTCCGTGGGCGTCCAGTACGCGCGGGCCGAGACCCACCGGCGCCTGACGCGGCGCACCTTCGAACGGTACGTCGATCGCGAGATCGTGGACAGGCTGCTGGCCGAGCCCTGGCTGGCGCCGCGCATGGGCGGGGAGCAGCGCGAGGTCACGGTGCTGTTCTCCGACATCCGCTCCTTCACCACGATTTCCGAACAGCACACGCCGGAGCAGGTCGTGACCTTCCTGAACGCCTACCTCACGGAGATGGCCACCGTCATTCGCGCGGAGCGGGGCTGCATCGACAAGTACATCGGAGATGCCATCCTGGCCGTCTGGGGCAATGTGCTCCCGATGTCGCCGGAGGAGGCCGCCACGCACGGGGTGCGCGCCGCACTCGGGATGCTGGAGCGCCTGGACGCGTGCCAGGAGGCGTGGCGTGCGCGCGGGTTTCCCCCCATCGCGATCGGCATCGGCCTCAACACCGGGGAGGCCGTGGTCGGCAACATCGGCTCGCCCGAAAAAATGGAATTCGGCGTGATCGGCGACGCCGTCAACGTCGCAAGCCGGATCGAGGGCCTCACGAAGGAGCACGGCGCCCTTCTCGTCAGCGGCCGCACCCGCGAGCTGGTGGGCGACGCGTTCGCGTGCACCTTCGTGGGCGAGATCCCCGTCAAGGGGCGGGCGCAGCCGGTGCCGCTGTGGCGGGTCGAGCGATCGGAGCCGCCCCCCATTTCCTAAACCGGGTCGTCAGGTGCATCATGGATCACCTCGACCCGACCCACCCCAGGGGCACCTTTGGCGCACGCGATCACCAGCTCTCTCGAACTGCTCGGCCGCATGGGGCGGTTCGTCGGCGACATCGCCGACGGCTTCCGCCGGCCGCCCCTCTACGTGGCCGAGATCGTCGCCAACGCCAGGCGGGTGGCCTTTCAGTGCATCGTGCCGGTGGTCGCGATCCTCTTCCCGACCGGGATGATCTCGGCCCTGATGGGGCTCAAGATCATGACCCTCTTCGGGACGGAGCGGATGCTCTCGAGCCTCTTGGCCCAGGGCATCGTGAAGGAGATGGCCCCGTCTCTCGCGGGCATCATGATCGCGGCCCAGGCGGGCTCGGCCATCGCAGGCGAGATCGGCACCATGCGCGTGAAGGAAGAGGTCGACGCCCTGGGCGTCATGGCCGTGAACCCGGTGAAGTTCCTGGTGATTCCCCGGCTCGTGGCGCTCGCCTTCATCTGTCCGCTGATCTGCGTCATCGCCACCGTCTCGGGGATGCTCGGAGGCTACGTCGTGGCGGTGGTGATCAAGGGCCAGAACATGGGGGTTTTCATCGCCAACTTGCTGGCCTTCGTGACGCTTGCAGACATCTGGACCGGCATGCTGAAGAGCGCCGTCTTCGGCGTGGCGGTGGGCTTCATCGCCTGCTTCTACGGGTACCACGTCACGGGTGGGGCCGTGGGCGTGGGCAAGGCAGCCAACAACACCGTGGTGTACTCGATCGTGGCCGTTGCCGTGCTGAACTACGTGCTGACGACCGTCCTGATGCGGGTGCTGGGCTGATGGGAGGCGCATCCGCGTTCCTTGGCGGCCTCGGGCGGGCAGGCCTGGCCCTCCTGGCCCTGTTGGGGCAGCTCGGCTTCTTCGCCGCCGAGATCTTTCACTGGCTCTTCGCCCGCCGGCCGGCTGCCGCCGAGGTGGTGCACCAGGCCGTGCGGGTCGGCCTGAACACGGTGGGCATCCTCAGCTGCGTGCTGTTTTTCATCGGGGCCAACGTGGCGCTTGTCGGCCACGCCATCTTCAAGCAGTTCGGGGGGCAGGACCTCATCGGCATCTACGTCGGCCTGTCCTGTGTGATCGGCCTCGCGCCGCTGATCGTGGGCGCCATGCTCGGGGCGAAGCCCGGCACCGAGATTGCGGCCACGATCGCCTCGATGCGCGTCAAGGAGCAGATCGACGCCCTGGAGGTGATGGCCGTGAACCCCTACTGGTACCTGATGGTGCCGCGCCTGCTGGCCTACCTCATCGTGACGCCGGCGCTGCTGGCCTTCGCCATCCTGGCGAGCGTGGGGGGCGGCTACGTCGCGGCCGTGTTTCAATTGGGGATCAACCCGGGCGTGTTCCTGGCGGATGTCACGCGGTTTCTTAGCGTGGCGGACCTCTGGAAGGGGCTGGTGCGCGCAGAGATCTTCGCCGTGATGATCTGCCTGCTTTCCTGTTACTACGGCTACCACAGCCAGCCTGGCCCAGCGGGGGTGAGCCGCGCCATCAACCTGGCCGTGGTCATCGGCAGCACCTCGATCATCGTGGCGAACTACTTCCTCACGGAGCTGATGTACTGATGATCGCCTTTCGCCACGTGACCAAGCGCTTCGGCGCCCAGACCGTCCTCGACGACGTGACGCTGGAGATCCCCAAGGGCCAGACGACGGTCATCATCGGCCCGTCCGGGACGGGCAAGAGCGTCTTCATCAAGCTGCTCGTCGGGCTGCTGAAGCCGGAAGCCGGGGAGATCTGGGTGGGAGACCGGGAGATCACGCGCCTGCGCGAGCGCGACCTGTACGAGGTGCGCAAGCGCTTCGGCATGTTGTTCCAGGACGGCGCGCTCTTCGATTCAATGAATGTCGCCGACAACATCGCCTTTCCACTGCGCCAGCACACGACGAAGACCGAGCGCGAGATCGCCGCCATCGTTCGCTCCAAGCTGGCGCAGGTCGGCCTGCCCAACGTTGAGCACAAGTACCCCGGAGAGCTTTCGGGGGGCATGCGCAAGCGCGTCGGCATCGCCCGCGCCCTGGTGCTGGAGCCTGAGATCGTGCTGTTCGACGAGCCCAACTCAGGGCTCGACCCGGTCATGAGCGATGCCATCGACAAGCTCATCTTGCGGATGCAGCAAGAGCTCGGCCTGACCTTCGTGGTGATCTCCCACGACCTGGAGGGCACCTTCCAGATTGCGGACCGCATCGCCATGCTTTACAAGAGCAAGCTGATCGCCGCGGGGGATGCCGCAGCGGTTCGTGCCTCCGACAACCCCATCATCCGGCAGTTCTTCAGCCGCAGCGCGGACGGCCCCATCCAGGTGGTGTGACGCAGAAAGCGATGTCCATGAGCAAGCACAACAACGAGGTCATGCTGGGCGCCTTCATCCTGCTCGCGGGGGGCCTCCTCGCGTGGATGTCGATCGCCGTGGGGGGCTTCAACTTCCAGCGGGGGTTGCACGTCCAGGCCCGGTTCGCCAACGCCACGGGCCTGGTGCAGGACGCCTCCGTGACGGTGGCGGGCGTGGCCGTGGGGCACGTCGCGAACCTGGCCGTTGAGCACGACCGGGCGGTCGTGACGATCTTCCTGCGCCGCGACGCCGGCATCCGCCAGGACGTGAAGGCCGCCATCCGCGCCAAGAGCCTCCTGGGCGAGAAGTACCTCGAGCTGGTGCCCCAGAGCAAGGAAGCGCCCTTGCTTGCGGACGGTGGCACCATTGGCGACACCCGCGCGACCGTCGAGGTCGATGAACTCCTCGCGACGTTGGGGCCGATGCTCAAGGAGGTCAACCCGCGCGATGTGGCCACCATCGTCCACGGCCTTGCGACGACGCTCGAGCGGGAGCCCGACGGTCTCGCGCGCATCGTGCGCAATGCCGGGGACGTCTCGCAGGAGGTGCGCGACATCTTGGCCAAGAACCGCGGCCACATCGACCAGACCGCAGCGGGGGCGGCTGCGCTCGCGAAGACCTTCGAGACCCAGCGCCCGGCGCTGGAACGCACCATCGCCAACGCCGACCGGGTCGCCGCCGTCGTGAGCGCGGAGGCCCCGGGGCTGGCGCGCAAGGCACAGCGCATCGCGGGCCGCGTGGAGGACCTGACGTCGGCCGTCGAGCCAGGCCAGGTCCGGCGGCTCGCCACCCACGCCGACCAGGCCATGGCGCGGGTGCCGAGGCTGCTCGAGAAGGCGGACAAGGTCTCCGAGCGCGACGTCCGCAGCCTGGCGAACGACGTGCTGCTGAAGGCTGGCCTGCGCGTCTACGTCCACCCGTTCATGCCCGCTGACGCGGTGCCCCAGGGCCCGCTACCGCTGGATGGCGCGAAGCCCTGAGGACCCTGTGACGAACCCGATCGACTTCATCCTGCACGTTGACAAGCACCTGCTCGAGCTGGTGGGCCAGTACGGCGCGGCCACGCTCGGCATCCTGTTCGGCATCATCTTCTGCGAGACGGGCCTGGTGGTGACCCCCTTCCTGCCCGGCGACTCGCTGCTCTTTGCGGCCGGCGCCTTGGCCGGGGACGGCAAGCTGCCCCTGGGGCCCATGTGGCTGCTGCTCTGGTTCGCGGCGGTGGCGGGCGACAACCTGAACTACGCCGTGGGCCGGCACCTCGGACCCCGGGTGTTCCAGTACGAGGACTCCCGGTTCTTCCGGCGGAAGCACCTCGACAGGACCCGCGAGTACTACGCGATGTACGGGGCCAAGACCCTCGTGATCGGCCGCTTCATGCCCATCGTCAGGACCTTCGCGCCGTTCGTGGCGGGCATCGGCCAGATGCACTACCCGAAGTTCCTGTCCTACAGCGTGCTGGGCGGCTTCCTCTGGATGAGCACCTTCATCTTTGGCGGCTACTACTTCGGCGCCCTGCCCGTGGTCCAGAAGAATTTCAAGCTCGTCATCCTGGCCGTGATCGGCTTGTCTTTCCTGCCGATGGTGTTCGAGGCGTGGCGTCACCGCCAGCTCGAGCGGCGGGGGGCCGCGGCTGGCCTGCCGACCTCGGCCGACTCCTGAAGCTGCGCCCTGATGCTGCCGCGTGCTTGAGGCGCGCGGCGGGTAAAAGCCCAGGGACCCTCGGCCGTCGACGCGTCGGCTGACCCGCCCGGAGGAGCCTTCCCCCATGGACAAGTTCATCGGCCTCATCGGCATCGCCGTCATCATCGGCCTCGCCGTGGCCTTCTCGACGGACCGCCGGGCCATCCGGTGGTCGCAGGTGGCGTGGGGGCTGGGCCTGCAACTCGTCCTGGCCTTCTTCATCTTGTGGACCAACGTCGGGCGGCAGTTCTTCCGGTCCCTCGGGGACGGCGTCGCGAAGCTCCTCGACTTCGCCAACAAGGGCGCCGAGTTCGTCTTCGGCGCGCTCGTCACCAAGCCTGAAATCGGCTGGATCTTCGCCTTCAAGGTGTTGCCTGCGATCATCTTCGTGGGCGCCCTGATGGGCATCGCCTACCACATCGGCCTGATGCAGGCCGTGGTGAGCTTCATAGCCAAGATCATGGTCAAGACGATGAAGACCTCCGGGGCCGAGAGCCTCTCCGCCGCCGGCACCGTCTTCGTCGGCCAGTCCGAAGCGCCGCTGCTCATCCGGCCCTACCTGGCGACCATGACCCGCTCGGAGCTCAACGCGATCATGACGGGCGGCATGGCCACCATCGCGGGCTCCATCATGGCTGCCTACATCGGGATGCTTGGGCCCGAGTGGGCCCCCCACCTGCTCGCGGCCTCGATCATGGGGGCCCCGGCGGGCCTGGTGATGGCCAAGCTGCTGTGCCCCGAGACCGAGACTCCGCAGACCAGCGGGGCGGTGAAGCTCGAGATGCCGCGCACCGAGAGCTCCATCATCGAGGCCGCCGCCAAGGGGGCGAGTGACGGCCTTCACGTGGCCCTCATCGTCGGCGCGATGCTCATCGCGTTCATCTCCTTGCTGGCCCTCGTCAACGCGAGCTTCAGCTGGCTGGGGGGCCTGGCCGGCCACCCCGAGCTCTCGCTGGAGCTGTTGCTCGGCTACGTCTTCATGCCGCTGACGCTCGCGATGGGCACACCGTGGGCAGACGCCCAGATCGTCGGCTCCCTGCTGGGCCAGAAGATCGTGCTCAACGAGTTTGTCGCCTACGGGAACCTGTCCGAGATCCTGAAGCCGGGGGGCGTGGAGCTCTCGAAGAAGGCGGTGACCATCGCGACCTACGCGCTGTGTGGCTTCGCCAACTTCGCATCCGTTGCCATCAACATCGGCTGCATCGGGGGACTCGCCCCGGAGCGGCGCGGGGAACTGGCCCAGCTGGGCCTCCGGGCCATGGTGGGCGGCGCCCTCGCCTCGTGTATGACGGCGACCATCGCCGGCATCCTGAGCTAGGAGGCGGACTTGAACTGGATCAGCCTCGTCGGCATCTGCGTCATCCTCGCCCTCGGCTGGGCCCTCTCCACGCACCGCAACCAGGTTCGCTGGAAGCCGGTGCTGGCAGGCCTCGGGCTGCAGTTCGCGCTGGCCCTGTTCATCTTGAAGTTCGCGCCCGGCCAGTGGCTGTTTCAACGGGCGGGCGCTGGCGTCACGACCCTGCTGGACTACTCCAAGCAGGGGGCCGGGTTCGTGTTCGGCAACCTGATGAAGGCCGACACATACGGCTTCATCTTCGCGTTCCAGGTGCTTCCCACCATCATCTTCATGGCCTCGGTGATCTCGGTGCTCTACTACCTGGGCATCGTCCAGCGGGTCGTGGCTGTGCTGGCCTTCGTGATGCGCAAGGCGATGGGCACCTCAGGGCCCGAGACGCTCTCGGCCGCCGCATGCGTCTTCGTGGGACAGGTCGAGGGGCCCCTGCTGGTGCGGCCCTACATCGCCACCATGACGCACTCGGAGCTGATGGCCCTGATGACGGGCGGGATGGCGACGATCGCCGGAGGCGTGATGGCCGCCTACATTGGCATGCTGGGGGGAGACTGGGCGCCGGCCTTGCTCGCCGCCTCGCTGATGGGGGCACCGGGCGGGCTGGCGATGGCCAAGCTCATCGTGCCTGAGACCGAAACGCGCGGGGAGGCTGAGGAAGCCTCGCTGGTGGTGCAGGTGCAGGAGTCCTCCGTGATCGAGGCGGCGGCGAAGGGCGCCTCCGACGGCATGCACCTCGCATTCACCGTCGCCGCGATGCTGCTCGCCTTCGTCTCGCTGGTGGCCCTGCTCAACGGCACGCTCGGCTGGCTCGGCTGGCTGGTGGGGCAGCCTGGCCTCTCCCTGGAGAAGATCTTGGGCGTGGCGTTTTACCCCCTCGCCCTCGTCATCGGGGTGCCCGCGGCGGACGCTGCGGCCGTGGCGAACCTGATCGGCACCAAGCTGGTGCTCAACGAGTTCCTCAGCTACGCCTCCCTCAAGGACATGATCGCAGCCAAAACGATCTCGCCGCAGGCTGCGACCGTTGCCACCTTTGCCCTGTGCGGCTTCGCCAACCTGAGCTCGATCGCCCAGAACGTCGGTGGCATCGGGGCGATGGCGCCTGAACGGCGTGGCGACCTGGCCCGGTTGGGGCCTCGGGCGATGCTGGCGGGGGCGCTGGCCTCGTGCATGTCGGCCGCGATGGCCAGCCTCCTGGGCGGATGATCGCCTGCTTGCTCAGCCCCCTGCGAGGGCGTAAACTGTTCGGGCCGCGAGCCTGTCCAGGTTTACGCAGCCTGCATCCGCACCGTCCCTCCTCCTTCAGGTCAATCAGCGCGTCATGATCCTTATCGTCGGATGCGGCCGCCTCGGCGGCTCCCTCGCCACCCGCCTGGCGTCGGCTGGCCAAGAGGTCATCGTCCTCGACCATGACCGCCGCAACTTCGAGATGAACCTGCCCAAGCACTACAAGGGAATGAAGTGCGAGGGCATGGAGATCGACAACGACGTCCTGAAACGCGCCGAGATCGAACGCGCATGCGCCGTGGCTGCCCTGGCGCGGGACGAGAGCACCAACATGATGGTGGCCGACGTGGCGCGCAAGATCTTCAACGTGCCGCGCATCATCGTCCGCATCGACGAGCCGCGGATGGCTGCGCTGTACCGCTCGCAGGGCTTCGAGGTCGTGAGCCCCGTGGGCGACACGGCGGTGGCCCTTGCGCAGGCGCTCTCGCCGGCGGAGGCCTGATGTTCATCGTCATCTGCGGCGGCGGCAAGATCGGGCTGCACCTGGTGCGGTCGCTGCTGGCGAGCGGCCACGAGGTGGCCCTCGTCGAGCGGGACCGTCGTGTGTGCGAGTCGGTCTACCGGGACTTCGAGGAGGTGCGCGTCATCGCGGGCGACGCCACCAACGGCGAGCTGCTGATCCGGGCCGGCATCGAGCAGGCCGACGTGCTGGTGGCCGTGGCGGGCCGAGACCAGGATAACTACAAGATTTGCAAGATGGGCAAGGAGTTCTTCCACGTGAAGCGCACCCTCGCCCGCGTCAATGACCCGAGAAACGACGATCTCTTCCGGTTGGCGGGCGTGGACACCGTCATCAGCGTCACGTCGATGGTTTCCAACGCCATCGAGTACGAGATCGTGCCGCACGACGTCGTCAAGCTGTTCACGTGGCATGCGAGCATGTCTGCCATCGAGCTCACGCTGCCGGCTCACTCCCCCGTGGTGGGGCTGGCGCTGCGCAAGCTCGATCTGCCTCCTAACTCCCTGATCGCGGCCCTGTGGCGGGCTGGCGAGGCCATGGTGCCGGATGGCAACACCGTGCTGGCCGCGGGCGACCAGGTCTTCGCCGTGACGCTGAAGGACCACGAGCCTCAGCTGCGCGCGATGCTCGCCGGGGGGTGAGGATGGAGGCAGTCGCCCCGCTCGCGGCGCCCGAGGTGGCCGCGAAGTCACACCAGAAGATCGCGTGGTACCTCGGCGCGGGGCTGGTCGGGGCCGACATCGGCACGTCCGTCTTTTACAGCACGGGCGTGCTCTATCCCTACGTCGGCGGCCTTGCGCCATTCTTCATCTTGCTTGTCTGTGCCGCGCTGTTCCTCTTCAAGGGCACCTACCAGGAGGGCTGCGCCGTCAACCCGTTGAACGGGGGCGCCTACTCGATGGTCATGCAGACCCTCGGCCGGCCGCAGGCCCTGGTGGTCGGCTCGCTGACCATCCTGTCCTACCTGGCGACGGCCGTCGTGAGCGCCCTGTCCGGCGCCCTGTACCTCAGCAAGGTGCCGGCCTTCGCCTTCATCGCCCAAAGCCCCTGGGGCGTCGTCGCGGTGGCAGCCATCCCGGTGCTGTTCTTCGCGGCCCTCAACCTGGTGGGGCTGAAGGAATCCACCCGCATCGTCTTCGGCATCGCCGTCTTCCACTTCGGCATGCTCCTCCTGATGGACGTCTGGGGCCTCTGGCTGGCCTTCACGGAGGGGGCGCACTGGTCTCGCCTGTGGACGGGGCTGGGCACGCTTACGCCGATGGCGGTGGCGGTGGCCTTCGCGGCGGCCTTCCTGGGCATCACGGGCTTCGAGTCGGCCGCGCAGATCATCGAGGAGATCGAGCACCCCAACTGGGTGGCAATCCGCAAGATTTACACCCTGATCGTCTTGGCCGTGGCTGCCACCAGCCCGCTGTCATCGATGCTCTGCATCGTGCTGCTCTCCGATGCCGACCTGCACACCTTCCATGACGCGTTCCTCTCGGGGTTGGCCTTCCGGGAAGGCGGGACGTGGTTCCTCTACCTGCTCGTCGCCAACGCCTGTCTGACCCTGTTTGCGGCCGTCAACACGGCCTTTGCCGGGGCGACGGGGCTGATGACGACGATGGGCAAGCAGGGCAACCTGCCGGGGCTGGTGCTGCGGCAATGGGGCTCCCTGCACCCGGCGCTGCGCGGCTTTCCCTACGTCGTGTTGCCCTTCATGGCCCTTTGCCTGCTCATGCTGGCCGCCTTCCCGGGCTCGGTGGACCGCCTCGGCGAGGTCTATGGCATGGCCTTCCTGAGCGTCATGATCTCCTACTGCCTGGGCGTCATCCTGCTGCGCCTCTACCAGCCCGCCAAGGTGGCCCGGGCCCCCGAGGTGAGCGCCTGGACCGTCCGGCTCAGCGGCGGACGGGCCGTCCCGATCGCGCCCGTGGCAGGCATGGCGCTGCTGACGGTGGCCGCCGCCATCCTCCTGCTGACGGCCCACGAGGCGAGGGCGCTGGGGCTTCAGCTGTTCCTCGCGGTGCTGCTGGTGATGGCCTTCTACCGCCTGAACCGCCTGGAACACCGCATGGTTCAGCTGCCGGACCTGAGGCTCGGCCTGGGCAGGTACCGCAACGTGGAGCCGTTGCCGAGCCTGCCGGTGCACGTCCTGTGCGCGGCCCGCGTGGCCGACACGGTGCTCGTCACGGAGATCAGCCACATCCTCAAGGCGCGGGGGCCCAACATCGAGATCCTCATCTTCCATGCCGAGGAGCAGCAGCAGCAGGAGGGCACGGTCTCCGAGGGCCTGGAACGGCTGATCTCGCAGCAACTCGAGGAGTTCTACGAGGGCCGGGACATGATCCTCTCCGCGAAGGCGCTGCCCGGAAACCTGGTCGAGGTGCTGCCGGAGTACGCGAAGTCCCGCAGGATCGCCCGCGTCTACGTCAGCACGGGGCATGACGAGGGCGCCAGCGAGGCCCTGCGCCTTCACCTCGCCAACGAGATGGACGTCGAGGTGGACCGCCTCCGCGACTGGATGCTGCCGAAGGGCCCTGGCGTCTGGTTCGAGCAGTGGTCACAAGGGGCCCGTCACCGCGATCGCAAGTGGCACCCGGATGACGACGGGCCTGCAGGACCTGCCTTTGACGATGATCAAGACTGACCTCTCCCCGGAGGCCCCGTGACCCTGCTCGCCGCCACGCAGGATCTATCGGGCTGGGGCCGCCACCCCCGCCTCACGTGCCAGGTTTACCGACCCGAGCGCCGGGCCGACGTCGGACAGCTGCTGGCGAGCCCCGGCGCGGGGACCTGGATCGGCCGGGGGCTGGGCCGCAGCTACGGGGATGCCGCCCTGAACGCCGAGGGGGCGGTGATGGTCACCACCCGGCTCGACCGGATGCTGGCCTTCGACGAGGATACGGGGGTGCTGGTCTGCGAGGCCGGCGTCTCCCTGGCTGTCATCATCGAGACCTTCCTGCCGCGGGGCTGGTTCCTCGCCGTCACGCCCGGCACGCGGTTCGTGACGGTCGGTGGCGCCATCGCCCACGACGTCCACGGGAAGAACCACCACGGGGAGGGGAGCTTCGCGGGCTGCACGCGGGGCTTCACCCTCCAGACTCCGGGCGGCGAGGTGCTCGAGTGCGCCCCGGACCGGAACGCTGAGGTCTACTGGGCCACCCTGGGGGGCGCAGGCCTCACGGGCGTGGTGCTGCTGGCGGCCATCCAGCTGCGCCGCGTCGAGACGGCCTGGATGCGGGTCGACGAGCTCCGGGCGCCTGACCTCGACGCAGCCTTGGCCTGCATGACGGAGCTGGATCACCGCTACACCTATGCCGTCGCCTGGATCGACGTCCTGGCGAGGGGCCGGGCGATGGGGCGCTCCGTGCTCATGCACGGCGAGCACCTGCCGGCAGCCGAGGCCGCCGGCCTCAGGGCGCCAGCGCCGGGCGGCCTTCCCACGCTGCACGTGCCGTGCGACGCCCCCGCGGGCCTGCTGAACCGGCTCTCCGTCGCGGCCTTCAACCAGGCCTTCTGGTGGGCCCACCCCACCCGGTCAGGGCTGCGGATTCCGCTGGAGTCGTACTTCTATCCCCTCGACCGGCTGGGGGGATGGAACAGGCTCTACGGTCCACGGGGCTTCATTCAGTACCAGGTCCTCTTCCCCCCGGCCCAGGCCCAGGCGGGGCTGACCGCGGTGCTGGAGCGGTTGTCGCGGGATGGCGCGCCGTCCTTCCTGGCCGTGTTGAAGCGGATGGGCCCAGCCACCCCCGGGCCCCTGTCCTTCCCTGCGCCCGGGTTCACGCTGGCCCTCGACCTCCCCTGGCACCCGGAAACGGCCGGCCTGGTCGCCCAGCTCGACGCGATCACGTTGCACCACGGCGGTCGCCTGTACCTCGCGAAGGACGCCACCGCTCACCCTGACACGATCGCAGCGATGTACCCACGCCTCGAGGAGTTCCGGCGCCTGCGGGCGCGACTCGACCCGCGTGGCCGCCTTTCGTCGACCCTGGCTCGCCGGGTGGGGCTGCTGTGAGCGCGCCGGGCAGCGGCGCCGTGGTAATCCTCGGCGCGACCTCTGCCATCGCGCGGGCGACCGCGATGGCCCTCGCCAGGGCCGGCCACCCGCTGCGCCTGGGGGGCCGAGACGATCTGGAGGTCGCCGCGGTGGCTGCCGACATCCGCATCCGAACGGGTGTCGAGGTCCGCACCTTCCGCTGGGATGCGGGCGAGCCTGCCACCCTGGACAACATGGCGCAGGCGCTGGAAGGAGAGATCGCGGGCGTCCTGGTGGCCGTTGGGAGCCTCCCCGAGCAACGGGAGGCTGAGGCCAACCCCGAGCTTGCGCGCCGCACCTTCGAGGCCAACCTCTCGGGTCCGGCCCTGGCCTGCGAGGTCGCGGCCACCGCCCTCCTGGCCCAGGGGCGCGGCTGGCTGTGCGGTGTCGGCTCCGTGGCGGGGGATCGCGGGCGCCAGTCGAACTACCTTTATGGGGCAGCCAAGGGGGGCTTCCATGTCTACATGCAGGGCCTGCGACACCGGCTCGCCCCGCATGGCATCCGCGTGACGCTGGTGAAGCCCGGCTTCGTCGACACGGCCATGACCCACGGGCGCCCTGGGTTGTTCCTCGTGGCCTCGCCCCAGGCCGCCGCCGAGGGGATCCTCCGCGCCGTCTCGCGGGGACGCGCCGAGGCCTACGTGCCGGGCTTCTGGCGCTGGCTGATGGCCGTCATCCGGGCCATTCCGGGGCCCATCTTTGAGCGGACGAGGCTCTGACCGTGGCGGCTGAGGACCTGCCTCTGGACGCCCCGCCCGCAACCCCGCGCGGCTTCCGCGCGGTGTTGGGCCTGTGTCGCCCACGCCAGTGGGTCAAGAACGCCTTCGTCCTGGCGCCTTTGGTCTTCGCTGGTGCCCTCGGGCGCCCCGGGGCCGTCGCCACGGCCTGCTCCGCCCTTGCGCTGTTTTGCCTGGCCTCCTCGGCAGTCTACGTGCTCAACGACCTCATGGACCTCCCGCGTGACCGGGCGCATCCGACGAAGCGCCACACGCGCCCGCTGGCGGCTGGCACGGTGGCGCCGTGGCAGGGTTGGTGGCTGTTGGCTGCGCTGCTGGCCGTGGTGGCGGCAGGCGCCACCGCGATGCCTGCCGTCGGGCTGGCCCTTGGCGGCTACGTGGTGCTCAACGTGGGCTACAGCTTCGGCCTCAAGCACGTGCCCGTGGTGGACCTGTTCTGCATCGCCGTCGGCTTCGTGCTGCGCGTCTGGGGCGGGGCGCTGGCGCTCGGGGTGCCCCTGTCGAGCTGGATGGCGAACACCACGCTCTGCCTGGCGCTGTACCTGGCCGCCACCAAGCGGCGCCAGGAGCTCGCGCTCACGGACGGCCACGGCCGTGCCGTGCTGGGCGACTACTCGGTGCCCTTGCTGGAGCGCTTCGCCACGGTGGCCGCCACGGCGGCGATCGTCTTTTACGGGCTCTTCACGGCGACGGTGAGGCCCGAGCTTGCGCTGACAATGGGCCTCGTCATCTTCGGCTTCTTCCGCTACCAGCTGCTGGTCGAGCAGCGCGCGGCCGGCGAGAACCCCACCGAGGTGGTGCTGCATGACGGCCCCCTGACGGCTGCCGTGCTGGTGTGGGCCGCCGCCGCCGTCTGGATCATGACGCGCTGACGTCGCGCCGCGTCAGGAAGCCTTGGCTTCCGGCGGGGGCGTCGCACCCGTCGGCCGGGTCTCGTGACGGTCTTTCTCGATGATGGCCTTGAGGCGCGAGACGGCGTCGTCCTTCGAGGTGGGTTGGGCCATGGGGAGCATCCCTCCAGACGGGTGTGGGCGCTTCCCATGCTACGCCCGGCGGCGTCGCCCCGATGTGACCAGGGCTACGGGCCCTGGCCTTCGACGTCGACGTCGAGCTCCACGCGGCCCCCGGCCGGCGGGCCCTTGGATGCCGGGGCGAACTCCGTCTGCACCTGGGTCTGGCCGCCGCTGAAGGCCTCGAACACCTCGGACTGCGTGTTGAACACGGCCCGGGTGGCCGTCAGCCAGTCGCCGTTGGCCTGCTGGACGCGCACGTTCTCCGTGAGCGTGATGGTGTGGTTCAGGTCCGAGAGCACGGCGCGGCGGCCCGTCGCGACCTTGCCCTTCTGCTCGATGCGCACGACCTGCCCCGTCGCCACGGCGTCGCTGGTGCGGTTGTCGATCACGAGCTTGTCGCACCAGAGCGTGGCCCGCTCCCGCAGCGCCTCATCCCGCGTGTCGTCCGGCTTGTCAGCCTCGACGATGCCCTCCTTCACGAGCCAGTTGCCGTTGATCTGCACGACCTTCACATGTCCCTCGAGCCGTGTCTCGTCACGCGTCCGGTCCATGAAGGCGCTGTCGCTCCAGGCCTTCTTCTTGCCGTTGACGATCGCGACGTTTCGCCTGAAGTGCGCGTCCTTTCGCTGCGTCCAGTACTCGAGCTCGTCCGCGGTGATGACGGTGTCCTCTTTCTTGATGGCCGCGGCGATCTTGTCGCGTTGCGCCGCCGAGCTGGGCTTCGCGAGCGGGTTGCGCGACCGCACGAAGCGGACCTCGCCCTCCGCGAGCAGGCGCTTCTCGCGGTGGTACGTGGTCATCCGCTTGGCGTTCAGCGTGGTCGGCGCCTCGCCCTTGATGCGCTGCGTGACGTGGACGGGCTGGTTCATGTAGGACACCTTCGCCGCCTGGTCGAACTGGACCTCTTCGGTCCGGATGACGGTGTCCTCCTGCACGATCTTGACCTTACCCGTGGCGAGGGCGCGGCGGGCCTTGCGGTCGTACTTGAGGTAGTCCGCCGTGAGGTGTACGCGCTCGTCGCGGGGCTTTGCCTTGCGGCCCGCCTTGCCCGGGTTCTCGCCCACAGGCTTGCGCTTGGGCCTTGTGGCTTGTGGTCGCCGAGGGGTTGGGACCGGACGGGCCGTGGGGCTCGGCTGCAAGCGCGGCAGCGGCGGTGGCGGTGGCACCGCTGGCGGCACCAGCGCGGGCGGTGGGCTCACGGGGCTGGCGGCCGGCGCCGGGGGGCTCGCCGAGGCCGCAGCCGCTGGGCTGGGAGCCGCCCAGCCCGGGCTGGCACCCGTCCCCAGCAGGGCTGCCATGGCCAGCCCCGTCCACGTGCGTCTCCAGGCCTTCACAGCTTTTCCTCATCCCCGGTCGGGGCCTTGAAATCGACGTGCCCCTTGAGCTCGAACACCTCGGCGTCCGAGTTGGCCTCCAGCGAGTCTGCCCGAGCCTCGGTGCCGTCCGTCATCTTGATGTGCACCTTGCCCGGCATCTGGACCCGCTTGGTGCGAGACTTGTAGGTCATCTTGTCGGTCTTGATGACGTCCTTGTCGTCGGTGGTGATGACGACATGACCGGCCATCTCGAGGTCGTCCGAGAAAGAATCGAACTGGGCCCGGTCGGCCTGCCAGTCCAAGCTGCGAACCTTGTCCGAGGGGGCCTCTTCCCGGGCTCGCCAGTCCTTCAGGTTGAGGAAACGTCCCTTCGGCTTGGGCTCGAAATAGGTGTAGCGGCTGTCCTTGCTCAGCGACACCGTCGGCGCCACGATCATCCAGCGCTGCACGCCCTTCTGGCGACCCTGCATGGTGACATCGCTGAACTTGACCTCCACGTTCGAAGCCAGCTGGATGGTCACGGGCAGCACGGAGTCCGCGGCCAGTCCGGCCTCCTTGCGCGCCCGCGTCACCCACACGGCGGCCACGATCACCCCCACGAGCAGGGCGAGCACCGGCACGGCGATCAGCCAGGCGGGACGGCGGCGCAGGGGGGGCGCCGGCTTCAGTTCGGGCGGCGGCGTCGGATCCATCCCAGCCCCACGAGGGTCCCGAAGGCGCCACACGCGACCATCGGCAGCCAGTCACCCCAGCGGGTGTACGGCGTCAGTTCCGTCACCGCCGCAGCCTTGCCGCGGAGCACGGCATCCTGGAACACGGGCGTCTGTGCCGTCACCTGGCCCGCGGGCGAGATGAACGCACTGATGCCGGTGTTGGCCGCGCGCAGAACCCAGCGCCGGTTCTCGACGGCGCGCAGCACAGCGTGGGCCAGCAGGACGCGGGGTGCGGCGGTGTCCTTGTACCAGGCGTCGTTCGTGACGAGCGTCAGCACCGTGGCGCCGCTCGCCACGACGGGCCTGATGGCGTCGGGAAAGATGCCGTCGTAGCACACGCCCGTGCCGACCCTGCCGAAGGGCGTGTCGAAGAGGTGGGGCCGGGTGCCCGGGTAGTAGTCGTGGCCGACGATGTTCAAGGACAACAGGAAAGCCGGCATCCAAGCCCGACCCGGCACGTACTCCCCGTAGGGCACCAGGTGCCGCTTGTAGTCGAAGCCGAGCAGCGTTCCATCCGGCCCGAACATGCCGACGGCGTTGTAGAGCTTGATTTGCTCGCCTTGGCCCTCCCAGTCGAGCGTGCCGAACATCAGGTGGCGGCGCTGGGTGACGGCCGCCTCCCTGACCTGACCGAAGATCGCCGCGTTGTTGCGCAGGAACTCGGGCACGGCCGTTTCCGGCCACAGCACCAGATCGGTGTCCGGCTCTTTGGCTGAGAGTTCGATGTAACGCCCCGCCATACGTGGCAGGGCCTCCTTCCCCTGGGTCCACTTGTCAGCCCCGTGGATGTTGCCCTGCACGATCGCGGCGGAGAACCTGTCGGACGGCCACACCGTGCGCAGCCGCCACCAGCCGTAGCCGCTCACGAGCAGCAACACGTCCAGGGCCACCACCGCGGGCACAAGCGTCCGGCGCGGGGGGGCGCCGTGCACGAGGGGCAGCACCGCGAGCGCCAGGGCCCCGTTGAACGTCACCAGCACGCCGGCAAGCGGGTAAGGACCAACGAGTTCCAGCATCTGAAGCACGGCCGGGTTGTGAACCTGACTCAGGGCCATGTTGCCCCAGGTGAAGCCGAACGTTCCGAGGCTGGTGAGCCACTCGAGGGCCGTCCAGCCACAGGCCAGCGCGGCGACGTGGGCCCAGCGCGGCGTGCGCCACCGCTCGGTCGCGAGCCCGAAGAGGGCGCCGAACAGCGCAAACTGGAGCACCAGCAACGCGGAAGCAGCCAGCCAGGCCCCCGTCACCACCGCCAGGCTGGCAGCGTAGGAGAACCCCAGCCACGTCAGCGGGTGCATCGCCAGGAACCAGTAAAGGGACGTGAGGTTGAAGCCGGCACCGAAGGCCGTGAACAGGGCGGCCATGCCCCGCGCGCCCCGAGGCACGAAGGCCAGGAAGCACAGCGGGATGAGGGCGAAGTAGGCCAGCCAGCCCTGGTCGAAGCCCGGGTAAGCCAGCGCCAGTAGCACGCCGGCCGAGGCACTTCCCGCCAGCTCACGTCGCCGCAGCGCCACGCGACCTGGGGCGGCCTCCGCCTCGCCGCGCCAGCAAGCGGCGACGTCGGGGGGCAGCGCCACGCGGGGCTGGTCGAGGGGCGAGGATGGCGCGGAATCAGTCATCGGCAGGGCTTTGCGGGAGATTATAGCACGGGGGGAGAGCGGTCAGTGGCGGCCCTCCGGGCGGTGCTTGTGCTACGCTGAGGGGGCTTCAGACGCCACGCGGCGCACGGGCGCAGGGCCACTCCGAATGGGCAAGATCCTCGATCGCTATATCCTGCTCGAACTCGTCAACCCCTTCCTGTTCGGGGTCTTCGGGTTCTTGATTGTGATGCTGCCCGCGTTGATGTTCAACCTCACGGACCTCATCGTGAAGGCCGGCGCGCCCCTCGACGCCGTCACGAAGCTCTTCGTGTACAACCTGCCGTTCTTGACGGTGCTGGCGTTCCCCGTCGCGTTCCTGTTCGCGACGCTCCTCGCCATCGGGCGGATGAGCAAGGACTTCGAGATCATCGCCATGCGGTCGGCAGGCGTGAGCCTCAAGCGCATCATCACGCCCGTGATGGCCACGTCGCTGCTGGTCTCGGCGGCGGCCTTCGCGCTCAATGAGACGATCGTGCCCTACAGCAACAAGCAAATCAACAAGACCATCCAGGACATGTCGCGGAACCTGGCGCGCCCCCCGATCAAGGAGAACACCTTCTTCCAAGGCACGGACAACCGGTACTTTTACATCAAGGAAATCCGCAAGGACGGCCTGATGAAGGACGTGTTCATCTTCGATAAGACGCGCGACGGCATGCCGCAGGTCATCAACGCGGAGCGCGCCCGCTGGATCGGCAACGTCTGGCGGCTGGAGTTTGGCACCAACTACAAGTACGACCGCGACGGCTACCTGGAGCACGAGGTGGCCTTCCGCACCATGGACATCGCCATCAGCCTCAACACGGCCGAGCTCATCCCCCCGGGCCTCAACGCGCAGGAAATGTCCACGGCCCAGCTCCAGAGCCAGATTTCAGACCTTCGCAAGACAGGCGGCGCCACCCGTCAGGTCGAGGTCCAGTTCTGGAAGAAGTGGTCCTTGCCCCTCGCGACCTTCTTTGCTGCGCTTATCGCGGCCCCGCTCGGGCTCATCTTCTCCCGCTTTGGGGGCTACGTGGGCGTGGCGTTCTCCATCATCCTCGTGTTCGTCTACTACGTGACGCTTCAGATCACCGAGGCCCTGGGTAACTTCGGCTACATTCCCCCGTTCCTCGGCGCCTGGACCTCCAACCTCCTGTTCCTCGTGGTCGGCTCGGTGCTGGTGTGGCGGATGGACCTGCGATGAGCGACCCTGCCCCGGATCCCGTCCCCGCGGGGTCCACGGAGCTTGCCTTCTGGGACGCCCGCTACGAGGGCAAGGCCATCGCGGCGGCGGCGCCTGATGACCCCGTGCTGCGCGCTGCGCTGGCCCACTTCGGGGACGTCCGGGGCCTCCACGTCTGCGACCTGGGCAGCGGCACCGGCGAGTTCGCGCTGGCCTTCCTGCGCGCCGGGGCCCGGGTCACGGCGATCGACCAGAGCGAGGCCGCGACGCGAAGGCTGTCCGAAATCGCGGCCCGGGAGGGCCTCGAGGGCCTGCGGGTCGTTCACGGCGACGCGTGCCGCCTCGGCGATTGGGGCCCCTACGACCGCGTCTTCGGGGCGCTCATCTTGCACCACCTCGAGCCTTTCCCCACCGTCGTGGAGGCCCTGACGCGGGCCCTCGCCCCGGGAGGGAAGGCCTTCTTCCACGAGAACAACGCCGGCATCGGCGCACCGGCGCTCTGGTTCCGGCAGCACCTCGCTGGCCGCCTCTGGTTCCCGAAGCACGGCGATGCCCAGGAGCATCCGCTCACGCCAGCCGAGTTGCGGCTGCTGCGCACAGCCCTGGAGGTCCGCGTGGCGTTCCCCGAGCTCGCGCTCTTCCGGCTCGTTTCCCACTACGTGTTCCGCGACCGCTGCGTCCCGGCGCTGTTCCGTTGGCTGGACGAGGTCGGCTATGCGTGGCCGCCGCTGCGCCGGTACAGCTACTTCCAGTACCTGTACGTGTCCGTCCGCGAGCCCTGACGCCGCGGCGGCCGGGCCGCTCGTCTCCTCAGAATGCGGCGCCGATGCCGATGACGGGCCCGTTCATGTGCAGCAGGGGGTCGGCGTCGTTGCGGAAGGTGAAGTGGCGGAAGCCGACCTCGGCCGTGAGCGGCTCGATGCGAACAGCCAGCCCGGCTCGCCCGTCAGCGAAGGCGCCGCCCCGCAGGCCGAGGCCCACCTGGCCCTGGGCCTTCGCCCAGAGCCAGCCGCCGACCAGCGGACGCTCCCAAGCCCCACCCACAGTCAGGAAGTTGACGTTGGCTTGGCCCACGCCGCGGTAGCCGCCGAAGGCCTGCCAGGCGCCGCGCTCGAAGCGCCACCTTGCCAGCAGGTCGAACATCGAGGTGTTGGGGACGAAAAAGGCGCCGACGGCAGGATCGCGGTAGTTCACGAAGGTCTCGTTGAACACCGTCAGGTCCGTGGAGACACCGACGTCCCCGAACCAGGCGGTGGCGCCTCCGTTCCAGGTGGGGCGCGAGAAGGCGAGGTCGTAGCTGCGGGCGCCGGCCGTCAGGGGCAGCATCCAGTTGCTGCCGGAGAGCTCGAAGGCGGGCGTCCAGCCAGGCAGCGGGGTCGGTGAGGGGGCCGGCGGCGGCGGCGTGTCGAGGGGGGCGGGCGTCTCCGCCGGGGTAGGCGTCGCCACGGGGGCCTCGGTGGGCGCCGGGGTGGGCGGCTCCGTCGGCACAGGGCTCGGGGGCTCGCTGGGCAGCAGCGTGAGCGGCGCGGGGGTCGAGACGGGCCCGGGGGTGAGGGCGGGCTCAGGCGTCACGAGCAGGGGCGGCTCGGCCCACGGCGAGGCGCCGGAGAGGCCGTCCACGGAGGTCAGCCCGTCGCCCATGCCGCCGTACCAGAACCCGGAGGCCGCCAGCGCCTGCTGCAGCATGTAGACCTCGTTGCCGCCCATGCCGCACCTCAGGGTGCGGCGGTAGCGCAGCCCGAGGGAGCGGCACGTCTCCGGCCCCGTCACGCCGTCCACCTTGATGCCTCGTACCCGCTGGAAGTTCTTCACGGCGCGGGTCGTGTACGGGCCATAGAGGCCGTCGAAGTTCCAGTTCGCGCGGGACGTCTCGCAGTCGAAGGTTGCGAGGCCTTTCCATTCCGCCTGGGCCGGCGCCGCGACCACCACGGCGGTGGTGGCGAGGGCGATGGTGGCTGCAAGGGTGAGGCGCGGGTTCATCGGGTGACCTCCAGGAGTCGCGACGCATCGGGGCAACCCGGCGCCGGGCCCCGCCATCTTAATGCACGGCCCCCTGCCCGCGTTGTGCAGCCGGTCACGCCGGCAGGAGGTTTGCCGGGGTGGAGCCGGGCATGGTCAGATGGGCCGTCCGCCCCGATTGCGAGGTGCCTGCCGTGTTGACCGCTGAACTCGAACGCGCCATCGTCGCGTGGCGCCGCGACTTCCACCAGCATCCCGAGCTGGGCTTTCAGGAGCACCGCACGGCCCGGCGCCTGGCCGAAATCCTCTCGGCGTGGCCGGATCTCGAGGTGCAGCGCGGCATCGCCGGCACGGGCCTGACGGCTTTGCTGCGGGGCGGCCAGCCCGGGCCCTGCCTGCTCGTGCGGGCCGACATGGACGGCCTGCCGCTGCAGGAACTCAACGACCACCCCTACCGCTCCGTGAACGACGGCATCATGCACGCCTGCGGCCACGACGCGCACATGGCGATGCAACTGGGCGCCATCGAGCACCTCGTGTCCCGCCGAGAGGAACTCCACGGGTGTGTGAAGTTCCTCTTTCAGCCTGCGGAGGAGGGGCCGGGCGGGGCCAAACCCATGATCGAGGCCGGCGTGCTTGATGCCCCGCGGGTCGATGCCGCCATCGGCTTTCACATCTGGAACAGCCTGCCGGTGGGCACGGTGGGGATCACCGAGGGGCCCGTCATGGCCAACACGGCCGAGTTCCAGATCGACATCGAGGGCAATGGGGGCCACGGCGCCGCGCCTCACCTCTCGGTGGACTCCGTCGTCGTCGCGGCTCACATGATCACAGCCATGCAGTCCATCGTGGCGCGCTCCGTCGACCCGCTCGAGCGCGCTGTGGTGACGGTGGGCAAGGTGGTCGCAGGTGACCGCCACAACATCATCGCCCACACGGCGCGCCTGAACGGCACGGCCCGCTCGTTCGACCCCGAGGTGCGCCGCCTCATCCCCGAGCGGGTGGCGGCCATCGCCGAGCACACGTGCAAGGCCTTTGGGGCCCGCTGCCACCTTCACTACGAGGACATCTACCCGGCGACGGTCAACGACCCCGGCATATGCCGGCGGGTGTGGGCCTCGGCCGTGAAGGCCCTCGGGGCCGACAGCGTCGTCGTGGCGCGGCCGAGCATGGGCGGCGAGGACATGAGCTTCTTCTTGCAGGCCGTGCCCGGGTGCTTCTTCTTCGTGGGCTCGGCCAACCCTGAGAAGGGCATCGATGTGCCGCACCACCACCCGGCCTTCCAGATCGACGAGGACGCTCTGGCCGTGGGGACGCGCGTGATCATTCAGGCCGTGCTCGACTTCCTGGCCGCGCCCGCCGCCGGAGCCGCTTAGGCGCGCACGGCCCCCTCCCCCTCGACGACCCACCGCTGGGTCGTCAGGGCCAGCGCCCCCATCGGGCCCCAGGCGTGCAGGCGAGTGGTGCTGATGCCGATCTCGGCCCCCAGCCCGAGCTCCCCCCCGTCATTGAACCGCGTGCTGGCGTTGACCATCACGGCCGAGGCCTGGACCTCTCGCACGAACCGGGCCGCCACGGCGGGATCCGTCGCCAGCACGGCTTCGGTGTGGCCTGACCCGTGGTTGGCGATGTAGCTGATGGCGCCCGCGATGCCGTCGACGACCTGCACCGTGAGGTCGAGGCTGAGCCACTCGTGACCTCGCCAGACGTCTCCGTCCGGCACCACGCGCGCGTCGCGGGCTGCCAGGGCCTCGGAGCCGTGCAGCGTGACGCCCGCGGCCACCAGCGCGTCCACGAGCGGTGCCAGCAGCCCGTCCAGGCCGGCGCGGTCCAGCAGCAGCCCCTCCGTGGCGTTACACACGCCGGGGCGCTGGGCCTTGGCGTTCACGACGACGCGCACGGCCTGTTCCAGGTCGGCGGACGCGTCGACGTAGGTGTGGCACACCCCCGTCGCGTGGGCCAGCACCGGGACGCGCGCCTCCGCCTCGACGGCCCTGATCAAGGACGCGCCCCCCCGGGGGATCAGCAGGTCGACGATGCCGGCGGCGGCAAGCAGGGACCGGAACCAGGCCCGGTCGGGGTCATCGACCACCAGCACGGCCTCTCCGGGCAGCCCTGCTGCCTCCAGCGTGCGGTGCAACAGGTTCCCCAGCGCCTGGGCCGAGGCGCGGATCTCGCGGCCCGGGCGCAGCACGATGGCATTGCCGGCGTAGACGGCCAGCGCGGCCGCGTCGATGGTGACGTTGGGCCGGGCCTCGTAGACCATCCCGATCAGGCCCAGCGGCGAGCGCACCCGCCTCACGCGAATCCCGGAGGGCCTCACGCCAAGGTCCTCGGTCTCTGCCAGCGGGTCGGGCTGGGCCGCGATCTCGCGCACCGCCGCGGCCAGCTGGGCCAGCCGGCGCTCGTCGAGCCGCAGCCGGTCAAGCCGCGCGGCGTCGGCGCCGGCCGCCACCGCCGCGGCGTGGTCCTCCGCGTTGGCGGCCAGCAGGGCCGGGGCGTCCGTGACCAGCGCGTCCGCCAGCCCACCCAGCCAGGCCCGCCGCTGCTCGGCCGGGGCAATGGCCACGCGTGCACCGGCCGAGCGTGCGCCCCGCAGGCTGGCTTCGTGCGTTGCCTCAAGCGTCATCGGTGCCTCCTCGCTCCCTGTCGGGCCCGCCGGGGTCGTCTCGTCCCAGCGCGTCGCGCCATCGGCGGAACGTCTGGCCCGCCGCCCGCCACAGGCCCTGCGCGACGCCGCCCCAGTCGACGCTCGGCAGGCGCTCGCGCAGGCTGGACAGCACCTCCCCGCGCACGGCCTCACCGTCCTCGGAGAAGAGCCAGCCGAGCGTGGGAAAGGCCACCTCGCTGACGCGCAGGCGGCCGTCCGCGAGCAGGGGCTGCAGCGCGCGCCACAGCGGCTCGAGCTGGGACCTCTCTTCGGCCTCGCCGTCCGTCGGCCGGCGGAACCAGTGCAGCAGCAGCGTCTGCCACGGTTTGCCTTCCGGGCTCGTTGCCAGCCGGAAGAAGGTCCGGACGAGCGGGGAGATGTCGAGGTGCGGGTTGGCCGCGGCCTGCGCGACGACCTCGAGGAAGCGGCCCTCGAAGGACTCCGGGGCCAGCAGCAGCCGCTGCCCGAGGGCCTCGAACCAGCGGCGCCCCGCCGGCGAGTCGAGCAGCAGGGCCAGCCGCTCGACCACCGGCTGCAGCGCCAGTTGCGGGTCGCTGAGCAGGGCCTCGAGCTGTGCCATCAGCCGCTGCCGGGTCTCGCTGGACAGCGGCCGCCCCGTCAGCAGGCCGTCCCAGGCCAGCCCCCCGTCGCGCGGCCCCGCCCCGCCCTGGCCGTCTGCCAGCCGCCACAGCCCCGGCACGGCCAGCGCGCGCCGGACGTAATCGCGCCCTTCAGGCGTCTCGAGGAACTCGAGGAGCGGCACGAGCAGCTCATCGAGGCTCCACGCCGGGTCCTGAGCCGCCAGCGCCACGTAGGCGCCCCAGCCGGCGCCGGCCGCCTCGTCCGGCACAGCCACCTGGTCCGTGAGCACCGACAGCAGGCCCTCGCGCACGCGACGCCCCTCCGGCGCCGTGAGGTAGCGGATCACGGCTGGCGTGACCTCGCCGAACTTGAAGGTCGGCTCGCGCGACGCTGCGCCGAACAGCTTGCCGAGCCTGTCCGGGCGGAACTTTCCGGCCACGAAGAGCTCATCCACCAGCTTCTCGCGGATGTTGGCCTTGGCGTCCGTCAGGAGGATCTTGGCTGCGTAGGGGGTGGCGACCTCGAGGAAGCGGAAATCCGGCCATATCTGGTGGATGATGCCCTCGAGCGTGATGATCGTCCGCAGGATGAAGGCGATCTTCTCGGGGATGCGGAACGGGTACTCGTAGAGCACCCGCGACACCGAGGCGAAGACCTCCTTGACGGTGAGGCGCTCGCCGCGCTCCCCGTACTGCGAGGTGAAGATGTGCTCCGCCACCGGGACGAGCGCCTCCCGGTCGACGTGCGGGGACAGGAACTCGAGGGCGATGAAGTCGTCGACGAGCGCGGCGTATTGCCGGTGGACGGAGTGCAAGAAGACGTCCACGATCTTCTCCTGCACAAACGGGCTCAGCTCGCCCACCATGCCGAAGTCGATGTAGACGAGCTGGCCCTGGCGATCGACGAAGAGGTTGCCGGGGTGAACGTCGGCGTGGAAGAAGCCGTCCTCCAGCAACTGCTTGATGGTGGCGCGCACCCCGATCCGGACGATGTCCTGGAACGAAACCCCGGCATCCGCGAGCCCGACGAGGTCCGTGGGCTTCACGCCGTCCACGAAGTCCATGACCATCACGCGGCTGGTGGTGAGCCCGTGGTGGATGCGGGGGGTCGCGACGCCGGGGAAGCGGGAGAAGTTGCCGCGAAAGCGCTCAGCGAAGGCGGCCTCCGTGCGGTAGTCAGCCTGCACGAACAGGCTGTGACCGAACTCGTCGAGGATGGCGGTGTACGGCATTCCCCGGCCCAGCTTGGGGTGCCGGTCGACGAAGGCCGTGAGCTGGCGCAAGATGGCGAGGTCCAGCTGCATGACGGGGAGCAGCCCAGGCCGCTGCACCTTCACGACGACGTCGAGCCCCAAGTCGCGCAGACGTGCCTTGTAGACCTGGCCGATGCTCGCCGCCGCGATGGGATAGGGGTTGAAGACGGAGAACAGGGCGTCTATGGGCTGCCCGAGCTCCGCCTCGATGATGGCGCGCGCCTCGGTCGAGTCGAAGGGAGGCACCTGGTCCTGGAGTGACGCCATCTCCTCGACGTACGGCAAGGGCACCAGATCCGGTCGCGTGGAGAGAACCTGACCGATCTTCACGAACGTGGCGCCGAGCTCGACGAGGTGCCCCTTCAGCCACGCGGCGCGGGCTCGCTGACGAGCCTCCCGGCGGGCCGGCGGCTGTCTGCCATCCAGCCAGAACCCGGCCGTGAAAGAGAGCAGCACGCGCGCCAGCCGCCAGCGGCGGCGCCAGGCCTGTCCGCCGGCGGCCTGCAGCACCCCGGGCAGGACCAAGGGGTCGTAAGTCAGCCCGACGGTGGGGGGAAGCGGTGCTGGCGCGGTCACGGCGGGGGGGGCAAGGGGGATGACGATGGCATTTTTCCCGATCGGCGCCCGAAAGTCCACGTGGGGGCGGGGCCGTGCTGGGCCCCTTCCGCTATAATGGGCCTGTTGAGTCCAGGAAGCCGTGACATGTCCGCCCTTGCCGCACGTGGCCCCAAAACGCGCGAGGTGATCGCGTTCTTCGGCTCGCTGAAGCTGGCGATCGTCCTGCTGCTGGCGATCGCCGCCGCCTCGATGATCGGCACCGTCCTGCCCCAGGACCAGGGCCCGCGTGTGATCGAGGAGGCTGCTTTCGCGCCGTGGCTGAAGGCCGTGCTGCTGCGCATCCAGGCTCACGACGTCTACCACGCCGCCTGGTTTCTGTTCCTGCTCGCCTTGCTCTTCGTCAACCTGGCGGTCTGCACGTGGCTGCGGTTTCCCCCCACCTGGAAGCGCTACCGGCTGGCGCTCCCGCCTGTTCCGGGGGTGGCGGGCCTTCAGGCGGTCCAACGCCTGCGCGCGGCGCCGGATGACAGGCGCCTCGACGCCCTTCGGAAGCGCGGCTGGCGGGTCACGGCGGTGCGGGATGGGGTGGTCTATGCCGAGAAACACAAGTTCGCGCGGCTGTCGCCGACCTTCATCCACCTCAGCCTCTTCCTGATCATCGCGGGCGCCATCTGGGGGGGGCTCTCCGGCGTCAAGCACAGCATCCCGGTGCAGGTGGGGCAGGCGGTGGCCTCGGGGACCCTCTGGTCCGAGGCCTTTCAGCGCGGGCGGCTCTCAGCCCCACCGCCGCCTTTCGACCTCCGGCTGGATGCCTTCCGCGTCGAGTTTCGCCCGACGGGGCAGGTGAAGCAGTACTACTCGGACGTCACGGTGACGCCAGGCGATGGGCGCCCGCCCTACACGCGCACGCTCTGGGTCAACGAGCCCCTCATCGTGGACGGCATGTATTTCTATCAGTCGTTCTGGGGCATCGGCTCCGTCACGCTCACCCTCGACGGGCGGTCCGAGCGCCACCCCCTCGTCCGGTGGAAGGAGGGCATCCTGGTCACGCGGCCGTTCGAGATTGACGGCGTTCCCCACTCGCTGGTGGTGGACGCATCGCTCGAGAAGCCTGCCGTGCTCCTCGACATCGACGACGGGAAGACCCAGCTGGAACTCGTCCCCGGGTTGCCCGTCACCTACTCGGGGCACCGCGTGGCGATCGCGTCCTATCACCTTTACAGCGGCCTGGAGACCAAGCTCGACCCCGGCATCCCGCTGGTCTACGTCGGCTGTGGCCTGTTGCTCCTCGGGCTGGCGCTGCTTCCCTTCCGCCATTGTGAGGCCTGGATCCGAGAGGATGAGGTCGGCTGGCTGATCGGGGGGCGGGTCCACCGGGGGCGCGTCGTGCTGCAGCGAGAGTTGGCCCAACTCGCAACCCTCTGGAACCAGGCCGGAGCCGACAACGCCCTGGCGACCCCCACGGGAGCACCTGCGACATGAACCTCCTCAGCCTTGAACAAGCGGCCGTCTCCGTCACCTTCGTGGCCGGCCTGATCGCCCTCGTGGCGTTCATTCTGCACCTCGGCCTGCGCAAGGAGGCCTTCCGCCTTGCGGGCCAGGGCGGGATGGCCGTCGCGCTGGTGGGCGCAGGCGTGACGCTCGCCTGCCGCGGGCTGATTGCCCAGCATGCGCCGTGGTCCAACCTCTGGGAGAGCATGATCACGATGCTCTTCGTCACGCTGGCCTTCTACTTTTTTGTGGAAGTGGTCTACAAGCCGCGGTACTTCGGCGTGGTCGCTGCGCCCCTGGTCATGATCCTCATCGGGGGCGCGTCCATCCTGCCGCCTGACTTCAAGGGGGCCGCCCCGCTGATGCCGGCCCTGCAGAGCTACTGGATCAAGATCCACGTCCTGCTGGTGCTGTCGAGCTATGCCGCCTTCACGATGTCCTTCGCGGCGGCGGTCGCCTACCTGTTCTTCGCTTGGCGTCAGGGCGCGGCCCCCACCCCGGCGCTCGCGGTGGCGGGGGCCAGGGCGGGTGATGGCGCCCCCTCCGACGAGGGCCGCTTCGCCGAGCCGCTGCGTTTCTTCGACGAGCTCAGCTACAGGCTCATCCTCATGGGGTTTCCCCTCCTGATGTTCGGGATCATCACGGGGGCCATGTGGGCCAACGGGGCCTGGGGTACTTACTGGAGCTGGGACCCCAAGGAGACGTGGTCGCTGATCACCTGGTTCGTCTATGCGGCCTACCTGCACGCCCGCCTCACGCACGACTGGACGGGCACGCGGGCCGCCTGGCTCGGCGTGGCCGGGTTCGCCTCCATGATCGTGACCTACATCGGCGTCAACTACCTCAGCTCGGGCCTGCACAGCTACGGCTTCATCTTCAAGCGCTGAGGCTGGCCTGGTGGCCCAAGCGGGCGTCGTGGGAGCCTGTGATCAGGCGGCCGATCACCCCGAGATTCCCGGCTGACGGCCTTGTCACGGACCGTAGAAGCGTGTATTTTGTGGGGTTGACGGACCGTACGATCCGTGCGCGGACGGCCTGACGCCGACCGTGCCGACCGCGCCCCCTGGGGGGCCGTCGTGGGCAGGTCCGCCGCACCGTAGCCCGCCTTGCAGGAGTCAGCCGTGACCGACCATTCCTCCCACGCTCCGCAAAGTCACGCGCCAGGCGGCGTCGTGGACATCGCGGTCCTCGATCCGCACGTGCTGCAGCACGAGATCGCGAGCATCTTCCCGTCGATCACGGGGCTCGGCACCGGCCTGATGCTGTTCGGCATCGGCTGTACCTGGAACGACTTCAGCTTCGGGCCCGCCGCCATCGTCCTCGGCCTGACGATCCTGCTCAGCGCGATGATCGGCTGGTGGTGGGAGCTTGTGCGGGACAACGCCCTCGACGAGAACTCCCTGCTCGGCACGCCGGATGATGCGCGGCGCGGCCTCCGGATCGGCTTCGGCTTCTTTATTGGCTCCGAGGTCATGTTCTTTGCGGCCTTCTTCGCCTACTACTTTTATGCGCGCACGCTTGCGCCCGTCTGGCCACCGGAGGGCTTCGCCAAGCTGCCGTGGGACATCGCCCTTGTGAACACCGCCCTGCTGGTGGTGTCGGGCTTTTTCTACATGCGTGGGGAGCACATGCTCGAGCACGGCCGCACCCGCGCAGCCTTGCCCTGGATGGGGCTGGCCCTGCTGCTCGGCTTCATCTTTCTCGGCGTGCAAGCCAAGGAATGGCAGCATCTGCTGCACGAGGGCTTCTCCGTGCAGTCTGGCCCGATGGGCACCGCCTTCTACCTGCTGACGGGCTTCCACGGCTTCCACGTCATCATCGGTGCCATCTTCATCACCGTGGTCACGGCCCGCATCTGGCTCGGCCACTTCTCGACAAAGAAGCACTTCGCGATGACCGCGGCCGGCTGGTACTGGCACTTTGTCGACGTGGTGTGGATCGGCCTTGTGCTTGCCGTGTACCTCTACGATTACGTGCGTGACTGGGCCAAGCCCGCCAAGGCGGCCGCGGCCAACCTCGACCACGTCCTCGCGTCCCTGCTCTCGTCCCTCGCCTGATGGAGGCAAATCCCATGCACCCCGACCACGCTCCCGTCGCACACGGGGCAGAGGCCCACGGAGACGCCCACGGCGGCCACGTCTACGCCAAGCGCCACCCCATCCTCGACTGGGTCATGACGACCGATCACAAGAAGATCGGCATCATGTACCTCTGGACATCGTTCATCTTCTTCTTGGTCGGCGGCTTCATGGCACTCATGATCCGCCTGCAGCTGATGTCGGCCAACAACACGGCCCTGACGCCCGATTTCTACAACCAGATGATGACCATGCACGCCACGGTCATGATCTTCCTGGCGATCATCCCGGCCGTGACGGGCTTCGGCAACCTGGCGTTGCCGTTGCACCTCGGCGCGCGCGACGTCGCCTTCCCGCGCCTCAACGCGCTGGGCTTCTGGCTGGTTCCCGCGGGCGGCCTGGTGTTCCTTTCGAGCTTCCTGCTCGGTGGCGCCAGCGCCAATGGCTGGACCGCGTACCCGCCGCTCGCCAACAACACCTACTCGCCCGGCGTTGGTGTCGATTTCTGGATCTTCGGCGTCCACCTCGTGGGCACGAGCTCCATCACCGGTGGCCTGAACTTCATCGTCACCATCTTCAACATGCGGGCGCCTGGCGTCACCTTCCACAAGATGAGCCTGTTCTGCTGGGCCTGGCTGGTGACCTCCTGGCTTCAGGTCATCGCCACCCCGGTGCTGGCCGGCGCCGTGACGATGCTGCTGCTCGACCGCAACATCGGCACGAGCTTCTTCCGTGCTGAGGCGGGTGGTGACCCGATCCTCTTCCAGCACCTCTTCTGGTTCTACTCGCACCCGGCCGTGTACATCATGATCCTGCCGGTGTTCGGCATGGTGTCGCAGATCATCCCGGCCTTCTCGCGCAAGAAGATCTTCGGCTACCTGCCCATTGCGTACTCGTCCGTCGCCATCGGGCTGTTCGGGCTCGTCGTGTGGGCCCACCACATGTTCGCCACGGGCATCCACCCCTGGGTGCTGACGGTGTTCATGATCTTGACGCTGGCCATCGCCGTTCCCACGGGCATCAAGATCTTCTCGTGGATCGCGACGATGTGGGGTGGTGTGGTCGAGTTCAAGACGCCGATGCTTTTCTGCATCGGGTTTGTGGCCTTCTTCACCATTGGCGGCCTCTCCGGCATCATGCAGGGCTCGATTCCCTTCGACCTGCAGGTTTCGGGCACCTACTTCATCGTGGCGCACATCCACTACGTGCTTTTCGCGGGCTCTGCCGTCGGGCTCATCGCCGGATTCTACTACTGGCTCCCCAAGATGGCGGGCCGGATGTATCACGAGGGCCTCGGCCAGGCGCACTTCTGGCTCACGATGATTTCGATGAACCTGGCCTTCTTCCCGATGCACTTCCTCGGCCTGCAGGGCATGCCCCGCCGCGTCGCGTACTACGCCCCTCAGTTCGAGGGCATCAACCAGTTCATCGGCGTCTCAGCCCTGGTGATGGGCCTGGCGCAGCTGATCATCATCGCTCAGATCGTTTACACCCTGAAGTGGGGCAAGAAGGTCGGCAACGACCCCTGGGAGCATCACCCGGACACCAGGACCTTCGAGTGGGATATCCCCTCTCCCCCGCCCGCCTACAACTTCGAGACGCTGCCCGTCGCGCGCTAGGAGCCGGATACCTACCATGCATCATCGCACTCCATCCTGGCCCGTCGGGCGGCTTGCCCTCCTCGCGCTGGCGGCCGTCCTGCCCCTCCTGGCGGCGACGGCCGGCCACGCCGCTTCCTTCGCCAACATGGACCCTGTCACGCCTTTCGGTGTGATTGTGAACGACACCTACCAGCTGATGATGTGGATCTGCATCGGCATCCTGGTGGTGGTCGAGGCCACGCTCGTCTATGCGATCTTTAAGTTTCGAAAGAAGGCGGGCGAGCAGCGGGAGCCCGAGTCCTGGTCGCATAACACCACCCTTGAGGTGGTCTGGACGATCATCCCGTTCGTGCTTCTCATCATCATCTGCGTGCCCACGTTCAAGGGCCTGATGTACATGGTGAACTTGCCTAAGAACCCGGATCTCGTCCTCGAGGTCGTGGGACGGCAGTTCTTCTGGGAGTATCGCTACCCCACCGTGAACGCGACCTTCAACTCCACGATGCGGACGGAGGCCATCTCCAAGTACGCCGTTGGTTCCAAGGAGTGGAACGACATCGCGCTCCACGTGCCCATCAACCAGAAGATCCTCGTCAAGTTCACGGCGGCGGACGTCATCCACGCCTGGTGGGTGCCTGCCTTCGGCATGCAGCAGATGACCACGCCCGGCAACCTCGTGCAGTTCCCCCTCGAGGTCACCAAGACCGGGGCCTACGCGGGCGGCTGCGCTTACCTCTGTGGCGCCTACCATGGGCAGATGGACATCAAGGTCAAGGCCGTCGAGAAGGCGGAGTTCGATGCCTGGGTGCAGGCCCACCAGGCGCCGGGCGCCATTGAGCCCGTCGAGAAGGTCGGCAAGGTCGGGGCCGTTTACGAGCGCCCCAAGTCGCCCGAGCACGGGGCCGCCCCCGGCCAGGAGCACGCTGCCGAGCCCGCCGCGGCGGCCGTCGACACGGCGGCCCTGGCGAAGCAGGGTGAGGCCATCTACAGCTCGCGCTGCGCGGGTTGCCACCAGGCCACGGGCGCTGGCATCCCGGGTGTCTTCCCGCCCCTTGCCGGTGCGGAGCAGGTCAACGGCGAGGACAAGGACCTCGCCAAGATCCTGGTCCACGGCCTGAACGGCGCTATCAAGGTCAAAGGCACCGACTACAACGGGGCGATGCCTGCCTTCGGCGGCCAGCTCTCCGACCAGGAGATCGCAGCCGTGGCAACCTACGTTCGGTCCCAGTGGGGCAACAACGGCAAGCCGTTGCTCCCAGACCAGGTAAAGTCAGCTCGCTAGGCCCCCTGACGCCCGCGGCTCCGGCCGCGGGCGTCGCCCTCTCTCCCCCGGTTGATACCTATGCACCCCGACGCTCCTGATCCTTATGACCCTGCGCTCGCCCGCAGGAACCTCAAGACCGCCCTGGTCGTTCTGGGCGTCATCTGTGCCGTGCTGGCGCTGACGTACACCCAGCGGGGCACCCTGTTCCATCTCATGTTCAAGGTTGGGTGAGGCCATGTCGGACGTCGCGCTGTACCGTCGGTTCACCCGTTTGGCCTGGCTCACCATCGCCCTTATCGTGGCGCAGGTGCTGCTCGGCTCGACCGTGCGGGCCACGGGGTCCGGGATGGGCTGCCCCGACTGGCCGCTCTGCCACGGCCAGTGGCTGCCTGCGATGAACTTCGAGAGCATCCTGGAGTACGGCCACCGCCTGGTGGGCGCCATCGTGTCCGCCACCCTGGTCGGCATGTCTGGCTGGGTGCTGCTCAACCAGCGGCTGCGGGAGCGGCTGGGCCGGCTCGTGGGGCTGACGCTCGTCCTCATCGTCTCGCTCGTGACCTTCGGCGCCGTCACCGTCGCCTACGACATGCCGCCGGCTGTCGTCGCCACTCACCTCGAGCTTGCGGCCTTGCTGCTTATCACGTGGGTCACGGCGGCCCAGCGAGGCCGGGAGTCGCTGCACGGGGCCGGAGAGGCTCCCAGGCCCGGCGTCTACCGCTGGCTGGTGCTCGCCACCACCGTGGCGTGCTTCGGGCAGCTGTTCCTCGGGGCGATGGTCTCCGTCTCGCACGCCGGGCTGGCCTGTCCCGACTTCCCCACCTGTTACGGGATGTGGGTGCCGCCGCTCATCGGCAATGTGGGGGTGCAGGTGGTGCACCGGCTGGGTGCCCTGACGGTCGCCGCCTGCGTCTTCCTGATGGTGGTCGCGGTCGAGCTTCAGGGGGGGGGCCGTGTGCGGCGCTGGGCCCGCCTGGCTGGCCTGCTGGTCATCGCGCAGATCGGCCTGGGCGCGGCCACCGTGCTGGCCGAAATCCCGCCGGCCCTCTCGGTGGCACATCTCGCGATCGGGATGACGCTGTTCGTCGTCCTCTACCTTGCTGTTTACGCCTGCTTCCCCCGCCTCGGCGACCCGGGGGGGCGGGGGCAGACCGCCGCGCTGGCGGCCGAGGATTCCGAGGTGGTGGCTACGCTCCGCCCCCTCGCCTGGCGCCAGGCGTTGGGAGCCTACTACCAGCTCACGAAGCCCACCATCGTGATGCTCGTGGTGCTCACGGGGTTGCCGGCGCTGATCATCGCTGCCCGGGGCTCGCTTGGCTGGGGACTGGCGCTTGCTGCCCTCGTGGGGACGGCCGGGGCGGCGGGCTCTGCGGCCGTGTTCAACCAGTACTTCGAGCGAGAGCGTGACCGGCAAATGGTTCGCACCGCCGCCCGGCCTATCCCCGCCGGCCTCGTGGCGCCCGCGCACGCCCTCGTCTTTGCCATCCTGCTTGGCGTGGCCTCGCTCGCCTTGCTGGCCTGGCAGACCACCTGGCTCGCCACGGCGATTGCGGCGTTCAGCTTGCTGTTCTACGGCTTCTTCTACACCCTCGTGCTCAAGGGGTCGTCTCCGCAGAACATCGTCATCGGGGGCGCCGCGGGCGCGAGCGCGCCTCTCATCTGCTGGGCAGCCGTGACGGGTTCGCTCGACTGGGCCGCGTGGGTGATGTTCGCCATCATCTTCTTCTGGACCCCGCCACACTTCTGGGCGCTGGCCATTTACCGCCTGGATGACTACGTGGCTGCGCGTGTGCCGATGTTCCCCGTGGTCTACGGCGTCACGGCGACAGCGCGCTGGATCGCCATCTACACCTTGATGCTGGTGCCGCTCTCGCTCTTCCTGGTGCCCCTCGGGGCCGCTGGGCCGATCTACTTCTTCTCGGCCGTGCTGCTGGGGCTCGGGTTCCTGGCCCTCGCGCTGAAGGTGGTGCAGACGGAGGCCCGTCGGGATGCAACCCGCCTGTTTGCCTACTCGATCGTCTACACCCTCGTGCTGTTCTCCTGCCTCACGCTGGATGCCGCGCTGGGTGGGCCGCAGCTCGTTGCGGCCCACCTGGCCGGGCGGTGATGTCATGTCCCACGAAGCTCTCCCCAACCGGCGCCGGCTGACGGCCCTCGTGATTGCCGTCGTGGCCATGATGGCCGCGCTTCCCTGGGTCTATGCGCCGCTCTACCGCAAGGTGTGTGGCGTGCTCGGGGTACCCCTGCCTGCCGAGCAGAACCCGACGGCCGTCCTGGCCCGGATTGCCCGGGAGGGCATCGGCAAGGAGAGGGCGGACACGGCCACGTCGCTCGTCAACTTCATGGGCGTCAGCGGCCAGTTGCCCATCGACATCCGGCCGCTGGAGCGGCGGCTGTGGGTCAAGACCGGGGACATCACGGTGGTGCTGTACCGGCTGACGAACCTCACGCCTCGAGACCTCGACTACCGGGCCGTGCACATGGTGGTACCGGCCACTGACTCGGCGTTCGAGCTCATCAAGTGCTTCTGCGACGACCACCGCATCCTGAAGGCGGGCGTGAGTGAGGACCTGCCGCTGGTTTTCCGGCTGCGCCACCAGGTGCCGGGGGATGCTGGCCTGACCGTCAACTACACGATTTTCGACTACGATCCCGCCAGGAACAAGGCGCCGGGGGCTGCGCCGCGGCTCGGCTTCGCCCAGGTCGGCAGCTGAGGCCGGCGCGGTCCCGCTTCGCCGAGGCCGCCCCATGGACTTCCCCTACTACGAACTCCCCGTTGTCGGCAACCGCGTCCTGATTGCGGTCATTGCCACGCTTCACGTGCTGGTGAACCACAGCGCGGCGATCGGCGGCTCGCTGCTCGTCGTGCTCGCTGAGCGACACGCCCTGCGCACGGGCGACGCAGACTGGGAGAGACTCGCCCGGCGCCTGGCCTTTGCCTTCTTCCTGGCGACGACCACCGTGGGGGCCTTGTCGGGTGTCGGCATCTGGTTCTCGGCGATGGTCAGCGCGCCGCAAGGCATCGCGGCCCTGTTGCGGATCTTCTTTTGGGCCTGGTTTGTCGAGTGGTTCGTCTTCCTGGCCGAGGTCGGCATGGTGCTGGCGTACTTCCTTTCCTGGGATGCCTTCTGCGATCGCCGGCGGCACCTGCAGCTGGGCTGGGCCTACGTCGGCACCTCGTACGTCACGCTGCTGGTTATCGTGGGCATCCTCGGGGCCATGCTCACGCCCGGGGCGTGGGTCTCGGATCGCGGCTTCTGGAGTGCCTTCTTCAACCCGACTTACCTCCCCCAGGTCCTGCTGCGCACCGGGCTCGCGCTGGCGCTGGCCGCAGCGCTCGGGGCGACGCTCGCGCCGTGGCTCGCGCCGGCCTCCACGCGCGTGGCCTTCGGGCAGCTCTGCGCCCGCTTCTGCCTGGCGGCGGCCCCGCTCATGGCCCTGGGCGGGGCCTGGTACCTGGCGGTGCTGCCTGACCACGTGAAGGCCCAGCTTCCCGCGGCTGCGGCCACGCTGGCGTTCGCCCAGTGGGCGGATCGGGCCGCCGCCGTGCACCTCGCGCTCTGGGTGGGGTTGCTGGTGCTGGGGCTCTGGGGGTTGCGCCGCACGCGGCCGTGGCCTGTACCGCTCGCGCTGGGCGTCGGCCTCTCGCTCACCCTCGCGCTGGGCCACTTCGAGCGCGTGCGCGAGTTTGCCCGGAAGCCTTACCTCATTCCGGGCTACATGTACGCCAACGGCCTGCGGGTCGCAGACGTCCCGCGCCTGGACCGCGAGGGCCTCCTGCCGCACACCCGCTGGCAAGCGGTGCGGGCCGTGGTGCCAGGCCAGGAAAGCGAGGCCGGGCAGGCGCTGTTTCGCCTGCAGTGCGCGACGTGCCACACGCTCCGCGGGCCCAACGCCCTCGTGCCGCGCGTGGCGGGGTGGCCGGCGCGTCAGATCGACGAGTTCGTGGGCGTCCAGCACCGGGTGCACCCGTTCATGCCCCCCTTTGTCGGCACGGCTGCAGAGCGGCGCGCGCTGGCGGAGTTCCTCGCTCGCGAGGCCGGGGATGGCTCGCGCCTGGCCCGCAAGCCGGAGGGGCGCCCGTGAGCCCTGTCGATTTACCCCTGCCGATCCCGCTGTTGGCCGCCAAGGTGTCCCTCGTGGTCGCCTTCCTCGTCCACATCGTGTTCGTGAACCTGATGGTGGGGGGCACCTTGCTCGCGCTGCTCGCCCACGGGCTGGGGCGTCGCGACCCTTTCTGGCGCCGCTTCGCCGGGCAGCTCATGGACACGGTCACGGTCCACAAGAGCTTGGCCGTGGTGCTGGGCGTTGGCCCGCTGCTGCTGGTCAGCGTGGCCTACACCGAGCCGTTTTACACCAGCAGCCTGCTCATCGCGCCCTTCTGGCTCTCCGTCTTGTGGCTCGTGACCCTCGCCTTCGGGCTGCTGTATGCCTACAAGTACGGCTTCGGGGGCTGGGGCGACGCCAGGCCGAGGTGGCACGCGGCCTCAGGCCTTGCGGGGGCGGCCGTGTTGCTCTGCGTGCCCCTCATCTACCTCACGAACACCCAGCTGATGCTGGACGCGAGCGCCATGGCCCGTCGCCCCGGTTTTTTCGACGCCCTGCTGCACGTCGGCAACGTGCTGCCACGCTACCTCCACTTTCTGCTTGCCAGCCTCGCCATCGCGGGGCTCTGGGTGATGGGGTGGTGGGGGCGGGCCGCCAGCGGCACGCCTGTCGAGGACCTGGCTCGCCTGCGGATCTTCGGCGGGCGCGTGGCCATCGGCACCACGGCCGCCCAGTTCGTGGTGGGGCCGCTGGTGCTGCTCACGTTGCCGAGGGGCGCACTGACCTGGCCTGCCGTCACCGTCCTCGCCCTCGGGGTGCTGGCGGGCCTCGGGGCGATTTTCAGCCTGCTGGACACGCTGCGTGGTGCGGCGAGGCTGCGCACGGCCGTGGCGCTGCTCGCCGTGACGATCGCCTGCATGGGCACCACCCGCCACCTGATTCGCGAGGCCCTGCTCCAACGCCCGCTCGACGCTTCAGCCCCGGCCCCTGAACCCGTTAGGATGACCCCACAGCGCTGAGCGATCCTCGGCGCGGGGAGGCGGTATGACGCGACCCCGGGTGATCCAGGCCCTGCTGCGGGAGCACCTCGCCGTCGGGACGTTCGGGCGTCCAGACGACGTGACCCTGGCGATCGCCCGGCTGCGGGCGTCGGGCTTCGACCCACGCCGGCTGGCCCTGCTGGCGGACGACCCGGCAGGCGCGGCCCGCGTCCTTGATGCGGTGGAGGGCGGCGCGGCCGTGACCATCGTCTCGCCCGTGACCCTCTCGCAGCAGATCGCGCAGAGTGGCGCCGAGGAGGTTGTCTGGGCCGCCATGGGCATCCTGCTTGCCGTGACGACGTTCCTGTTGCTTCTGGCGGCACCGGGGTTGGGCCCCGCCCTTCAAGCCGCAGGGCCAGCGTTTGCCGCCCTCGGGTGCATCTTTGCAGCCATGTTCGGGTTCGGCTTCGGCACGATCCTCGGGGCCATCGTGGACGATCGGGACTCGGCGGCGCGGTGCCATGACTACGAAGCCGCCCTCAGCCACGGGGCCTGGCTGCTGGTGGCGCACGGCCAAGGACCTGAAACCAAACAGGCCGCCCGTGTCCTCGCGGACACGGGCGCTGAGCGCGTGGAGACCTACTGACAGGTCAGAGGCAACCCGGGGCGGCTTCAGAAGACGACGTGGCGGCCCTTCTGGCGACGGCTGTAGATGGCGACGGTGGTCTCCGCGTCACCGACGCCCATGTTGCCGGAGTCACCGATGCCCGAGGCGCCGAACTCCTCCCAGTCCATGGCGGAGTCCGTGCCGTCGTTCTCCTTGAGCATCCCACCGATGATGCGCCGCGCGCGCTGGAGCTTCTTGTCGTCTCGCGTCCAGATGGAGCAGGCGAGGTCATGGGTGTTGGTCAGCACCGCGAACCGCAGGAAGGACTCGAAGTCGTCGAGCGGCATCAGGCACAGGATGGGCATGAAGAACTCGGTCGTCGTCAGGTTGAAGGTTTCCTCACCCTTGCCGTCCCAGTTTGCGGTCACCATCGAGACCGGCTGGCAGTCGGCGATGACGAGCGGGGAAATCACCTCGGCGTGGTCGGCGTAGTCTGTGCCCGTCACCTTGCCGCCGTCGCGGGCGATCCGCAGGCCGGCCGCCCGCGCACCTGCCTTGATGTGGTCCACGGTGCTCGCCTTGTGGACCATGTTGGGGCCGATGGTCTTCGGGTTGTCCGTCTGGTGCGGGTCGCCCACGGTCCAGCGGTCCATCTCCGCGTTCACCAGCGCCTCGAGCTTGCCGAGCACGGCGGGGGTGGCGGCGATGCCGTGGAGGGTGGTGCACTTGTGGCTGCTGAAGCCCAGCTTGGAGTAAACGAGCCGAACGGCGATGCGCGTCAGCTCCTCGTCGGTGTAGCCCTCGTCCACGTAGGCCCAGTTGCAACCGCCGCCCTCGAACTTCAGCGTGCGCACGCCCCGACCGGCGGCGATCGCCTTGGCCGTCTTCTCCGACCCCGTCAGGGACACGACGGCCACCTTCTCGTGCGTCGCGAGGCCAGCGATGCCACCGCCAAAGCCCTCGAGCTTGTGGACCGCGCGCGGGTCGGCGCCGGCCGCGAGCAGCATACGGGCCATCACCGTGTTGCAGATGCCGCCGAAGGGGTGGCCCTTGAAGATCATCGGCGAGCCCGACATGTAGCACCCGACGAGCTGAATGACCGGGATGCCGTAGATGAAGTTCATCGGCGTGACGACGGCGGAGACGCCCGCCGGCAGGAAGCCGTTCTTCCAGTAGCTGTGGCCGTCCACCATCGGGGGCACGATTTCTCCCCGCAAGGCCTTCTCCGCGTTGCCGCCGATGTGGTCGGCAGCCCGCTTCGCCTCCCAGAAGTCCTTCTCGGCCTCCATCCGCGTCTTGGGAATGACGTGGCGAATCTCGCGCATCACGTCCTCGGAGAAGTACTCCAGCAGCCGCGAGAAGTTGTTGACGACCCACTTGCGATAGGACGTCACCTCGTTGGCCCACTCGAAGCTCGACCAGAAGCGCCAGGCTGCGTCGACGACGTCCTCGACGTCGTCGGGTTGCGAGTCGGCCACCTCGACGAGCGGGACCCGGTTGTCCCACAGGCAGTTGATGACGGCCGTGCCACCAGCCCGGGGCTTGCGCCAGGTGCCGTCGATCAGGTTCCAGGCCGGGGCGGGCGCCGCGTCGGGCGTGCTCGGCAGCGACCGGTAGGGGAAGATGTAGCTGCGCAGGGCCTCCATCTCCTCGTCCCGCAGGCCCACGGAGAAAAGGCTCCAGGCCTGCCGACGCGCGCCGTACAGCGCGGCGAGCGGGTCGGCCCCCAGCTGTCCTTGCTCATTGAAGGCGCGAATGGCCACCTGGAGCGCCTCGAGGTCAAGGCGACCCCGGGAATCCAGCGCGGTGCCGGGGGGGGGAGACTGAATCGTCATTGATTCCTCCGAGGGCGGCGGGCCTGATGGCCCAAAAGAGGCGCGGCTGCTGAAGTGTACCACCTCTGAACCCGGACTCGCCAAGCGCCCTGGCGGGTTCCTCTGGAAGCTGGTCCGCGACACAGCTGCCCGCGTCGACTGAGGGCCTCGGGACGGCCTCAGTGGGGCAGGAGCCCCTGGCTGCGTGCAGCCTCGACCAGCTGGCGGGTGAAGGTGTTCAGCGGCATCTCGAGCGCCTCTTCCGCTGACACCCAGCGCCAGGCCTCAGCCTCGTCCGACAGCTGGACCTCGCCCCCGTCGCAGGCACAGACGAAGTTGAGCAGCACCATGTGGCTGGGCTTGTAGAACTCGGGAGAGTCCACCGCGTCATAGACCGCGACGAAGCGGACATCGCGCACCGACAGGCCGGTCTCCTCCCGGAACTCGCGGACGAGCGCCGCCTCCATGGTCTCGCCGCGGTCGATCTTGCCGCCCGGCACACCCCAGGTGCCGAGCCACTTGTGGGTCCGTACGATCAGAAACCGGCCGTCGGGGGCCACGGCGAGGGCACCGACCGTCACGATCGGGCGGGATTCGGCTCGGGGCTCAGAGGAATTCTTCACGGGGTGGGTATACCCCCGGGGGCGCCCCATGGTTCTCGCATCCGGGTATAACCTCTAGGCCGTCCCCCTGCTGAAGGATTTTTCCGTCGATGCCCACGCTGCCAGCACATTTTGAAGCCGTCGACCTGCTTGGTCGGGGTGGGATGGGCGAGGTCTGGCAGGTGCGCCACAAGGATGGGCGGGTGCTCGCCCTGAAGCTCTGCCTGGCGCCTGATGCCGAGGGTCGGCTCCTGTTCAGGCAGGAGCACTGGGCCATGTCGACGCTTCAGCACCCCGCGCTGGTGCCGGCGCTCGAGTACGGCGAGACCGACGACCGCACCCCCTACTTCACGATGCCCATCGTCGAGGGGGCGGATGCGCGCCCCGGGATGGGCGAGGACGCGGTCTGTGCCCTGCTCCCTTGCGTGGCCTCGGCGCTCGACTTCCTTCACGGCCGGGGCTTCGTCCACGGGGACATCAAGCCTGAGAACCTGCGGATCATGCCGGACGGCTCGGCCAAGCTCATGGACCTCGGGTTGCTCAAGCGCGCCGGGCGGCCGGGCCCTATCAGCGGCACCCTGGCGTACGTGGCGCCCGAGGTGGCCTTGGGGCGGCCGCTCGATGGCCGCACGGATTTGTACATGCTCGGGGCCGTCTTGTACGAACTGCTGTCGGGCCGGCCGCCGTTCCGGGCCGACGCGACTGACGCCCTGCTGCGGGCGCACGTCGAGACGCCAGCGCCCCGGCTGAGAGACCTTGGCGTGGCCGTCTCGCAGGAGATGGACACGGCCATCGCTTACCTGCTGGCGAAGGACCCCGCCGCCCGCTTTCCCAACGGCGCGGCCCTGCTGGCCGCCTTGGGCCTCGAGGCCGTCGACGATGGGTCGCAGACGCCTTGGGGGCCGCCGCTCATCGGGCGAGACGCCCTGATTGCTCGCGTCGAGGCCTGGCTGCAGGCCCGCACGGGTCCCACCACCTTGGTGCTGGAGGGGGGCGTCGGCATGGGCCGATCCCGGTTGCTCGACGAGACCCACGCGGGGGCCCGGGTGGCGGGCCGCAAGAGCCTGCTGGCCACCGGGTTGGGGGCCGACGCGGCACCCTACGCGGCCCTCTCTCCCTGGCTTCAGATGTTGTGGGACGACGCCGACCAGGCGCTCCGGGAAGACCTGGGACCGCTGCTTGCGGCAGGGTTGCCGGCACTGGCCGACGTCGCGGCGCCTCCGCTCGACGCGGCGGCGGAACGCGCCCGGTTCCTCGACGCGGTGGCGCGGTTGGCCGAGTCCGCTGGCCCGAGCCTGGTGTTCTGCCTCGATGACGCAGACAGGCTGGACACCGACTCCGCTAGCCTGCTGGAGTACCTTCGCGGCCGCGGAGAAGGCACGGGGTGGCGCTGGCTGCTGGGGACCAGCGGCGCCCTGCCTGAGTCGCTGACCCGCGGAGCCATCGCGGAGACGCTGCTCCCGTTGAGCGAGGTCGACTGCCTCACGGTGGCCTCGGCGATGCTCGGCGGCTCGGTCCCGGAGGCCGTGGCGCAGCGCATCGCGGCTCTGGCGGAGGGCGTCCCCGGGCAGATCGTGGCCCTCATCCAGTATTGGGCCCAGACTGGGGCCCTGGTGCGTCGCCAGGCCCATTGGCTCGTGCCGAACCCGCAAGACCTCGTGCTGCCGCCGGGGGAGCACGCCCTCGCGGACTGGTCGCTCCAACGCCTCGACGCCGCGGGCCGGGAACTGGCCACCCGGGCTGCCCTGCTCGGCGAACGCGGCGCGCTCGCCGACCTCGAGGCCATCAGCCGGCTAGACGCCTCGAAGTTCTTCGCGGGGGTCGCGGAACTCGAGGCCGCCGACATCCTGGTCGTGGGCCGCACCTCTTACCGCTTCGTGCGCCCGGCGCAGGCCGCGCGCCTGATCTCGTCGCTGTCTTCCGAGGACAGGGCCGCAGGTCATCGGGCGGTGGCGGCGCACCTCATCCGCACGGCCTGCCTCGCCGAGCGGGTGGCCGCTCGGGACCTCGCGGGCATGATGGCGATCGCCCGGCACCAGTTGTCCTCGGGCGATGCGGCGGGGGCCTTCCCCTGGGTCGACGCCTGCGCGAGGCTCTGCCTGGCGCGGGGCTCGACCCTCGCCGTTGCGCCCCTGGTGAAGGCCCTGGCGGCCGAAGGGCACCTCGAAGAGGCTGCCAGCCTCGTGGTGGCGGGTTTCGAGGTGTACCTCCTGCGGCACGAGGGGGCCATCGACGACGCCATCTCGCGCTACGAGTCGGGCTTGCTGGATCGGTTCAGGGCTCAGGGCCCGCAGGCGGCCTCCGAGCACCTCGTGACCTATGCGTCGCTGCTCCAGCAAAAGGGCCGCTACGAGCCGGCCACCGTCGCCCTGCAGGTGGGCCTCGGGCTCGCGCAGGGGGCTGGGCTATGGGCCACCGCCGTGCGCGCCGAGTTCTTCCTGGGGCGGATCTCCTACTTCGGTGGAGATCCGCAGCGGGCCATCGGCTACATCGAGGGGGCCATCGCCACGGGCCGCCGCCAGGGGCTGGCCTCGATGCTGCCCCCAATCCTCAGCTTGGCAGGCTTCATCACGGCCACCGAGGTGCCTGACCAGCGCCCCAAGGCGTTCACGATGATGGAGGAGGCCATCGACCTGGCGCGCGCCGACGGCAACCTCTACGACACGGCGGATGCCTTGAGCAATTTGGGCAATGCCCTCATGGCTGCGGGCGACTTCGTGGGCGCCAAGGCCCGGTTCGAGGAGTACCTCGTGCAGTGCGATCGCCTGGCGTTGCCGACGGAGGCCACCTTCGCCCACCTCAACCTGGCGGCCACGGCGCTGGAGTTGGGCGACACCGGCGCGGCCAAGCGCCACGCCGACAAGGCCCTGGGCCTTTCCCGGCCTCAGGGGCGGCGCTTCCCGGAGGGCTTCGCCATCGCGCTGGGGGGGCTCATCGCGGTGCTTCAGGGACACCCGAAGGAGGGGCTGGCGGCCTTGCAGGCCGGCCTGGACCTGGCCCGGGAGATCAAAAACCGCTACCTCGCCTCCCAGATCGTGGCGATGCAGGCCGAGGCCGCGCTTCTGACAGGCCAGTTGGAGATGGCGGCGGCGCTCGTGGCGGAGCGTCAGGCCAGCGGCGACGCCTCGGATCATGACGAGCAGGCGGCCCGCATGGCCCGCATTCAGTTCGGGCTCGAGGCCACGCTTCGGCCTGAGGCGCTGCTGCAGAAGCTCACGGGGGAGGCGCCGGACGCGCCTGCCGTGCCCGGCCAGACCGCGCACCGGGATTACTGGGCCGGGGCCGCGGCACTGCGGCTGGGCTGGTTCGAGCAGGCCGATCGCCACCTTCAGCGGGCTGCCCGCCTGGCCCAGGGCGAGGGGTTGCAACTCCTCGCTGGCGAGGTGGCCCTGCTGCGGTCACTCGTGGCCGAGAGCTCCGGCAGCCGGCCGGCTGCCACCAGGTTCTCCAGCGCGGCCCGCGAGGGCGCTCGGCTTGGTGGTTCGTTTCTCCTGAGCAGCCTGGCGACGCTGGTGGAGAGCCGGCTCCCAGGCGGCGACGCGACGGCGGCCCGGGAGGCCCGTGCCCAGGTCGCAGCCTGGCTGGAGTGCCTCCCGGAGCTGGCCCGCGAGTCGGCCGTCCAGGTGGCCTGCCGCGACATGGCGCTGGCCGAGATGCCGGACGAGGGTGGCGATGACGGTGGGCTGGCAGGCTGGTTGCTCCGACTCACGACCCAGGCCGACGCCGAGTCGCTACGGACGGAGGTGGTGCGCGCCGCAACGGAGCTCCTGGACCCTGAGGCTGCCTTCCTGGTCCAGGTTGAAGGTGAGGCCGTGGTCCGCATCGTGGCGAGCGGCAGTGCCAGCAACCAGCAGGACGAGTTCGTCGGGGCCTTCGCCCGGGAGGTGCTGACGGCCGGCGAGGAGCGACAGACGGCGCAGCACACGGTGCCGGGGCAGCCCCCGCGGCACCTGGCTGGTGTCCCCATCGCCGAGAGACGGGGCGAGGCCCTGGTGGTGCGCTTCAATGCCGCCCAGGGGGCACCCTCCTCGCGTCGCCTCGCCACGCTCGGCACGCTGGCGCGGCAGATGGGGGCCCTTGTCTTCCAACGGGAGGCCTTGGAGGTTGCCGTCGTGCAGGCTGAGGCCAGCACCGCCGGGCTTGAGGCTGCGCTGAAGGTGCTCCACACGACGGACCTCTCGGTCCGGCTCGCCTGCGTGGCCGCCGAGGCGCTCGCGGTCTCCGGGGCCGAGCGGTTGCTCTGGCTCCGGCAGCCCGAGGGGGGCGGACGGCTCGTCTGCGATGGGGCCTACGGCGCCGGCGGCGTGCCGCTGGAGGACGAGTGGCAGATGTACACCAAGGGCGTCACGCGACGTGCGATTGCCCAGCGGAAGGCCACCTTTGTCTGCGACGTGCAGCAAGAGGAAGACTTCAGGGATCGAGGCAGCGTGCGGGCCCTCGGGATGCGCTCGGTTTTCGTGGTGCCCGTGCTTCAGGGAGAGACGTTGCTGGGGGTGCTCTACCTCGACCAGCAGCACATGGTCTCGGCCAGCGAGGTCGCGCTTGGCAAGCTGGAAGCCATCGGCGGCGTCTGGGCCCGCATCCTTTCCGGGGCGTCTGCGCGGGCCTGAGGCCGGTGGAGGCAGTTGGCGTCGGGCAACCGGCCGTGCTGGTGGTCGGGGCCGGCATGGCTGGCATCTCCGCGGCCTTGTGGGCCCGGCGCGTCGGGCTCCCGTGGCGATGGGTCGAGGCCGCGCGGACACCGGGAGGTCAGCTGGCCCGCATCCACGGGCCCATTCCGGACTATGCTGGCCTGACGGCGCCGAACGGCCGGCTCTTCCTGGCTCGGCTCGAGGAGCAGCTTGGCGAAGTGGGGCTGAGCCCTGAACTCGGCGTTTCGCTTTCGGCTGTCGACGTCGCCCGCGCGGAGGTGACGCTTTCCTCGGGCGAGCGGTTGGCCCCTGGGGCGCTGGTTCTTGCCACGGGGGCTGGCCCCCGGCGGCTGGAGGTGCCGGGGGAGGAGCGGCTTCGTGGGGCTGGCGTGAGCGACTCGGCCACGCGCGATCGCGAGAGCCTCAGGGGACGGATCACCGCGGTCGTGGGGGGGGGCGACGCCGCCTTGGAGAACGCCCTGATTTTGGCTGAGTGCTGCCCCCGGGTCTGGCTGATTCACCGAGGAGGGGCGTTCCGTGGCCGCCCTGCCTTTCAGGCCGCCGTGGCTGCCCACCCCGGCATCGGGGTGCGCCTCGGGACGCGGATCGCGGCCATCCTGGGGGACGCCTCGGTGGAGGCGCTGGCGCTGGAGGGTCCTGCCGGGTCCGAGCGGCTTCCTGTCGAGGCGGTGGTCGTCAAGGTCGGGGTGGCCCCGATGCTCGGCCCGTTCGCGGGGCTGTTGGACGTGGATCCCGCGGGCTACGTGCGCGTCGATGCCACCCAACGCACCTCGCTCCCGTGGGTGTGGGCGGCGGGAGACGTCTGCAACCCGCTGGCATCCAGCCTGGCGGCCGCTGGTGGGCACGCCGCCACGGCCATCAAGGCCATCGAGCAGGTGTGGGCGTCGCAGGGCGATCGCTGATGGCCCCCTCGCCCTCGGCCCACCCCCAACGGCTGCACCTACCGCTGACAAGAAAAAAGCCGCCAGCCTGACTCAGGCTGGCGGCTGCGGCTCCGCGCGTCGAGGGTTCAAGCCTCTTCGTCGTCGAGCAGCTCCTCGTCCTCGATTTCTTCGGGGGCCGCGGCGCCCGTCAGTTGGCCGGTCTGCTCTTGCTGGATGAGGGCGAGCTTGCGGCGCACCAGCCCCTCAATCTCGGTGGCGATGGCCAGGTTGCCCTCGAGGAAGGCCACGGTGTTGTCCCGCCCCTGACCGATCTTGTTGTCGCTGTAGGCGAACCAAGCCCCACTCTTCTGCACGATGCCCTGATCGACGGCAACGTCCAGGATGCAGCCCATCCGGTTGATGCCGCGACCGAACATGATGTCGAACTCAGCGACGCGGAAGGGCGGCGACACCTTGTTCTTGACGACCTTCACCTTGACGCGGTTGCCGATCTCCGAGCCGTCCTTCTTGAGGGTCTCGACGCGCCGCACCTCCAGCCGCACGCTGGCGTAGAACCGCAGCGCCCGGCCACCCGTCGTGGTCTCGGGGTTGCCGAACATCACGCCGATCTTCTCGCGGATCTGGTTGATGAAAATCACGGTGCACTGGCTGCGCCCGATGGCGGCCGTCAGTTTGCGAAGCGCCTGGCTCATCAGCCGGGCCTGCAGGCCGACGTGGCTGTCTCCCATCTCGCCCTCAATCTCGGCCTTGGGCACGAGGGCGGCGACGGAGTCGACCACGACCAGCTCCACGGCGCCGGAGCGCACCAGTGCCTCGGTGATCTCCAAGGCCTGCTCACCCGTGTCGGGCTGGCTGACGAGCAAGTTGTCGATGTCGACGCCGAGGGAGCGGGCATAGGCGGGGTCGAGGGCGTGCTCGGCGTCCACGAAGGCGGCGATGCCACCGCACTTCTGGACCTCTGCCACGGCGTGCAGCGCGACGGTGGTCTTACCACCGGACTCCGGACCGTACACCTCGATGATGCGGCCCTTCGGAAGGCCGCCCACCCCCAGTGCGAGGTCGAGCGTCAGGGCCCCCGTCGGGATGGCCTCGATGCGCATCTTGGCCGCATCGCCCAGCTTCATGATGGCGCCCTTGCCGAATTGCTTCTCGATCTGTGAGATGGCGTTCTTGAGCGCGCCGTCACGGTTGGCGTCGGTGCGGGCGGAGAGAGAGTCCGTCTTGTTCATGGGGGCGTGCTCCTTGTCGTCTCTGCGGCTGGCAACCTGCTCGAGGTGCGGCTTTCAGCGTTTGTCTCGCTGGTGGATGTCGAATGTTTGTTCGACCACGAAAGCACCATACCAAACATCTGTTCGATATGCAAGTGATCGGACGCACCATGGTGTGGGGTATGCTGCCCTGGGCCAGGGCCCAACCCTCAAGGAGGAAACCATGTCCGACCAGGAGACCGCCACCCAGGTCAAGCGCTGGGTCTGCTCGCGTTGCGGCTACATCGAGGAGGGTGAGCACCCGCCCGATCTGTGTCCGTTCCCTGACTGCGGGGCCGGCCCCGAAGACTTCTATCTTGAGGCGTAGCCTTTCTGGGCGATGGCCGCGGCCCGAGCGGCGTGCTAGCATGGCACCGGCGACTCCGGATGCCCGTGTCGCAACGCCCTCGACCACCAGGAGCCCTCACCCATGACGGCTGAGCACGTGACCTCCTCACCGCTGACGGTCGACGCCCACGGCTTGGACCGTGACGCGCTGCACCACGCCTATCGCACGATGGTGATGATGCGGTTGCTCCACGACCGCGCGACGGCCCTCCAGCGCACCGGCCGCATCCATTCGTGGCTGGGTTGCTTCGGGCAGGAGGCCGCCATCGTGGGCAGCGGCCTCGCCACCAACCCCGAAGACTGGATTTTCCCGTCCTATCGGGAGCACGCCGTGGCCCTCGTCCGGGGCATCCCGGTGCGAAAGCTGATGGACCACCTGTTCGGCAACGCCGCCGACAACGCCAAAGGGCGCAACCTGCCGCCCGAGTACTCCTTCAAGGAGATCAACTTCGTCAGCATCAGCGCCCCGGTCGGCACCCAGGTGCCGCAGGCTGTCGGAGCCGCTTATGCGGCCAAGTTGCGGGGCGAGCGCAGCGCCGCCGTCGCTTATTTCGGGGACGGCACGGCTTCGACGGGAGACGTGTTGACCTCCCTCAACTTTGCCGGTGTGTGGAAGGTCCCCGTGGTCTTCTTCTGCCAGAACAACGGCTGGGCCATCTCCGTCCCCACGCGCCTGCAGACCGCATCGCCGACCATCGCGGGGCGCGCCGAGGCCTTCGGCTTCGAGGGCGTGCGCTGCGATGGCAACGATCTGCTCGACACCTATGGGGCCACGAAGCGCGCGCTCGACAAGGCTCGTGCAGGTGGCGGGCCGACCCTGATCGAGGCGATGACCTACCGCGTAGGCCCGCATTCGACCTCGGACGATCCCACCGCGTACCGCAGCGACGACGAGGTGGCACCGTGGCGAGAGCGGGACCCCATCGCCGTCTTCGAGCGCCAGTTGGCCGCGCTCGGCCACTGGGACGAGGCCTTCGGTCAGGAGGTGCGGGAGGCCTGCAACCATGCCCTCCTCGAGGCCGCACGCGAGGCCGGTGAGGCGCCCCCGCCTGACCTCGACAGCATGTTTGGCGAGGTCTATGCCGAGATGCCGTGGCACATCCGTGAGCAATGGGAAGCCCACGTTCGCCTGCGTCGAGGTTGAGGCCCGGCGTCGCGCTGGTCGCCTGGCTCGCGGCCCTCTGCGCGTGGGGTCCCTCGGCAGGGGCCACCACCATGCCCCTCGCGGATCCTGAACCCGGCCTGCGCTGCCTCAGCGTGGGCGCGTCCGACATGACGGTCCACGGCGCCTTCGATTGGTCCCTTGATGGCGCGGGCAGGGGCTGGACGATCGGCCTCGTTGGCGGCGCCGACCATGCCAACCCTTTTCGGCGTGACTCCCACACGATGGCGGCTGCCCGCGTGCTCCGGCGGCTCGGGAGCCTCTGGCCGCTGGAGGTCTCCGCCATGGTGAGTGCGGGGGTGAACCTGGTGGATCCGGATCTCCCGCTGGGAGACCCCACGGAGCAGGCGTTTTCCAGCAACGTCCTGCCCTGGGTGCAGCCCGCCGTGGTGGTCTCCGTGCGCCCTGCCGAGGGGGTCTGGCTGCGTGCGTCGTTCGGCCCGGTGATCGGTCGCTTCACTGCGGGCCGGCTGGCGATGCCGTGGCTGGTGCCGAACCTGGAGCTGGCCTACCGCCTGTTCCAGAACCAGGAGTTGGTGCTCAGCGGCGGCTACGCCTCGCCCTACGGCGTCGGCTGGCGCGTTGCCCTCTGAGCGCGACGGTCATAGGGGTCGGCCACCATCGCCAGTCCTGCCACCCGGTTGCGGCATTGCTTGTCGGCTCCATCCTTCGCCCAGGGGGCGCGCTCCGGGCACCCAGCTCGCCGCGCGGCAAGTCCGGTTTCAGCCGATGGCGGCGATGAGCCCCGGGCTATCTCAGAGAGAAGAACCGGACCACGTTCGCGCCGACGTCCGCGACCACCAGGCGGCCCTGGGCGTCCACGATCATGGCCGTCGGCAACACCAGCGCGTCAGGCGCGGTGGGATCCGTGAGGGCCTGGCCCCCTGGCCCAACCAGGGTCGTGATTCGTCCCTCCCGATCGATCTTCCGGATCCGGGGCGGCACCACCGGCAGGGTTGCCACGTCGATCAGGGGCGCGTCGCCGGGGAGGTTCGGGAGCACGAAGGTGTAGGCGGTGCCGAGCTCGGAGACGTAGACGTTGCCCTCGGCGTCGAGGCAGACCGCCGCCGGGGCGGCCATGGCCGCCATTGCCGCCGGCTTGCCCTCCTCCGTGCCGCCATAGGAGGCCACCAGCCTGTCCACGGCCTGGGCGCGCGGCAGGCCCGCGAAGGCTTCGATCCGGGGCGCGGGGCCGCCGGGTGCCACCACCCGCCGCACCCGCATGTTGCCAAGGTCGGCCACCAGGAGGTCGCCGCCGGGTGTCAGCGCCAGGCCGCCGGGTGTGTCCAGGAGGGCGGTCTCCGCTGGCCCACCGTCCCCGGCGTCCCCGCGTTCTCCGCTCCCGGCCAGGAGGCGGCTCGTGCCAGTCTCGTCCACGCGCACGACCTGCTGGCGATAGGCCGCCGACCAGAACATCGGGCCACTCGCCGCGCCCGCGAGGCCAAAGGCGTCGAGGAAGCTGGTCTCACCGGGCGCGAGGGCGATGCCTGGGGCCATCGTGGTGGGCAGCACGTTGAACCCGCCTGCCACGACGCGCACGTCGCCCGCTGTGGGGTCGATCAACCGCAGGACCCTGTTCGACCGGTCGACCAGGAAGATCCGCCCCTGACGCTCCACCAGACCGAAGGGGTTGTTGAGGGTCGCCGAGTCGAGGGGCTGGCTGGGGGCAGCCCTGCCCAGGCCGTTCCCCATGAGCTTGCTCAGCGTCGTGCCGTCCCAGATCCGCACGGCGTGGCCGCCGCCTTCCGTGATGAGCAGCCGCCCGGTGGCGTCCAGCGCCAGCCCCTGCGGCCCGTTGAGCGCCACGCCCCGCGTGGGATCGAAGCCGCGGCTGATGTCCAGCCCGGCCACCGGCTCGACGGTGCCGGCCGGGGTCACGCGGTTCACGACCCCGGCGCCGACGTCGATCATCAGGAGCGACCCGTCCGGGCGCGGCAGCAGGTCGGCTGGGCGCACGATGGGCGCCCCCGCCTTGCGCTCCATCACCACGCGGCGGGTGCCGTCGAGCTTCACCCGGGTGAGCCTGCCACCCAGATCCTCCGTGACCCACAGGTCCCCGTCGGGGGCGTTCGCCAGATCGCCGAACACCCCCACCTGCGGGGTCTTGCAGAGCCGCGTCCAGGAAGTTGCGCCCGGCGCGAGGCGGGCGAGGTGATCGTCGTCCTCCTCAGCCACCAGCGCGTACATGGCATTGTCACTGCCTCTTACCAGGCCGACGATTCGCGACGCCAGCCAGTTCGGCAGCGGCGCAGCGGGCTCCCTCACCACGCCGTCCGCCCCCACCGTGAGGACGCGGGCGCCGCCTGGCACCTTGCCGTCTTCCCCGAACCAGATCGTGCCGTCCGGGTCCACCCAGAGGCTCTCGGGGCAGGCGGGCGTCTCGCGGGCAGGCTTGCCGACCTCGGAGCGGCCCCGGCCTCCCTGACCCACCACAAGGGTCAGCGTGCCGTCCGGCGACAGGCGCTGGATGCCGTGGCCTTGAGGCTGGTTGCCGGCCAGGAGCACGGTGCCGTCTGCCGTCCGGAAGGCGTCGGAGCAGGCCGTCACGTTGGCCTTGATGCGACCCTGCAGGCTGTCCATCAAGGTGGTGAGGGTGCCGTCCGCTGCCACGCGTCGGAGGCGGCCCGTGCGCTCCTCGGTGACCAGGAACCCGCCGGCCCCGTCGTCCACCAGGGCCGACGGATCGGAGAGCGGCACCTCGAGGGCCTGCCGGCCCTCCCCCAGCCGCTCCTGGCCCAGCAGCAGCACCCGGATGGTGGTGAGCACCTCGTCCACCCGGGGGCTGGTGCGGCGCAGCCGGGCGGTGGCTTCGACGAGGGTGGCGCCGTCGTAGCGCGGCCGTGACGGGAGCGCGACCACGGCGGCGAGGAGGGCGGTGCGGAGCTGGAGGGCTTCCGGCTCCGGCAGCTTGTCGAGCACCGCCTGGCGTCCCTTCACGTACTGGTCGAGCACGTAGGCGCTGCCCAGGGAGGCGGCCGTGTCGATGGGCACCTCCCGGAGCGGCTGGTCGGACCGCACGAGGATGCTCGCGAGGGCCCCGCCCTCGCGCAGGGGCACCCGCAGCACGGCGTTGCCGGGCGGCAGCACCGCCCGGATGATGTAACGGCCCCGGGAGTCCGAGATGGCCCCGAGGGGTTGGCCCGCCTCGTCCACGATCACGGCGCCCGCCGCGTCCGTGAGGTACACGCCAGCCTCCGCGAGGGCGGCTTCCTGCGGCGGGGCCTGCAGGAGTCGCCAGGCCCGGGCGGCCACCCCGGCGCCGTTGTTGGCCAGGAGCGAGCCGCCGGCATCTCCGACGAGCGCACCGCCCGCGTCGCTGATGAGCCTTGCCCCGGCGTTGCTGACGACGCTCCCCGGGGTCTCCGACAAGAGCCGCACCACGCCCGTGAGGGTGATGGGGGTGCCGGCCTGCGGCACCTGCCGGGTCGCCACCCCGGCCGGCAACGCCCCTGGCCGCAGCGCCTGAACCGGCGCTACCGGGCTCGGCCGGGGGGACGCTGTGGACCTGGCGCCGGCTGGTCGACCGGCACCGGCTGGCCCAGGACGGCCCGTTGGCGTCGGGGTGCAGGCCCCTGCGCCCAGGATCCCGGCGAGGGCGAGGGTGAGGCTGGCTCGGGGGAAGCGGGGGAACACACCCACACCATACCCGCTCGCCCGGCCC
>JAYKHR010000156.1:0-3828 GCA_035285125.1 Candidatus Sericytochromatia bacterium | reverse complement strand
TACCAACCCCCGCCCAACGGCGGCTACCAACCCCCGCCCAACGGCGGCTACCAACCCCCGCCCAACGGCGGCTACCAACCCCCGCCCAACGGCGGCTACCAACCCCCGCCCAACGGCGGCGTGCAGCCCCCGCCCAACGGCCCGTGGCCGCAGCCCGGCCCGCAGGCGATGCCTGGACAGCAGGGCCAGCCGGGCTCGGGCCAGCAGGGCACCAACTGGACGTGGGGGGCGCCAGCCGGTGGGCCGGCTCCCAACCAGGGGCGTCCCGTGGGCATCGCCGACCGCCTGCCCGAAGCCCTCTCGAAGGCCCAGTGGAAGGTCGACGAGGACAAGCGGCGCGCGTCCGTCAAGATCGTGCTGTCGGCCGACGGGGAAGGCGAGCGGGAGAGTGACCTGGACGTGGCTTACGACGCCGAGGGCAACCTCGCGGAGGTGACGCAGAGCGTCAAGGGCAAGAGCCCCGACGGTCGGGAGGCTGAGGGGACCCGCACCAAGCGGTTCAAGCCCGACGGCAGCCACCGCATCACGTTCAAGGGGCAACTCAAGCTGAAGGGCCTCGGTGACGTGCGCGTCGAGTGGAACAAGGACGTGGGGGCAGATGGCAAGGTCACCGGCCAGGGCACCATGACCCTCCCGAACGGCAAGGCCCTTCCCTTCGGCCTGAACGGCAGCAGGCCCAATGCCGGCAAACCCAAGAAGTGGGGTGAGTTGACCAGGCCTGGCATCAAGCCGGGGCAGGGCGGTGGTGCGACCGACGGCGGCACGCGCCCCGGCCTCAAGCCCGGCGAGGGCCTCATCAAGCCAGGTGTTCTTCCCGGGCTGGGTCGCGACTGCTCCCCGGACGATGAGAAGCTCGGGATGTCAGGCAAGGCCCCCTGCTCCTCGGTGCTCAACATCCAGATCACCGACGACAGGATGGTCATGGCGGGAGGCGCTGCGGCGACCATCGCCTTCACGGGCACGGGCACCCACCTCGGCCAGGAGCTTTGCACCTACGTCAACGTCTTCGACGGCCTGCGCAACAGCGACCCGAGCACCGGCGGCAACGCCAAATTCGGGACGACATCCGGGGCCACCTACGACGCGGACGGTCTCAACGGCACCGTGAGCATCGACCCGTCGACCCTCATGGCAGGCCGCTACTGGCTGCGGTTCTCCACCAAGATGAAGGACGGCACCTGGGAGGTTGCCGAAGGCGTCCTGATGGTTCACTGACACGCCTGCCAAGCGGGAAGGCGCCCCCCACCAGCCAGTGGGGGGCGCTCGCCACTTCGGCCTGGGGCCCGGGTCAGGTGCTGAAGCTTTCGCCGCACCCGCAGCTCGACTTGGCGTTGGGGTTGCGGAACTTGAAGCCCGCGTTCATCAGGTCGTCGTCATAGTCGATCTCGATGCCGGCCACGTACAGGGAGCTCTTGGCATCCACCAGCACCTGTACGCCCCCCTCGCAAGGGATAACCCGATCGCTGGGGGCGCTCTCCGTGGCCACATCCAGCTTGTAAGACATCCCCGAGCAACCGCCCCCCGCCACCGCCACGCGAAGGAAGGCCTGCGGCACCCCCTTGCGCGCAAAGAGTGTCTTGACGTGCTCCGCCGCGCGGGGCGTCAGGGTGACGAGCGCGCGCGTGCTCGGCCGGGCATCGGTGGTCATGGCTTGGCCTCCTTCAAGGGTCACGGGCCCACGTGCGCCGCCGCGACGGCCTGGGCGTCTCCAACGTAGCGGTCCTGGGTGACGAGGTCCGCCAGGGTCACGGCCTCGAGCCGGTCGAGGAACACCCGCTGCGCGTCGGAGAACGCGGTCTTCAGCGAGCACCCGAGCCTGAAGCAACTGTAGTCCTGGCTTCCCGTGCAAAGGTTCACGGAGAGTTCGCCCTCGATCACCTCGACGATTTGCCGGAGCGTCACCGCCCCAGGGTCCCGCGCCAGCTCCAGCCCCCCCTGCGGCCCGCGCCGCGAGTTCACGAGGCCTGCCTTGGCCAGCTGGTTGATGACCTTCGCCAGGAACGAGGGGGGGATGTGCTCGAACCGCGCGATGTCGGCGGTGTTCACGCACGTGCCGGGCGGCTGCTTCGCCAGGTAGAGCATCGCCAGGCAGGCGTATTCGGTGGCGCGGGTGATCATCGGGAGGCGTCCTCGGGGCCCGATCTGGCCGGCACACCCGGCCTCGAGATGTTAAGATGGGGAGAACGTTCTAGTAAGACTCACTGCCACACGCAGCCGCAGCGAAGCCTCCTAACCTTGTCATCATACAAGATGCGGCCGCACGTGACAAACTTGACCTCGTTTATCCAATTTGAGTACACTGGGGTCGCTGGTGGGAGCGCCTCGCGCTGGATGGTTTCGTCATGAGCTCGCAAGTTGAGAAGGTCATCAACCGCCCTTACGAGGCCGGGTTTGTCACGCCCATCGAGGCGGAGACCCTGCCCAAGGGCCTCAGCGAGGACGTGGTCCGGTCCATTTCCGCCAAAAAGGGCGAGCCGGAGTGGCTGCTCGAGTTCCGCCTGAAGGCCTTTCGGCACTGGCTGACGATGGTGGAGCCCCACTGGGCCCACGCGGACTACCCCGCGATCAACTACCAGGACATCGTCTACTACTCGGCGCCGAAGCAAAAGAAGCAGCTCGGCAGCATGGACGAGGTCGACCCCGAACTGATCAAGACCTTCGAGAAGCTCGGCATTCCGTTGCACGAGCAGAAAATGCTCGCCAACGTGGCCGTCGACGTGGTCTTCGACAGCGTCTCGGTCACCACGACCTTCAAAGAAAAGCTTCGAGCGGCGGGCGTCATCTTCTGCTCGTTCTCGGAGGCCGTGCGGGAACATCCGGACCTCATCCGGAAGTATCTCGGCTCGGTGGTGCCCTACACCGACAACTACTACGCGGCGCTCAACTCGGCCGTGTTCTCGGATGGCTCGTTCTGCTTCATCCCCCGCGGCGTGGCTTGCCCGATGGAGTTGTCCACGTACTTCCGGATCAACACCGAGGAAAGCGGGCAGTTCGAGCGCACGCTCATCGTGGCCGAGGAGGGTGCCTCAGTCAGCTACCTGGAGGGTTGCACGGCGCCCAAGTTCGACACCAACCAGCTGCACGCGGCGGTGGTGGAGCTGGTGGCCCTCGATGATGCCGACATCAAGTACTCAACGGTGCAGAACTGGTATGCCGGAGACGAGATCGGTGTCGGCGGCATCTACAACTTCGTGACCAAGCGCGGCCTATGCAAAGGCAAGCGCTCCCGGATTTCCTGGACGCAGGTCGAAACAGGATCAGCCATCACGTGGAAGTACCCCTCGTGCGTGCTGCTCGGCGAGGAGTCTGTCGGCGAGTTCTACTCGGTGGCTCTGACGAACCACCGGCAACAGGCCGACACGGGCACCAAGATGATCCACCTCGGCCCGCGCACCCGCTCCACGATCATCAGCAAGGGCATCTCCGCCGGGCACTCTCGCAACACCTACCGGGGGCTCGTCCAGATGGGTCCGAAGGCTGCAGGAGCCCGCAACTACTCGCAGTGCGACTCAATGCTGATCGGTCGTCACTGCGCCGCAGACACCGTGCCGTACATCCGGGTGCAGCACCCCGGCGCCAAGGTTGAGCACGAGGCCACAACCTCCAAGATTGGCGAGGATCAGATGTTCTACTTCGCCCAACGTGGCATCGGGGCGGAGGAGGCCATCGGGATGATCATCAACGGGTTCTGCAAAGACGTTTTCACCCAACTGCCGATGGAGTTCGCCGTCGAGGCGACCAAGCTGCTCGGCTTGAAACTGGAGAACAGCGTAGGCTGATCATGCGACGCGACAACGCCCCCATCCTCCTCGAAATTGAAGACCTCCA
>JAYKHR010000155.1:0-113322 GCA_035285125.1 Candidatus Sericytochromatia bacterium | reverse complement strand
GCTGTCCGGTCGCCCGTCCCGCGGGGGGGGGCGGCAGCGGGGGCGCAGTTCTCGACGGGCGGCCCGGGGCCGGGGGAGTCTCCTGGCGCAGGATGCGGGACAGCTCGGTCTCGTCCGGGGCCGCGGGTTGGTCGGTGGGAGAGGGGGCCTGGGCACCTGGCGCGTGCTGCCGCAGTTCGGCCTGGGCCTGCCACGTCCGGAGCACGGCCTCCGACGCATCGAAGCCAGCGTCGACGCGGCGGGCGAGCGGGTTGCCGAGCACGGCCCGGGGTGCGGGGCCCTTCGGCTTCGGCGCCTCCGGCACCTTGAGGCGCTGGATCAATGCCTCGCTGGACGGCGCTGCGCCCGCCTCGTCTCGCTCCCAGGGGAGTTGCTCGGAGAAAATGTGGTCGAGCCGCGACGAGGCCCGCTTGCCCGCGAAGGTGTCGGCGTCGAGGACCGCGTCGACCTCGGTTTCGTCCTCCGGCGCCTCCTCTGGCGCGTGGCGCCGGCGCCCCCCTCGGCCGTTTCCGCGTCGCTGGTCCTGCATCTCGCTGGCCCCCTCCGTCCCCCGGGGGGGAAGAGGGCTGCCACCTGGCCGCAGGGGGTTCACATCCGACGCCACGACAAGCCTCCGTCGAGGTCCGCGCCATGATTCATATTCCTCAGGGAGCCCCCCGCCTCACGGGGGATCGACCCGTGGAACGGCCCGGGGTATAGTGGGGACCGACCGCGTGCCCCCTGGCTGGCACGGGGCCTCGGAAAGGAGCCTCTCGATGGATGTGAGCCGCCCCCTGGTTCAGTTCGCCGGCCTGGAACGGCTGGGAGAGGGAGCGATGGTGGTCTTCCACGACGGCCACCGCTTCGACCTCCGCGTGGGCCCTGAGGGCGTGCGCCTCGAACGGGAGGGCCAGCTGGTGGGGCGCTCCGGCTGGGAGGCGTTGACGGCCTTCCTCGGCCAGCAGCAGCGGCGCCTCGAGACCCTCATCGGCTCGCGCCCCGTCGCGCGGACGCTGACGGAGCACCCCGACTTCGAGACGCTGATCCTGCCGTGCCTCTACGTCAACGCCTACGAGGGCGACAGGTTGGTGCGCGGCGGCACCCGGCGGCGCCTCGAGGCCCGGGTCGCGAGCCTGGCCGAGGCCGAGCACCTGATGGCCGTCGAGGTGGCCTGTGCCAACCCCGAGTGCCTGCACGTCGTGCGCCCCTTCCGCCCGCGGGCCAAGGGCGCTCCAACGCGCCTGTTCGTGGGCTTCACGTGCCCCATCGAGGAGAGCATCGCCTGTGCCCGCACGCGCGGCGCCAAGGAGGCGATGGAGGCCGTGGTCGTGCGGGTGGAGGCGGCCGGGCAATACTCGGCCAACGACATCCAGCGGCGCTGACGCTGCCTCGGCCCGGTTCCCCGCCTGGTTCTGATATGATGTCCAGCGGACCGAGCCATACCAATGACGTCCGGCAAGCGTGCGGTCCGTCGCGCGGATGTCTCACCACCTGACGAGGAGTTTGTTTTGCGCAAGTTCTTGCACCTCTCGCTGGCTTGTTCGCTGCTCGCCGCCACGCTGGCTGGCTGCTCGCCCGAGGCCATCAAGGCCGTGGCGGCGGCCGCCGCCGATGGCCGCTCCAACGCGGCGACGCCAGCGGGCGCAGCCGACACGGCCGCGAAGCCTGCTGGGGACACGGCCGCGAAGCCGGCCGCAAATGAGCCCGCCGCCGCGCCCTCGGCGGCTCGTGTGCTGTACGACAAGTTCGTGGCGAAGGCGGATGAGGCCAAGGACGACAGCCGGATGACCGCGCGCCTGTTCGTCTGGGCGTTCTGCTACTACGCCAAGGACCCCAAGCTGGCCAAGGCGATGATGTCGTACCTCACCTACAAGATGGACCTTCGGATGAACCCCGAGTCTCTCTCCGGCTACGACTTCACGCAGTCGCGCAACATCTACTGGAGCACCATCGACAAGAACCCCGCACGAATGCTGGTCCACCTCAAGAACGGCGAGGCCGACCTGGCCGACCTGGACAAGGGTATCGAGGGCGTCATCATCGACGACGACTACGCGGCGGCGCAGAAGGGTGAGTGGGACTCGTCCACCTACACCAAGGAGGCCAAGTACTACATCTTCACCTTCCCTGTCGGCAAGATCCGGCCCCGGCCCGTTGCCCTCATCATCGAGGATGGTCGCTGGAAGGTTCGCGAGTACAGCTCGTTCGCCGTCTGATTCGGCCCAGCCTGCTGGCCCTGTCGCGGAAGCGACGGGGCCTTTTTTGAGGGCGGGCCCGCGCGTTATGCAACACCGGGACCAGCTGCGGAGAGAGTCTGGCGGCCGGCAGGGTGATTGGTTGGGGCCTCTCCTGTCTTGCCGCGTTATCTTGCGGCTGCCAGACGCTTTCATTGATCGTGGATCCGTTATCTTGATATCTGCGGCGCCCAGGCTTCGGTGTTCTCGTGTTATCTTGCTCAAGGGGCTGGAAACCCGCATGCCTTCGTTGTGGTGCTGCGCGGGGTGTGATAATACCTATTATCGTGAAAACCGACCGCCTTGGCTGACGGGCCGCGGCCTTGGCCGGACAGCCCACCCGTGAGTGCGCCCTTGAGGGCGCGGGCTGCAAGGCCAGCGGGGCGCACGGCTGAGCCTCGGGGGCCGTTGGCCTCCCAACCGCTGCCCCCCTGGGCGAGGCCGCCTGTATAATGGGCCGCCATGAACGTCCGTGTCGTCGTCGCATCCACCGCCGAGGCCCACCTGCTGGAGCTGGCCGACCGGCTGCGGCGTGGGCTGGCGGACCTCGGCCTGGAGGCCCCTGACGGCGCAGCGGGCCGTGGGGTTGTGGAACTCGTCGTGGCCCCCCACCGGGCCTATGAAGCCCTGCGCGCGGAGCAGGGCCGCGGGGCCGTGCTCCGGGCCGCGCGGGGCCGGGTGCACCTCGTCACCACCCCCCCCGGCGAGCCAGGCTTCGCGCTGGACGCCGAGGCCGCGGCGATGGGCCGGGGCGCGCTGGTGCTGTCGCCCGAGGCCGGCAGGGCCCTGGAGCGAAAGGGGGTGCGGGCTGCCTGCCTGCCCACGGCGTGGGACCCCGGGCTGGCCCCGCCGGAGCCGCCGGGGCCGCGCCCCGTCGACGTCGTCTTTTTCGGCACGCTCACACCGCGCCGTGAGCGCTTGCTGGCAGCCCTGTCAGAGGCGCTGCCCGGGCGCCGTCTGGAGATCCTCGCGCGGGACGCCCACGAGCCCCTCGTGCGTGAGCAGGCCGGGCACGTCTGGGGGGAGGCGCGCGCGGCTTACTTGGCCCGCACCCGTGTGGTGCTGGACCTGGCGCCCGACGACACGCCGTCGGCCAGCTGGCTCCGCTGGGCCGCAGCCGCGCACGCGGGGGCGGTGGTGGTGGCGGAGCGCGGCTGCGAGGTGCCTGGCGAGCACGCGGTGCTGGCGGAGCCGGCCCAGCTGGCGGCGACCATCGAGGCCCTGCTGGCGGACCCGTCGCGCTGCGAGGCGATCGCCGCGAGCGCCCGGGCGGCGCTGCAGGCCCGGGGCACGGTTGCCGAGCGGTTGGTCGAGCTCCTCGGCGCGGTGCGGCCCGGCCTCCCGGGGCCGCGCCTGCTGGCGGCGCGGGCCAGGCTGGAGGCCCGCGCCGGCCTCGATCAAGGGTGGGCCCGTGCCCGCGCCTGGGCGGAGCGGCACCTCAGCCGAGCCCTGCTCCCCGCGAGCAAGGCCCACCTGGACTCCCTGCTCTACGAGTCGCGGCTGGAGTGGGACACGCTGTACCGGCGGCAGCAGCTCACGGAGCGCAGCCTCGGCCGGCGGCTCGACGCGCTGGCGGTGCAGCTGACGCACGGCGCCGCGGAGCCGGTGACAGGCGCGGACAGCCTCGCCGTTGCGGCCCACGCGCCGGACGTCTCCGTGGTGGTGACGGCCTACAACTACGGGGCGGTGCTGGACGAGGCCCTCGACTCGGTGTTTGCCTCCCGCGGCGTGCGCCCGGAGGTGATCGTGGTCGACGACGCCTCGCGGGACGACACGGCCGCCCGGCTGGCTGCCCGCCTGGCTGCCCGGCCCGACCAGCCGCTGCGGGTCCTCACGCACCGCTCGAACCGGGGGCTTGCGGCCGCGCGCAACACCGGCTTCGCGGCGGCTCGCGCGCCGCTGGTGTTCGTGCTCGACGCCGACAACCGCGTGGTGCCCGAGGCCCTCGCCGCCCTGGTCGAGGCCCTGCACGGCGCGCCGGAGGCCGCCTTTGCCTACGGGGTGTTGCGCCGCTTCGGCACGGGCGCCCCGGGCCTGGTCAGTGCCTACCCGTGGCGGCTGCCCCAGCTCATCCGGCACAACGTGATCGATGCGATGGCCCTCGTGCGTCGTGACGCCTGGGCCGCCGTGGGGGGATACAGGCCGGACATGGACGCGGAGTTCGGCGGGATGGAGGACTGGGCGCTTTGGCTGGCGTTCGCGGAGCGTGGCTGGCACGGGGTCCTCGTGCCCCGCGTGCTGGCGGAGTACCGGGTGCACGCCGCAGCCATGACCGGCACGATGCTGCAAAACTACCGGCTGACGGACCGAATTCTCGCCAGGTTTCCCGGCCTGGCAGAGGCGGTGGCTGCCACGCCTCGACCTGGTCGACCGGTGGCGGGATAATCACTCTTATCTGTAGCAAGCCCCCACGGCCCGCGCGACGCTCTTTGGAGGTTCACCATGCCCGGCTGGTCTGTCTTCGTAGCCGTCGTGGCCCTGGTCCTGGGGCTCACGTGGGGCCTCAATGCGCGCCAGCGTCGGCACCTCCTCGCGGCCCGAGGCGCCGTGCCCCCGGCCTTTGCCTCGCACGTGACGCTGGCGCAGCACCAGCGGGCCGTCGATTACCACCTCGACAGCCTGCGCGTCGCGGACGTGGGGGCCCTGGCTCAGCACGGCTGGCTCCTGGCGATGACGGTCGGCGGCGGCCTGGCGGCCGGCGTGGCGTTGGTGTCGCCGCTTGCCTCGGCCAGCCCGCAGGCTGCCTTCGCCGCAGCCCTCGGGCTGGGATTGGGGCTGGAGTTCCTGCGCGCGCTCCTGGTCGACAGCCCGTTGGCCGCCTGGGCCCAGTTCGGCGTGGAGGAGCGCCACGGCTTCAACCGCACCTCCTGGCGGACCTTTCTCCTCGACCAGCTCAAGGCCTCCGTGGTGATGCTGGTGCTCGGGGGGGGGCTGATGGCCTTCGGGCTGTGGCTGGTGCTCCAGCGGACGGCGCTGGGCCCGGCCTGGTGGCTCGCGCTGTGGGCCGGCTTTGCCGCCTTCATGATGCTGATGCAGGTGCTTTTCCCGCTGGTGATCGCCCCGTGGTTCAACCGCTTCGAGCCCCTGCCGGAGGGGCCCCTGCGCACGCGCCTGGAGGCCTTGCTCGAACGCCTGAGCTTTCCGGCCCAGGGCCTCTACGTCATGGATGGCAGCTCGCGCAGCTCTCACGGCAATGCCTACTTCGCCGGCATGGGGCGGAGCCGGCGGATCGTGCTGTTCGACACCCTGCTGGCGCAGCTCACCGAGCCGCAGGTCGAGGCGGTGCTGGCCCACGAGATCGCCCATGCGCGGTGCGGCCACGTCCCGCGCCAGCTCGGGCTGTTTTTGCTGCTGGCGCTCGTGGGCCTGGCCGCCTTCGGGCTCTGGCTGGATCACCCGGGCTGGCTCGCCTGGGTGGGCGTGGCGCCGGAGGTGGTGGCCGCGGCGCCTCAGGCCGTGGGGGACGTCGCCTCGCTGATCGCCTTCTTCCTGGCTTTGCCGGTCGCCACCGTGCCGCTGCAGCCGCTGATCAGCTCCCTCAGCCGCCGCTACGAGTTCGAGGCGGATGCGTGGGCTGCGCGGGAGACGGGCGGCCAGGTCCTGAGCGAGGGCCTGATCGCCCTCAGCCGCGACAACGGCCAGCCCCTGACCACCGACCGCTGGTTCTCGGCCTTCCACGACAGCCACCCCCCGGTGCCGCTGCGCGTCGCCGCCCTGGCCGAGGCGCCAGCTGGACAGGGGATGGCCTGACCCTGCTCCTCCCTGGGGATTGCACGCCGCCGCCCGAGCCCTTATTCTTATAATTAGCTTGGTCTGCCGTTAACCTTTGCTGGGAGGTCCCGATGCGTCGCCCCTGGATCGCCCTCGCCCTCCTTCTGGTCGGCCTACCGGGCTGTGGCGCTGGTCCTGCGGCGACGCTGCTGGCCCGTTCAGGTGCCGCGACAGCGGGGCCCAAGGCCTCCCTCGCGGGCGAGGCGACGGCCGTGTCTCAGCCCGCCCTCCCGGGCGTGGCGGCGGCCGCGCCGCAGACCTTCCCGCACGGGCCCGCGTCTGCTGTGGCCGCCCTCCCGAACCCGGGCCCCCTGGGTCTCGTTGACGCTGAGGCTGAGCCTGAGGAGGGCATTGCCGATGCCGCCGACGCCCCCCGCTCGGACGTGGCACCGGCAGCTCCCGGGCCCACGCGCACGGCGGCCTATGCCGCGGCGGCCCGGGCCGATGCCCAGGGTCAGCCGCTAGGCGAGGTCACGTCCTACGAGGAGCCGACCTACCTCACGCCGCGCTTCTACCCGGTGATCCTGCCTGGCAGCCCTGCCCCGTTGCCCGCCTTCACGCCGCGCCCCGTGGACGTCAGCATGTTGCCCACGGATGCCTTCGTCGAACTCGATCGCCTCGGGCGGCTGCGTGACCGGAAGCGTGGCCTTTTCGCCTGGCTCGTCGGCTACAGCTTCCCCAAGATCACCGCGACCACGGCGCGGAGCCGCCTGGCTTCGGGTGGCCCGGTCTGGCTGGCGCCGTCGGGCAGCCACTGGCACCGGGACCGGGCCTACGCCGAGGTGCGGGAGGCGCGAACGATCGAAGCCATGCTCGAGGAACTTCGTCGGGCTGCGCTGGACACGGCCGCGCGTGAGGCGCGGGAGGCCAACATCGAGGGCCGCTCGCTGCTGCTCCCCGCCTTCAACGGCACCTTCGACGTCTACAAGCTGTGGCTTGCCGAGCACGTGGTGGACGGCTTCACCTATGGCGGCCAGCCGGTGCGCCGGGGCGTCGTCACCGCGGCGGGCCTGCTTGAACAACGGTTGGTCAAGCGGCGCATCGCCACCTACTGGGAAGATCACCCCACGTGCACGGCGGCCGAGCTCCGGCATGTCACCACCAGCGTCCTCGTGGGGCGTTTCGACGACATTCGCCGGAGTGCGTCCACCTACGCCGCCAACCCCGCCGTTTATGCCGATGCCCAGCTCATCCCGGGGCTTCGCGACCCACGGCCCGTGGTGGAGGGCGATCGGCGGTGGTACGACCTCGACGTGCGCTACAACGAGGATGCCATCCGGTCCATTTGCACGACGATGCCGCAGGTGCTGCGCGGGGCGATGTACCCTGTCGGGGGAGCCTTGTGAGGGCGCTCATCCGCGACATGCCGGGCATAGGGCCGCTGTATCGCCTCGCCCGTCGCCTCAAGCACGAACGCGACAACGCCCGGGTCATCGGCCCCTACTGGGGCAGCCACACGTTGCGCAAGCTCCACGTCGGATGTGGCTACCACCTGCTAGAAGGTTGGTTGAATGCCGACCTTTGGCGTTGCGACCCGTCCGTGGTCTGGCTTGATGCGGCGGCCCCCTACCCCTTCCCGGCGGAGAGCCTCGACCGCGTGTTCAGCGAGCACGTGATCGAACACCTGCCGCTCGCGCAGGGGCGCCGGATGCTGGCGGAGTGCCACAGGGTGTTGCGCCCCGGGGGCCGGATCCGGATCGCCACGCCAGACCTGCAGTTCCTGATTGACCTGACCAGGCCTGAGCAGACGGAGGTCCAGCAGCGCTACCTCGCCTGGACTGCCGAGCACGTCCTGCACACCGCCGAGGCCACGGTGGCGATGGTGGTCAACAACTACGTCCGGGACTGGGGCCACTGCTTCATCTACGACCGCGAGACCCTCGCCCTGGCGCTCACCCAGGCGGGGTTCGTCGACGTCGTCGCCTGCGAGGTGGGCGAGAGCGAGGACCCCGACCTGCGGGGCCTGGAAAACGAGGCTCGGATGCCTGCAGGCTTCCTTCGCCTGGAGACCCTCACGCTCGAGGCTCGCCGCCCCTGACCGTCGGCACCCTGGGCAAACCGGGCCCGGCAGCGTAGGATGGGGGCCCCTGAAGGAGGTTGCCGAGTGTTCCTGCACGTTCGCCTGAAGGTCCGCGACCTCGAGCGCGCCATCGCGTTCTACACGACCCACCTCGGCTTCGAGGTGCGAGGCCGCTCTTCGTCGCCGCGAGGCTCGCAGCTGGCCTTTCTGAAGCAGCCGCAGAGCCCGACGGAGCTCGAGCTTGCCTACCTGCCGTGGGACCCGGACTTCCAGCTTCCCGAAGACATCGTCCACCTTGCCTTCGAGGTGCCCGACATGGGCCAGGCCCTGGCTGCGATGCGCGCAGCGGGGGTGAAGGTCACGGAGGAACCGAGTCCCCGCTCGCGTGGGGGGGAGCTGGCCTTCATCGAGGACCCGGACGGCTACGAGATCGAGCTGCTGTCCGGCGGCCCTGCGTGAGGGGATGGGCATGAACGCCGTGTCGCCCGTGCGCCTGCGCCTCCTGAACGAGGCCCCCCCGCGGCCGGCGGGCGAGTTCGTGCTCTACTGGATGATCGCCTACCGCCGGCTGGGCTGGAACCACGCCCTCCAGCGGGCCGTGGCGCTTGCCAACGAGTGGGGCAAGCCGCTGGTGATCCTGGAGACCCTTCGGACGGGGCACCGCTTCATGAACGACCGGATGCACCGGTTCGTGCTGGACGGCATGGCCGACCAGGCGCAGGCCCTGGCCGGGCGGCCGGGCGTGGTGTACCGCACCCATGTGGAGGCCCGACCCGGGGAGCAGGACGGCCTGCTCGAGGCCCTGGCGGCGGATGCCTGTGCCGTGGTGACGGATGACTGGCCGGGCTTCTTCGTGCCGCAGGTGCAGGCGGCTGCCGCCAGGGGCCTGGCCGTGCGCGTCGAGGCTGTGGACGGCAACGGGCTGATGCCCCTGGCGGCCTCGCCGACCCCGTTTCCCACGGCCCATGGCTTCCGGCGTCACCTTCACAAGACGGTGCCTGGCCTGCTGCAGGCCGAGGCCTTCCCGGTGGCTGACCCGCTGAAGGCCCTGGCCGCGCAGGCGCGCCCGGACCTCTCGGCCCGCCTGGCGCGCTGGCCTGAGGCCGCGGCGGACCTGCTGGTGGGCGCGCCCGGCTGGGCAGAGGGTCTCGCCATCGACCATGCCGTCCCGGTCGTGCCGGGCGTGCGCGGCGGAGAGGCCGCGGGTCGACGGGTGCTGGCCCACTTCGTGGCGGCGCGCCTGTCGCGCTACCCCGAGGACCGCAACGAGCCTTCCGTGCCAGGCACCAGCGGCCTGTCGCCGTACTTGCACTTCGGGCATGTCGGGGCGCACCAGGCGATCGCGGCGGTTTGGGAGGCCGAGGGCTGGCACCCGGGCCGGTTGGCGCCCAAGCCGACGGGCTCCAAGGCAGGCTGGTGGGGGGCCTCCGAGGCCGCTGAGGCCTTCCTGGATGAGCTCATCACGTGGCGAGAGGTCGGCTTCAACGTCGCCCGGACCCTGCCCCACCACGATCGCTACGAGAGCTTGCCTGCCTGGGCCAGGGCCACCCTGGCGAAGCACGCGGCCGACCCGCGCCCCCACCGCTACGACCGGCAGGCCCTCGAAGCCGCCGAGACCCACGACCCCATCTGGAACGCCGCCCAGCGGCAGCTCCTGCGCGACGGCAAGATCCACAACTACCTGCGCATGCTGTGGGGCAAGAAGGTGCTGGAGTGGTCTGCCAGCCCCGAGGAGGCGCTGGAGACCTTGCTGGAGCTCAACGATCGCTGGGCGCTCGATGGGCGTGACCCCAACAGCGTCAGCGGGGTCTGCTGGTGCCTCGGCCGTTTTGACCGGGCCTGGGGGCCTGAGCGGCCCATCTTCGGCACCATCCGCTACATGAGCTCCGACAACACGGCGCGCAAGCTCGACATCAAGCCCTACCTGGCCCTCTACGGGCGCTGACGCCCGAACGCGCACCCAGCGCAGAGACCTCAGAGGCCGAGTCGTCTGGCGGTCCGGCCTCTTCCCGTCCGCCGCGCCCCCTCGCCCCCGGGGCGGGGCCAGCGGCGCGCGCCGAGCGCCCGCATGCCATATAACAATTATTATCAATGATAGCGGTTTGGGGAAAAAAATTGTGATTGATGCACCATTGTCTGCTTAGGTTGTGTATTGGTCACAAATAATTTTGTGGACTCTTGTGATGACTCCTACAGCGGACGTGCCGGTTATGTCACTAAATTGGGCATATGCCGACCACCGCATTCAAGACAGCAATTTATCCTGTACGGATACCCGAGGCTGCTCCATTTGTGAAATGGGTGGGCGGCAAGCGATCATTGCTGCCACAGATTATGGGGCGTATTCCTCAGCGCTTCAATGCTTACCACGAACCATTCGTGGGTGGCGGAGCGGTGTTCTTCGCCTTGCAACCCGTGAAGGCAAGGCTCTCGGATGACAACGGCGAGCTCGTCACGGCCTACCAGGTCATCCGGGACGATGTGGAGCGCCTCATCCGACACCTCCGAACCCATCGGGTCGAGGCGGAATACTTCTATGACCTTCGGGCAAAGGACCCGAGCCGGCTCGACCCCGTGGAGCGGGCCTCGCGGCTGATCTACCTCAACCGGACGTGCTTCAACGGCCTGTACCGCGTGAACTCGCGGGGGGGCTTCAACGTGCCCTTCGGTCGCTACAAGAACCCGCTCATCTGCAACGAGGCGGGCTTGCGGGCCGCGTCGCTCGCGCTGTCCGGCACCGCGGCCGTCCACGCCGGATACGAGGCCGTGCTGGACCAGGCGCGGCGGGGTGATTTCGTGTACTTCGACCCGCCCTACCATCCGGTGTCGGCGACGGCAAACTTCACGGGCTACACGGCTGGCGCCTTCGGGGAGCGCGATCAGCGACGGCTCGCAGACGTCTACCGGGCGCTGCATGCCCGCGGCTGCAAGGTGATGCTGAGCAACTCGGACACGTCGCTCATCCACGAGCTCTACGGCGACTTCAACGTGGAAATCGTGGCCGCCCCTCGGTTGGTCAACCGCGATGCCACCAAGCGAGGCCCGGTCAACGAGGTCCTGGTTCGCAACTACCGGTCCTGATCGCCCCCGTCGAAGTACTGCGCCATATCCGAGACCTGGCGCCGCGTCAGCTTGAGGTGGACGCCCTGGGCGTCCACGCGCTCGATCCAGCTCACGGGGGCGGCGACCCGACGCTGGAACAGCACGCCCTGCCGAATGACGAGGCCCGACAGGCGATGGGAGGCCTCGTCCATCAGCAGGCGCTCCACGTGGCCGCAGGGGCCGTCCTTGCAGGCCACCGCGGTGCCGGCGTCGAGCGTGACCTCGGCTGGATGAGGGGCGTCCGGCGTCGTCGGGCGGGGGGGTGGCGCCCCCTGAAAGGCCCGCGGCCACAGGACGCCGCCCAGCGGCAGGGCGATCGCGGCCCCGGCCCCAGGAGGCGCCTCCTGGAAGTGTTCGGGGTGAAAGTCCGGCAACTCGGCCAGCTCGTCGTGGTCGAGCGCGAGCCACACGTGGTCCTCCACCACCCGTCGAACCCGGTTGGTCGGCACCAGCACGGCCCGCCCGAAGAGCACGCCTTCGTGGACCACGAGGTGGGTGACCAGCTGGGTCTCCGGATCCAGCACCACCTTCGAGACCCGGCCGGCCTCACCGTCTCGGGTGTGCACGGTGGCCCGGATGACGTTCCACTCCACGGCGCCTCCTCCTTGGCGCCTCAGGGCGCCGCGTCTCCACCGTAGGGGATCGGCCGGGTCGGGTCAGGCGCCGGCGGAGGGTCCCGGTCCAGCCAGGGCGTGAAGCTCGTGGGCGAGCTGCGCAAGCGGGGCCTCGACGCCAAGCTGGGCGAGCCAGGCCTCCGGCAAGCCCGTCCGGCCGAGGTAGGCGCCGACGAGGGCCCCTGTCATCGCCCCTGTCGCACAGGCGTCGAAGCCGGCATTGACGGCCGTCAGCAAGGCGCGCTCGGGCTCCTCGGGGTGACTCAGGAAGCAGGCCAGCGCCGAGGGCAGGCACTCCAGGACGAAGCCCCCGGTCTTGAAGGCCTTCACGATCTCCGGGGCTGGCGTGCCGCCTGCGAGGGCGCTCCGGACCTCGTGCAGCCGGGCGGAAGCCCCGAGGTCGATGCCCCGGATCGCGTGCACGAGCAGAACGAGCAGCGCCTCCCGGTCGAGGGCACCGCGCGGGGTGCCGACCAGCGCGGCGATCGCCGTTCCGAAGAGCACCGCGCCCGCGAGGGCCTTGGAACCCCGGTGGGTCACGAGGCACTGCAGCACGGCGTCCTGCCGAAGCCGACCCAGCTGGGTGTGGCGGACGAGGGCGAGTGGCACCAGGCGAGCACTTCCCCCTGCGCCGTTGGAGTCCACCCCGCTCACCGACCAGTGCCGCCCCTCCCGAAGGGCCGTCACGGCCTGCACCGTCGATTTGCCGGGCTTCAGGGCCGTCGGGAGCCACCGCACCAGGCGCTCGGCCACGTCGTCGAGGTCGAGTTCGCCCCGGTGCGCCACCAGGCTGGCGCCGATGAGCTGCACCAGCTGGGTGTCCTTCGCCACCTGCCCGACGGGCCAGTGGTGGCGCCTGCCGATGCGCCCCACCAGGCCCTGCAGGGGGCCCCCGTAGATCATCTCGACGTCCTCCGGGGAACGGCCCTCGGCGGGGAGGCCCAGGGCCTCGCCCAGGGCAAGCCCCACCAGGGCACCGACGAAGCGGTCCTCCGGCGCCGAGCCCGCGCCGACGGGCCCGGCCGGCAGCTCCGGCAGGGGCTGCAGCTGTCCCGTCGGGGGACGGCTGCGACGGCGCCGGGCGACCTGAAGGAGGGGCGTCGCCTCGCCGGCGGGGTCCAGCTGGTAGAGCCAGTCCGGGCTGAGCTCTTGGAGCTCGGGGTGCCGCCGGGGCATCACCTCGGGCGTCTCGTCCGCACTCACGCAGTGGCCGCAGAGCGTGAAGGCCGGGTGCGTCAGCGCCACGCCGTGGAGGGCGCAGCGCTCACCCTCCAGGTGCCGGCATTGGGTGCAGTTGAGGCTGTGCTCGTGCGACATGGGAACGTGGGTACCTCTGGACACCCCCCATCATAGCTCAGAGTGGCGCCCTGTCAGCCCGGCCCGCGTCATTCCAGGCAGGCTCGTCCAGGCTGCGCCGCGAGGCGTCCGAGGAGGGCCAGAGCCAGCCGTAGCTGAACATCGCCACGCCGTCCACCAGGGGGAAGGCGCCCTCGACGCGGCGTCCCTTCAGGTAAGCGATCTGCGCGCGCAGCGGCCAGTGCCTGCGCGGCGGCGTGAGGTTGGGCAGGCCCGGCTGGGGCTCGCCCGCCAGGGCGACGAGGAGTGCCGGACGCTTGCCTGGCAAGGCGGCGACGGCGTCCTCGACGAGGCTCAACTCCTGGTCGATCGTGGCCCGCTGCGCCGAGGCGTCGAGCGGGTCTACCTCGGGATCGTAGGCGTAGCACATAGGCGAGACCTCGTCGCACAGGGGCAGCCAGGCCAGCGCGTCCTGGGCCCGGGGGTCGTGCTGGCGCATGTAGCCGCTCGGGTGGAAGACGAGCCCCAGCTTCAGGCGGCCATCCAGCCGGGTGCGGATCGCCTCCAGCAGGGTCTTGAGTTCGCCCGCCAGGAACCCCCGCCACGTCGACAGCCACTGCTGGCGGGTCGCCTCGTCAGGGGAGGTGCCATCGGCCAGGAAGGCCCGGAATGCGGGGGCATCGAGGGCGGGAGCCTGGGTGCGCAGGGCTGCCCGGCTGGACGGCGAATAGCCCCAGAAGTCCCGCGGATCCACCCCGGTGGGCCGGGAGCGAGCCGCGAGCGGGTACCGGAGGTAGTCGAGCCAGACGCCGTCGAAGTAGCCCAGGCGGGCGATCTCGTCGGTCAGCGCCACCAGGCGTTCCCGCACGGCAGGCGAGGAGGGCGAGACGAACGCCGACCCCACGCCCTCCGCCTGTTGGGGGGCGTCGCCGAAGCCGTTCAGCACGCCCTCGGCCCAGCCCGACGCCACCTGGTCCTCGCCCCAGCGCAGGGCGTGAACCCAGGCGAAGAGCTTGATGCCGCGGTGCTTGGCCTCGCGGGCATAGACCCGTGCCACGTTAAGCTTCGGCCAGCGCGCCGGGAAGACCTTGCTGCCGACGTACGAGACCCGACCGTGGTAAAAGGTCTCCAGGTAGACCTCCGTGACGCCCATCGCCTGCGCCCGATCGAGCACCTCCAGCACCCGGAGGTCGATGGCGTCAGAGGAGTAGGGACGCACCCAGAGGGCCCGCCGCTTGAACTGGCCGTCCGGCGCGCCCTGCGCCAGCGAAACCTCCTTGATCACGGCGTCGTAGCGACCGAGCTGCGACGACGGGCCGGCCTCCCAGAACCAGCTGCTGGTGCGGTAGCGCGCTTCCCAGTCGGCCGCGCTGATCGGTCGCGCCAGCGTCCCGAGGTAGGCCTCACGCGCCTCGTCGAGGCGCTTGCCCGCGGGCGTCGAGGCTGGTGCGGCGAGGACCGGGAGGGCCATCGCGGAGAGCAAGATGCCCGTAAGCAGCGTACGCATGCCCTGCATGGTAGCTTATTTTGTCCTGGCCTGCGGTGACAGCGTCACCGTGCCCGTTTCCTACTTCGTCACGAACGAGCAGACGGACGAGCGCGAGGTGCCGAGATCCGTCCGGGTCTCCACCTGCATGTAGTAGCGGGTGCCCGGCACGAGGCCGGACAGCGAGGCCCGGTTGCCGCTGGTCGGCGCGGTGGTCTGGGCGCGCTCGAGGCCGGGGGTCGTCGCAAAGCGCACGACGCTGCTGCCGCGCCAAGGCGAGTACCAGGACACGCGCGCAGCACCCCGGTGGCCGCCCTCGACCACGACGGGCCCTGGGCCCGGCCGCAGGAGCCGGTCCGGGGGGACCTCGCCGGCGTCACCAAACCGCACGCCCATCAGGGAGCAGCCCAGCAACGAGAGGCCGAGCCAGCCCACCAGCAAGAGCCGTTTCGCGCGCCACACCATCAGGGCACCTCGCCTCCTACGCGATGCCTGCCCCGCCCGAGCAGCGGGGTGGCCTTGGGGCCCGACGGACCCCGAACGTTTGCGGCGGTTGTACATCCGGGGCGAGGACGAAGCATCGTGCATAAGGGCAGCCTTCCATTGGCAAGATACCCGCTGGGGGGGGGCATCCTCACGCAGGACGGGGGTTTCCAGGTTTTGTCAAGCCGCCGTCAAGGTTTAAACGAAGCTTTACCCTGGCTGAACCCTGGCAGCGGGCCGGCTGGCGATAATGGTCCTTGTCCCGTTGCTGCTGATGGAGCCCCTGCATGCGCGCCCACGCCACGTTGCTCTCGCTGCTCGCGCTCCTGAGCCTGGTAGGCTGCGGAGGCCGCGCGGCCCCCGCGGCGGCGCCGGCGCTCGCCCCGATCGACTCGGTGCTGCTCGAGGCGCCGCAGGAAGACGCCACGGCGGACATCCCGGCGGAGCAGCAAGCGCGTCAGGATCAGGCCTCGCGTAACGGGGAGAACAGCCGCGTCGGGCTGCCCTTGCCGCAGCGCCACGGACTGAATACGGCCCGATGAACGCCCCCTCCGAACAGGGCCGTGGCGTCCCTGAGGCGCTCGAGGCCCTGAAAGCCGCGATGGAAGTGGCGCCGACCCACCAGATCGAACTCCTGCAGGCGGTGGACACCCTGTGGGCAGCCCTCGACGCGGCGGGCGAGGCTGCGAACGACGACACGGCGCTCGAGGCCCAGTTGCTGCTGCGCCACGCCGAGAGCGTGCTCACGCGTTACTTCGGGATGTAGGGGGCTACATCCCCACGTAGACGGGCCCGCCGCCGCCCTCGGGGGCCACCCACGTGATGACCTGGTAGGGGTCTGCGATGTCGCACGTCTTGCAATGCACGCAGTTGCTGGGGTTCAGCTTGAGCCGCGTGCCGCCGGCGCCATTGTCGACCATCTCGTAGACGGCCGCCGGGCAGAAGTGCTGGCAAGGGTTGCCATACTCCTCCTTGCAGCGGGTGTTGCAGATGTTCGTGTCGGCGATGCGCAGGTGAGGGGGCTGGTTCTCTTCGTGCTTCGTGCCTGAGCGGTACACGTCGTCGAGCTTCGAGAAGGTCAGCTTGCCGTCGAACTTGAAGTCCTCGGCCGGCTTGCGCCCGTCCCCGTAGGCATCCTTGAGCTTCCGCATGCGCTGGTGGCCGGGCGAGATGTGGTAGCGGTGCCGCACACCTCGGCCTCTGGTGGCCATCTGCAGCGGGATGTGGAAAAACATCGCCGGGAACAGGCCGCCCTCGAAGGCCGCGTGGAAGTTCCGCGCCACGTAGAGCTCACGGCCGACGGGACCGTCCAGGATGCGGCGCTCGTAGCCCGCCAGCACCTCCGCAGCCATCGGCTGCGGGTCTTGCCCAGCCTGTGCCTTGAGGCCCTCGAAGATCGTCTCGGCAGCGGCGATGCCCGATTCGATGGCGGTGTGAATACCCTTGAGCCGCATCGGGTTGAGCAGGCTGCCCGAGTCACCGACCAGCAGGGCCCCGTCGACGTAGAGCTTCGGGATGGACCAGTAGCCGCCCTCGGGGATGGTTTTGGCGCCGTAGCGCACCAGCTCCGCGCCGTCGAGCATGTCTGCGACGGCAGGGTGGGTCTTGAGCTTCTGCAACTGCAGGTGCGGGTCGAAGGCAGGGTCCTGGTAGTCGAGGCCGCTGACCTGCCCGACGTACACCATGTTGTTGTCGAGGTGGTAGATAAAGCCCCCGCCGAACTCGCTGGGCTTCAGCGGGAAGGCCATCGTGTGGATGACGCGCCCCTTCTTGAACTTCTCGGGGCGGACCTTCCAGAGCTCCTTCACGCCGCACGCCCACACCTGCGGGTTCTTGCCCGCGTCGAGCTGCTTCTTCTGGATGAGGGCCTTCGTGAGGGTGCCGCGGGTGCCCTCGCCGAGCACGACCACGCGGGCGAGGAAGTCCATCCCCGGCTGGAAGTTGGCCTTGGGCTGGCCGTGGTGATCGAGCCCCGTGTCCGTGGTGCGCACGCCCATCACGCGGTCCTGCTCGTCGTAAAGCAGCTCGGCGGCCGGGAAGCCCGGGGCGATCGTGACGCCCTCTTCCTCGGCCTTCTGCGCCATCCAGGCCACCAGCTTCTGGAGCGACACCACGTAGTTGCCGTGGTTCGCGAGCGGTGGGGGCACGATGGGCAGCTTGAGCTTGTTCTGAGGGGTGAGGAACCACACCTCATCTTCCGTCACGGGGCTCTCGTAGGGCACGCCGGCGGCCTCGAAGTCAGGGAAAAGCTTGCGCAGGCTCACGGGATCCAGCACGGCGCCTGAGAAGCCGTGGTGTCCCACCTCCGCGCTCTTCTCGAGCACGGCGATCATCGGGTCGTCGAGCTTGGGGCCCTGGCCGGAGGCGTTGTGGGCCTTGACGAGCCGGGCGAGGTGCAGGGCGCCCGCCAGGCTGGCCGGGCCTGCGCCGACGAACAGGACGTCGACAGGGTTCTGCTCACGCTCGATGGTCATGCCGGTTCTCCCTGGCTGCGAGTGGGGGATCGGGTTGGAGCCCAGATGCTTGGTGGTTCTATAGCATATGGGCCTGACAGGTGTCGATTTGTCGGCGCTGGGGCCATTGCAACCGCCAGCCGGGCGTGCTATCCTTGGTTTAGGTTAAAAAATGCTTAAGCCTTGGTTGGGGTTCCCTAACCTTTTGGGGCGAGTCGGGGCAACCTGGCAGGCCCGCGCGGAGGCTTCGGTGGCTGCAACGGATCTTGCATCGCGGCGCTTGAGCGCCCTGCGTCGTGGCTTGCTCGGCATCCTGGCGGCGTCCATGTTGGTGGCCTGCGGCCGGGGCATGGCCCCCGTGGTCACCCGGCCGGTGCCGGCGGATGCCACTCGCGCCCGGGCCGCCGCCCTCCCGAAGGTCCCCGGCGGCTTCCTGTGGGGGGTCTCCACCGCGGGCTACCAGTGGGAAGGCCAGGACACCACCTCGCAGTGGGCGGCCTTCGACGCCGCGGGGCGCACGTCAGAGCGCAACCCGCGGGGCGCGGACGGCATTGTCCGCTACGAGGAAGATTTCAACCTCACGCGCGGCCTGGGCTGCAACGCGTTCCGGACGAGCCTCGAGTGGGCGCGGATCGAGCCCCGGGAAGGCGTGCGTGACCCCGAGGCGATCGCCCATTACCACCGCATGCTCAAGGCGATGCGCGCCCGCGGGCTGGAGCCCGTGGTGACGCTGATGCACTTCGCCTACCCGGCCTGGCTCGACCGCTACGGCGGCTGGGAGAGCAAGGAGGCGGTCGCGGCCTTCAAGCGGCACGCGGCCTTCGTCGCGCGCGAGTTCGGCGCTGACGTGCGCTGGTACATGACCTTCAACGAGCCCAACGTCTTCCTGATTGGCGGGTGGCTGTCTCCCATGATGCCGCCCGGAAAGGTCGCCCCGCTGGACGGTTTGCGGGCCATGCGGCGGATGATCCAGGCCCACGGGGAGGCCTACGACGCCGTCCACGCCGAGGACCCGGACGCCCGGGTGTCGTTCAATATGTACACGGCGGAGTGGGCCTTCGGGGCCCCCTCGGCGCCGCTCAGCGCGGAAGACACGCGCGACCCGGTCAAGGTTGCGGAGCATGAGATCTGCTCCGATACCGCCTTTGCGGACGCCCTGATGGCGGAGGGGGGGCGCAAGCTCGACTACGCCGCTCTCGACTACTACTGCAAGTTCCGGCTTTATCTGCCGTTCGTCTTCCCGCGCGCCGACACCTGGGAGGTCTATCCCGAGGGCCTTTACAACGCCCTGAAGCGCTACCACACCCGCTACAAGCTGCCGGTCCTCATCGCCGAGAACGGCATGGCAACCTACGATCTGGCCCCTCGCCGGGATCGCTGGACCCGCAGCGCCTACACCGTGGCCCACCTCCAGCAGGTCCAGCGGGCGATGGCAGACGGCGTGCCGGTGCTGGGCTACATCCACTGGTCCATCACCGACAACTACGAGTGGGGCTCGTTCTCCCCGAGGTTCGGGCTCTTCACGGTGGACTGCCGCCGGGGTGACTTCACGCGGCGGCGGGCGGATGGAGCGGACGCCTTCAACGAGATCATCCGGGCGGGTGGCGTGACGGACGCTCTCGCGGTGCGCTGGCCGGCGCCTTCCCCCCTCTCGCTGCCTAAGCCCTGGCTCACGCCGGGCGGCACCAACGTGCCGGTGTCAATTTACCGGCCTTGAACGGGACGCGTCACGCGTTCTTTTCGAGCCAGTCGTCCGCCTGCAGCCGGTGATCGTCGCTGATGTGGGCCGAGACGGCCTGGTAAGCGCCGAAGACCAGGCTGGCGTCGTCCGTGAAGCCGAGCATCGGCACGAGGTCCGGGATCGCGTCGACCGGCGAGATGAAGTAGGCGATCGCCCCCACGACCGTCGCCTTCACCCACGTCGGGGTGCGCGGGTCCAGCAGCGCGTAGTACATCGACAGCACCTCGCGGGCGAACGGGATGACCCGCAGGGCACGCCGCAGCAGGGCGAAGAACTGGGCGGTGTCGATGGTCGGCATGGGCACCTCTCGGGGACTCCGGACGCCCGTCCTATACCCTGGAGGCGGCCTACTTCTCCAGGAACCAGCCGGCGATGGTGTTCACCGCCGAGATGATCGCCGCCGCCGCCACGGCATAGCCGAAGTGGGTGATCTCGAAGCGGCCCGGCACCATCGCCGTGGCGAGGTACAGCATTGCCCCGTTGATGACGAACAGCAGCAAGCCCAGCGTCATCATCGTGAGCGGGAAGGCGAAGAGCACCACGATCGGGCGGACCAAGGCGTTGGCGATGCCGAGGGCGAGCGCACCGGCCATGGCCACGCCGAGCCTCTCGAACTCCCCATTGGCGATGATCTTGAAGCCGCCAGGCAACAGGTAGGCCGCCAGCAGGAAGGCGAGGGCTGCCACCGCCCAGGCTGTCAGCATGTATCGCATCGTGGGTCCCCTTTCAGTGGGTTTCATTGTACCGGATGCCCCGCCTCCGGGCCCCTGGGCTGGCGGGGACCTGGTCTGCCCCGTCAGCTTCAAGGGCACCGTGCGTCAGGGGCCCCGGCTGACGGGCGACCAGGGGGGGGGCCGTGTGCCCGAGGCCCTTGGCTGTCAGGCTGCAAGCTGGCTGGGGCGCTGGGCGAACGCCTGAGATCCGAGGGGGGCTTTGACAGGAGTTCGGGGGGCTGGTATATTGAGCTTGCGGAGTAGAGCAGTCCGGTAGCTCGTCGGGCTCATAACCCGAAGGTCACAGGTTCAAATCCTGTCTCCGCAACTCCATCACGAGGTCCGCGTCAGCGGGCCTCGTGTTTTTTCTGAGTCTGGGAGGTGGGCGTGTCCGAGGTCTCCGCCAAGCGCGTCGCGGCCGTCGTCTGGATCGAGCGGGCTCTCTGGGTCGCCGTGCTGGGCGTCCTGGTCACGCGGTGCGTCCTTCCGAGCCGCGGAGACGACGCGGCCGCCGCGCTGGCGCCTGTGAGGGTCGCGACGGACGGTCGCCCCGTGCTGGTGGTCTTTGACGGCTCCCGCTGACCGGCGTGCCTGGCCATGGGTCCCGTGGTCTCCCAACTCGAGCGCCGCTACGCGGGGCGCGCCACGGTGCGCCGCCACGTCCTCGACCGCCTGGTGCCCGGCACGCCCGAGCACCGCGCTGCCTTTGCGCTGGCCGAGGAGGTCGGGCTGACGCGCACCCCCACGTACCTGGTGGTCGGCCCGGAGGGGCGCGTGCGCGCCCGGTTCACCGGGGCGACGAGCTGGCTCGCCCTGACGGGGGCGCTGGAGGCCGCCGGGGCCTCCCCTTGACGCTGTTCGGGCAGGACCCTACAATACGGACCTACCTTGCCGGTGTGTTGTAATGGTAGCAAACGAGCTTCCCAAGCTTGGGGCGTGGGTTCGATTCCCATCACCGGCTCTTCGAAGGCCGCATCGCGCCAGCTCCTCTGGAGCCCCTGCGAGCGGCCTTTTCGTATTCCCCCATCGATCACGCTGAAGGACCACCACCGTGCAGTTCGACATGTTGAACCTCGGCACCGAGGAGACCCTCGCCCGCTACACCCTCGTCCGCGCCGAGTGCGAGCTGCTGATGGACGCGGCCAGTGCCCTGCGGGAGGCCCGCTTCCCCGGCCTGCTCGACCGCCTGCCTCGCCACTTCGGCGATGAAGAGCTGCTCGCGGCCGTCGGGTCCGAGGAAGCTGCCGCGGACGTGATGGCCCTGCTCGAACTGGAGGGTGCCTTCCACCACGCCCTGCACATGTTCCCGGGCGGCCATTCGCACGACTGAGCGGGGCGTGCGCCTGTCTGCTCTCGGCGCGCGCCGCGCCCACCTGCTGCTGGTCTCAGCCAAGTTCGGGGCGGCGGCTGGCCTGGCGGCCTGGGTCGGCGCCCGCTGGCTGCCGCAGGACGTGATCTCCGTCATCTTCATCGCGCTCCTGTGCACACGCCCGTCCGTCACGGGGGCGCTGCGCGACTCGCGGGACCAGGTCTTTGCCAGCCTCCTGGGCACCGGGCTTGTGGCCCTCGCGATCACGGCGCTGGGGGCGGGGCCGTTCGCCATCGCCGCGGCGGCTGCCTTCGGCTGGGGCCTCGGGACCTGGCTGGGCTGGAGCGCCAATGGGCTCATCGTCATCCTGTTCTCGGTGGCCTACATGGGCCAGCCGTTCGAAGGCACCTGGTTGGAGCGGGCCTGGGTCCGCGAGGGATCGCTGATGCTGGGCGTCGCCGTCGCCCTGGGTGTCAACCTTGTGGCGGTGCCGCTGATGGCGCGCGTCAACATCGCGGTGCGCCTTCGCGCGGGCATCCGGGAGGTGCGGGACATGCTCACGCGGCTCGCGGAGGCCGTCGACCGGCGGGACCGGGAGGCGGTGCAGCGCGCGCTGGCCGGGTTCGACCGAGCCTTCGGGGCCCTGGGGGCGAACCGGCAGGACCTCGCGGACCTCAGTCGCGACGCGGCGATGCTTCCAGGCGGCTGGTTGGCCCCGGGCGGGGCCGTTGCCGCGGCTCGTGAGCTGGAGCAGGTGGTGCACCACGTCCAGGACGCGGCCGGGGCGGCCCGGGCCTTGCTGGCCCTGCCGCCGGAGGCCCAGGATGCGGCCGACCCGATGCTGCTCGCCACCTGCGTGGCCTCGTTACGAGTCGGGGTGCAGGCCCTCGATGCCGCCGAGGACGGGCGCCACGAGGAGGCGGCGGCTGCAGCGCGGGACGAGGTGCGCCGCTTGCGGGAGCTCGACACCCGCCTCGAAGCCCCCCTCGACGTCGATGCGCGCCTCGGCCCGCGGCTCTGGGTGCTCGTGGCGCTGGCTGCGGCCCTTGGCCACGTGGCGCGAGCAGCCGAGGGGTTGGACGCCGTGGGGGCCACCTGACGCCGGGCCAGTGCCCGGTGCTGCCCCCGCGGACCGTCTTGCCGCAACGGCCCCTCATCCGGCCTGCGGCCACCCTGTCCCGGAGGCCGGGGGAGGGTCCATCTGCGTTCACCCGGGGGGCGCGCAAGCAATGCGCTCTCAGCTTTCGCTGGGAAGGGGCCCGGGCCAGCGGGAAAGGGTTGATGCGGAATCAGGAACGCACGCGCGTTTCAACCCCGCACGGCCGTGGCATGGAAAGGGGAGGGCTTGCCCCAGCCCACCCCACCCATGACTGACCCCATCCTCTCCGCCACCCCCGGCGCCCTGCAGCGCCGCCCCCCGGCCCCCGCGCCCGGCCCCGAGGCCGAGCCGGCGGCCCCGCTCGCCGCGGTGGACCAGCTTCACGAGGGCCTGGTGCGGCGCCTTGACGACGCGGCTGAAGGCTTCGAGGCGGCGGCTGCTCGCCAGGGCGCCGGCGGCTTCGCCCAGCTGCTGGTGGGCGTCCTCAGTGCCGTCGGCGGGATGGCCGAGGGCCTGTGGACCGTCGTGCGGCACCCGGTGCAGACCCTCCAGGGGCTGGGGGCGATGCTGGGGCACGTCCCGCTGTCGCCGCTGTGGCTTCCCCGGGCCCTGCAAGGTGGCCTGGCCCATACGCTGGCGGAGGACGGGGCCTTCTGGCGGGCCGCGGGGCAGGCGGTGCTGCACCCCTACCGGCAGGACTGGGCCGCCGGCCGGCGCTGGGCGGTGGTGGGCCGGGCTGCGGTGGACGTCGGCACCCTGGTGATCGGGACGCAGCGGGCTGCCGGCGCCGTGGGCCGCCTGCGCGGGGCAAGGCTGGCGGCGCGCGTCGACGACCTCGCGCTGACTCAGCGCGCGATGGGCACGGGCACCCGCCTCACTGGCCAGGTGCTCGGCGAAGGCCAGCTGATGGTCAATGCGCCGCGGCGCGTGCTGTTGCGGCGGGCCAGCGACGGAATCCTCCGCGACCGGCGCAGGTTCAGGTCCATCTCGCAGGTAGGGCCCCGGCGCCTGGCCGCTGACCCCACCGTCAAGCGTCGCTTCAAGGCCTTGACCCACTCCGTCGACGCCCGGATGGACGACGAGCTCACGCGCCTGCTGGGGCTGCGTCCCGAGGGCGTCCCCAAGGACCCCGTGCGGGCGGCGGGCAAGCTGCGCGGCTGGCAGGCCACCGACGGGCCCCGGGTGCGCCTGGGGCATCTGGACGACCTGGCGCGTGGCCGCATCGACCTGCCGAGCCTTCAGCCAGAGCGCCTGCGAGGCATGATGGACACCCTGAGGCGGCACTTCGGGGACGACAACCTGATCGTGCGCGACCATGTGGTCGGGCAGCCGTTCTACCGGGGGCGCCTCCACGTCAAGATTCGCGACGCGAGCGGGCTCTGGTATGAGCTGCAGGTGGGGCCGCGTCAGCTCTCGCAGTTCTTCGACACGCCCTTCCGAGCCGCCGGCACGACGACCAGCCTTCATGACGCCGTGTACAAGGGCCTGCTGAAGCTGGACGATACGGCTTACAAGGCCTTGGGGCGCGGGGACGCAGCCGCTGGCGCCGAGCGGGTGACGCGCGTGGTCAACCGCTACGTGGACGAGGTGGACGAGGTGGTGGCGCTGGCACGGCAGGGTGAGCCCTACGATTTCCTTGCGCGCACGCCGGAGCTGCGCGCTGAGGTGGCGGCGGTGTTCGAGGACCTGCCGCGGGCGCTGTGGCCGGTGACGCTTCGGTGACCACCTGGGCCACCGCGCGCCTCGCTCCTTGGGTGGTGGTCGGGCTTCTCGCCGCGACTTATGGCGCCACGCTGCTGCCTGCCACCGGCTTGTTCGGCGACACCTCGCTCTACCAGTTTCAGGGCCCGCTGCTCGGGCTGAACCTCACGGGCTACCCCCAGTACACCGTGGCCACCTTCCTGTTCGGCTGGCTGTGGCCGGCGGGCTCGGTGGCCTGGCGCGTCACCCTGTTCTCGGCCGTGTGTGCCATCGGGACTTGCCTCGTGCTCCACGCGCTGCTGCGGCGCCTGGCCGTCGAGCCTGGGCTGGCTGCGCTGTCGGCCTTGACCTTCGGCCTCAGCCTGACCTTCTGGTCCCAGGCCGTCATCGCGGAGGTCTATGCCCTGAACGCGCTCTGGGTGGCCGTGGTGCTGCTTGCCTGGCTGCGCTGGGCCGAGCAGCCAGACGAGGGGCGGCTGTTCGACGCTGGTCTGGCCTACGCCCTCTCGTTCGGCAACCACCTCACGATGGTCACGCTGGCCCCTGCCCTGTCGTTCCTGCTTTGGTGCCGGGCCCCGGAGGGTATGCTGCTGCGCGGCCGGACGTGGCTGGGCCTCGCTTGCTGCGCCCTGATCGGCCTGATGCAGTATGCCTACGTCTTCTGGCGGACGCTGGACCCGGAGGCCTCCTACTTGAGCCTCGTCTGCGACGATCCCGGGGCCTTCTTCCAGACGGTGACGGGGGGGGGCACCGGGCTGCAAGGCTTGATGTTCGCTCACCCGTGGCAGCGCGTCCTGGTGGGAGAAGGTTGGGGCTACGTCAAGCACCTGCTGCGCGAGTTCTACGTGGTGCCCGTCGCGCTGATCGCCTGGGGAGCGCTGGTGCGGCCCGGTTGGCGGGCCGGCTTCCTCGGCCTCGCCTTCCTGGGGGAGCTCACCTTTGCCTTGAACTACGCCATTCCGGACATCCGCTTCTACTACATCCCGACCTTCCTCATCGCCACCGTGTGGCTGGGGTTGGGGGCGCAGGACCTCGTGACGCGCCGGCCCGCGCTGGCCCGGGGGCGGTGGCTGCTGGGCCTGCTGCCGGTGGTGATGCTCCTGGGGAACTTCGCCCCCAACGACCGCTCGCGGGATGACGCCATGGACCGGCGCGTCCAGGCGACGCTCGCCGCGGTGGGGAGCAACGCCCTGATCGTCACGCCCGAGTACACGGAGACGATGGCCTTCACCTACCACCTCCTCGTGGAAGGCTGGCAGGCTCGCAACATCTGGCGGTGGGATTCCGGGGCGGGGTTCAGCCAGGACGTGCGGCAGGTGGTCCTGTACCTCCGGCGGGGCGCGCCGCTGCAGGTGCCCCAGCAGCGCCTCGTGGTGCCCCCTGGCCTGGCAGTCTACTGTACCTCCGTCGACCAGGTGGCCGCCTTCGCGGCGCACGGCATCCGCTGCGAGCGCGTGGCCCCGGACGTCTGGCGGGTGGGGCAGCAGCGCCTGCAGAGGCGCTAGCGGGTGGCCGGCCGAGGTTCGCGGCCTGGCCGGAGGCGCTGGTTCCCGAGACCGCTTGTTAGAGGGGGGCGGAGCTCCGCGTCGCCAGGATCGACTCGAGTTCGTACAGGCCGACGTCCAGGCCGCGCTTCTGGCCGATGACCTCATCGAGGTTCTGCACGGACACCTGGTTGCCCGACAGCCCCACCATCACGTTGGAGTTGCCGGACAGCAGGACGTCCACGGCCGCGGCGCCCAGGCGCGTGGCCAGGATGCGGTCGAACGCCGTCGGACTTCCACCCCGCTGGATGTGCCCGAGCACGGTGACGCGGGTGTCATAGCCTGTGCTCACGCGCAGGCGCTCCCCCACGTCGAAGCCGTGGGCCGCGCCCTCGGCCACCACGACGATCGAGTGCTCCTTGCCCTGGTTCATGCCGCGGATGATCTTGTCGGAGACGAACTCGAGGTCGTAGGGGATCTCGGGCACGATCACGAACTCGGCCCCGCCGGCAAGCCCCGAGGCGAGGGCGATCCAGCCGGAGTCCCGCCCCATGACCTCGATGATGACAATGCGCTTGTGGCTGCTCGCGGTGTCGCGGATCTTGTTGATGGCGTCGAGCACCGTGTTCAGGGCCGTGTCGTAGCCGATGGTGTAGTCCGTGCCGTAGATGTCGTTGTCGATGGTGCCGGGCACGCCCACGATCGCGATACCCTTGCGTCCGAGCAACTGGGCTCCCCGGAAAGAGCCGTCGCCCCCGATCACCACGAGGCCCTCGATGCCGCGCCGCTCGAGCTCGCGCATCGCCATTTCCTGCCCTTCGGGCGTCGGGAACTGCGTAGACCGCGCCGTTTTGAGGATGGTGCCGCCCCGCTGGATGATGTTGCCGACGTCGTGGTACTCCATCAGGCGCATCTGGCCCTTGATGAGCCCGGTGTAGCCGTACTCCACGCCCCAGACCTCGCACCCGGCGTGCAGGGCCTTGCGGACGGACGCCCGGATGGCGGCGTTCATGCCCGGGGCATCGCCCCCGCTGGTCAGGACCGCGAGCCGTTTCATCTCAACCCTCTTGGAACCGCCCGAAGGCACGGAAGCGGGCGTAGCGCTGGGCCAGTAGCTCTTCCTCGGGCCGTTTCAGCGCCTCGCCCAGGTGGCGGCGGATGGCCTCTCCGAGCCGCCTAGCGGCCTCCACGGAGTCCTGGTGGGCACCGCCGAGCGGCTCCACGATCACGTCGTCCACCACCCCGAGCCGTCTCAGGTCGCTTGCCGAGATCTTCATCGCCGTTGCCGCCTCGTTCGCCTTGCTCGCGTCCTTCCAGAGGATCGCGGCGCAGCCCTCGGGGCTGATCACCGAGTAGTAAGCGTGCTCCATGATGAGCACCCGGTCCGCGACGCCGAGGGCGAGCGCGCCGCCGGAGCCACCCTCCCCGAGGACGACGGCCACGCAGGGCACCGGCAGCTGGGCCATTTCGTAGATGGAATGCGCGATCGCCCCGCCTTGGTTGTGCTCCTCGGCGGCGATGCCGGGGTAGGCCCCAGGGGTGTCGATGAACGTCACCAGTGGCATGCGGAACCGCGCGGCGTGCCGCATCAGGCGGATGGCCTTGCGGTAGCCTTCGGGCTGCGGCATGCCGAAGTTGCGGGCGATGTTGTCCTTCGTGTCGCGGCCCTTCTGGTGGCCCACGAAGACGACGGAGCGCCCCATGAAGCGGCCGATCCCCCCGACGAGGGCGAGGTCGTCGACGCCTTGGCGGTCGCCGTGAAGCTCGACGAAGTCCTCCGCGATCGCCCCGATGTAGTCGAGCGTCGTCGGGCGCCTAGGGTGGCGGGCAATCTGGATGCGCTGGGTGGGCGTGAGGTTCTCGAAGATCCCCTTGCGCAGCTCCCGCGCTCGTTCTTCGAGCCGCTGCACCTCGCCGTCCAGCGTGATGCCGTGCTCGGCAGCCATCCGCTTGAACTGCGAAATCTTCTCCTCGAGCTCCGTCAGGGGGCGCTCGAAGTCGAGCTCGAACCGCTTAGCCACGGGGTCTCACCCCCTCCCCGACGGGCAGCCCGGCAGTTGTATGAAGCCGCAGCAAGCGGGCGAGCTCGGCCTTGAGCTTGGGGCGCGGCACGATCATGTCGATGAGCCCGTGCCGCAGCAGCGACTCGGCCATCTGGAAGTCGGCAGGGGGCTTCTGGCGGATCGTCTGCTCGATGACGCGCCGGCCGGCAAAGCCGATGAGGGCCCCCGGCTCCGAGAGGATGATGTCGGCCAGCGATGGGAAGCTGGCCGTGACGCCGCCGGTGGTGGGGTCTGCCATGACGGCGATGTAGACCTGCCGGGCGCGGTGGAAGTGCTGCAGGGCCGCCGTGGTCTTCGCCATTTGCATCAGCGAGAGCGTGCCTTCCTGCATCCGGGCGCCTCCAGAGGCCGTGACCGTGACGAGGGGGAGCCCCTCATCTGCAGCCCGCTCGATGAGCCGCGTGATCTTTTCACCCACGACGGAGCCCATTGAGCCGCCCATGAAGTAAAAGTTCATCACGCCCAGCGCCACGCGCACCCCGTCGAGGGTGGCAATGCCGGTGATGACGCCTTCTTCGGGTCCCTGCTTCGCGTAGGCATCCTTCAGGCGCTCGGCATAGCGGCGCGTGTCGACGAAGGCCAGCGGATCCGTGGATCGAAGGTGCGTGTCCATCGCCTCGAAGGTGCCCTCGTCGGCGAGCTGCTCGATGCGCTCCCGCGCGTCGAGGCGGAAGTGGAAGTCGCAGCGCGGGCAGACCTGGAGGTTGGTCGCCAGGTCCTTGGTGAAGAGCGCCTCCGCACAGGCCGCGCACTTCGTCCAGAGGCCGTCCGGGATGTCGCGGCGGAAGGTGGCGCCCTTCACTTCCGCGCGGGCACTTCGAGCTGAGAACCAGTCTTTGAGAGTCATGCAGAGCCACTCTGCGGGCCCCTGCCCGCCGAAATCGCATTGTACCACAGCCAGGCGTGAGCCCTGCCCGGCGGGCCGAGGGCGCAGCGCTCAGACGCGCTCGAGCACCATCGCGATGCCCTGGCCGCCCCCGATGCAGGCTGACGCCACCCCGTACCGGGCCTGACGGTCCTGCAGTTCGTACATCAGCGACAGCAAAATGCGTGCCCCCGAGGCCCCGATGGGGTGCCCCAGGGCAATCGCGCCGCCGTTCGGGTTGACGCGCTCCCGATCGAGCCCGAGCTCACGCTCGACGGCCAGGTACTGGGCGGCAAAGGCCTCATTGACCTCGATCACCGCCATGTCGGCTAGCGTGAGGCCGGCCCGGCCCAGCGCGATGCCGATCGCAGGGGCGGGGCCGATGCCCATGCGCTTGCCCGCCACACCCGCCACGCCCCAGGACACCACGCGGGCCTTGGGCGTCAGGCCGAGGGCCTGCACGCGAGCCTCGGTGGCGAGCACGAGCGCGCAGGCCCCATCGTTGATTCCGGACGAGTTGCCGGGCGTCACCTCGCCCCCCTTGCGGAAGGCAGGCTTCAGCGAGGCGAGCTTCTCCAGCGTCGTCTCGCGCGGGTGCTCGTCCAGGGTCACGGCGCGGGGGCCACCCTTCCCGGGGACCTCCACGGGCACGATCTCCCGGGCCAGGCGGCCGCGGTCGATGGCCGCCCGGGCCGTCTGCTGCGACCGCAAGGCAAAGGCGTCCATCTCCGCGCGCGACACGCCGTACTCGATCGCCAGCTCCTCGGCCGTCTCGCCCATGATGAGCCCGCAGGCAGGATCGACAAACACCGAGTGGGGCCCGAGCAGGGGGTCTTCCAGCGTCTGATCCCCACGCAGGCCATCCCGCCCGCCACGCAGGATGAAGGGCGCCCGGCTCATGCACTCGGTGCCCCCGACCAGGGCCAGCTCGCTCTCCTCCAGGCGCATCGCCTGACAGGCGCTCACGACGGCCTGCATTCCGGAGCCGCACAGCCGGTTGACCACCAGTCCCGTGATCGAGTCGGCCATCCCGAGCTGCGTGCCCACGTACTTGGAGAGGTAGTAGCTCTCCCGCTCGGCCTGCATGACGTTCCCGAGCACGACGCTGTCGACGGCGTCGGGCGAGACGCCCGCCCGCTCCAGGGCCCCCTGGCCTGCCGTGATGGCGAGCTGAGCGGCGGACAGCTGCCGCAACTCCCCCATGTAGGTGCCGAAGGGCGTGCGAGCGCCCTCCACGAGGTACAGGGCTTGCGTCATCGGGTGACCTCCTGCCGCGGGACCGACCCGCTGGCGCGTGGCATCAGAAGGGAACGACCATCTGGGCGGCCAGCTGCTCGTGGGACACGAGGGCCTGGCTGTTGAGCAGCGCGTTGTCCAGGCCGGGCGTGAACTTGCCGGAGCTGTATTCCAGCTGCAGGCGCGGCAGCCCGCCGAGCACCACCTCCGTCTGGAGCGTGAGGCCGGAGGCCATCGTCCGTTCGAAGCCCGCGCTCGCCGTCTGCTGCATGGCGAGCGTCACGTGGGGCAGCACGGAGAACCCCGGCAGCCTCAGCATCAGGCCGTAGCTGGCGTAGTCGAGGGCGCCGACGCCTCCGAGGAGGTTGCGGCCGCCGAGCTGGAAGCTACCGCCGTTCGCCCCGAGGCGGGTGCCCACCACGGAGCCCGCGTTGAGGCCGACGCCCAGCCCGAAGCCCGTCCCCAGCACGTCGTTGCTCGCCAGCGTCACGCTGGCCTGCGAGGGGTTGAACTCCCCGGTATACGCCGTGCGGGCGACGCCCTGCAGGCTCAGACCCAGCGCGTCGGTGCCGAGGTCGATGGTGCCCGTGATCGTCTTGTTGGCGACGCCGGGTGCATCCGTCGGCAGGCCGACGGACTTGGCCGCCAGCTGCGCGCGCACGGCCCCAAAGTCGGCGCCGAGCGTGGCGAGCAGGCGCCCACCGGGCAGGGCCAGTTCGGGCTGGGGCAGGCTGGCGGGCAGGCCCAGCTGGTCGAGTCGCGCGAGCTCGCGACCCGCCATCCCCCCCTGGTAATAGGCCACTCCGAGCTGGAACGGCCCGGCCTGGGTGGCTGCCACGGCGCCATAGTTGCCCCGTGGGGCCACGATCTGGGTGGCGTTGGGATCAAGGGCCTGCAGGCCGACGTCGGTGCCCGGGAGCCACCAGACGGGTTGGCCGGCCCCCGACAGGATTCCCACCCCGCCCGCGCCACCGCCCACGGGCAGCCCTGGCGTGCCCACGAAGCCGTAGCCGCCGAGGCCCTCGCGCCACACGTTGCTGGTGAACGGGTTCTTCAGGGACGACCCGAGCGTCAGGACCTCGCTCGGGTTGAGCACGCCCACGTGGGCCGACCAGTTCGCCGGCGTGTAGCTGACGTGGGCCCGGCTCAAGTAGGCCTCGAGCCTCGCGTCGGCCTGCCCCGCCGCCCCGAAGGCGGCACCGGGCACGGCCGGGCCGTACACGTCCCACACGAGCGAGGTCCTTGCCGCGAGGTCGTCCCCCAGCGCGGCCTCCAGGTTCAACCGGTTGCGCACGCGGACGTCGTCCAGCGGGCTCTGGGCGGCTGGCATCGCGCCGAGGTACGACCGATACTCGTTGCGCACCTCGCCCGCCATGCGGACGCGCTTCTCCAAGGTGCCGACGCGGGAGTCCAGGGTCTCGACCTTGCCCTTGAGCACCTCGAGCTCATCACGGAACTCCCGCTGGAGCCGGGCGATGGTCCGCAAGTCGTCCGAGCTGACGCCCGGCTCGATGCTCACGGGGTTGCCCGTGGCGCTCGAGACCAGCTCCTCCACCTTGGCCATCACCTTGGCGAGGGCCGCTGCCGCCTCGTAGCGCGTGATGGTGCGGGCCCCCCGGAAGGTCTTGTCGGCGAAGCCGTCCATGACCTCATACTTCTCGACCAGGGCCTGGATGGCCTCGAAGGCCCAGTGCTCGGCCGGCAGGTCTTTCATCTCGCGCACGGGCGTGTAGGCCGCGGCGGCCGGGACGAGGCCCGGGCCCAGGGGCAGGGCCCCGGCGAGCAGGACAGCCAGGAGGCGGGAGCGGGATGGCATGGAGACCTCCGTGGAGCCAGGTCGGCCAAGCGGACCTCGGCCATGTGGGGCGACGGGAGGGCGTTTGCCGGCTCCAGCGCGCCAGGGGGCGACCGACCCGTGAAAGATAGCACGGGGGGTGGGGGGCGTCAAAACGGCTGCTGTGGGCCCTCGGAGGGGCCGGCCGTCGCCTCCGGCTCGGGGCTGGCCGGGCCCGCGGGAGCGGCGGGCTGGGCGGGTGGCGGCGCGGGCTCCACGTAAACTGGCGCGAACCCCGTCAGGGACGGGGGCGTCAGGATTGGCGTGGGGCGTTGCCGCTTGCGCATGATCGTGGCGATGATCTTCGCCACGGCGACGAACAGCTCGGCGGGGATGGCCTCGCCGACCTTTACCTGGTCGTGGAGCGCCCGCGCCGTCGGGGGATCCTCGACGGTGGGGATGAAGTTTTCCTCGGCGATCTGGCGGATCAGCAGGGCCTGCCGGCCCTTGCCCTTGGCGAGCACCACCGGGGCCTTCATGCCTCGCTTGGGCTTGTACTCCAGGGCGACGGCGTAGTGCGTCGGGTTGGTGATCACCACGTCGGCCTCGGGGACCACCTCCCGGGCCGCGCCCGAGGCGATCTCGTACATCTTCTGGCGCTGCTTGGCCTTGATGTGGGGGTCACCCTCGAGCTTCTTGTACTCGTCCTTGATCTCCTTGTCGGACATCTTGAGCCCCTTCCACCACTGCCAGCGCTCGAACAGGTACGAGATGAAGGCGACCGCGATCATGAACAGCGTCACCCTCTTCGCCACGGCCAGGATCAGGTGCCCGATCAGGCCCAGCGCGCCGCCCGGTGTGAGGGAGCCGCTCTGCAGGATGGCCCCGAAGTTGTCCCGGATCACCGTGTAGACCAGGTAGCCGATCACCAGGCACACGAGGAGGGTCTTGGCGAGGTTGAACAGCTGCTTGAGCTTGAACGGGTTGATCTTGTTCTTGAAGCCTTTGACCGGGTCGATCTTCTCGAACTTGGGCTCGAGCGGCTTGAAGGTGATCAGCACCCCCACCTGCGCGTAGAGCACGATCAGCACCGTGAGCACCACGATGGCGATGAAGGGGGCCGTCGTGATGAAGACGATCAGGAACATGCGCCACAGCAGCCAGCGCGCCTGCGTCTCCGTGAGGTGGCGGAGCTCGGGGATGTTGCGCAGGATCTCGTCGACGAACGCGAAGAGGTACTCGAAGACGATCGGGGCCGTCCACGCCAGGGCGTAGGCCGAGACCAGGATGGTGGCCGCAGCCAGCGCGTCCTGGACCTTGAGCACGTTCCCCTTCTTCCGCTCCTCGTCGAGCTTGTGGGGCGTCGGGTCGTGTTTCTTGTCCTCGTCCGCCAACGGGCGACCTCAGCTCGAGGTGGGCTCGCGCCCGTCGTGTACCCCGCTGCGCCAGGCCATGCGGGCCCAGTGGAGGGCCGATTCACGGTCAGTCACGGTGCCCAGGGCCGTTTCCTCTTCCAGGGCGGCGAGCAGCTCGGCCACCGGGGGCCCCGGGGGGATGCCCAGCGCGGCCATCACGTCGCGTCCGTTCAGGTGTCTTGGGAGCGGCTGGTCCAGCCGCTCCCAGCAGGCTGCGAGGGCCTCCCCGGCGGGCCCGCGCAGGTCGGGGGCCCGGCTCGCCACCAGGGCCGGCAGGGCGGGAAGCGCTTCCCCGGCATCGCGGCAGAGGCGGTGCCAGCCGCGCGGGGGACGGCCCTCGCGCAGCAGCGCCTCCAGGCGCTCGGCGGTGGCGGCCCAGACCTCGGCCAGGCGCTGCTCGCGACGGCTCCAGCGCAGGCGGTCGCCCACGGGGCCGGGGCCTGCGGCCCCAGCATCGAGGCTGAGCACCGTGAGGGCCAGGGTCGTCCGCCTGGGCCTGTCCCCGGTGACGGGCTCCGCGAGCCAGGCGGCGAGGCGGCGCCAGGCCGGCCCCACCGCCTCCGTGAGCCAGGCGTCGAGGGCAGCGAGCCGGGCGCGCCCCTCGGGCAGGTCGCCGGCCGCCACGCCCAGCGCCGGGCCTAGCAGGCCGGCCGCGCCCATGGCCGCCAGGTGGGGGTGACAGGCGGGGGCCGCCAGCAGCTTGTGCCACTCCTGGAGCAGGCGCTCGCCGGCTGGCCGGGCGATCAACGGCGCCAGGTCCTCTACCCAGCCGCGCGTCGCGGGATCCAACGTGAACCCGAGGCTTGCCGCGAAGCGAAAGGTCCGGAGCAGCCGGACGGGATCAGCCTCGAGGTTGCCACGGCTCGGCGCCCTGACCAGCGCCGCGCAGAGGTCGGCATAGCCGCTGAGCGGGTCGATGAGGTTCCCGGCCGTGTCGACGGCCATGGCGTTGATCGTGAGGTCTCGACGCGTGAGATCCGCTCGCATGTTGTCGTCGGTCATCCGCGCGACGTCGATCACGCCGCCGTCTGCCAGCAGGACCCGGTGGATGGCGAGCTCCGGGTCCAGCACCACCGAGCCGCGCACGCGCGCCTCCCGCCTGAGCCAGGCAAGCAGGGCGGCAGGCTCGCCGGGCACGACGACGTCCCAGTCCAGCGGCTCGCGCCCCAGCAGCCAATCCCGAACGCAGCCGCCCACCAGGTACACCGGCGTTCCCAGCGCGACACTCGCGGTCGCCAGGAGGCGAGCCACGGGAGCGAGCGCGACCAGCTCGCGCAGGGAGGCGACGGCGCGCACCGCGGCGCCAGGGGCGGAGGCCATGGCGAGCATGTTAATGGCTCATTAATTCTTCGGCAAATGCTTGTCAATGGTGGCGGGCGCGTCACGCCCGTTCGGTATAAGATGGCCACGTGTGATGTAATCGGAACGAGAGGTTTTTTCCTATGGCCACCAAGCGCCTCCGTGCAGTTGCCGTCGAAGCCCCGGCCGCCGTCGAGATCACCGTCGACGCGAACGCCACCCGGTTCCGGTTCGACGGAGACCAGGGCGAACTGCAGCCGCTTTTCTACCGCCGCGCGGAGTACCACTTGCCGGCCTATGTCGTGCAGGCCCCGATGCCCACGCTCACGTGCCGCCACCTCGAAAAGGCAACCATCCACCTGCTGCAGGGCCACGGCGACCAGGCCTTGCTGGCGTTCCGCCGGGCCGTCGCGAGCGCCATCGAGCCGATGACGCTCATCAAGGTGGCCCTCGCCTGCCACACCGAGAGCCACACCGACGAGGCCGGGGCTGCGTTGCGTCGCGCGCTGCGCTATGCGGGCCGCGATCAGCGCTCCGAGAGCCTGGTTCGCTCCATCGCCTCTCACCTCGGCTACCCGCTCGACTGAGGGCTCTGTGGGGACCCCGGGGAGGCTTCAGGCCTCCCCTTTGCCGTTCGAGGGCCGCTCAACGCGGATCCCTTGACGGCCAAAATGCCCAGGCGTCGGGTATAATCCCTCAAACCTGCCGGTCTGTTCCGACAGATTCACGGTCGGCCAGGTCTGGAGCCCCTCAGGAGGTTGTTCTCGATGCTGAAGGCCTTGCGCACCTTGGCCGGGGCGGCGCTCGCGGTCGCCACCATCTATGGGGCGCCGGCGGATGCCTACGTGCCGAAGGTCCTGCGCGTGGGCTTCGTGCCCTCCGAGAACCTCCAGAACATCCTCAAGAAGACACGTCCCGTCATCGACGCCCTCCACCGGGAACTCAAGGTGCAGGTCGTCCCTTTTGTGGCGACGGACTACACGGGCATCATCGAGGCCATGCGGGCGGGCAAGCTCGACGTGGCCTTCTTCGCACCGGGCGCCTACGTGCTGGCAGAAAAGAAGGCTCACGCGCTGGTAATCCTCAAGGCCCAACGGAAGGGCAAGGCGTTCTTCTATTCGGCCGTGATCGCGCACCGTGACTCGGGCATCAAGAAACTCGCGGACCTCAAGGGCAAGACCTTCGCCTTCGTCGACCCGGCTTCCACGTCCGGGGGGATTTACCCCAAGGTGATGTTCCTCAACGCCGGCGTGAACCCCGAGCGGGACTTCACGCGCGTGATCTACGCCGGGGGCCACGATGCCGCGGTGCTGGCCGTGCTCAACAAAAAGGTGGACGCGGCGGCGACCTTCTCCAACGACACCCGCGGTGAGGACTCCGCCTGGACGCAGTTCCTCACACGGTCGCCGGATGCCCAGGCGATTGTGCCCATCGCCTTCAGCAAGCCGATCCCCAGCGACCTCATCGCCGTCCACGACCAGCTCGAGCCCGCCACCATTCAGAAGATCAAGCGGGTGTTCACGGCGATGAGTGCCACGCCGCAGGGACGCAAGCAACTCTGGGACCTGTACCGCATCGACGCCTTCGTGGACTCCGCGCCGGCCGACTTCGAGCCCGTCCGTGAGGCCTTCGGCAAGGTCGGCCTGACGGTGAACTGACAGCCGGAGCCCGCTTCCTCGTGTCCGCCCCCCTCGGTCAATCCGCCTCCCCGTCGTCCGTCTGCCTGGAAGTTCGCGGGCTGCACAAAGCCTATGGCAGCGGCCCGGCGATTCTCACGGACGTGAACCTGTCGTTCCGTCGGGGCGAGTTCGTCGTCATCCTCGGGCTCTCTGGCGCTGGCAAGTCCACCTTCCTGCGCTGCATCAACAGGCTTGTGGATCCGACGGCCGGCTGCATCGAGGTGCCAGCCGAGGTCGTGGCCGGCGCAGGCAGCGGGGTGCTCGACGTCTCGAAGATGTCCGACCGTCAGCTGCGGCGCTGGCGGCGCAGGGTGGGGATGATCTTCCAGCAGTTCAACCTCGTGAAGCGCCTTTCGGTGCTGCAAAACGTGCTGTCCGGCAGCCTCGGCTACCAGGGGCCACTCAGCCTCTTGCGCTGGTTCCCCACGCGGGACCAGCGCCGGGCGCTGACCAACTTGCAACGCGTCGGGTTGCTGGCTCAGGCCCACCAGCGGGCCGACAGGCTTTCGGGGGGGCAGCAGCAGCGGGTGGCGATCGCCAGGGCGCTGATGCAGCAGCCCGCGCTGATCCTGGCGGATGAGCCGGTGGCCTCCCTCGACCCGAAGCTTTCCGTCGTGGTGCTGGACACGCTCAGGCGCGTGGCTCAAGAGGACGGCATCACCGTGCTGGTCAGCCTGCACGTGCTCGAACTGGCGCGCCGGTATGCCGATCGCATCGTCGGCTTCCAGGGGGGGCGGGTGGTCTTCGACGGCCCCCCGGACGCCCTCACCGACGAGGCCGTGGAGGCCATCTACCGCCGGGCCGAGGACACGCCCGCCGTGGCAATGGGGGGCGCCTGCAATGGCTGAAGCTGACCTTCGTGTGAAGGCCGAGCTGGCAGACCCTCCGGGTCGGCCCTGGGGCGAATACCTCCGGCCGCTCGCGGTGGCCGTGCTGTGCCTCTGGCTCGTGTGCTGGGCCTTCTCCGGCGTGCGGGCCAACGTGCCTGAGCTGATCCAGGGGGCCCCCCAGATGGCGGAGACGCTCGGCCGGATGCTGCCGCCGGACCTGACCCGGGTGACTGACCCTGCGGTGTACGACAAGCCCACCGACGTGCGCTTCCGGGAACTGCTGCTGCCCGTGCCCCTCGATGCCGCCAGGGCCCAGGCCAAGGCCTATTGGTGGGAGAACACCTTCCCGCAGACCATTGTGGGGGCCACGCTCCAGACCATCCAGATGGCCCTTGCCGGCACGGTGCTGGCCGTGTTCGCGGCCTTCCCGCTGGCCTTCCTGGGGGCGCGCAACACCACGCCCCACGTGGCGGTGTACCACGTCATCAAGTTCGTCTCGAACTTCCTGCGCACGGTGCCTGACTTCGCCGTGGCCCTGGTGCTCGTCGCGGCCATCGGCCTCGGCCCCTTTGCGGGCACGCTGGCGCTGGCCTTCCACACCGCGACGGTGCTCGTGAAGCTCTTCGCCGAGGCGATCGAGGGCATCGACGAGGGGGTGGTCGAGGCCCTGCGTGCCACCGGGGCCGGCTACGGGCAGGTGCTCAGCTTCGCCGTGCTGCCGCAGGTGATGCCGGCCTTCATCTCCTTCCTGCTGTACCGCTTCGAGACGAACATCCGCGCGGCGGCGGTGCTGGGGATGATCGGCGCCGGCGGCATCGGCTTCCTGATGGTCAGCGACTTCCGGATGTTCCAGTACCAGCAGGCGTCGATGACGGTCCTGGTGCTCATTGTCCTCGTGATGGCCGTGGACTACCTCAGCGCCCGCTTGCGCAGCCTCGTGACCTGAAGCGTCGCCTCCCGGGCTGCTAGCGCGGCAGTCTGGTTGGGTATGAGACCCTCGGAGACTGTCGTTTGTCCTGAGGTGTCGCCATGGCCGCATCCAATGAGCAAGCTGGGCCCTCCTGGTTTGGCGCCTTCCTTCTGATCGTGTTCGGAATGGGCGTCTGCGCGGGTTCGGGCTACTTGGTCTACAAGTCGGACCCGAAGGGTGTGACGCAGACCATCGCCGAGACGCGCAAAATGCTCGGCATCCAGCAGGCCGCCGCGCCCGAGGAGGGCGCTGAGGGCGAAGAGGGGATGTGAGGGCGCGTGGCGCTCAGTCGATGCGGAAGTCGAAGGGGATGACGCCCTGTTCGGTCTGCGTCCCCTCTCGCCGCACGAACCGGTAGCGTCCGGCCGCCGTGAGCGCCGCCCGGTCAATCGCCGGATAGCCGGAGGACTCTGAGACCCGGGCCTCCAGCACGCGGCCCTCGGGGCTGACGAACACCTGAACGCTCACGCGGCCCTCCAGGGCTTGCTCCTGGGCGGCGGCGGGGTAGGTGGGCCTGGGGGCGTAGGCGACGCCTCGCCCGGCCAGATCGCCGTAGGGCGCTGCCTGGGTGACGGAGGGTTGGCCGCCGGGCCGAGAGGCCCCAGGGGCCGTGTTGGGATCCGCCACGCCCTGACGCAGGGCGGCCAGCCGGGCTGCCGGGTCTGTCTCGGCGCCGCGGCGTCGAGCGGCCGCGAGTTGCCGGAGGTCCGGCTTGGGCGGGGCTGGGCGGGACACGAGCTGGGGGGCCTCCCGCACGGGCTGCGGCCGGGTCTGCGGGACAGGCCGCGCCACCCGCCGCGCCGCTGGCTTTGGGCGGGCCGCCACCTCGGGGCGGGGCTCCGGCACGGGCCGAACCGGGGCCGGAGGCTCGGCCGCCTTGGCCACCTTGGTGGCGGGGGCCGGGGCGGCAGCCTTGGCGGGGCGAGGGGCCGGCAAGTCCACGAACTCGACCTCGACCACCGTGACGGGCTTGCGGGCCTGTTCGGGTGGGGCCGGCTGTAGCGGGCCCACGGCCAGCAGCAGCGCCGCCACCAGGACGTGGAGGCCGAGCGACACCCCCCGCGCGGTCCAGCGGAACTGGGGATCGGCCCCGCGCACGACGGGGGCCTTCCGGCGGGCCCGCCCGGCGCCCCCGCCGTACCCCGAGAGCCCCTTGCGGCGGGCATAGGCGCTGCCGGGGTGCACGTTGCGCGCGGGGCGCTCGGAGGGGGTCACGGGAGCCTCCCAGGCACGGTGGCCTCAGAACTGGTACTGGGCATAGGCTGTCAGGAGCGGCGCCGGGGCGAAGTAGTTTCTGGCGCTGGGCTGCTGGAGCAAGAGGGGCAGGTCGGCGGCACGCAACCCGAGGGCGAGGTCAGCCGTGAGGGGGAAGCGAAAGTCGGCCTCTGCGAAGAGCCCCGTCGCGGCCCCGCCGCCAGGCAGCTGGAGCGCGGACAGCGTCGCCTGCTGCCAGGCCAGCGAGGCCGTGGCTGCAATGGGTGAGCCGCCGGGGCCGGGCAGCGAGGCCTCGAGCCCCGTGGACACCCGGTGCTCGGTGGTGCCCAAAGGAAGTGTCGTGCGCCCCCGGTAGCGCAGCGTCTGCTGCAACCGGGGTTTCCACTCGAGCTGGACCTGGGCGTCCACGCGCGGCGACCACTGCTCGCCCGCTGCGTTGAGGGGCACCCACAGCCCGTCGCGCTCGGGGTCCGCCCAGAAGATGTGCCGCCAGCTGCGCCGCACGTCCCCCGTCACGCGCACCCAGAGGCGCTCGGAGAGGCGGTGGCTGCCGCCCAGTTCGGCCCAGCCCTCGACGCGCTCAGCGTTCAGGTCGTCGTTCGGGGCCGTCGCCGGGCGCCGCAGGTAGAGCCCGTCGAAGTCGGGCAGCTCGCTGGCTGCCTTGAGGCCCGCAAAGAGGTGCGTGAGCACCGAGGGGCGGTAATGGAAGGTGAAGGACGGGTCGAGGATGGGCTCGCGCCCCCAGTGGCCGCCGCCGAGGCCCCACTCCATGGCCAGGCTGTCCGTGAGCGTCCACCGATCGGCCAGCCGCAAGTAGGCCTCTGCGCCCGCCTGGCGGCCCCAGACGCGGTGCTGCGCCGTCAGGGCGACGAGTGGTTGGTGGTCGCTCGCGAATCCGGTGGGGCGCCACTCCGTGTGGGCGCCCGTGCGTGCCACGAGCAGCTCCGCGCCCCCCGTCACGCTCGCCGCGCCGCGGTCATGCCGCAGCGTGCCCGTCCAGGTGCTCGACTGTCCCAGATCGAGGGCGATGGCCCAGGCCGACTGCCCCCCTCGCAGGCTGTCTACCTCCCAGCCGAAGGTCTCTCCCAGGCCTCCCACCCGTCCCAGGCCCGGCCAGTCGAGCCACTCGCGGCCGCGCAGGCCGACCCAGCCCATCCCGCTCTGGCTCTCCAGCTCGCTGAGGGCCAGCACGGGCCCGAGCCAGCGGGCGTCATAGAGGCCGGCCCGGTACTGCAGCGGCGGGCCCCAGCCGCCGGTGATGCTCGTGAAGGGCATCCGCGGCGACGGCAGCGGTGCCGGGGCTTCCACCGTCGAGGGGGTGACGGAGACCATCAGGCCCTTGGCCTCCTCTGCCGTCGCGCGGCGCTGTGCCGGGTCGGGCAGCCGCACGCGGCTGTCCCGCACGTCGTTGGAGGGCGTCAGGCGGGCCGTGCCACCCGCATCGGGTCGCGAGCGGTCATCGCCCTGCACCGTGACAGTCGGCAGCTGGACGGGCAGCTTCTCGGCCTGAGACGGGCCTTCCTCGGCCTGCGCCGTGGCGCCCCAGCTTGCGGTGACGGCCGCGGTGCAGGCGGCCCAGAACAAGCGGCTGGTTCTCATCGGCGGCTCTCCGGGGGGACGTTCTCGAGGATCCAAGCAAGCCGGTCCTTGGCGTCCTTGCTCTCAGGCGATGCCGCCCCCCGCGCCAGCTTCGCGTAGATCTCAGCGGCCTCCCGCCAGCGTTCCAGCTGCTCAAGCGCCTCGCCGTGCTTCAGCCCGATCAGGGCAGGCAGGGGCTCGGCCCCCTCAGGCGGCTTGATCGTGGACAGCTCGCGCACCGCCTCCTTGAACTGGCGCATCTCCACCAGCACGCTGCCGGCCCAGTAGCCACCGAGCGCCGACGCCACGGAGCCAGGCTGCCCCAGCCCCCGGGCGCCGCGGTAGGCGAGCAGCGCCGGGCCCCACTGCTTGGCGCCCCGGTGCATGTCGCCGAGGTCCATCCAGGCCTGCTGCCGGCGCTCGGCCGGGTAGGCCCGCGTCTCGGCGAGCCGCCGTAGGAGCGCCTGGGCCTGCGCTGGCTCCCGTTGCTCGCGGGCCACGTCGGCGGCTTCTCGCAGGGCCTGGGCGCCGATCTCGGAGGCCGGATAGCCGTCGGCCAGGGCCAGCAGCTGGATGCGCGCGTCAGCGAGGTTGCCCGCGCCGCGCGCGGCACGGGCAACCTGGTAGATGGCCTGGGCCCGGAGCTCGCCGTCGTTGGCCTCACGGAGGGGCCCGAGCACCGACAGGGCATCGGCCCAGCTCTTCTTCTCGACGAGCGCCTGCCCCGCCCACAGCCGGAGTTGTGGTGGGCTGACCTCCCCGCAGGTGCGCTGCGTCTCGATGACCTCGTCCCAGGCGCGCTGCTCCCGCAGGCCACGCGCGATGTCGAGCCACGACGCCTGGTCAGCCTCCCGCGGTGGGCCGCCCTTGAGCAACTCGGCCCGGGCTTGCTGGAAGCGTCCGGCCTTGAGCAGCGCCTGCACGACCTCGTGACGCAAGTCGGCGACATGTTCCGGGGGCAGATCGCCACCCCCGAGCAGGCCCTCGTAGATCTGCCTGGCCTCGTCGTAGTGGCCGCTGTTGAAGTGGGCTGCGGCCAGCTGCTGGCTGGCTTCGAGCCTCAACTGCGCTGTCGCCGCGGGGTGCTCGGTGGCGAGCTTCAGTGCCCGGATGGCGTCCGGCAGGCGCTTCAGGAGGAACCACGCGCGCCCCTGCCAGAGCAGGGCCCGCGCCGCCCTTTCGCCCGCACCGGGCGCCTCCGCCACCGCCGCGAAGGCCTCGGCGGCCTCGGCGTGCCGGTCCTGGCGATACAGGCTCCAGGCTATCTGGAACCGCGCGTCGGCCGCGACGTTGGGCGCCACCTGACCGTCGAGCAGGGCCTGCAGGGCCTTGCGGGCCTGCTCCCATTCCTTGAGCTCGACCAGCACCAGCCCCAACCTGTAGGCCGCGTCCTGGCGCATCCGGCCCTCGGGCAGCCGCCGTGCGGCCTCCGTGAAGGCTGCGCGGGCGCCGGCCATGTCGTTCAACTGATGGCAGGACCAGCCGAGCCCGTACCAGGCCTCGGGCACCTTGGGGTGATCGGGATGCTGCGTGAGCAGCCGCTGGAACTGCGCCCGGGCCGAGTCGTACTGCCCCAACCTGTAGCGCGCCTCGCCCCCCCAGAACGTCGCGTCTGGCACCAGCGGGCCGCCCGTCACGCCCTCCAACACCCGCGCAGCCTCGGGGTAGGTGCCGGCATAGAAGTGGGCAATGCCGATCTTGTAGTCTACCTCTTCGGCCTGGCCGGCCAGGAAGGCCAGGTTCCCGAGCACCGACAGCTGCGTGTAGGCCCTCACGGCGTCGCCCCAGTCTCCCGCCGCGAGATGCGCCTCGCCGCGCATCCAGAGCACCGGGCCGAGCCATCGGCTCCTGGGGAACTGCAGCTCGAGCCGGCGCCCGAGGGAGACCGCCGTTTCGCCGTCATTCGCGCGGAAGGCGGCGCGCACCAGCACGTACAGGGCATCCTCCGACCAGCTCGAGCGGGGGGCGACGCGCGACACCAGGCGGAGGTGGTCGAGGCCTGCTGCCTCATCACCGAGTTCGCGTTCGACGATGCCGAGGGCGTAGAGGGCAGCCGCCCGGTAGTTGCTCCGCGGGTAGCGGTCAAGCCAGGCGGTGAACAGCTGTCGGGCTTCCGCGAACTTGCCTTGCTGCCACGTGGCCCAGGCCGTCCCGTACGCGGCGGGCTCGAGCAGGGGGCTGTCGGACGGCACCGCCCGGTAGTGGCTCAGGGCGAGCGCGTAGTCTTTGTCGTCCGCATAGGCCTCTCCGGCGAGGAGCTCGGCGCGGGCCATCAGCGCCTCGTCCGGGCCGCCCCCGGCACCCTGGCGGCCCTGCCGGGCGGCCTCGTTGTAGTAGGTGCTGGCCGAGAGGTGGTCGCCGCGGGCCCACATCATGTTGCCCAGCGCCAGCCGCACGGCGTGGCCGAACCTGCTGGTGGGGAACTTCTCGAGGGCCTGCTTCCAGATGTTCACCGCGGCGTCTTCCTGTTTCAGACGCAGCAACGTCCAGCCCCACGCGAACATGGCCCGCTCCTGGTGGGGGCCGTAGGTGTTGGCCAGCGTCAGGTAGAGCGACTGGGCCCGGGGGTACTGGCCGCTGGTGAAGTAGAGGTCTGCGAGGGCCGCGCGCGTCGGGTCCTTGCGGTCCTCGCTGAGCAGGCCCAGCAGCTGCTCGTAGAGGGCGATCGCCGCGTCGTCGTCGCCGAGCGCCCGCGAGATGGCCGCCCGCTCCTCCAAGGCCTTCACGTGCCAGCGCGAGGCCGCAGGCACCGTCACCAGGGTCGCCAGCGCGGGGCGCGGCTGCTCCGTGCGCCGCTGACACCACCCGAGCCAGTACGCCAGCCTGTCGGCCTCGGCCCCACCGCGTCCGTGCTCGCGCACGGCGGCCTGCAACTCAGCCTCGGCGGCAGGGAAGGCCCCCCGGTCCATCAGCTGCTGCAGCCTGCTCCACCAGGCCTGGTCCGAGGCGGGGCTCCGGACCTCGGCCGCTGGCGTGCCCCCGGCCGCCGCCGCCGCCGGGGGGGCGGTGGCCAGCGTTGCGGCCAGCAGGGCTGCCAGGGAGGTCGGGAGGGAGCGTCGAAGGGGCATTGGGGTGTTGCGTCGAGGCGCGAAGGGCGCAGCGGGGCGATTATAGCACGCGCCCCCCTGCACGTTCTGTTACAGGCGCCGCAGCGGCGGCCGCGCGGCACGCGTGGCAGATCCGCCATAATAAGGAATTTCCCAGGCCCTCCTCTTGTTTAAGGTGTGGTTAAATATGTGATCGATGTCTTGCATCCGGATTTGGGGAGTGTTAAAGTCAGTTCAACAAGGTTAACCAAACCTTAAGTCCGGTACAACACTGCTGTTGCCCACGGCCACGCTGGCCCACGAGGAGATTCGACACCGATGATGAACGGCACGAAGAAGGTCGTCCTGCTGACCTCCGCCACCGTCTCCACCCTTGCCCTCGTGGGCTGCGGCATGTCGCCGAACGGCCTCAACTTCGCCGGCCAGCGCGCTGGCGACATGATGGCGAACGCCGTCCCCGGCGAGGTCGTTGTGAAGTTCAACGACGCCCGCAGCCGCCAGTCCGTGCTGCAGAAGATGGGCCTCAAGGCCGTCTCCAAGGTCGAGCGGATCGAGGCCGTCGTCGTGAAGGCCGCCAACCCGGCCGCCACCATCGCCGCCCTCCGCAAGGATCCCACCGTCGCCTACGCCGAGCCCAACTACATCGCTCGCATCATCGGCGGCCGCAGCGCCACCCCGAACCTGGCCTTCGCCCTCCAGAACGGCGACGACCTGCTTGGCAAGCTGTGGGGCATGGAGAAGACCGAGGCCGCCAAGGCGTGGGCCGTCACGACGGGCTCCACCGACGTGAAGGTGGGCGTGGTTGACACCGGCATCGACTACAAGCACGCCGACTTCGGCGGCCGCGTCGCCAAGGGCAAGGACTTCGTCAACAACGACGACGACGCCTTCGACGACCACTACCACGGCACCCACTGCGCGGGCTCCGTCGGCGCCGGCATCAACAACGGTGGCGTGGTCGGCGTGGCGCCCAACGTCTCGATGGTGGCCGTGAAGGTGCTGTCGAAGTCGGGTTCCGGCTCCTACGCTGGCGTTGCCAACGGCATCATCTACGCTGGCGAGCAGGGCTGCCAGGTCATCTCGATGAGCCTCGGTGGCCCGCAGTCCTCCGCCGTCATCGACGACGCCGTGAAGAACGCCATGAGCAAGGGCTCGCTCGTCGTGGCCGCGATGGGCAACGACAACTCCGAGCGTCCTAGCTACCCCGCCGCTGCCCCTGGCGTGATGGCCGTGGGTGCGACCACCAGCGCTGATGTCCGCTCGTCGTTCTCCAACTTCGGCAAGCACATCTCCGTCGGCGCCCCTGGCTCGGACATCCTGTCGACCGTCCCCGGTGGCGGCTACAGGTCCCTGTCCGGCACCTCGATGGCCTGCCCGCACACCGCTGGCCTCGCGGCCCTCGTGAAGAGCGCCAACCCCTCCTTCACGGCTGCCCAGCTCAAGGAGCGGATCGAGAAGACCGCCGACGACCTCGGCGACAAGGGCTTCGACAAGTACTTCGGCCACGGCCGGATCAACGTCGGTCGCGCCATCACCCAGTAGTTGGCTGCTGCTTGCAGCTTGGGGGCCGCCTTCGGGCGGCCCTTTTTTCGTTGCCTGTGAGTCGGGGTGTTTCGGGGCCGCTCCCTCGCGGTCGCCCTACCGACGGTCGGAATCGGAGGGGCTTGGGGCAGCTCTTTGACGGTCTCGGTGCCCCCTGTGGGTTGGCAGCGATTGGGGCAGCTTCTCGGTGGTCGCGGTGCTGACGTGGTGGCTGGTCCCTAGCTTGGCACCCAGGTGAAGAGCCACCGCCGCCGGACCATCGCGATCAGGGCTGCGACCACGGCGAGTTGCCCGAGCGTCGCGAGCCAGGCCTGGCCACCGAGGCGGGGCGCCACCCAGGCCGTCCAGCCGAGCACCAGCGGGATGTGCATCAAGTAGGCATACAGGGCGTGACGCCCGAGTGGCAGCAGCGCGGGTCCCAGCCAGGCCGCCAGCCGCTCGCCCCCGACCTCGAGGCCCCGCCACGCGAGAGGGAAGAAGGCCGCGACGGCCATCAGGCGCAAAGGCCCGAGCAAGCTGCGGTCGGTGGCGGCCAGCCAGGAGGCTCGCTCCGGGGACGTCGCCGGCCAGGCGCCGAGCGTTGCGTCGTGGCCGGCGGCCACGGCCAGCGCGACGGTGATCAACCCGCCGCTGAGGGCCCAGCCCACGGGCGGCACCCAGGCCCACGCCCGGGTGAGCTGCTCCCGGTGCCAGCCTGCGAGGAAGGTCACGACGAAGAGCACCTGCCAGGAGGCGAGGGGGAAGTAGGTTCGGCCGTCCCGGTCCAGCGGCGGCGTGCTCAGCGCGTAGGGCTCCAGCCAGTTCACGCCCCAGGCGAGGGCGGACAGTCCCAGGGCGATCGGCCAGGCGCCCCGCGCCGCCAGCGCGGCCAGGAAGGGCGTGAGGGCCAGAAACCCGACGTACATTGGCAAGATGTCGAGCAGCGGTGGGGCGAGTTGCAGCGTCAGCGCCCCCACCCACAGCTGGAGAAGGCCCGGCGGCGGGGCCTCGAAGACGGGCCGGCCGGCCCCCGGCACCGCCCAGGCCAGCGTGCCCACCGCCACCAGCAGCACCGAGGCGCAGCCCCACAGCAGCAACGCCCGCCGCCAGGCCGCCGTCGCGACGCCCCCGAGGCCGCTCCGGGCCAGGCGCTGGGCGCAGCGCTGGCCGAGCGCCAGCCCCGAGCAGAACACGAAGCCCTCGGCCGCCGTGACGTAAAGCGTGCCAAGGGTGGCCTGGTGCAGCCAGGAATGGCCGACAAGGTGGTCCACCACCATCACGACCACGGCGGCCCCCCTCAGCATGTCGAGGGAGCGATCGCGCCCCCCGCTGCGCCTTGCCAGGGCAGGCTCCGGGGTAAGCAACCGGGCCACCTCGGGAGGCACCGGGGCACCTGGTGGGTCCGGCTCGCTGCGGGGGGCGGGAAGCTGGGGCATGGCGCCCATTGTACGGCCCCGTGAGGCCCGTCTGCATGGCGTGGTACGATGCAGCCCATGAGCGAGCTGACGGACTTCTCCATGGTGCCGGCCTATGCGGAGCGGCTTGCGGCTGACGGCATTCGGGTGCCGTCTCCCATCCAGGCGCTGGCTTTGCCGGTGCTGCTGACGGGCAAGGATGCGCTGCTGGCCGCCCAGACGGGCAGCGGCAAGACGCTCGCCTACGTGTTGCCCTTGCTGGCCCGCCTCACGGGCCCTGTGCCTCCCCCGCCGGCCCCTGGACGGCCCGCCACGCCTCGCCTGGTGGTCCTCGTCCCCACGCAGGAGCTTGGCATCCAGGTCCGGGAGGTGGCGCGCAGGTTGCTTGAGGGCACGGAGCAGCGGGTCGTGGCCGTCATCGGCGGGGCGAACCCCGCCCGCCAGGTGGAGGCCTTGAAGCGGGGCGCCGACGTGCTGGTCGGGACGCCGGGACGCGTCACAGATATGCTGGGGCGTGGGGCGGTCTCGCTCGCGGCCTGTCGGGCCGTGGTGCTCGACGAGGTCGATCGCCTTGCCGAGCCCGCCCACCGGGGCGATGCGTCGGCCATCGTGATGGGGACGCCCGGCTCGCGGCAGGTGGTCGGGGCCTCGGCCACCATCGCCGACGACGCCGCCCGCTGGGCCGAGGGCCTGATGCGCGCGCCCACCACGCTGCGCGCGGCGGCCGACCTCACCCTGCCCGCGACGCTGCGCCACCAGGTGCTGCTCGTCGATGAGCGGGACCAGCTGCCCATGCTGCGGAAGCTCGTCGCGCACCTGGCGCCCACGGGGGCGATCGCCTTTTTCAACCGGGCTGCCGACATCGACTGGCTCGTGGCCAAGCTGGTGCACCACGGGGTGCGGGCCGCGGGGCTTCACGCGGGCATGAACAAGCTGGCCCGGGCCGAGGCGATGCGGGCCTTCCGGGCGGGCAAGCTGCAGGTGCTGGTCGCGACCGAGCTCGCGGCCCGCGGGCTGGACCTGGGTGGCGTGAGCCTGGTGCTGAACCTGGACCTGCCGCGGACGGCGGCGGACTACACGCACCGGGTGGGGCGAACGGCCCGGATGGGGCGGGAGGGCACGGCCATCAGCCTGGTCGATCCCGCTGAGCAGCGATTTCTCTCAGTGCTGGAGCGCGACCTCGGCCTGACCTTCGACCGGCCCGTCTACATCTTCGGGGAGTTGCGGCCCGCCACGGAGCAGGACGTCCGTCGGGAGGCCCGCAAGGCCCGCGAGCAGCGGGCGCGCAACGCCGAGCGGGCGGAGGCCCAGGAGGCTGCCGCCACGGGGGCCCGACCGCCCAAGAAGCGGAAGGCCGCTGCCGGCCCGACGGCCCGTCAGAAAGCCAAGGGCAAGGCCCGCAAGGCCTCTCGCAAGGCGGCAGGCGCCTGGAAGCCGGCCGCGCGACAGGCTGCCGAACAGCCTCCAGCCGAGCCGCCCACCCCCTGACGGCTCAGGGGGCGGCCGGCACCGCCTCGCGCTTCCGGATGCGGCCGCCAGCTGGCATCGTCAGCACCGGGTTGCGGAGGAGCCGCTGCAGGAACGCGTCGCGCATCAGCACCCCCGTGTTGCCCACCCCCGTGATCGCGCGGAACACGTCGGCCCCGTCATTCCCCTGCGCGATGTAGTCGTTGGTCGTCACACGGTACTGTGCCGCGAGGTCCAGGGGCTTGTCGCCCACCACGACCTCCGTGGCCCGCTCCCCGTCGACGACGTAACGCACGCCCGAGACCTGCAGGCTGCCGGACTTGCCGTAGCGGCTGGCGGCGAAGTCCAGGATGCGCTGGAGCTCGACCCCGCTGCACGAGAAGGTCACCAGATAGTTCTCGAAGGGCAGCATCGAGAACACCATGCCGCGCGTGAGGTCGCCCTTCGGCAGGGCCGCCCGGATTCCCCCCGAGTTCATGATCCCGACGTCGGCCCCCATCGACTCGCGCATGACGTCTGCCACGAGGTTGCCCAGGGGGGTGTCGCCTTCGCGCTTCCGGTTGTTGGGGAATTCCACCTCGGCCCGACCGACCACCTGGCGCATCTCGATGGCGATGCGGTCCGCGTAGCGTGACACGGTTGCAGCCACGCCCGGGTCGGGCTGGATGTCGGTGGACACGGGCAGCAGCTGGCCGCGGTGGCTCACGATTTTGCGGCCTTCCACCTGCAGGTCGAGCCGGCCCACGAACTGGCCCCACTGGAAGGCCTGCACGACGAGGGTGTTCCGGCCGGGGTGCTTGACGACCACGGGGGCCTCGACCTTGGTGTGGCTGTGGCCGCCGACGATCAGGTCCACCTCCGGCAGCGCCTGGGCGAGCTCCACCTCCGCCTCGTGGCCGATGTGCGTCAGCAAGACCACGAGGTCGACGGTCGGCCGGAGCTTCTGGATCAGCGGCCGGAGCGCCTGCAGCGGGTCGTTGACCTGGACGCCCCGGCGACGGGGCTCGGCGACGGCGTGGAAGGCCTCCACCCCGAGCGCGCCGATCACGGCGACCTTCAGCTTCCCGACCGTCAGCACGCGGTGGCTCTCGAAGAGCGGCTTGCCTCGGTCGTCCCGCATGTTGGCTGAAATCGGGCCGCGGCCTTTCCCCAGGTGCTCAGCCTGCAGTCGCAGGTTGTCCAGCCCGTTGTCCAGGTCGTGGTTGCCCACGGTGACGGCGTCATAGCCGGCCTGCGCCATCGTGAGGTAGTCGGGCTCGCCCGAATAGAAGTTGAACAGCGGCGTGCCCTGAAAGACGTCCCCGGCGTCGAGCACCAGCGTCGCGGGTGTTTCCTTGCGAATGCGCCTGAAAAGCGTGGCGCGGCGGGCGATGCCGCCAATGTCCTTCTGGCCGCTCACGTCGAAGGCCTCGAGGTGGTCGTGTGTGTCGTTGGTGTGCAGAATGGTCAGCGCCTCTGGCGCAGCTTGGGCCGGGAGGGTGACGGGCCCTGCCACGATCAGGGCGGCGGCCAGACACGTCTGGGCGAGGTGACGGAGCACGCGGGGTCCTTTCCAGGGCGGCGTTCAGCGCCAGTCGATGGGGTGATAGCCAGAGATGTCCCGGTTCGTGCCACCGACGATCGTCAGCGGCAGGCCCAGGCTCTGGAACGGGGCCACGAGCTGTGGCGGGAAGGAGTTGCCGCCCACGTTGCCCGGCAGGTACTGCGTCTGGTACACGCGCGAGATGTTCGGGGCGTTCGCCTCCGTGCGCAGGAAGTACAAGGTGTTCAGCCGGTCCGTCGACCACACGGGCGAGCTCTCGCGGCCGTTGGGGTCCGTGTTGGAGATGTTCAGCGGGATGACTGCCGGGCTTTGCGTCAGGTCCTGCACAAAGATGCGCTGGAACTTGTTGGCGCTCGACTGGTAGTTCACGACGGGCCCGAACCGCGTGTAGGCCAGCAGCTGGCCGTTCGGGTGCCACGTGGGCTCGATGGCCCAGTTGCTGCCATCGCCCTGCATGTCGCTGACGGACCGGGTGTAGAGGCCCTGCCGGTTCATCAGGAAGATGTTCCAGTTTTGCGTGCGGTCCCCAGGCGTGTTCACGTTGTTGCGGCGCGCTGCGACCGCGATGATGCGGTCTTCGGACGCCGTCGGGACCGGGTTCCAAGCCGGGTGCCGCTCGTCCCAGGTGTTGGTCGTCAGCCGCGTGATGGCCCGCCCGCCGCCCCCGTTCTGGTCGACATTCATCATGTAGATGTCGAAGGTGCCCGCAGAGTCGTCGGCGTGGTTGCTCGCGAACAGCATGAAGTTCCCGTCCGGGCTCCAGGCGGGGTCAAGGGCGAGGCCGCGCTGGAAGTTGGTCAGGTACAGCACCTGCCCGGCCGCGTCGCGCATCGCGATTTTGCTGGTGCCGTCGCCCGGGTAGACCACGAAGGCGATGCGCTCGCCGTTCGGGCTGATGACGGGGGAGGCCCCCTTGAGGGGCTTCTGCGTCAGGTCCGTGAGCGGCTGAGGCTGGCTTTGCATCTGGCCACCACCCGAGTCGATCGCCGTCATGATGGTGCCGTTGGGGCCGCCCTCGCTGCTCGCGAAGACCACCGTCGAGCCCGTGATGGTGACGCTGCGCGAGGTCCTCGTGGTGAAGGGGCCGTCCTGGGCGATGATCTCGATCGTGTCGTTCTGCCGCAGGCCCTCGGCCGACGGGAAGCTGGCGGTGTAGGGCGCGTGGTACCAGACCTGGTTCGTGGCCCGCAAGAAGCCGCCTTGCGGCGCCGTCTCGCCCGAGAGGCTCGACAGCCGGCCGCGCTCAGCCCGGTAGTAGAAAAACGGCTGGCGGAACCAGCCAACCTGCGCCTCGAGCCGCAGCATCGTCTTCTCGCCGACGCGCAGGTTGGGGTTCTCCAGGTTGATCTGGAAGATGACGGGCTGCATCGGGCAGCCCGCCAGGGCCGCGGCCGTGAAGGGGGCGACGAGGGCGCCGACGAGCAAGCGAGGGGTGTTCAAGCGGGGACTCCGGGGCTCGGGGCGGGGTGCAGCCGCACCTCGCAGGACGCAGGCGTTATACCCGCCGAACGGCCCTCGGCACCCACCCAGGGCCGGGCAAGGCCTCAAGGGACGGGTTGCGCCACCGGGACGAGGGTGGCGGACTCGGGCAGGCCGGCAACCAGTCGCCTGGCGCTCAGCAGGAATGTGGCCGGATCGCCGCTCACCCAGAGGCGATGCACGGGCCTGGTGCCCTCGGGCGCGAGGCCCCCGGCCTCCCCCAGCAGCGCTGCGACGGTGTCGGCCACGCGCGTGGCGGGGTCGACGAGGGTCACGCCAGGCAGCACCTCGGCGACCGCCGCCGTGAGGTGGGGGTAGTGCGTGCAGCCGAGCACGAGGGCCGCGGGGGGCGCCGCGACGAGGGGGGCGAGGGCCGCGTGGACGGCCTCCACGGCGGCGGGCCCGCTCCAGTCGCCAGCCTCCACCAGCGGCACGAGGGTGGGGCAGGCGAGCTCGACGACGGGGGTGCCCGGCGCGCGGGCGGTGATGGCCCGGCCGTAGGCGCCGCTGCGCACGGTGGCCTGCGTGGCGATCACTGCGATGGGCCCCCCGCCAGCCGCCTCGATGGCGGCCTGCGCGCCGGCCTCGATCAGGCCCACCATCGGGACGGGGCTCGTCGGACCAAGCACGGGGAGGGCAATGGCGGAGGAGGTGTTGCAGGCCACGACGAGGGCCTTCGCGCCTGCCGCCACCAGCAGGCCGGCGACCTCCTCGTTGAAGGCGAGGATCTCCGCGGCTTGGCGCGGGCCATAGGGCACGCGCGCCGTGTCTCCGAAATAGAGCAGGGACTCGGCTGGCAGCCGGGCGGCCAGAGCACGGAAGACGGAGAGGCCTCCGAGGCCGGAGTCGTACAGGGCGATGGGCGAAGTGGACAGCATCGGGGCACGCGCTGGGGAGCTGCCTGCATCGTAACATAACGGCGGCGGCAGGCGGAGCCTCGCCCACTTTTTGCGGGGGCGGCGCAGGCAGACGCAGCAGCGACGGGGTATAATCCGTCACGGTGCGCCCGCCTCGTGGGTGCCCCCCACCGACGCGGAGCGTTCCGGCTCCGTCGCCGTGCCCGCAGGCGCCGGACAGGGCGTGTCACAGGAGGCCCCTCGTGTTTTTCAACCGCCGGCAGGAGCCGCAAGAGTTCCGCAGTGAGATGCCTGAGTACGACGAGGACCAGGATGAGTACTACGGCGAAGAAGACGACGGCGACGCCGGCGACGACGACGACGACTACGAAGACGACGACGAAGGTGGCGACGAAGACGGCGCCAAGCCGGCCAAGAATGGCGGTGGCAACGCGGTTCGCGTCGCCCTCATGGCGTTAGCCGGCGTCGGCGTTGTCGGCCTCGGCGGCTACTACGCGGCGACCCTGCTCGCCCCGGAGGCCATGAACGAGATCGTCAACTCGTACTTCGGTGGCGACGGCACGGAGGCTGCCGCCCCCGCGGCCCCACCCCCCGGCGAGGCCGCCCCGCCGCCGCCGGGCGACACCAAGCCCGTGGAGCAGGCGGCGGCTCCAGGCGACAAGCCGGCCGGCAAGCCTGCCGAACCGCCCGCGGACAAGCCTGCCGACAAGCCCGCCGAGGGCCAGCCTGAGGGCGCAGAGGCCCCGAAACCGTTGCCGCGCAAGTTCAAGGTCCCGACGCCCGATCCGGAGGTGCTCAAGCCCAGCCAACCCGGCGAGGACGGCTGGGTCCAGCCTGAGGCCGTCGTGGCGCCGAAGCCGCCCGTGAAGGCCGCGAAGAAGGCCCGGCCGCAGGTGGCAGCGGGGACGGCCCCATCCAAGTGGGCCCAGCGTCAGGCCCACCTCCGAAAGGTTCGCGCTCAACGTCTGGCTGCCTACCGGAAGCGTCACGGCCGCGGCTCCTATGCTCAGGGCCGTCATTCCAAGGCCAGCCGCACCTGGCACGCCCGCTACCAGGCTGCTCCGGCCTACAGCCGCGGCACGGGGTGGATCTCCGGCCAGTCGGCCTACATCCCCTGGGGTGGAGGCCAGGCCGGCGCGGCCCACCACCCCAGGGCTGCCAGCCACCGCCACGCGGCCGCGCGCGGCCGCTACGGCGTGCAGGTGGGCAGCTTCGCCAACCCCGGAAACGCCCAGTCGCTCGTCAGCCAGCTGCGCTCGCAGGGCATTCCGGCATACGTCGGGCACGGCGTCGGCATGACGCGCGTCTACGTCGGGGCCTACAAGAACCGCTACGCGGCGGCTGCCGCGATGCGCAGCCTGCAGACGCAGGGCATCCCGGCGGCCGTCACGGCCCACTGACTTCACGCCCCGGCCTTGCCGGGGCCTTCTCCTTTCAGCCCCTCGGCGGCACGAACGCCAGCGGCGCCCGCAACTCGCGGGCCACGTCGGTCGCGAACGCGTCCAGCCAGGCAGCCACGCTGGCCGTGGCCTCTGCCGGGGCGTCGGGGGTCAGCGCGATGACGTGCCCCTCGCACACGACGCGCTCGCCGTCCGTGTACAGCCGCGTCGTCGTGCGCTCCCAGACGACATGCTCCGCGCCGGGGAAGGCAAAGTCCTGCTGGAGCCACCGGGCTGCCAGCGTCTCTTGCAGCTCCCCCTCCGAGAGCGCCAGGTGGCGCCGCACCTCGTCTGCGAGGTCGGCGTCCGATCGCAGGAAGTGCAGCCGCCAGCCTCGGCCGGCCAGCATGGCCGTGACGGTCTCGGGCGTCACGCCCGCCATGAGGTCGTCGTGCTGGAACTCTGCCGCGGCGGCCTCCGCGTCGGCGTACAGCCGCCCCTGGTCGGAGAGCGGGTCGACCACCAGCAGGCAGGGGTAGTCGTAGACCACCCGGCCGTCCCTGTCCCGATGGAGTGGCAACCGCACGACGTCCCCTCACTGGCGTGGGGCGTCTGCCCCGCCCGTCCATGATACCCCAGGCACGCTTGGTTGCCGGGCAGGCGCGGGTTTGCCTTCCCCCCTGTGATTTGGTAGCTTGGAGTCCCCGATCGCGTGAGGAGCCCGTGCCATGCCGCGTCCGTACTACATCACCACCGCCATCGACTACACGAACGCGCCCCCGCACCTCGGCCATGCCTACGAGAAGATCGCCGCCGACGTGCTCGCCCGCTGGCACCGCCTGCTGGGCGACGACGTCTTCTACCTGACGGGCGTCGACGAGCACGGCGTGAAGATCGAGAAGGCCGCCGCCGCGGAGGGCGTCACGCCCCGTGAGTTCGTGGGGCGCATCTCCCCGCGCTTCGTCAGCACGTGGGCGAACCTGGGCGTGGCCTATGACCGCTTCATCCGGACGACGGATGACTTCCACGAGGCCGCCGTGCAGCGGGCCTTCGCCCAGCTCGTGGCGCAGGGCGACGTCCAGAAGGCCCGTTACGAGGGGCTCTACTGCGCCGGCTGCGAGGAGTTCAAGAACGAGCGGGACCTCGTCGAGGGCAAGTGTCCGCAGCACGATGCGCCGCCGCAGCCCTTCGAAGAGGAGAACTACGTGCTCGCCGTGTCGCGCTACCGCGACCGGATCCGCGCCCACATCGAGGCCAACCCCGAGTTCATCCAGCCAGAGAGCCGCCGCAACGAGGTGCTCAACCTGCTCGACACCTTCCCCGACGTGTCGGTCTCGCGCCAGAAGGTGACGTGGGGCATCCCGGTGCCCGGGGATGAGGGCCAGGTCATCTACGTCTGGATCGACGCCCTGCTGAACTACCTGACGGGCATCGGCTGGGGCACGGACGATGCCACCTTCCAGCGGTACTGGCCGGCTTCCGTCCACGTCGTCGGCAAGGACATCATGAAGTTCCACTGCATCATCTGGCCGACCATCCTGATGGCCCTGGGCCTGCCGCTGCCCCGGACGGTCCACGGGCACGGCTGGGTGCACATCGGCGAGCAGAAGATGAGCAAGTCGCTCGGCAACGTGGTCGAGCCCAACGCCCTCGCCGAGCAGTTCGGGGCCGACGCCCTGCGCTACTACCTGATGCGCGAGATCACCTACGGGCGCGACGGCAGCTACACCTTCGACGCCTTCAAGCTGCGCGTCAACGCGGACCTGGCGAACAACCTCGGGAACGCCCTCAACCGCACGCTGGGGATGCTGGAGAAGAACTTCGCCGGCGAGGTCCCTGCCGACGTCCCCGAACTCACGCGGGAGCTGGCCGAGCGGGTGGAAGCCGTTGCCAGCCGGGCCGAGGCCCACATGGCGCGCTACGAGATCCAGGAGGCGCTCGAGGCCATCTGGGGCCTGATCGATGCGGTGAACAAGTACATCGACACGCAGGCGCCCTGGGCCCTCGCCAAGGCTGGCGAGACGGAGAAGCTGGGGGGCGTGCTGTACGGCGTGCTGGAGGCGCTTCGCGCCGTCACGATCCTCGTCTCGCCCTTCATTCCGCAGCTGGCCGAGAAGCTCTGGGTGCAGCTGAACCCGGGCGCTCCGCTTGGTGAGCAGCGCTGGGGCGACCTGGCCTGGGGCGGGCTGCGCGCAGGCACCCAGACGAACAAGACGGGCCCCGTGTACCCGCGCATCGAGGACGAGCTGGCTGAGGCCGGGGCCAAGAAGAAGTGATCGACACGCACTGCCACCTGGACGTGCCGCAGTTCGACCCCGACCGCGACGAGGTGCTCGCGCGGGCGCGGGCAGCCGGGATCGAGGCCATGATCGTGCCCGGCATCTCGCTCGCCGACATGCCGCGCGTGCTGGCCCTGGCAGACGCGCAGCCGGACGTCTGGGTGGGCGTCGGCGTCCACCCCCACGAGGCCGCAAGCTGGTCGGACGAGGCGCTGCCGCTGCTGCGGGGCTGGGCGTCCCACCCGCGCGTGGTGGCGATCGGCGAGATCGGGCTGGACTACTACTACCCCGAGCCTCCCCGGGCGCAGCAGCAGGTGGCCTTCGAGGCCCAGGTGCGGCTGGCGGCCGAGCTCGGCAAGCCCATCATCGTCCATGACCGGGACAGCCACGAGGCCGTGCTGGGCGTGCTGACAAGCTGCCTCGACCGCCGCGTGGGCGGCGTGATGCATTGCTTCTCGGGCTCGGCGGAGTTTGCTGCGGCGTGCGTCGCCGTGGGGATGTACGTCTCGTTCGCAGGGCCCGTCACCTTCAAGACGGCCCACCACCTCCAGGCGGCTGCGGCCAGCGTGCCGCTCGACCGCCTGCTCATCGAGACGGACTCACCCTACCTCGCGCCGGTGCCGCACCGGGGCCGGCGCAACGAACCCGCCCACGTGGTGCACGTGGCGGAGAAGCTGGCGGACCTGCACGGGCTGTCGGCTGCCGACCTCGTCGCGCGCACGAGCGAGAACGCCCGCCGGCTGTTCGGCTTGCCCGCCTGACCGCCCCGGTGGAGGCGGCCAAGCGCCCCTCATGGCGGCTACGTCCTGATGGCAGAGTCCCCCCGCCCGAGGGCAGGGGGACTTGCGGTTGGAGCAGACCGGGCGCCTACTTGGCGGCGATGAGCTCGGACTTGAGGTTCATCGAGTAGTCGTCAGCCCCGCGGTTCACGGTCAGGGCCGGGTAGTTGCGGCTGCCGTCCGGCATCACGATGGCGTGGTTGCCGTCCTCGGTGATGATGGTCGAGATCTGGAAAGTGTGCTGCCTCGGGTCGTTGACCGCTTCTTCGATGGGCAGGCGGAACTGCATGTTGGCAGGCACGCGCATCTCCAGGTCCCGCGGGCTGCCGCCCGCCGGCGTCAGGGTGTAGCGCATGATGTAGTTCTGAGCGAGGTCACCTGAGACGTAGAAGTTGACGGTCGGGAGGTTGGCGTTGATGCCGACGACGACGGGTGCCCCGCCCACCGAGCCGGTCCGGCTGCCCGTTAGCGACACGCTGTTGGCTGCCCGGGTGGCGCGGATGGTGCTGGCGGCCCCGTTCAGGCCCCAGGCCGACGCGGAGGTGACGCCCGTGAACGCCAGCACGTCGCGCCCCGCCGGCTTGTTGGGGGAGCCGGAGATGTTGTGCGCGAAGTTGAAGTTCACCCCCGCGGCAGGCTGACCGGCCCACCGGGTGGGCGGGGCCTGGTCGGCCGGCACGCTGTTGTCGTTCGAGACGTAGTTGGCCGTCGCGTCGAGCCGGGCGTTGTGCCAGGTCCGCATCGTGAAGGTGTTGGCCTGGTTCCAGCCGATGGTGCCGGAGGCGCCGTCGTAGTCGATCTGCCCGGCGCCGACGGCCTGGTTGCCGACGGCGATCGAGAAGGCCTCGGACGCCACCGTGGCGCCCTGCATCGCGATGGCCTTCACCTGGTTGGCGAACCCGCTCAGGGCCTGCGCCCCATGGCTGGTGGACAGTGAGAAGTTCCCGCTGAGCGCCGCGCCCTGGTTGTCGAAGGCGAAGGTGACCTGGGGCATTCGCTTCACAATGCTGAGGTTCACGGTGCTGCAGTTCACGCTGTAGTAGCCGGACGTGCCGCGCGAACCCGCGTCGCCGGGCATGGAGGCCGTGGCCGAGCCGGAGGCGCCCGCGGCGCCGTACACCCAGGCGTATCCATCTCCGGCGGTGTAGGCTGCGGTGCCCGCCGCGCGGACCGGGGTGCCCGAGTGCGAGAAGGTCACGTAAGCGCCGCTTGCGACGCGGCCGGCGTAGCGGCTGTCGTCGGAGTCGTAGCGCACGAGAGCGTTGATGCTGGAAGACTGGTGGTAGCGGGTGCGGGGCACCTGCGTGCACTCGGTGATGGTGATGTTGCTGCAGTCCTGCCACGTGTAGTAGCAGTGGCCGTTGTTAATGGCAGAGTCATGCACGGCCGCGGTGCCGTCGGACCGCTCAACGCAGTTCTGGACGCTCCGCGAGGTGCAGACCGTCTCCGTGTAGTCCTCGCGGTCGTTGGGCTGGCTGCACACGGCGGCGAGCAGGCCGTAGGCAGCCGCTGCGGGCCCGGAGAACTCGGGGGGCGGCGGCGGAGCGGGCACCATCATCGCGAAGCGGACCTGGCCATCCTCGCCGATCGAGAACTGGTCCGCCAGCTTGAAGCCCTTCGGGTCGAGCTTCACACCCCGCTTGATGTAGTCGGCGAGCGCCTGCTCAGCCTTGAAGTCCACGCGGACGGAGGCGCCTGGCCGGATCTTGGCCCCCCCGAGGTCGAGGCTGTACTGGTAGTGGCCGAGCGAGGTGCGATCGGCGAGCTTGTCGGCAATGCTGTCGAAGCTGGGCGAGATGGCCTTCAGCGACGCCGGGGCGGCGTTGAAGATCCGCGTCACGCGAACCTCGGCATCGCGGTCCAGGGCGTCGGGAGAGAAGGAGACCTCGATGCTGCCGTCCGAGCTCGCGAAGCGACCGCCCGCAGCGGCCGAGACGCGGTGCACCAGCCCGTCTGCGGCGTGCAGCTTGATGGAGAAACCGGGGATCAGCTTGACGCGGGCGGGCACCATGCCCGGGGCCCGGACGATCGCCAGGAGGAAGCCAGGGTCCTCGGGAACCTGGCCGGCCACCTTCACCACGCCGTTCTCGTCGGTGGTGAGCAACTCGGTCTCGACCTCGACGGTGGCGCCGGGGATGCCCTTGCCGGCCTGGTCGCGCACCTGGAACTGCTGGGCCTGCAGCGTCAGGGTGCCCGCCTCGAGGCCCGCGTCGCGCAGCCGTTGCTCGAGCGGCACCTGCTTGGCGGCGGCCGCGGGCCGCTTGGTGACGGCCCCTTCCTCCTCCAGGGGGCTCGTGGGGGCACCGGCCTGACAGGCGGCCACGGCCAGAATCATCAGGCTGAGGCCGGATCGACGGAGGTACTTGGCGGTCACGGGAGGCTCCTTTCAAAACTTGAACTGCAAGGCGGGGGGCCCCGCAGCAAGGCACCGAGTGGGTGGTTATCTATCAGATACCCCTGCCCGCCCCCTTGAATCGCCCGGAACCGGGGTGCGAGGCAGCTTAACCTGAAGACAATCTGCTCTGTGAGCGGGGCGGCCGGCAGCGCCCCTCGCTCAGGGCTGTGGCTCCACCAGCCGCAGCCGGGGGAGGTTCTCCGCCGTGCCCGCGTCATAGATGAACAGCTCGAGCAGGTTGCCCGTGCCGTCGAGCCGCTGGGCCATGCCCGTGATGGCCCCGAAGCGCGCGGGCGCGCCCGTGGCGTTCACGTAACCCGCCGCGGCGCCGCCCAGCGCCGTGCGCACCTCGCCGTCGGCGCCGAGCACGCGGAGGCGTGGGTTGTTGCGCTCTCCGACGAAGACCCGGCCCCGGCCATCCCCGGCGAGCGCGACGGGGTGGTTGAAGCGGGCGGCCGTGGCGCTGCCGTCCTCGGCGCCCGTCACGCCGCTGGCGGAGCCCGCGAGCAGGCTGACCTCGCCCGTTAGCGGGTTGACGGAGCGCAGGCAGTGGTTGAAGGAGTCGGCCACGACCAGCAGCGGGTCGGTGCCCCGCACGGTGGCGGTGAGCGCCGTCGGCAGGTTGAAGCGGGCCTCGCCGGCCGCCACGGCGCCCGCGACGGCCGCGCCTGGCGTGGTGCTCTGGCCGCCGGCGACGAAGGACACCGGGAAGGTGGCGCTCGACAGGTCGATCTTGCGCAAGGTGTGGTAGCCGGCGTCCGTGAAGTACAGGTTCGGCTCGGCCAGCAGCAGGCCGTGGGGCGTCATCAGGTTTGCCGTCGCGCCGGCCCCGTCCAGGTAGGGGGCCTCCACCGGCATGTCCTTGCGGCCCGCGATGACGTCGAAGGAGGCGAGCTGCAGCCCCACCGTGTTGCCGTCGTAGCCCACCCGCAAGATCCGGTGGTTGAAGCTGTCGGCCACGTACAGCACCTTGCGGACAGGGTCGTAGGCCAGGCCACGGGGGTTCCGGATTGGCGGATCGGCCGCGGCAGGGTCGCCTACCCCTTCCCAGAGCACCTGCCGCAGCTTGTTGACGCTCCGGATGGTGCCGTTCGCGGCGTCGGAGAAGTAGCTGAACACGGACGGCAGGTCCCGCGCGGCCATGCCCACGCCTTCCAGGTTGAGCCCGATGGCGGCGTTGTCTCCCGTCTGCAGGGACCTGGGTTCGCCGCTCGGCTGTCCGCCCGCGAGGGCCGAGACCTTGAAGGCCTCGGTGGTGTAGGTGATGGCGACGCTGGCTGAGGGGGCGGGCGTCGGCGTTGCCGTGGGCGTCGGGGTGGGCGTCGGCGTCGGGGTGGGCGTCGGCGCGGCTGAGGCGGTCTCGCTGGGCGTCGGGGTGGGCGTCGGGCCGGTGGACGGGGTGGCGGAGGCCGCAGGCGTCGACGGAGAGGCGCTCGGTGAGGCCCCTGTTGAGGGTGGCGCGCTGGCCGACGGGGACGGACCCGGCGACGCCGGCGTGGTGGAGGCGGGGGGTTGAGAGGCGAACTTGGTGGAGGGGGTCGGACGGGGCGTCCCGGGCTTGGGCGTCGAGGCCTTGCCCGACGTGCCCGTGGTCCGGACCTGGGTGGTGGCTTCCTCGCGCACGCAGCCCAACGCCAGCACGACGACCAGGGTCGTCACGGGGCCGAGGGCGATCCATCTCTGAGCGTGGGGCATGGGGCGTGGTCGGGGCAGGAGGGGGCAGCTTCCCATGTCATACCCAGCCAGGCTGCCGGCCGTCCGATGCGCGCCGCCCACGCGGCAACCCGCTATAATGAAGCGTCCGGCGGGGCGCCACGCCCGCCTCGGACGCCCACCGCCCGCAGAGAGGTCCCGCTCGTGCCCTTGGCCGTCACCGTGTTGCCCGTGGCCCTCGCCGAGCTGGCCCTCAACCGCGCCCAGCTGGCCGGCGCCAGCTACGCGGATGTCCGGCTCGTGGAACGTCTGCTGGAGACGGTTTGCACGCGAGACGGCCGGCCGGGCGGCATCTCCCGGAACACCAGCCGGGGCTTCGGCGTGCGCGTGCTGGTGGATGGTGCCTGGGGCTTCGCCTCCTCCTCGCGGCTCACGGAGCCGGAGGTCGAGCGGGTGGTGACGGAGGCCATCGCGATCGCGCGAGCCAGCCGGCCCAGCCAGCTGGTGCCCGTGTCGCTGGGGGAGCCGCTGCGCCTCGTCGGGCGGTACGAGACCCCGCTCCGGGAAGACCCCTTCGCGGTGCCGGTGGAGGAAAAACTCGCCACGCTGATGGCCGCCGAGGCCGAGATGCGCGCCGTGCCCGGCGTGCGCGTCACGAGCGGCTCCATCGGCGCCCAGCGCGAGCACAAGCTGTTTGCGAGCACCGAGGGCAGCCGCATCGAGCAGGTGATCACCGAGACGGGCTGTGGCATCGAGGCGACGGCCGTCGGCGCCTCCGAGCTGCAGACGCGCTCCTACCCCAACTCCTTCGGCCGTCAGCAGGCCACGGTGGGCTACGAGCTCGTGCGCGAGACGGACCTGCCGGGCAACGCCCGCCGGATTGCCGAGGAGGCCGTGGCCCTGCTGACGGCGCCCCCCTGCCCCGCGGGGGAGACCACCCTGATCCTCGATCCCACCCAGCTGGCGCTTCAGATCCACGAGTCCATCGGGCACGCCATCGAGCTCGACCGCGTGATGGGCTACGAGGCGGCCTACGCGGGCACCAGCTTCCTCGCGCCGGCGATGCGGGACAGCTTCGAGTATGCCGCCCCGATCGTGACCGTCACGGCCGATGCCACGCTGCCTGGCGGCCTTGGCACCTTTGGCTGGGACGACGAGGGCGTGCCGGCGCAGCGCGTCCCCATCATCGAGCAGGGGCGGTTCAAGGGCTTCCTGTCCTGCCGGGAGACGGCTGCGCGGCTTGGTTTGCCGAGTGGCGGCATGGCCCGCGCCGACGGCTGGGGCCGCATCCCGATGGTGCGGATGACCAACGTGAACCTGGAACCCGGCGCCGGCTCCTTCGAGGACCTCCTCGCCGACACCGAGGACGGCATCTACATGCAAACCAACCGCAGCTGGAGCATCGACGACAAGCGCGTGAACTTCCAGTTCGGCGCCCAGATCGCGTGGGAGGTGAAGCGCGGCAAGCTGGGGCGGATGCTCAGAAACCCCACCTACACGGGCATCACGCCTCGCTTCTGGGCCGGCTGCGACTTCATCTGCGGCCCCGAGGCCTGGCAGATCTGGGGCACGCCGAACTGTGGCAAGGGACAGCCGCTCCAGGTGGCCCACGTGGGCCACGGCGCGAGCCCGGCCCGGTTCCGGGGCGTGCATGTCGGCGTGGCGCGTTCTGACGCCTGAGGAGAAGCCACCCATGCACACCACCACCCACCGCCTCCAGGACGAGGCCGCCCTGAGGGCGATCGCCGACCACGTGCTGCAGGCCAGCCGGGCCGAGGCGACGGAGGTCGTGCTGACGGGGCACACCAGCCACCTCACGCGTTTCGCGAACAACCAGGTGCACCAGAACGTGGCGGAGCACGACATGCAGGTGCGCGTCCGCGTGGCGTTCGGCCAGCGCGTCGGGGAGGCCTCCACCAACGACACCTCGCCCGAGGCGCTCACCGCCGCGTTGCGGGATGCCGAGGCGCTGGCCCTGCTGCAGCCTGCCGACGCGGAGTTCCCCGGGTTCACGGGGCCCCAGGCCTTTTCCCCCATCCCCGAGGCGCTCGATGCCGGGACGCTCGGCTGTGAGGCCGTCGACCGGGCGGCGGCCGTCGGCCACGTCTGCCGCCAGGCCCGGGCGCGCGACCTCGTGGCCGCGGGCGCCTTTCAGACGGGCCTTCGCCAGCGCGCCATTGCCACCTCCGAGGGGCTGTGGGCCCACCACGCGGGCACCTTCGCCCACCTCGACACCGTGGTCATGAGCGACGACTCCAGCGGCTGGGCGGCTGACACCCACGCCGACGCCCGGCGGATCGACGGGGAGGCCCTGGGGGCCGAGGCCGTGGAGAAGGCCGAGCGGTCGCGGCGGCCCCAGGACCTCGAGCCGGGCGAGTACCCTGTGTTGCTAGAGCCCTACGCCGTGGTGGAGTTGCTCGGTTACATGGGGCGGGCCTTCGGGGCCGAGGACGTGCGCGAGGGACGCTCCTTCCTCTCAGGTCGCCTGGGGGAGCGCCTCGTGCACCCGGCCATCTCGGTGGTGGACGACCCGCGGGACCCGGCCGGCCTCGCCTCGCCCTTCGATCATGAGGGCGTGCCCGCGACGCGACGCGTGCTGTTCGATGCCGGTGTCGCGGGGGCTCCCGTCTACGACCGCCGCGCCGCGGCCCGGGAGGGCCTGTGCTCGACGGGGCACCACTTCGGCGGGGGCGCCTTCTGGAAGTCAGGGCCGCTCGCCGCCCACCTCGCGATGCAGCCGGGGCAAGCCACCCACGACCAGCTCCTGGCCGGGATGGAACGCGGCGTCTACGTGACGAGGTTTCACTACGTGAACCAGCTGGACGCCCGCCGCACGCTGCTCACGGGCATGACCCGTGATGGGACCTTCTGGGTGGAGAACGGCCGGCTGGTACGCCCCCTGCGCAACATGCGCTTCACCCACGCCTGGCTCGACGTGCTGCGCGACGTGGAGGCCGTCGGCGCGGCTCAGAAGCTGAACCTGAACTGGTACGGCGGCGCCAGCCGTGCCCCGGCCCTGCGCGTCGGCCGGCTGAGGTTCACGGGCAAGACGACCTTCTGACGCGACGCCGGGCGCTGCTCAGAGCCACTCGGCCACGTGGGCGACGACGCGGTCAAGGGCCCGCGAGAGGCGACCGCGCCTGCGCCCGGCCAAGCGGGCGTCGGCCGCTTCAGTCATCGCATCCTGCTCTGCCTCGGCAGGCGCCAGGAGGTCTTCCACCTGACGCGCCACACCGGCCTCGCGATCTGCCGCAGATCGGTACTCGGCCCGCACGCGGCCCAGCTCTCCCCGGTCCAGCCAGCACCCGCCGCACTGCCCACACTGGTCGACCTCGACCTGGCGGCTGGCGGTGTACCAGAAGCGACGCATCTTGATGCCCGCACAACGCGGGCAGCCCAACCTCGCGGCCTGGCTCTGGGGTGCCGAGTCCGGCTCCGCGTCGGCCGCGATGAGCTCGAGCACGGGTGAGTCCGCGAACTCGTCGGCGTCGTCGAGGGCCTGCAGTTCCTGGTTGTCGAACCAGATGCCGCGACACCCGTTGGTGCAGGCGTCCAGCGCCAGGTCGGAGGCGATTTCGATGCGTTCGAGGGGGGTTTGGCAGGCGGGGCACTGCATGGCAAAACCTTCGGGTGGGGGCTGGGGGGCAACCAGTGCGCCGTATACCCGTCCACCGGGCTCAGGGCACCATCCCCGCCAGGCGGCCGGGCCCCTGCAGGCGGACGCCGAGGAGCCGCCTGTCGGGCAGTGGCCTCACATGGAAGAAATAGGCCACATCCGCCCGACGTGGCACCTGTGCCCCCTCTGGCCCCAGGCGCATCACGGCCGGTCCCTTCAGGGGCCCGTGGGGCGTGCTGGTGCGAAGCTGGGTGTGCGGGTAGCACCACGGGGACCCGGGCTGCTCGAACAGCCCATCGTTCAAAACCGCCAGGGCCCAGTCGCCGAAGGCCTCCTGGAAGGAGGAACCCTGCCCCTGGAGGACCTTCTCGACCTGCGCCTTCCCCACGAGCGAGCCCTGGACGATCTCGGTGATCAGGGCCTCACCGAACCGCTCCTGCAGGTAGAGCAGGAACAAGTAGCCGACGCCGTACCCCGCCTGGCCCGGGTTCCCCGGCCAGTCTGTCAGCGAGTACTTGTGGGGCTGTGCCAGGAAGCCGGCCACGTGGTGGTACATTGACGGCGCCGTCTCCAGCGTGTATCCACACGCGTGCGAGGCCAGCATTGCCAGCGCCTCCTCGAGCCAGAGCTTCTCCGACGTGCCAGGGGGCAGCTTCGGGGCGTGCTGGGTGAAGTGCAGCAGGTGGCCGAGCTCGTGGGCGACGGCCGTGTACAGGTCCGCCCGGCGGCTCGCCACCAGGGTTCGGGCGTCGATGAAGAGGGCGTCGCGCTGGTTGGAGTGTCGGCCCGAGGGCGTCCCATCCCCGCGCGTGCGCTGGTCGCGCCGGGCGAAGTAGGCCAGCGTGCCCGTGCGGCCGTCGGCGGAGACGTCGGGGCTGATGACCAGGAAGATGCGGGCGTCTCCATCGATGCCGGGCTGGGGGGCGGGGCCGAACAGGCGGGACACGCCGGGCAGGAGCTGGTCGTCGAAGGCCTCGCCGAGCGCCCGGGCCTCGGCGATCGCGTCTTCCACCGCGAGGCGCTGGTCCAGGTACACGTGGCACCCTTTGCCGCTGTGGACGCGCCTGCAGACCCGCTCGACCTCGTCGTAGGCCTCGCCGGGGGGGGCAGGCAGGCCGGCGCGGATGATCCAGAACGGCTCCTGGTCCTGCGCCGTCGCAACCGTCAGGAGGCGGCGGGCCGAGGCAGGCGGGGCGGGGTCGGTGGCCTCGGCCAAAGACGCGCCACAGGCGGCGAGCCGGGACGTCGTCGCCTCCGTGGCGATGCTGACGGCGCCCTCTTCGGGCGGGTTGGGCGCCGCGCCCTCGACCTGCAGCTGTAGCGGTGTGCCCTCCGTGGGCCACTCCGGGGAGGCCAGCGCGAGGTAGAGGCCGTTGCCGGCTCGGGGGGCGGGCACCTCCCAGAGGCCGGCCCCCAGCCGGAACAACTGGGGCGGCTCTCCGGCCACGGCCTGCCGGGCCGCCGGGGCCGGCTCGGAGAACGTGGCGGGGGTCAGCCGCACGCGCGCCGTCGGGACCTCAGCCTTTGGGCCGTTTCCTGGCATCGAGCTCGGTGCCGGGGCGGGCGCCGGCGCGGCCTCGGGGAGTCGGCAGGACGAGACGCCGAGCGCCAGCAGCGTCAGGCTGAAGCGCAGGAAGGCGGTCTGAGCCATGGGAACATCAGAAAAGGGGCGCACCCTGGACTGGGCGCGCCCCCGGGGTGTCCGGCGGCTACTTGCCGCCACCGCTTTGAAGGAGCTCGATGGTCTTGGTGATGACGCCGCTGACCCGGGCTGCGTCATTGATGACGACGAGCTCGTTGGCTGCGTCTGGCTTCGAGATCCAGAAGCCACCCTCCGCGTGGATGAAGAACCTGTCCACGTAGGGCGCGCCAGCCTGCTCCAGGCGCCTGAGGGACCAGAACCACATGGAGGTCTGCCCTTCCGCAGATGGGTTCGACTGGGGGGTGGTGCTCCCGGTCGCCCCGACGTAGGTCGGCACGCCCAGCGGGGTCCCGTACACCGGCTTCCCGGCCCCGTCCACCGCGTAGGCGTAGGCCGTGAGCTTGATGGGCGCCAGGTCCTCGTTGATGGCGGGCTTCCGGAAGTCGACGGCCACGCGCACCCACTTGTGGATGGCCTGGAAGCGCATGGTGTCGTTGGAGGGCTTGCCCACGTTCGCCGAGGAGGTGAGCGCCAGAGGCGACTCGGAGTTCCACGTGAACCTGGGATGGTCCGCAGCCGTGACCCTGATCGAGCCTCCGGCCTCCCCGTTGCGCGGCACCTTGATGAGCGCGGGGACGCTGGGGGCAGACCGGAGCGCGCGGGAGAGGGTGCCAGAGCCGCCCCCGTTGGCCGCCGCCGTGACGTTGAAGGTCGCGCCCTCGGCATCGGGGGCGCTCCCTGGGGCCAGGCCGAGCTTCATCGTCGAGTCGGTGTAGAGCGTGATCGTGGCGCCCGGGCCCCCGGTCGAGGAGATTCCCCACCGCGAGCCGGTGAAGGTCGGGGTGGCCTCAGGCCGGTAGGTGTTCGACACGTAGCCGCCGCTGTCGGTGGTGAACGTCCGGTAGTTGTCCCGGTCACCCGTCATCACGACGGACGCCGAGGGCACGCCGCCGTTGGTCCCCGAGCCCAGGGCGGGCGACGACGACTCGACGACGCGGATCGTAAACGAGATCGGGTTGGAGGGAGGCGGTGTCGGGCCGGCGCCGCCGCAGTAGGGGAAGCACTGGTAGAGGTTAATGAACTCGGGGGTGCCGAGCACCTCGGACACATCGGCAGGACCAGACTGGCCCTGCAGCGCATCCTCCAGTCAGTAGGGGGCGTCTGGCGCCGGCACGCCGTCCGGGAGGCAGCAGCCGTAGGGGTTCGCCGCGACGTAGTCCTGCCAGCCGCGCCGGTCTGCGATGTAGACGGGGAACTGGTTCACGGGGTCGGCCGCGGGCTTGGGCTGCTGGTCGGCGGGAATCTTGAAGCCCAGCTTCTCGTGCCCGATGTGCCCGATCAGCTCGTTGACCACGGTCTTGAGCTGCAACTCGCCGGGCTGGGCCGGCCGAGTGAAGGCCTCCCGGGTATTCATGTGCTGCATCGTGCGGACGAGCATCGCGCCCAGGCGGTGGCGGCCTTCCGCGTTCAGCTGGGAGCCGCAGGCGCTGCAGACGAGGTGGTCGCCCTGCTTCACTGCCTGGAAGCCCTTGCCGCCCTTGGCGGTGCCGATGGCCGAGAGGGTGGGGGGGGCGGCTTGCGGGGGCTGGGAGCAGCCGGTGGCCGCAGCCACGGCCGCCAGGCCTGCCGCGGTCGCCGCCCGCCCCCAGCGCAAGGAGCGTCTGGCTTGGGTCATGCGTGGGGTCCTCCTCTTGCAGGTGGCCGCGACGGCCACGGGGCTACCGGGTCGGGTCAGGGCGTGGGGCCACCGCCGGGCGTCACCCCGATGGCGTCGAAGAAGTCCTTGGAGTTCTTGATCAGGAAGGTCGGGTGGTCGGTGATCGCGATGTCTTCGGCGCGAACGAAGTTGGGCGAGTCGTTGAGGTACTTGCCGATGATGACCATGGAGTCCTTGACGGCCTCGCGCGTGAACCAGGAGTTGACCTTGGCGTCGAAGACGCCGTCGTCGTTGCACTGGTAAGTCAGGTTCGTGAACGGGGAGACGAGCTTGTCCGTCATCAGCAGGCCGTCCGGCATCGGGTTCTGCCGGTTCACGTTGGCCTGGATCATGTTGATCACGAGCTGGGTGCCGGGCTCGAAGCCCTCGCCATGGAGGTAGACCTCCTCGAAGGTGTCGGAGAAATAGAGCGTCCGCTGGGTGTACACGGGGTTCTCCAGGGTGCTGCGGCGGTCGCGCCCTGCCGAGAAGATCACGGGGCCCGGCCGCACGGCGAACGGCCGCTCGCCAACCACCGCGTCCGTGGGCACGTGGCGCAGCTCGACCATGAACTCGCCCGTCACGACGACCTTTTGGCCCTGGATGACCGAGACGTTGTAGAAGCCGGCGTGCGGGTACTCGATGAACTTGCCCTGGGGGCCCTGCATGTTGCCGCCCTCATCAGCCGTGAACTCCTGCATGGTCTTCTTGCCGTTCGGCCAGACCAGCGTGGCGCTGTACTTGTCGCCGGCCTTGAGACCCGAGGCCTCGATGAACACGGTGTTGCCCGCGAAGAAGTAGTTCGCCGGGGTGCCGTCGGCCGTGAGCACGGTGAAGGTGATCGGCGTGGGCTTGGGCGTCGCGAGGGTCTTCTCGCCTGGCAGCGCGTCCACAGTGCCGCGAATGGCGTCCCCCGTCTGCTGGTTGATGCCTTGGCCGGTCGCAGGGTTAATGGGCGGCGGCGTGGGCGTGGGGCCCGTGAGGCCCCCCGTCGGCACCGTGCCGGAGGCGCCGCCCTGCCCGACTGGGACTGTGCCGCTGGCCGTGCCCGTCGTGAGGCCGGAGCCAGCGCCGGCGCCCGTCGTGAGGCCGGAGCCGGAGGTATCCCCCGTGCCCTTTGCACCGGAGGCGGTTGCCGCCCCGTCGGACCCGGACGTGCCTGCCTTGGGCGTGCCGTTACCGCGTTGCTTGACCTTGCCGGAGTCCTCTTCGAGGGGGGCCAAGGCGGGTGCCGCGCAGCCAAGCGCCAAGGCCGAGGCTAGCAGCAAGGAGAGGCGGGTCGAGTGGTGGTGCATGACGGGCTCAGACTCCCGGGATGATGGGGGCAGGGATGCTGGGGAAGTAGCGCCGGAAGCGAATGTCGTAAAACTCGACGGACGCCTCGCCGGCCACGTCCTCGATGACCTTGAAGTCGGGCGCGACCACGAAGGCCTGCGGGAACTTCTTGACCAGGTAGGTCTTGGGGGCCTCCCACGAGGGGTCGTGGTAGACGGGGATGGAGACGCCGTGGGAGCTCGCGAAGCCGGCTGCCTGCGCGTTGGTGCCCATGGTGGACTCGATCGGCAGCACCACCGCGTCGGGGCTGCGCAGGCTCGTCAGCGCCTGGATCTTGGGCACTTCCTTGGCGCAGATGCCGCAGGTGTGCGAGAAGAACATCAGCACCACGAACTTGCCGCGCCACTCGGAGAGCGTGTGCGACTGGCCCGCTGCGTCGAGGAAGCTGATGTTCGGCGCGAGTGCGCGCATCACCACGCGGGGCGGGGCCGTCGGCTCGGGCGCCGCCGCGGGCACGACCTCCGGCGGCGGGCCGCTGGTGGCGGCCTCAGCTGGTGGCGCGGCTGGCGTGCCCCCCGGCGAGGTGGTGGCCGCCTGGCCCTCGGTGGCCGTGGTGGCGGGCGGCGCCACGGCCATTGCCTGCCCGGGCTGTGCCTGGGGCGGCATTGCCACACCCAACCCGGAGGGCAGCCCTGCGGGCTGCTGACCGGCCACGGGCCCCGAGGCCGGCGGCGCATTCCCGTCGGAGGCCGAGGCTGGCGCGGAGGCTGCCGGGCCTGACGGCGCCCCCCCGCCCCGGGCGCCTGATGCGATGACGTTCGGTGCCACGACGGAGCAACCCGCCAGGGCTGCGATCGCCAGGGCGACCACCAATACAGGGGTTCGAGGGGTTTGACGTCCGGACGAAAAGGCAGGCATATTCCAAGGATACCCGACCCGTTGCCTGGGTAAACCCGCCTTGACGGTTCGGGGCAGGGCCATTCCCTTGCGCCGTTGCCGCGCAGGCTCTGGAGCTCCCCGTGCGTCTGGGGCTTCGTCCCGACCACCCGACGAAAGGCGCTGCACCTGCGCCCCCGCAGCCTCCCACCTACCGCGAACACAGGAGCCAAGCCATGAACGCCCAACTCGCCTCGCCTGCCACAGACCCGGGTTTCCAGCAGACCCTGCAAGACGTCATCGCGGTGGACGCGCAGGCCGTGGACGTGGAGGGGCGCTACCCCCGGCGCGCCCTCGAGGCCCTGGCGCGAGCGGGATGGCTCGGCCTGGTCAGCGCCCGGGAGGTTGGCGGGATGGGGCTCGGGCACCGCGCCGCCGCCGAGGTCGTCCGCGCGATCGCCGAGCGCTGCGGCACCACCGCCATGGTGGTCTGCATGCACTACTGTGGCGCGGCCGTGATCGAGGCCCACGGCCCGCGGGAGGTGCGCGAGGCGATCGCCCGCGGCGAGCACGTCTCGACGCTCGCGTTCTCCGAGGTGGGCTCGCGCTCGATGTTCTGGGCCCCCCAGAGCAGCGCGGTCGCGGTGGAGGACGGCGTGGCCCTCGACGCCGACAAGAGCTGGATCACCTCCGCCGGCGAGGCCGACAGCTACGTGTGGTCGAGCCGCCCCCTCGCCGCCGACGCCCCCAGCACCATCTGGCTCGTCGACGCGAAGGCCCCGGGCCTCACGGTCGCGGCGCCCTTCGACGGCCTCGGGCTCAGGGGCAACGCCTCGTCGCCCGTCCAGGCGCGGGGTGTCCGGGTGCGGGAGGCCGACCGCCTCGGCCCGGACGGCGGGGGCTTCGACGTGATGATGGGCATCGTGCTGCCCTACTTCAACGTGATGAACGCGGCCGTCAGCTGCGGCCTGATGGAGGCTGCCCTGCGGGGCGCGGCGGCGCACGCGGCCACCACCTCCTACACCCACCTGCGCCAGGCCCTGGCCGACATGCCGACGGTGCGGGCCCAGCTCGCCCGGGCCCGGGTGCAGGCCGACCAGGCCTGGCTGCTGGTGCTCGACACGGTGGCGGCGCTCGAGGGCGGGCGCGAGGATGCCATGTTGCGGGTGCTCGAGGTGAAGGCCGCCGCCGGGGACGCGGCGCTGGGCGTCACGGACGCGGCGATGCGCGTCGGGGGAGGCGCCGCCTTCCGCAAGGAGGTCGGTGTCGAGCGGGCGTTCCGCGACGCCCGCGCCTCCAGCGTGATGGCGCCGACGGCGGACGCGCTGTACGACTTCATCGGGAAGGCCGTGTGCGGCCTGCCCCTGTTCGGCTAGGAGGCCTGCCGTGACGCAACCCTACGTGCTGGGCGCCGTGGCCTACGACCCCAAGGTCGTGACGATCTGGGAGGGCTTCAAGGCATTCTTCGGGCGCCAGGGGCTGCCCTTCGACTACGTGCTCTACTCCAACTACGAGGCCCAGGTCGAGGCCCACCTCGCCGGCCACCTCGACGTGGCGTGGAACTCTCCCCTGGCCTGGGTCCGCACCCGGCGTGCCGGGCTGGCCGCCGGCCGGGAGGCGCGCGCCATCGCCATGCGCGACACGGATCGGGACCTCACCTCCGTCTGGATGGTGCGCGCGGACAGCCCCGTGCAGGCCGTCGCGGACCTGCGCGGCCGCACCCTCGGGGTGGGCGCGATCGACTCGCCGCAGGCGACGCTGCTGCCCCTCTCTCACCTGCGGGCCGCCGGCCTCGACCCCCTGCGTGACGCGCAGGTGCGCCGCTTCGATGTGCTGGCCGGCAAGCATGGCGACCACATCGGCGGCGAGCGGGATGCCGTGCGGGCCCTGCTGGCGGGCGAGGTGGACGCCGCCGCGATCATCGACGGCAACATGCTGGCCTTCAGCCGGGAGGGCCTGCTGACGCCCGGCGCGACGCGGGTGGTGAGCCAGACCCTGCCCTACGATCACTGCTGCTTCACCTCGTTCGCGCCGGCCGACGACGCAAGGGAGCGGCGCTTCGTCGAGTTGCTGCTCGGCCTGCGCTACGAGGACCCCGAGGTGCGCCCCCTGCTCGACCTCGAGGGCCTGAAGGCCTGGCTCCCGGGTCGCACGGCGGGCTACGACGCCCTGGAGCGCGCCGTGACCGAGGCCGCCTTCTACGACGCGAGCGGCGCCATCCGCGAGCCGGCCTACGTGTACTGAGGTGGCCATGGGGCACCCGGCGCCGCTCGACCTCGCGGACCTCGGCCTCGATCGGGGGGGGCTCCTGCTGCTCAAGCGGGCCCTGGCCGGCCTCCCGGTGGGGGCAACGCTGGCCGTCACGGGGGCCTCGCCAGAGCTCCCCATCCACCTGCGGGCCTGGTGCCGCCAGGCTGGCCACGGCTTCGAGCCGGCGGCGGAGGTCGCGGGCGTGGTGCGCGTCGGGGCTGCCGCTGCCGGCCGCTGGCAGGGGGCCGAGCAGGCGGGCGGCCCGGACCCGCGGGTCGAGGGCGCCCTGGCGGCCCGCCCGCCGGCGCGCTGGGGGGTGGCAGCGCGTGGGGCGGTGGTGGAGGCCGGGGGCCCCTCGTTTTCGTTCGGCCTCGACGACCTCGACCAGGTCTGGTCCGACGACGCGGGCCGCCTCTATGCGCAGGCCGCCGCTTCCCAGTGGGATCCGGCCACGGCGATCCCGTGGGAGGCGCCGTTCGAGCTGCCCGACGAGGTCGAGGACGCGCTGGTGCAGGTCCTCACCTACCTGATCGAGAACGAGAACGCCGCCTTGCTGGTGCCGGCCCGCTTCCTGGGGCGGCTTCATCCGCACTTCCGAGAGGTCATGCAGCTGCTGGCGGTCCAGGTGGCTGACGAGGCGCGCCACGTGGAGGTCTTCACCCGCCGGGCAACCCGACGTCGGCAGTGCCTCGGGCTCTCGACGGTCGGAGGTCAGGCCTCCCTCCAGACGCTCTTCGAAGAACCTGATTTCGCGCTGGCGTCGTTCCTGCTCTCCGTGATGGGGGAGGGCACCTTTCTCAGCCTGCTGGCCTTCCTGGAGGCCCACGCCCCGGACCCCGTGACGCGGGCCATCATGCGGCTGGCCGCCCAGGACGAGGCCCGGCACGTGGCCTTCGGGATGGCTCACCTTCAGCGCCACCTGCGCCACGACCCCACCCTGGCGGCGCGCCTGGCCGCCTCGGTGCGCCGCCGCCATGACGCCCTCGCGGGCACGGCCGGCCTCAACGACGAAGTCTTCGACGCCCTGGTGGTGCTCGCCGCCGGGGCGTGGACCCCGGCGGCGATTGCCCGGGGTCACGCGGCGGTGCTGATGCTGCAGGCCGAGATGGAGGCCGGGCGCCGGGGGCGTATGCTGAAGCTCGGCTTTGCCGCAGACGTGGCCGCGGAGCTGGCCGGCCTGCATACGCGCAACTTCATGTGAGCCCCGGGCCGCGGCCGCCGCGGCGTCGGCCAGGCCCTCTGGTGGTACAATGGCGCCGGCCGCCCGCCGGCCGCAATTCTCCCCGCACGGGCCTTTGCGCCCCTCGACAGGACCTGACACCGTGGCTCGACTCTTCGGCACCGATGGCGTTCGCGGCCTCGCGAACCGGGACCTCACGCCCGAGCTGGCGTTCGACCTCGGCCGGGCTGGCGCGGCCTACCTGCGCGCCCAGAGCCAGGAGGCCCACCCGACGGTGGTCGTGGGCAAGGACACCCGCCGGTCCGGTGACATGCTCGAGGCCGCCCTGTGTGCGGGCATCTGCTCGGTGGGCGTGCACGTGCGGCGCCTCGGCGTGGTGCCCACGCCCGGGGTCGCCTGGCTGACGCGCCTGACGGGCGCGGTTGCGGGGGTGATGATTTCCGCGAGCCACAACCCCGCCCCCGACAACGGCATCAAGTTCTTCGGGCCTGACGGCTTCAAGCTTCCCGATGCGGTGGAGGACGCCATCGAGGCGCTCATCCGGACGCCGGAGCAGTTGCCACGGCCGACGGGAGAGGCCCTCGGCCGCATCACCGAAGGCGCCGAGCTCGTCGAGCGATACACGGCTTACGTCAGTGGGCTGCTGCCCGCCGGCCTCGGGGGCGTGAAGGTGGTCGTCGACTGCGGTCACGGCGCGGCCTCCGTGCTCGGGCCCGCCGTGCTGAGGACCGTGGGGGCCGAGGTGGTGCCGCTGCACGTGGAGCCTGACGGTGACAACATCAACCGGGGCTGCGGCTCGACGCACCTGACGCTGCTGCAGGAGGCCGTCGTGGCCGCCCGAGCTGACGTGGGGCTGGCCTTCGACGGCGACGCCGACCGCCTGCTGGCCGTCGACCACACCGGCGCCCCGGTCGACGGAGACAGGCTGATGCTGATCTGCCTCCGGCACGGCGTGGCCGCAGGGCGTCTGGGGACCCCCTCCGTCGTGGCGACCGTGATGAGCAACATGGGCTTCGAGGATGCCGTCCGCGACCTCGGCGGCGAGCTGATCCGGGCCAAGGTCGGGGACCGGTACGTGCTCGAGGAGATGCAGGCCCGCGGCATCCGGCTGGGGGGGGAGCAGAGCGGCCACCTCATCTTCCTCGACGACAACACCACAGGGGACGGCCTCATCAGCGCCGTGCGCGTGCTGGAGGCGGTGCGCGCCAGCGGCCGCACGCTGCACGACCTTGCGGCCGACATGACGAGTTATCCGCAGCTGCTCCACAACCTTCGGGTGCAGCGCCTCACGGGCTGGTCCGAGAACGCGGCCATCACGGCGGCCGTGCGGCAAGCCGAGGCCGAGCTCGGAGGCGCCGGCCGCATCCTGCTCCGGGCCTCGGGGACGGAGGCCCTGCTGCGGCTGATGGTGGAGGGGCGCGACCGGGCCGCGATCGAGGCGATCGCCGAGCGCCTGGCTCACGTCATCTACCAGGAGCTGAGCCCGGCGCCCTCGGTGCTGGTCTGAGGCCCGGCCGCCGACGCGATGCGCAACGAGCCCGTCATCTCCAGCCTGCACGCCTGCGTGGCGGAGGGCACCCCGTGTGGCCTGGCCACCGTGACGGGCATCGTCGGCTCCATCCCCACGGAGGTGGGGGCCAAGCTGCTGGTGAACGCCCACGGCCAGATCCTGGCAGGCACGGTGGGCGGAGGGGCGCTGGAGGCCGTCGTCATCCACCGGCTGGTGCGTGCCATCGCCGAGCGCGCGCCGCAGGAACTGGAACACCACCTGACGGATGACGAGGCCTCCACGCTGGGGATGACGTGCGGCGGCAGCATCCGCCTGTTCCTCGAGCCCTACGTCGGCCACCCGCGCCTGTTGCTGATCGGGGGCGGCCACGTCAACCAGGCCGTGGCGCGCATGGCGCGGGACCTCGACTTCGACGTCTGGGTGATCGACGACAGGCCCCAGTGGGTGACGCGCGACCACTTCCCGTACGCCCAGCGCCTCGAGGTGGTGCCGTCGCTGCGCGAGCCGTTCGGCGCCATCGAGCGCAGCGAGGACTGCTTCGTCGTGATCGCCACCCGCTGCCACGCCACGGACCGTCTGGTGCTGCGGGCCGCCGCGGCTCGCCCCTGGCGCTACGTGGGCATGATCGGCTCCCGGCACAAGGTCGAGACCATTCGCGCCGAGCTGGCGGCCGAGCAGGGCTTCGAATTGCTGCTCGCCGGGTTGCGGGCGCCCATCGGCCTGGACCTTGGCGGCAAGTCGCCGGCGGCGGTGGCGCTCTCGATCCTGTCAGAGCTCCAGCTGTGGCGCCACGGGCGGACGGGCGCGCCGATGGGCGTCGGGGCCGGGCTGCCCGAGCCTCCGGCCGCTGAGGGGGAGAGCCTATGAGGCTGGCAGATGTGGTCGCCGTGGTAACGGCGGCGGGTCGTTCGACGCGGATGGGGCGCCCCAAGGCGCTGCTGGAGTGGCGTGGGCAGCCGCTGATCACCCACCAGGTCAGGGCCTTGCTGGGGTGCCGGGAGGTCATCGTGGTCCTCGGCCACGAGGCCCACCTCCTGGAGCCCTTCGTGCCGAGTCACTCGCGCGTGCGGACGGTGTTCAACCCGCGGTACGACGAGGGGCGGAGCAGCAGCCTGGCTGCCGCCTTCGCCCTGGTGCGGGCACCTGTGGCCGGCGTGCTGGTGGTGGCTGTGGATCAGCCCCTCGCCGGGGGCGTCGTGGCAAGGCTGTGTGAGGCCTACAGACCTGCCTTTGCCGTGTTGCAGCCCACGCACGAGGGGCACCATGGTCACCCGGTGATGTTCCGCGGCGACCTTCTGCCGGACTTGCAGGCCGTCGCCGCCGAGCCGCTGGGCCTGCGCGCCATCGTGCACCGGTATGAGGCCCACCGCCGGCTGGTGCCCGTGCCGGACGCCGAGGTGCTGCTCGACCTGAACGAGCCTGCGGATTTTGCGAGGGCCTGACGCTCAGACCAGCTCGACCGACGCGCCCACGGTCTCCAGGGCGCGACGGACCTCCTCCGCGTCGCCCCGGCGCACGCGGTGCATGATGGCGTAGGGGGCCTGGTCGACCACGGCCTTGGCGTGGCCGAGGTCCCAACCCGTGACGCGTCGCAACACCTTGATCACCTCGATCAGCCGCGGCCCCGCCGCCTGCAGCACGACGTCCACGACCTCACCCGTGAGCGCGGGCGCAGGCGCTTCTTCCCGCATCAGGTGCAGCGCCACCGTGGCACCAGCCTGCTCGAGCGCGGCGCGGCAGGCTTCTGCCCTGGCCACGTCGCCCGCCACGGGCAACGCCGTTGGGGCGGCGTCGACGAGGGCCTTGGCCTCCAGCAGGCCGAGGTCCGTGATGCCCGTGAGGGCCCTCGCCACCTCCATCGGCACCTCGCCCGTCGCGACGAGCACGACCTGCCACGTGCCCTGGCTTCCCGCGGCAGGGCCCGCGACCTCGCGCACCTCGGCGACCTCGACGGTGGTCACGTCGAGGCCCCAGCCCAGCGCCGTCTCGTTGATGGCCTTCTTCAGGCCGCGCCCGAGGTGGCGACGGTCCTCGGCGGCGATGAGCCGCTCGGGGGGCAGGGTCGAGACCGCCACCTCGAAGGCCGTGCGCACGAGCTGGTCGAGCGCCGGCCCCAGTCGCGTCGTGCCCATCAGCTCGACGGCGCGCTCTGGCTGTAGCACGACGAAGTCGACGCGGAGCACGGCCGACATCCAGGCCCCAGTCTGGGCCTGGATCCCGGAGACCTCCAGGCTCTGGACCTGCGGCCGGATGGACAGCGTCATCCAGGCCTCCAGGCCAGGGAGCACCCAGGCGGTGCCCGGGCCCCTCACGCGGTGCACGCCCTCCTGCCTGGAGACGACCAGGCGCTCCCCCTCCCCCACGTGGATCCTGCAGAAGGGCAGCGCGACCAGCGCCACGCCCCCCAGCAGCGCCAGCGTGATGAGCGCGGAGATGAGGAGCGAGGCCATCAGGGGTGCGGGCTGCTCGCCGAGACCGCCGCGGCGCTGCGCACGGGGGTAGAGCCGACCTGGTCGACGCCTGCGAAGCCGACCTTGTAGCTGTTCTCGGCGTTCCAGAGCAGCCAGCCGGTGCCCTTCGCCGCGTCGTTGGCCCTGAGCTGTCGCGCGACGTACGCAGGCCCGTAGTTGCGGATGCGGTATGGGAAGGCCTGGACCCAAGGCCGGATGACGACGCCGCTGCCGGCCGTCTTCTTCGCCGTCCGCTTCACGCCTTCGCTGATGAAGTGCTCAGGGTGGTCGGGCGGGTAGCCCTTGTTGTCGAAGTTGCTGTAGAAGTGCGACGGGTAGAGCATCGGGCTGATCGCGTCGAGGTGGTGCCCGAGGTCCTCGAGGCGCTGGCCGGTGATCCGCACGTCGATGCCCTGGTCCCAGGCAACCACGCCGTAGACGTCCGCCGAGAGCAGCGCCCCCGTCGGCTTGATCGCCTCGTGGGCGCGCTTCACCCACGCGGTGATGACCTCGTGCTTGGTGGGCTGGGTCTTCATCGTGGCCCAGCCCACGTCGGGCGTGTCACCCTGGGCCGGGAAGCGCACGTAGTCGAACTGGACCTCATCCACGCCCTGCGCAATCAGTTCCTGGGCCAGGGCCATGTTGTAGTCTTGCACCTCCGGCCGAGAGGCGTCGACCCAGACCAGGTTGCCCCACTCGCGCCAGGGCGCCCCCGAGCGCTTCGAGCGCAGGGCCCACTGCGGCTTGCTCTGCGCGAGCCGGGCGTCGTGGAAGAGCGTCAGCCGGGCGACGGCGTGGATGCCCTCGGCGTGAAGGCGCTCCAGCATCTTGGGCAGGTCGTGGATCATGCCGCCGCGGTAGGCCTTGATGGTCCTGGCGAGGGGCACGTTCGTCTCGTAGGAAATCACGCCGCTCATGTCCTTGGCGTCAAAGACGACGGTGTTCCCGCCGTGCGCCTTGAGCTCCTTCACGAGGCTCCAGAGCGACTCGGAGCCGGCCGTGGTCCCCGTGACGTAGACGCCCCGGGCCGGGAAGGTCTTATCCCGCCGGACCAGCGCGGCCTTGGGAGGGGCCTGCCGGACGCCTGGGATGGTCAGCCACTCGCCGATCTTGAGCGGCCGGTTGGCCTTGTTGGCGTCCCGGATGGCCTGGGCGAGCTTGGGGTAGGTGTAGAAGTCCGTCATCCGCAGGTAGGACCAGGCGATGGCCTCCACGGAGTCGCCGGCGGCCACCCGGTGCCGGATGGTGCCCTCCCGGTACTCGCCGCCCTTGGGCAACTTGCGCCCGTAACCGGGGTGGTGGTCGAGGGCTTGTGGGGCAGGGGCCGCGCTGGCGGGGGCGCCGGAGGCGACTGCCGAGGGGGCGGGGCTGGTGAGGGTGGCGGCCAGGGCCCCATTGGGCTCGGCCGCGGCCTGCGACGGGCTCGACGCCGGAGCGGCGGCCTGGCCGGCAGGGCTCGCGGCGGGTGAGGCCTCCGCCGTCGTGGCCTTGGCAGGGTCGAACGGCTTCGCCTGCTGCCCCGCCACCAGCGACGCGGGGTTGAAGTGCTTCTGCGAGGCCACGGGGAAGCTCACGGTGCTGGGGTCGCCGTCGCTCACGAAGGGCACCCAGGGCTCCCGGGCCCGGTCCGTGGACCCGACGGGCCGATTGAACCAGGTCTTGAACTCGCTGTCGATGCACTGGATGCGGGCGACGGCGGTGGCCTTGTACCGCTTGTCGAACGGCGAGTAGGCCGGGTTGGCGCCGACCAGCAGCAGCACCTGGTGGTGGTAAGCCGTGGGGCCCGCGCCCCCCTTCACGACCTTGGCGAGCCCCGCCGCGTCCCGGGGCCCGATGCCGAACGGCAGCGCGAGCGTCGTGATGGCATAAGGCTTGCCGACCTCGGTGGCAACGAACTTCTGCAGCTTGCCCAGGTGCTCCTCGATGCGCGGTGGCGACATGGTCGCCAGGCTGTCGTGGGTCCAGGTGTGGTTGCCGATCTCGCGGCCCGTCTCCACGAGGTAACGGAACTTCTCCCCGATCACCCCGTCCTGGTCGAAGCCGCTGGGCAGGACGTAGAACGTTGCCCCCCGCCCGGCGTCGGGGTGGGCCTTTGCAAAGGCGTCGAGCATGCCGACGGCGCAGTCGGGATCGATCACCTTCTTGCCGTCAGCACCTGTCCTCCACTTGCCGTCCGCCCCCTTCAAGTAGCGGAACTGGCCCTCGGTGCTGTCGTCGAAGGTCAGCACGACGGGCTTCTTGCCGGCGGGGACGGCCAGCCGCTTGGCCGCGACGTCGGCCATGTTCACCAGGTGGTAGCCGTTGGCGTGGAGGAACTGGAGGTCCTTGCGGAAGTTCGCCGGCGTGCGCGTCCAGCGCTCCTCCTTCGGCCCGAAGCGGTGGTACTCCAGCACGGGGATGTAGCCGAGCTCGTTCGCTGGGCCCGCGGCCGTCTTCAACACCGGCGCCACGGCGACGTTGGCGGCATGGGAGATGTCGGCGTTGGTCGCCCCTTCCGTGCCGGGCGAGGCCGCGGTCTCCTTGGGCGCGGTGTGGGCGCAAGCACTCACCAGCAGCGCGGCGCCCAGCGTCAGGGGGCCGAGACGGAGGAGGTGGGGGGTCGAGCGAGGCATGAGCATCCTTCCAGGGCCAGGGGCGGAGCCGGGTCGTGGCGTTCCTTACCCCGCCGCGGCTCGTTATGTTCCTCCTGATTCTCCCCGAGGATGGCCCATACGTAAAGCGCGGCGGAGGTGGCCAAGATGGCCGCCACCGCCGCGCCCATGGGGCAGCGTGTCAGGCGCTTGGGCCCTTGTCCCCGAGGGGGATGCGGATGGTGGGGCCTGCCTGGCCCTGCGGGGCCGTGAGGGGCTCGGCGGCTGCCGTGCCCCGGACGCGGGCGAGCAGGTCGCTGATGGACTGGCCCGTGATGGTCTGCACCACCTCAGGCAGCTGGGCCACCATCTTCGCCACCTCGCCCGTCAGCGCGCTGGCGCCGGCCTTGCCGTCGCCCGCCGAGACGATGGTGATCTTGTCGACCTTCTGCAGCGACTGGGAGAAGGCCGTCGCCATCTCCGGCAGGCTCGCGAGCATCCGATCGAGGATGGCGGCCTCGGTGTAGCGTTCGTAGGCGTCAGCGCGCTTCTGCATCGCGTCCGCCTCGGCCTGACCCTTGGCCCTCACGATGTCGGCCTCGGCCTCACCCCTGGCCTTGAGGGCCTCGGCCTCTGCCTTGCCTCGCATCGACGTGACCTCCGCCTCGGCGCGGCCCTGCTCCCGCAGCGCCTCGGCGCGACCAGCGGCCTCCCGGCCCAGGCGCTGCCGCTCGGCCTCGGCCATGATCTCGATGCGGCGCTGCTCGGCGTTGGCCTGCTTGATCATCGTGGCTTCGAGCTCGAGCTCGCGGCGCTGGACCTCGAGCTCCTGCACGCGGAGCTGTTCCTGCTTCTCGGCCTGCGAGATGCGAACCTGCTCCGCGATGACCTTCTGCTGGGCCTGGTTCGCTGCGATGTCGTAAGCCTTCTCGGCGAGCGCGCGTTGCTCGTTGACGCGGGCGTCGTACTCGGCCTTCTTGGAGTTGAGGTCGCGCATAGCCTCGGCCTGGGCCGTCTCCGAGAGCGACTGGGCCAACACCCGCTCTTGGTCAGCCGACGCCTGCGCCACGGCCGCCTCGCGCGCCGTCTCCGCACGCCGGATCTGAATGTCGCGGTTGGCCTCTGCGTCTGCAATCTCGGCCATTCGTTTGACCTTGGCGACGTCAGGGCGGCCCATGTTCGCGATGTACTCTTGCTCGTCCGTCACCTTCCGGATGGTGAAGGAGATGAGTTCCAGGCCCATCTTGTCCAGATCCTCGGCGACGGTCTCGCGCACCCGGCTGACGACGTTCTCCGGCTCCTTGACGATTTGCTCGACCGTCAGCAGGCCCGTGATGCCGCGCAGGTGGCCCTCCATGACCAGCTTGATGAGGTGCTCGCGCTCGGCTTGCTTCTTGTCGAGGAACTGCTCGGCGGCCGTCTGGATGCTCCTCACATCGCTCTTGACCTTGATCTGGGCCACGGCCTCGACGCTCACGGCGATGCCCTGGCTGGTGTAAAGGTCCTGCTCCGGCGTGACGTCGAAACTCATCAGTTCCAGCGACAGTTCCCTGGCGCTCTCCACCATCGGGACGACGAGCTTGCCGCCTGTCGTCACGATGGAGGTGCCACGGATGCCGAACACGATCAGGGCGCGGTTGGGGGGGACCTGGCGGTAGATGCTCGCCACGAGCCACATCAGGATCAGCACGACGATGACGGCCGCGCCGACCACCCAGGCTAGGCCCCAAAATCCATCCATTGGTCATTCTCCTCACGTTCGCGGCCGGACCGGGTCGTCTCTCCGAAGGCCTGGCGGCATGGTTTCCGAGTCATAGCTTTCCCCGCGGCGGTTCCCTCCTCACGCGAAGGGCCTGCGACGGGGGGACCCCTTCCGAGGGGCCTCGCGCCGTCATACGGGACCGCGAGGCCACAGCTTCAACGCTCGCCCGCCTCAGGGAGCGGTTTTTCGGGGGCCGGGGGGGCCTCGGCGGAGTGGGCCGTGGGGAGGGCCAACCGCGCCGGCTCCTCGTGCAGCGGGTGCACGATCGCCAAGCCCCCCTCATAGCCCGTGATCACCACCTCGTCGCCCTTCTCGAGCGCGTGGCCCTCGAGCGCGCGTGCGCCTTCGACGCGCCGCGACCCCTGGTGCTCGAACACGATCTCGGCCACCCCGCCCGCCACGGCCCGGGCCGTCACGCGGGCCAGGGTCCCCTCGAGGTTGTCCTGCGCACGGTGCCTCACGGTCTCGCTGGCCAGCAGCATGTTGTAGAACCCGGCGACCAGCTTGTAGGCCGGCCAGCCGGCGGCTGCGCCCGCCACGCAGGCCACGAGGGGCCCGGCCGCCGTGTAGTGGAGGACCAGCCACCCCGCGCCCCCGAACCACGTCAGGAAGGCCATGCCCGCCGTCAGGTTCAGGCGCGGCAGCCCCGTGGCAGGTTCACCCACGTGCGAGGCCAGCAGCTTGCCACCCGGGACGTCGGCACTGGAGGCCGGCAGGACCAGCTTGCCGTGGGGAACGTCCGCCCCCGGAAGGGCGCCCTTGCCGGCGAGAGCGCCTCCGTCGCCGCCGTGGGTAGCGCCGAGCAGCCCGGACACCACGGTGAACAGGAAGCCGAACAGAAACACGCCCAGGAACGCTTGCTCCATGGGCGTTTCATACCCCGGCGCGGGGCCGGTTGGCGAGGGCGTAGACCAGGCCGGCCACGGCGAAGCCCACGAACCAGCCGTAGGGCACCAGGGGGGCCAGGGCGGGCAGCCACTTGCCACCCCAGGCCGCGAAGCAACCGGCGGCCGTGGCGAGCAGGGCGGCAGGGTTCCAGCCGCGCCAGTAGGTGTAGCGACCCTGCTCGGCGTAGAGGTCGGCCACCACGAGGTGGCAGCGCCGCTGCACCCAGTAGTCGACGATCATCACGCCCGCGATGCTGCCCAGCCCACCGCTGTAGGTCAGCAGCCAGTCGAAGATGTACGACTGGGCGTTTGCCAGCAGCCGCCAGGGCATGATGGCGACGCCCAGCACCCCGGTGATCAGGCCGCCGGTCTTGAAGTCGATGCGCTTGGGGGCCATGTTCGCGAAGTCGTTGGCCGGGGAGACGACGTTGGCCGCGATGTTCACGGAGATCGTCGCGATGACCACCGTCGTCATGGCAATTGCGACGACCCAGAGGTTCTGGAACTCGCCCACGAGCTGCACGGGGTCCCAGTGCGTCTTGCCGAAGACCAGGGTCGAGGCCGACGTGATGAGGATGCCCATCGCCGAGAAGAGGGTCATCGTGGTGGGCAGCCCGAGGATCTGGCCGCGCACTTGCGCCCGCTGGTCGGCGGCGTAGCGGGTGAAGTCGGGCATGTTCAGCGAGAGGGTGGCCCAGAAGCCCACCATGGCCGTCAGCGAGGGCACGAAGACCGGCCAGAAGGCCTCCCAGGTGCCGAAGCGGCCGGCCTGGCTCATCAGGGGACCCAGGCCGTGCGCGGCCTGCACGGCCCAGACCATGAGGCCCCCCGTCATCAGCAGCACGAAGGGCGCGGCCCAGGCCTCGAAGCGCTTGAGGGCCTCCATGCCCCGGTAGATGATCCAGATGTTGGACCCCCAGAACAGCCCGAAGGCCAGCCACATCCCGACGGCGATGCCCCCGACGGTGCCCCCCATCGTCGCCCAGCCCGGCCACACCGCCGTCGCCAGCGTGTGGATGGCCGACCCACCGATCCAGGCGTTGATGCCGAACCAGCCACAGGCCACGAGGGCCCGCATCAGGGCCGGGAGGTTGGCCCCCCACACACCGAAGCTGGCTCGGGCGAACACGGGGAAGGGGATGCCGTAGCGCGTGCCGGGGTGAGAGTTGAGCAGGATCGGGACGAGGACCAGCACGTTGCCGAGCGCAATCGTGAGCAGGGCCTGCCACCAGGCCATGCCCGAGGCGATGAGGCCGCTCGCGAGCATGTACGTCGGGATGCAGCACGACATCGCGATCCAGAGGGCCGCATAGTTCCAGGAGCTCCACGTTCGCGCAGCCGGCGGCGTCGGAGCCAGGTCCGGGCTATGGAGCGGCGAGGCAGAGAGGTCGACGGCCGCGGGCGGCAAGGCTGTATCTGTCATGGGGACGAGGCTCCGGTAACGTGTCCGGGCGGATCATAGCAGACCGCGCCGTGCCCGGCAGCCCCCTTCAAGGGCTCCCGCGGCGGGGGGGAAAGGCTTGGGCCGAGAGCCTCAGCAGGCCCTGCAACTCCGCGTCGGAGGGGTCGAGCGCCACGGCTGCCTCGGTGTAGCGCCGGAAGCGTGGCTCGTCACCGCGCCAGTAGGCCGTGCGGGCGATCGCCACCAGCAGCCGGAGCCGCGTGTCCGCGGCACCCGGGCCAGGGATGGGCTCGAGCAGGGCAAGCGCGCGCTCTGCCGTGGCAAACTCAGCCCGGGCATCCCCGGCCACGTGATGCAGGGCCGCCAGCCTCACGAGCGCGTCAGCCGCGAAGCGGGGATCGCGCCGCAGCTCGCGCTCCCAAGCCTCCACCGCCAGCCGCAGACCGGGGGGCTGGCGCGTCAGCCACCCCCAGCTCCGCATCGTGTCGGAGAACCGCAGCTTCGCCTCCAGGCCCCCGGCCCCGCGCGGGCCGCCCGGGGCCGCCGCCAGCGTGCTGACGGCCTCGCCGAAGCGCCCTGCGAGGGCCAGGCGCTCTGCCTCGGCGAGCCAGGCCTCCCGGTCTGCCGGGAAGGCGCGCCGCCACTCTCGCAGCACCTGGGCGTCGAGGCCCTTCGTCTCGTTCAATGGCAGAAATCGGGCCTGGTGCCTGGCGAAGGCCTTGAAGTCGGCGGCGCGGACCTGCAGGCGCCCCTCCGCGAGCTCGGCGGGAAGCACCATCGAGGGGTCCACGGCGGCGCCCGCCTTGAGCCGCCCGTCCGTCTGGTAGGGGCTGAGGGCTGGCCTGCGTGCCAGCACCGTGCGGGCCTGGGCCGCCGGCAGCGTCGGCCGCGCGACGCGCTCGAGCTCGGTGCCGCGCAGCATCGACTCGATGCTCTCGGCCGTGTGCAGCTGCAGCATCAGCAACGCCACCGGGCGGTCCAGCCCGAGGGGCCCGAGGTCTGCCACGACCCCCCTGGTCGCGAGGCGATCCCGCGTGGCCTCCGGGCTGAAGACGCCCGGCTCCAGCCGGCCCAGGGCCAGCACGTGGTCCCCCGCCGTCTGCCACAGCGTGACGTGCGGGAAGACCCGGCGCAGCGAGCGCAGGGCCCGGGCGAGCGTCATGTCGTCGTGCTGGCGGAGGTCGAGCTCCAGGGCGGCGACGCCCTTGCCAGCGAGGCTGCCGGCCACCGCCTCGAACAGCTCGACGCTCGGGCCGGCCCCCACGGGGGTGTTGCCCGGGGGCGGCGCGGTGACGAGCACGAGATCGAAGCTGGCGGCTTGCCGGCGCAGCCACAGCCGAGGGGCTGCCTCCGAAACTGTGCGGCTGGTTTCCTTCAAGCCTGCCGCGGGTGGGCTGGCTGCGTCCAGCGCTGCCACGGCGCGGATGAGGGCGCCGGACGGCTCCACCACCTCGAGCCGGTCCAGCGGGTGATGCGCCGCGGCGCGAGCCGCCACGCCGTCTGACAGCCCGACGACGCACACCCGGCGCACCGTCGGGTGAAGCGCCAGCGGCAGGTGGGCCGCGAGCTGCCCCGCTGCCAGCCGCGTGCCGTCGAGGGAGGTCGGCACGCCGTTCAAGGCGAGCTCCCAGCCCGCCGGGCCCTGCAGGAGCGTGACGTCCTGACCCGCGTCCCGGGCATGAAGTGCCACCCGCCGCTGGTCGGCCGCCACCCGCAGGGCGGCCCACGTCGCAGGGGGCTCGGCCGCCCGCGGCGCGGTGAGGGCGTGCCAGCTGGGCTCGGGAAAGGCGAAAGCCCAGATCGCGAGGGGGGTGGCCGCGAGGCCCAGCCCCAGCAGGCGGCGGTAAGGGGACCAGCCCAGGTGGCGGCCCGTCAGGTCGACGGCATCCAGGGCCAGCACCGCCGCCGCGGCGACCAGCCCGCCGACGAGTGGCCAGGGGGCATCCGTGGCGAGCAGCAGGGCCCCGGCGAGCGCGAGGCCTGCCGCCAGCCCGGCGCCGAGCCTCTCGATGGGCAGCCTGCCGAGCACCAGGGCGAGCCACAGGCCGAGGCCCAGGCTCGGCACGGCGACGAGCCCCGCAGCTGCGAGGGCCTGCCCGGCTCGGAGCAGGCCCCAGGCTGCGTCACCGCTGCCCAGGGCGCCCTCGAACGCCGCCAGGCGAAAGGCCAGCCCGTCCAGCGAGGCTGCGCCCAGCAGCAAGGCGAGGGCCGTCAGCGCCGGCACGGCGCCAAGGCGCGCGAGCGGCGACGTCTCGGCCCACCTGGCCGCGCACCACACCCCGAGCGTCATCCCGGCGGCCACCAGCACCAGCACGGTCCAGCGTGCCTCCGGGCCGGCGCCGCCGGCAACCTCCAGGGACCTCAGCCAGATCGGCAGCGCGAGCGCCAGCACCACCGCCAGGTGGGCCGGCACGTGGCCCACCACCTCCGCCACGGCCGCCTGCTCCGCAGCCGGTGCGACGCGCCAGGCCGCCGGGGCCTCTTCCCAGGTCTTCTTGGCGCAGGCCAGCGCGGCCACCCCGACGCCCACCAGCGCGAAGGCCGCGACCGAGGCCGCGGCGTCGGGCGCGAGGGGCCAGGCTGCCGTGGAGAGCCACCACCAGCTCGCGGCCGTCACCCCGAGGCCGAGCCCCGTAAGGCCGCGGGCCGAGAGGGCCGCCGGGCCAGGGAGCAGGGGGGCGAAGCCGGCCGCCAGGAGCGGCTGGGCAGACCCCGCGAGCAGGGCCGGCACGAGCGCCGCCGTCAGCACGAGGGCCTCCACGCCGAGGGGGCCGAGCGGCGACGACGCGGGCTGGGTCAGCGCCGCCAACAGGCGCGGGGCGAGGCCTGCCAGGAGCCCCGCCACCATCGCCAGCCAGGCGAAGGCATAGGTGGGGTCGACGAGGTGTGCCCGCCAGCGGTGGGTCGCCCAGGCACCCAGGCCGAGCCCCACGAGCGTGGCGCCAACCGCCCGAAACCCCGTGCGAGGACCGTCCCAGGCCGCGAGGTGGCTGAAACCCACCGCCGCCGCAAGGCCGAAGACGAGGGCGACGCCTAGCCCGGCCCCCAGGGCCACGAGCCAGGCTGAGGCCCGCCAGAGGGGCTCCGGACCGCCCTCGGGGGCCGTGTCGAGCTGGGGCGTCTCAGCGGCGTCGGTCGTCGTGCTCACGGGCTGGGTCTCCTGCTGCGTTGCCGGTTCATTCATGAGGATGCACCACGATCACGGGCCCCCCGTGCCGAGCCCGGTGGAGGGCCTGGCGGCCGTAGACGATGCGGCCGGCCTCGGGGCGACGTGCGGCCGGGTCCAACGCGATGGGATCGCCCTTGGCCGTGAAGCCCGTGACCAGGATCAGGTGCCCCGCAGAGCTGGCCGTCGGCGCCCCAGGAAGCTCACCTTCCTTGAAGCGGATGCTCACGATGCACGGGCGCCCGGCGGCGACCTCGTCCTCGACGCCCTTCCAGTCGGGGGGCCAGGCGACCCAGGCGGCGTGGGCCTTCTCGCGGCCTTTCGCGGCTGCCCTGTGCGCCTCTGTGCCGCGTAGCACGTCGCTCGCGGCCGCAGCGAGGAACGGCCAGTTGCCGTAGATGCCGTTCACGGCGTCCCAGCAGCGCCTCGCGACGTCCTGGGTCGGGAGCACCACGCCGTGGGCCGCCAGGGCCATGGCCGCCGAGGTGGGGCCGCACACCCTGTAGCTTCGGTCGGCCTTCTCCAGGCTTTGGGCGCGGTGGGTGGCCCGGACTTCCTTGCCCCAGGCCGCGCCGCGCCGATCGTCCGGCTCCGGATGGGCCTGCCTGTTCGTGGCCGCCACCGCCACCAGCTCCAGCACGGGCGTGCTGCCTGGCCGGTCCGAGCAGAGCGTCGCGCGGACGCGAAGGCGATCGGCCACCCCGGTGGGCTCCAGCGTGTCCTCGTTGACGCGCGCGAGGTCGTGCTTGGAGGGCCCCCGGGGCGTGGACGACCAGCTCAGGGTGTCGCTGTCGCCCCAGCGGGCGAGTTCCAGCCAGTCCGACCAGGTCTCGCCGCCGTCCGGGCTGACGGCCGCCTCGAGCCGGATCCAGGTCCCTGGCGGGCAGTCGGCGTTCCACGACACCACGGCCTCCCGGAAGCCCCAGCCGTAGTGCAGGTCTCCCAGCGTCACGGTGCCGCTTCGCAGGTAGCCCCCCTCCGGGTGGTCTTGCAGGCGCCACCCCGAGACCCTCTGGTCGAGCCGCGTGCCGAGGCCTCGCGCGTGGGAGAAGTCGGCCGCCGTGCGAAACACGTCGGTTTTGAAGCGGGGCTCCGCGGCCAGAGCGGGACCGCTCAGGAGCGCAAAAGTAAGGAGGGGGGCGAGCCAGGCTTGACGCACGGGGCCTCCAGAGGGTGGCGAGGTAGGCCGCTCATTCTAGCATCCGACGTGGGCGACGCCACCCCCAGGCCGCCTGGCGCAGCGCTCAGCGCGCGCGGGCCATCCCGTCGATGGCGATCTCCATCTCCTCGGCCACCTTCAGCCCGAAGACGCCCTGTGGCAACTGGACCCCGTAGTCCGTCACCTTCAGCTTGAACTGCGAGGCGACGTGGACCCAGTCACCAGACCGGTAGCTCGCGTCCTGCTGCGGCAGCAAGGTGAGCTCGACCGGCACCGTGATGGTGCGTGCCTTGCCGTGGAGCGTCATCTCGCCCGTGGCCATGCCGCGCACGGGCTTGTCCGCGACGAGCTTGTTGCCGGGCACCTTCAGGCCGCTGAAGGAGAACACCGCGCGCGGGAACTTCTCGACCTCCAGCGCGCCACGCATGTGCTCGTTGCGCAGGCTGATCCCCGTGTCGAGGCTCGCCAGGTCCACGATGACCTTGCCGGAGGCCTTGGCGACGTTCGCCGGGTCGAGCTGCGCCTCGCCCTCGAGCTTGGCCGTGCGGCCCACGAACTTCACGATCGCGGCCTTCGAGGTGAAGCTCACCTCGTTGGTGCTGTGCACGTCCTGCTCGACGGCGAAGGAGCGGGGGGCCGCGAGGGCGGGGGACGCCGCCATCAGCAGGGCGCTGAGGGCGAGGGCGGCGGGACGGTGGGAGCGCATGGGCTCGGTCTCCTTTTCTAGAGGGGCGCGGCGGGTTCGACGATGGGGTGCCAGCTGGCGCCCTATAATGTTCTACGTCGAACTAGTTTGTCAAGGGCCCGGCCTGGGGCCGGCCCTCACGGCAGCGCCACGTCCCACTCCCGGACCTTGGTGCCGTCCGTGGTGGCGAACCGCCTGCCGTCCGGGGAGAAGGCGAGCCCGGTGACCTCGGACGCCACCCCCTGGAAGAAGCCGCATCCGTTTGCGCCTCGCGCACGCCCGGCACTGGCCTCCCGGCCTCGTCCGCCAGGAAGACGCGCCCACCCGCCACCGGAGCGTCTCCCAGCTGCAGGCGGTAGCGCCTGGGGCCCGGAAAGCGGGCGCCGCCGCCGAGCAGGCCACCACGAGGGCGGGCCAGGCCAGCAGGGGCACGAGGTGGCAGCGCTTGGGCGCCTGGTCCGACGTCCTCCTTGCCGGCCGGGGCCGACGCCTGCCATTCCTCAGCTGAGCCTCGGCGCCAGCTCCAGCGCCACGGCGCGCACGACCTGGCGCACGCCGTGGAAACGCACCCGCGCGGTCGGCCGGGGGGTGGTCAGCAGCAGCCGCTCCGCCCGGAGGAGCCCGGCGTGGATGGCCGCCCCGCCCACGAGCACGACGGCGTCTGCGCCCTCGAGCACCCCGGGGACGGCCTCCGGCGCCTCGACGCCGTGGTGGTGGCGCACCTCGCGGGCCCCGAGTCTGAGCAGCGCCTCGCGGTAGGGCCGTCCCAGGCCCCCTCCCACGATGCCCACCGTCAGGCCAAGCAGCGCCTCGGTGCGACCCACCACCCCCCAGTCGCACACGTCGCAGGCCTCCGAGGCGTCGTGACGCCAGAGGCCCCCGCTCTCCTCGGCGACCTCCCGGCACATCGCGCGGCCGCAGATCCACATCGTCGGCCAGCGGCAGGCAGACGCCTGGCCCGAGGTGACGGCCTCTGCCTCGGCGACCGCCTCGAGCTTTGCCGCGATGCGTGACTCGGCCACGCCCTCCACGTCGAGGGAGCCTGCGTGCCGCAGCACGCGCGTGGCGTGGGCGGTCTCGCCTGCGATCGCCAGCACGTCCGCCAGTCGCATGTAGGTCTCGGTGGCCTCCGCCAGGTGGCCCAGGTGGCGCTGGGCGTCTGCCCGCAGGAACCCGGCGGGCAGGATGTTCGCCAGCTGGCCATCCACCGCGTCGCACACGGCGATCACGCCCGCGTGGTGGCCCAGGCGGCGCTGCAGCCGGGCGTGCTCCAGCTGGCGATCGATGGCCGCGTGGAGCCGCGGGGCTAGCTCCTCCCGAAGCTTCACCCAGTGAGCCGTCTGGCTCGCCGCGCCGCTGGTCAGCGCATCGAGCCGGGCGAGGCCGTGCGTGAAGCCGAACTCGTCCAGCAACTCCGCAGCGCGGGTTGCGAGGAGCTCCAGAGCTTCCTGGCGCGTGACGAGCGGCAGGCTGTCCACCATGGCCTCCAGGGCCTCGGCACACCTGCACTCTTCGGCGGGGGACAGCGTGCGGGCTCGCAGCAGCTCCACGAGGGGGCGGGAGGCCCGGTGGGGCATGGGGCTCGGATCGTCCAGCAGGTCTCGCAGGTCCCGGGCGGCCTCTGCCCTGGCGCGGGTCACGCGCTCGAGGGCGTCCGCGACAGCCCCTGCGACTGCCTCGTCGGGGCCCTGGAGCCACGTGACCGGCCTGAGCCCGCTGGGCAACCGGGGGGTGGCCTCGGTGAGGGCCAGCACGACGAAGGCCGGCATCGGCCGCAGGGCCGCCAGCGTTTCCCACAGCCGCGTCACCCGGTTGGGGTCGGCCGGTGGCACCACGACCACGACCTCCAGGCTGCCGGTGGTCGCGGCGAGGTCGCCCCACTCCTCGGGGGTCAGCGCCACCAGCCGTTCACAGCGAGGGTGGGATGCGTCCAGCGCGGCGCCCACCCTCGCTGCCCACGCGGGGCCCTCGGCCACCACGGCGATCCGGCCGGTGGCCTCGCTGACGATCGTGCCAGGCCCGGCAGGCGCCTGCGTGAATTGGCTCGGGGGCACCCGCCGCCGCGCGATCCAGCGATCCAACATCCGCCTTTTGCCTCCGCGATCCTCATACCCCCGCCCCACGTTGCGTCACGCCACGCCGGATGAGACAATGGCCCCGGTCCATTGCCTGAGGGGGTGTCGCATCGCATGGTGGGGGAGCTGCTGGCGAACCGGTACCGTGTCGAAGGCCTGCTCGGCGAGGGCGCCATGGGGCAGGTGTGGCTCGTCGAGGACACCACCAATGGCCAACGCGTCGCCCTGAAGGCCATCGCGCAGCGCCTGTTCGACGGCGGCAGCGCCCCGGCCCCGCGGGGGCGCGAGAAGAGCCTCCTCGACTTCATCCAGGAGTTCAGGCTGATGACGCAGCTGCGTCATCCGAACTGCTGCGAGGTCCACGGCTACGGGGTGCTGGCCGACGACACCCCCTACATGACGATGGAGCACATCCCTGGGGCGGGGCTCGACGAGGTCGGGCGCCTGGCGGGCAAGACGTTCGACAGCGTGTTCTCGCAGCTCCTGCTCGCGCTGAGCTACGTGCATGCCCGCGGCCTCGTCCACTGCGACATCAAGGCCGCCAACGTGCGGCTGCGCCCGGACGGCGTGGTCAAGCTGATGGACTATGGCCTGATGGGGTATGCCGGCCAGAGCGGGGGCCCCGTCCGCGGCACGCTGGCCTACCTGGCCCCCGAGGTCATCCGCCGCGGGCTGATCGACCGCCGCACGGATCTGTACGCCCTCGGCGTGCTGGCCTACGAGATGCTTGCCGGGGCCCAGCCCTTCACCGGGGCTCGGCCAGGAGACGTGCTTCGCGCCCACATCGAGGCGCCGCCGCCGGACCTTGCGGAGGCCGTGCCCGGGGTCGAACCGAGGCACGCGCAGGTGGTGACCCGCTTGCTTGCCAAGGAGCCCCTGGACCGCTACCAGTCTGCCGACGAGGTCATGGCCGCCCTTGGCTATGAGGCGCCCCCCGGCATCGGAGGCAACCTACTGACCTCCCCGATGGTGGGGCGGGCGGCTGAGATGGCGAGGCTGTTCGTCCAGCTGGCGCGCGTCACGTCCGGCAAGCGGGGGGCGGTGATGTGGCTGACGGGCCCCGCCGGCTCCGGCAAGAGCCGGCTGGCCTCCGAGTTCGCCTTCAACGCCCGCCTGGAGAACCTGCCGTTTGCCGAGGCCCGCAACCCGCAACACGCCCGGTCCCCCTATGGCCCGCTGGTGGCCATCTTGCGGGCGCTGTTGCCAGCGATGCGCGAGCACATCGGGCTGTACCTCGATGCGCTGGCGCCGGTGCTGGGCAAGCTCCTTCCCGAGATCGCCGTCTTGAGAACGCCAGAACTCGATGCGGCCAGCGAGCGTGCCCGGCTGCACGCCGCGTTGGCCGAGGCGATCCTGGCGCTGTCGCGCGTTCGTGGCACCGTGGTGGTGATCGAGGACATGCAGTGGGCAGACCCGCTCACGCTCGAGGTCCTCGACACGCTCATGCGGGCCCGGGATGACGCCGCGCTGCTGCTGCTGCTGACCTCTCAGGGCGAGGTGCCGGGCACCTGGCGCGAGGCCGCGACGACCGTGCCGCTCGGCGCCCTGTCGCCTGCGGGGCTGGGGCGGATGGTGGGGTCCATGCTGGGCACCGCGAGCCCGGAACCTGAGCTGTTGCGCCACGTGTCGGAGCTGTCAGGTGGGAACCCGCGCCACGTCGAGATCCTCCTCGAGTTCCTGGTGCGCTCCGGCGTGCTGGCCAAGGACGGCCGCCACTGGCGCCTCAACGCCGAGCTCTCCCGCGACCGCGTACCCGTCGGCATCGAGGCCCTGGTCGCCGCCAAGCTGGTGGAGCTGTCCACCGACGCCCGGCTGGTGGCCCAGGCGGCGGCCTTGATGGCCAGGCCCTCGACCCTCGAGCTGCTGCGGGAGGTGTCCGGGCTGGAAGACGTGGCGTTCCTCGACGCCTGCGACGTCCTGCTGCGGGAGCAGATCCTCGTCGCTTGGGAGAACGGCTCTTGGGGGTTGGTGCGCGGTCCCCTCGAACGGGTCGTGCTGGGTGATCTGGAGCCGCCCCGCGTGCGCGAGCTTCACGGCCGCATCGCCCGGGCCCTGCGGCGTCGGGCGGGTGACATGGCCTTCGGGGAGCTGCCGCTGGAGGTGCTCGCCGCGACCGCGGACCACCTGTTGCAAGGCGACGAGCCTGCCCTCGCGGTGCGGGCTGCCCTGGAGGCAGGGCAGCGACTGGCCGCGCTGGGAGCCCTCGAGGATGCGGCCAGGTACCTTGAAGCCGGACGTGCCCGGGCCGAACAGGTCGGTGTCGATACCTACCTGGCGCTGGCCTTCGCCCGCACCCTCGGAGAGGTGCAACTGCTGCAGGGGCACCTGGAGCCGGCTCGGGCCGCCTTCCGCGAGGCTATACCCCTCGCGGAGGCCATCGGGGACCGCTTCCTGCTCGGGCGGGCCCTGCTGGGGGCCAGCGCGGCGGAGCACGGGGTGGAGGACCTGGCGGCCTCTTTGGCCATCGCAGAACGCGCCCATCGTGTCGCCCTGGATGCGCACGACCACGGGGGCGCCGCGCGGGCCCGGCTGCTGGCGGCACGCGCGGCCGGGGACTCTGGCCGCACGGCTGATGCGCTCGCCTGGCTTGCTGACGCGGTGGCGCTCGCGCGCCACTCCGATGATCTGGCCGTGCTCGCGGAGGCCCTCGCCGAGCAGGGCTACGCCCACCTGACGTGGCTGCCCGAAGGCGTCGAGGCGGGCATCGCGGCGGGCTCCGAGGCCCTCTCCCTCCTGACGAGTCTTGGCGACCGCCGCGGCTCCCTGCGGGCCCTCTCGGTGCTCGGCCAGGCCCGGCTCGCCACAGGCGATGCACGCGGGGCGAGGGAGCTCTTTGAGCGCGCCCGCGGCCTGGCCGACGAGGTGGGAGATGCCCTCGAAGCGTGTGGCATCGACACCTCGATGGCGTTGACGGCGCTCGAGCTGGGCGCCTTCCAGGAGGCCAAGGCGCTGGCGAGCGCAGCGGCAGAGGAGGCTGGGCGGCTGGGGTCCAGCTTCCTGTTGGGCAGCGCGCTGATGGCCGAGGCCGTGGCCTCCGTCTGGCTGGGGCAGCCTGCTCAGGCCACGGCCCTCATCAGCGTGGCCTTCGACCAGGCCAACGCGGGAATCCACCAGGGGCGGGAAATCCGGATGCGTGCCCTGCAGGCCGAGGCCCTGGCTGGCATGGGGCGCTACTGGGAGTCCATGGACGTGGCAGAGACCTTGCAGACCCTGATGGTCGAGACGGGCAACCTGGAGCCCCAGGGGCGCCTCTGCCTGCTGTGGGCTGAGAACCTCGTGAGGGCGGGGGCGCCGGCCGAGGCGGCGGAGTACGTGGCGCGTGCTCTGGGGGTGGCCGAGGCCTCCCTGGCCCGCGGCGTCAAGCTCCGGGCGCTGCTGCTGCGTGGCCGCCTGGCCTTGCAGCAGGAAACCTGGGCTGAGGCCCTGGCCGCGGCGGAGGAGGCCCTGGGCCTGGCGCGCGAGCTCGGCGTCAGGCACGCTGAGGCCACCGCGCTGACGCTGCGGGGGGAGTGGGCCCTCGCGACCCAGGCGGCCACGGCGGACGAGGACTTCGCGGCCGCCGTGGCGATCGCCCGCGACCTCGAGGTCCCCGTTCTGGGCGCGTTGGCCCTGTTCGGTCGGGCCGCATCAGCCCCCTATGACGCGCACGCTGCGGCCTGGGCTGCTGAGGCTCAGGCGTTGCTCCACGCGACGCTGGAGGGGCTCTCGCCCGAGGAGCGTGAGGCCGCCCTGGCCCCCGTCGAGGTGCACCGCGTCGACACCGGCAATTTCATTGCCTTCAGCCTGCCGCGCCAGGTGGCCCGCAGCGTGTCCGCGCCGCGCATGAACCCGCGGATGTGGGGGCCGCCGGGATGACGGCGCCCTCCCCAGAAGGGAGGCGTCGGTGTTATGCTACAGGCAAGCCTGTCGGTTGGTGCAAGGGTCACAAACGGCTGGCAGCAAATGCTTCATTATGTAGTCAGACGCCGCCAGCCTTCCCTCCCAGCGACCAAGCACCAAGCCAGCCATGACTGCCAAACGCCTGTTCATCTCCTCTCTGCTTGCCGCGATTGTCGCCGTCTCGGCGCCTGTGGCAGTGGCGCAGTCGGGCTCTGAGCTTCTGCTGGCTGCCTCCGAGGGGGACATGCCGGGCCTCCACCGGTGTCTGATGGCGGGCGTTCCGCTCGACACGCGCGACGAACACGGCAACACCGCCCTCATCCTGGCAGCCCAGCAGGGGCACAAACGTGCCGTGCTGGCCCTGCTGGCCGCAGGCGCCGACCTGGAAGCCACCGATGAGAACGGCTACACCGCCCTCATCTGGGCTGCCCAGCAGGGCCACTCCAGCTTGACAGAGGTCTTGCTGATGCGCGGCGCGAACATAGACGCCCGCGAGAAGCACGACTACACGGCGCTCGAGTGGGCCACGTGGGAGGGGCGCACGGACGTCGTGCGGTTGCTGCTCAACTACGGCGCCGACCCCCTCCGGAAGACCCGCTGGGGCTTCAATGCGCGGGATCTGGCGCAGCGGCAGGGCAAGAGCGCGGTGGTCGCCCTGTTCCCACAGACCCAGCCCCGGGCCCCGCGGACGCAACCCGTCGCGCCGGCTCAGCCCCAAGCCCGGCTGCAGCCCCAGGTCCAGGCCGAGGTCAAGCCCCAGGCCCGCAGGGGCACGCCTGCCCAGGCCACCGTGGCCTCCGCCCCCCTTCCAACCCTCACCCCCGTGGCACGCCGCGAAGAACCCGGCAATCGCTTGCGCGAGGTGGGGCGCTCCAAGCGGGGGTTGCCCATCCACCTTGCCTCGGTCGGCACGGGCGATCGGGCCGTGCTGTTCGTCGGGTCCATCCACGGCGACGAGCCTCAGGGCACGGACGTCATCCACCGCCTGCTGCGCGAGTCGCCGCGTTTCCAGCACCTGCTGACGCGCAACCGGCTGCTGGCGATCCCGAACGCCAACCCGGATGGTGTCGCCAACCGCATTCGGACCAACCTCGCGGGGGTGGACCTCAACCGGAACTTCCCCACCCGGTGGCGGCCGACGGTTCGGGGCCGGTTCTTCAGCGGACCAAGGCCGCTCTCCGAGCCTGAGAGCCAGACGCTCGTCCGGGTCATCGAGGCGGAGCGCCCCGCGCTCATCGTCGCGTTCCACGCCCACATGGCCTGCAACAACTACGACGGTGCCGCCGCGGCCCCCATTGCCCGCGCGATGTCCCGGTCGAACGGCTACAGGCTGCTCCCTCACATCGGCTACGAGACCCCCGGGTCGCTGGGGCAGCACGCCTCCAACTCCCTGGGCATCCCCATCGTCACGCTGGAGGTGGGCTTCGAGCCCCCCGAGCAGTTGTGGCGGAAGGTCCGAGATTCTCTGATCGTCGCGCTCGAGCCCAGCATCACGCTCGGGATGCTCTGAGCCGGGCCAGCCTCGGGCCCGGCGCTCAGGCTGCTTCCAGGATCGCTCTCGCTTTTTCCTCGTCGAAGGCGCCCTCCCAGCGCGACACGACGATCACGGCCAAGCCGTTGCCGAGGAAATTCGTCAGCGCTCGGGCCTCGCTCAGGAATCGGTCGACGCCGAGCAGCAGCGCCAGGCCCGACGCCGGGATGGCAGGCACCACGGCCAGCGTTGCGGCGAGCGTCACGAACCCGCTGCCCGTGACGCCAGCCGCCCCCTTGCTGGTCAGCAGCAGCACGCCCAGGAGCGTCGCCTCCTGCCAGCCCGTCAGCGGGGTGTGGGTGGCCTGGGCGACAAACAGGGCCCCGAGCGTCAGGTATATGGCGGTGCCGTCGAGGTTGAACGAGTACCCCGTGGGAAGCACCAGGGCGGCCACGCGGCGGGCGCAGCCCAGGTTCTCCAGCTTCAGCAGCAGGCGGGGCAGGGCAGGCTCAGAACTCGAGGTCGCGAACACCACCAGCAACTCGTCCCGAAGGTACCGGGTGAAGCGCCACAGCGAGATTCCGTGCCAGTGCGCAATGCCGCCCAGCACCACCACCACGAAGGCCAGACAGGCCCCGTAGACGCAGGCCACCAGGGTGCCCAGCGCGGCCAGGCTGCTGGCTCCGTGCTTGCCGACCGTGTAGGCCATCGCCCCGAAGGCCCCCAGCGGGGCCAGCCGCATCACGAGCCCCACCATGGTGAACAGCAGGGTGCTGGCGGCCTCCAGGGCCCGCGCGATCGGTCGCCCGTGTTCCCCGAGGGCCGCTAGCGCCAGGCCCGTCAGCAGGGCGAGCACGAGCACCTGCAGCGTGTCGCCCCTGGCGAAGGGCTCAGCCATGCCGGCAGGAATCAGCCCCAGCAGGAAGGCCTCGAGCCCATGGTTCGTCGGCGGGACGGCCGGGGTGGGAGCGGCAGGGAGGGAGAACGCGGCGCCGGCGCCCGGCTCGACGAGCTTCGCGACGGCGTACCCCAGCAAGAGCGCCAGCGTCGTGACGGCCTCGAAGTAGAGCAACGCCTTCACGCCGACGCGGCCCACGCTGCGCATGTCCCCCATCGTCGCGAGGCCCCCGGCCACGGTGACAAAGACGATGGGGCCGATGAGCAGCTTGACGAGCTTCACGAAGCCGTCGCCGAGCGGCTTCAGCGCCATGCCCCAGGCAGGTGCCAGGACGCCCAGCAGCACGCCCACGGCCACGGCCGCCAGCACCTGGAGGGTGAGGCCGCGAGAGCCGCCACCAACCGCCTGAGGCGCGTTCAAGGTTCCTCCGAGGGCCAGTCGAGCCCCGTCAGGCGCACCGACAGCGCCCACAGCCTGCGCGCCGTCTCGGGATCGCGTGCCGCGGGGCTGGGCGTGTCGGGGCGACAGCGGGCCCAGTACATTCCGCTGAGCCCCGCCAGTTCGGGAGAGGTGGCAAGGTGCAGGGTGGTCCTCGCCCCCTCGGGCGCATCGATCATCCAGGGCCGACCCAGCTTGACCAGCCAGCGGTACCAGCCTGCGTCTGCGTGCCCGAAGCTAGTCGCCACCAGGCCGGGGTGCAGGGCGTTCACGGTGACGGCCGTGCCCGTCAGCCGCCGCGCGAGTTCCCGGGTGAACAGCACGTTGGCGAGCTTCGAGGCACAGTAGGCGCGCCAGCCGTCATAGCCCCGCTCGGCCATCGGATCGTCGAGGTCCAGGCCGACGCGCGTGTGGGCGCGGGAGGCGACCACGATGACGCGGGCCGCTGGCTGCTTCGTCATTAGGGGCATGAGGCGGAGCGTCAGGGCGTGGTAGGCCAGGTGGTTGAGGGCGAAGGTCTTCTCGAACCCCTCGCGCGTCGTGCAACGCCGCTCGAAGATCGCGCCGGCGTTGTTCACGAGCACATCGAGGCCGTCGTGGTCGCGCGCGTAGGCCTCGGCCAAGGCCCGCACCTCGGCAGCCTCTGCGAGGTCCGCGAGGAACGTCTCGATGTGGCCGCCTCCCCGCACGGCGCGCGCCTCCTCCGCGGCCTCCTCCGTCCGGGCACGATCCCGCCCCACGAGCGCCACGTGGGCACCTTGTCGGGCCAGTTCGACGGCTGTTACCCGGCCGATGCCCCTGCTGGCACCCGTCACCAGGCACCACTTGCCCGCCATGGGGCGTGCCTCGCCAGCCGTCATTCCCCCCCCCTGTCCGGTGCGCATCTGGGCCCTGGCAATGTCACATGCCCCGGGCGCCATGGTATATGGTACACCTGGCAGGGTGCACCCGTGCCCCTTCCCGTCCCCAGAGGTGCCAGATCCGATGACGCCCCCCAACCGCGGCGGATTCGCCGACTACGACGACCCGGACTTCGACTCGGAGTGGTTCGACGACGAGGCCTACGATCGGGCACTCGAAGGCGGCTACGAAGAGGAGCCGGCGCCACGCTCCTCCGGCGGCAAGGACGTTCGCCCGCCCGCCCAGGCGGGCCAAGCCGTGGCAGGCCCCGTTCGGCCGCGCCCGGGCGTGAGCCCCCGGGCGGCGGTGGTCCCTGTGGTGGTGACGCTGACGGCGGTGGTGCTGGCCGTCGGGGCGGGTTTCTACGTGGTGGTTCGTGCGGCGGAGTCTGGCCTGGGCGGCCCTCTGGGCGAGGCGGGTCTCCGCGTGCAGGCGGCCCTGGCGGCCCTGCGCGGGGCGCCGGTGGCCAGCCCCCCCCCGGTTCTCGAGGAACCCGCTGGCGAGCCGACGCCTGAAGCCGGGCCGGCCACGTCGCCTGTCCAGGCTGCCCCGGAGGCCTCCGTGGCCGCTGCCCTCGAGGCCTCAGATCCGCTGGTGGCCGCCATCGCCTCCGCGGCCGGCCCAGGCCCCGGGAAGCCTGTCGAGGCGCCGGCGGGGGCTTCTCTCGCGCCGGTCGTGTCGTCGCCCACGCCCGCGGCGGCCACCGCCCGTCCCCCCGTCGCCACCGCCACCGGAAAGCCCGGCGGAGCCGCCGGGGCCCCTTCTGCCACCCCCGAGCTGCTCGCGGCCTCACCCGTCGGGAAGCCCCCCAAGGTTGCGGGGGCATCTCGGGCGCCTGCAGCGCCCAAAGCGGGGCCGAGCGCGCGCCCTGCTGCACCGTCGCCGGCCGCCGTGGTGAGGGTGACGCCCACGCCCCGAGGCAAGGCCACCCCGGCGCCGCTTCCCGTCGCGTCCGCGCCCAAGCAGGTGCCGGTCGCCCCTGCCCCAGGGAGCGCCCGAGCCACGTTGCTCTTCGAGCCCAACGTGGTGTTGCCTTCCGTGGCCCACGTCGAGCGCCTGTGGGCCTTCACGGCCGGCCTTGGCGGACGACGGGGCCGGCTTGTGGTGACTGCCCACACGGGCTACGGGCGGTTCGCGCCGGCGCTGGCTCAGCGCCGCGGCGGGGGCGTGGCCGAGCTCCTTCGCCGCAACACGGCAGGCACTGATTGGGTCGTGGAGCTGCGCGTTGCGCGCCAGCCCTCGCCTGGGTTGGTCGGCCGGCAGGTCGACGTGGAGTTCGTGCCGACGCCCTGAAGTTGCTGCCGGCTGTGGCGACGCCCCGCTTCCAGGAGGGCCGCATGGAGCTTGTGATCTACAAGCGAAACCCCTACGACCAGGTCCTGTACACCCACCGGCTCGAGGAGAATTCCTGGCGGACCACGGTCGAGGCCGCGCTTGGGGCGGGGGTACCCCTCGAAGAGGCGAACCTGGCGGAACGCGAACTGGCGGGCCTTGCGGCGCCCATGGCGAGCCTCGAACGGGCCAGCTTTACTGGCTCCAACCTGCACCACGCGGACCTTCGAGGCGCGCGCCTGATCGACACCCAGCTCGGCGGCACCGACCTCGACTGGGCGAACCTCGCTGAGGCCGACTTGACGCGGGCCCACCTCGGCAACGCGGACCTGTCCCACGCCAACCTGGGGCGCGCCGTGATGCATCGCGCCAACCTGACGGGGGCCAACTTGCGGGGGGCCAACTTGCGCGGCGTGAACCTCAGCCAGGCGGTGCTGACGGGCCTGGACCTCGCGGGCTTCGACCTGTCGGGCGTCGACTTGCAGGGGGCGGACCTGGCCGGCGTGAACTTCGCGCGCGCCAATCTCGCGGATGCCAACCTGTCAGGGGCGAACCTGACGGGGGCGATGCTGGCCGGTGCCGACCTCTCGGAGACGGTGCTGCGTGGTGCCCGGGCGGAACGGGCCTGTCTCGCCGGGGCGAGCCTGCGGGGGGCAGACCTGACGGGGGCCAACATGACCGAGGCCGACGTGTCCGGGGCTTGCCTCCGGAATGCCATCCTGCGGGGCGTGGTGTTCGTGGGGGCACGTCTGGTCTGGTGCGATATGGCCGACGTGGTCTTCGCCTTCGCCAACCTGACGGGGGCCGACTTCAGGCGCGCCGACCTCTCCGGGGCCACCTTCACGCAGGCGTCCTTGGCGTCAGGCGTGGTCAGGACCTTCGTGGATGGAGCGAGCTTCGAGGAGGCCACCATGACGGAGGCCAACATGAGCCACCTCGACATGACGCGCGTCTCCTTCGTGCGTGCTCGCATGATCCGCGTGAACATGACCAACGCGCGGGCCTTCGAGGCCAACTTCAACCACGCCCGGATGAGCGGTGCCCAGCTCTCCAGGGCGCGGCTCAACAAGTCCGACCTCCACCGCACCGATCTCCGGCGCGCGGACCTGCGAGACGCTGACCTCACGATGACGGATCTGGGGGAGGCCGACCTCAAGGGGGCGGACCTGAGCCGGGCCTGTCTGCGCCGCGCCAGCCTGGTGCGCGCCAACATGGGCCTCACCAGGCTGGTGGGAGCGAGCCTGCGGGAGGCCGACCTGACGGAGGCTTACCTCGGGGATGCCGACGTGACGGGCGCCGACTTCACGGATGCCCGGCAAAGCGCCACGGAGATGGCGGCCCCTCGGCGCAACCCGGGCGCTCCCTCCGCGGAGCCGTCGCCCGAGCCGGCGCGTGGACGAAACCGTCCCGGCAGGCGACAATGAGCGGCTGCGGCGGGCTGGGTGCGAGGAGGAAACTGGGCATGCGAGGACGTGCGCGAGCGGCTGCGCTGGTGGCCGGGATCGGGGCGCTGCTGCTGCCGGCAGCACCGGCTGACGCATACCCGACCTCTCTCATCTTCGCGCCGACGGGGGACGTGGCGGCCGCCGGCGCGAGCTGCCTCTCCTTCTATAACGCCTTCTATGGCACGGCCGTGGACTGCTGGACGGGTTACAACGTGGGGATCCTGCCCGGCTTCCCGTACGGCGACTCCGGCCTCGTCTTCCCAGGCCTCGAGGTGGGCATAGACGTGCTGGCCTCCCCGGGGCGCCTGCCTGCGATCAAGCCGGTCGGCAACCTCAAGCTGGGCCTGCTGGCCGAGGCTGACGTGCTGCCGTCGCTGGCGCTGGGCTACATGTCCGTCGCCGTGCTGCACCCTGCCAGCAGCTTGAACCTGGCTTACCTCTCCGCCACCAAGACCGTCGAGGTGGGGGGCCGTCGCCTGGGGCGTCTCACGCTGGGCAGCGCCTACGCGATGCCGCGGGACCCGGACGAGTTCACCCCGACGTGGCCGGCGCCCAACTCCAACGCGACCTACCTTGCGGGCTGGGAGTTTCCGGCAGTGGGCCCTTTCAGCTTTGCCATCGACTCCATCGGCGGGGTCAGCGAGATCTCGGGGACCTGCCTGGTGATGAACCTGGAGATCGTGCCCGGCACCTTCGCTTCCGTCGGCTATGCCATCTCCCACGATCGTGATGCGGCCTACCCGGACGGGTATTTCTTCCAGACCTACACCAACTTCGATGTCATAACCGCGATCTCGCCGCCGGCGGACGGCCCAGCCGCCCCGTCCGGTCAGCCCTGAGCGCGTCGAGGACCGGCCGTGAAGCTCTTCCACAAAACCCTGCTTGCGGTGGCGCTCACCATCATGGTGCTCATCGCCTTGCTGTCTTTCTTCTGGCGGGACACCCTGCTGGATTCTTACAGCGGGTTCGAGCACAAGGAGATGACCCATCACATGGAGCGGGTGGTGAACACCCTCCGGGAGGATGCGGCCAACCCGAGCCTGCGCCTCAACGACTGGGCCGCGTGGGACTCGACGTACCGGTTCATGGCCGACCAGGAACCCACCTACATCCAGAACAACTTCCCCGTCCCCTTCACGTTGACGGACATCGGGGTGCATTTTGCAGCCTACGTGCTCCCCGATGGGCGCCTGAAGCACACCCTGGCCTCCACCTGGGAGGGGGAACCGCAATGGCGCGAGTTTCCCCGCAGCCTGGCGGAGAAGCTCACGCGGGACTCCTTGCTGGTGGCGCACCCCACCAACGACAACAAGCTGGCAGGGTTCGTCGTCACGCGGGACTTTGTCCTCGAGGTGGGTTCCCACCCCATCACCCGCGGTGACCGACTTGGAGACCGTCGCGGGGCCCTCGTGTTTGCCGCCGTGCTGACGCCCGCCGAAGTCAAGCGCCTCGGGGGTATCATCCAGGTCCCCTTCGAGGTCGATCGCCTGGACGCCCCGGCCCTCTCGGCTGAAAAGGCCGAGGCGCTCGCGAGGCTCCAGGCCCTGCCACGGGGGACCATCGACGTCTTGCCCGTGGATGATCGCCACGTGGCGGGCCACGCCGTGATCGACGACGTTTACGGCAAGCCTGCCATCCTCGTCAGCGCGACGATGCCCCGGGCCATCTATGCGCAGGGCTTGGCGGTGGCCAGCCAATCCCTGATCCTCCTGGCCGTGATCGGCGGGGTGTTCGGCCTGTTGAACATGCTGTTGCTGCGGGGCATCGTGTTGGGGCGGCTGGCAGCCCTGTCCGAGCAGGTGGCGGCGATCGGCACGGCGGGCGGCCTGTCCGCCCGCGTCGAGGCCACGGGCCGGGACGAGATCAGCACCGTGGCGGAGAAGGTCAACGGCATGCTGAGCCAACTCGAGGCCAACCAGGCGGCCATCTTGGAGCTCGAAGCCTGGCGCAAGGGCGAGCAACGCTATACCGAGCTGATGGACGCCTCTCCCACCATCGTGTTCATCGTGACGGGGGGAATGGTGGTCTACGCCAACCCCAACGCAGGCCGTTACTTCGCGGTGACCACGCCCCAGGCCCTCGTGGGGCGTCCCTTCGCCGACTTGCTGGAGCCCGGAGAGTCCCGCGAGTTCTTCCTTGCCGCCGCCGAGCGGCTCGCTGCCGGGGCGCAGGACCTGCTGAGGATGGAGGTCAAGGCCCTTCGGGCGGATGGGGTCCGGATCGACCTGGAACTCGCCGCGAACATGATGCAGTTCGCTGAACGTCCCAGCGTGCAGGTGCTGGCGCAGGACGTCACGGAAACCAACAAGGCCCAGGACCGTCTGGCGCGGATGGACAAGGAGATGGAGATCGCGACGCGCATCCAGACCTCGCTCGTGCCCCACGAGATGCCGATCGACCGGTTCGACATCGCGATGGGGCTGGTCACGGCCAGCGAGGTGGGCGGCGATCTGATCGACTACATCCCGCACCCCGGCGGACGCTTCTGGCTCGCGATCGGAGACGTCACGGGGCACGGCCTCACGCCAGGCCTGGTGATGATGATGGCCCAGAGCATGATCACCGGCTACGTGCTGGACAACCCCCACGCCAGCCCGGCGGAGCGGCTCGTGCGCATCAACGAGGCGCTCTTCCACAACGTCCGCAACCGCCTGCGCAACGACAACTACATGACGCTTCAGCTTATCCACCACGCTGGCGATGGGCAATTCGTGGCTGCTGGCATGCACTGTGACCTCATCATCTGGCGGTCCGCCACCGGCGTCGTGGAGCGCCTGGAGGTGCCTGGCTTCTGGACGGGGCTCATTCCAGACGTGGCTGAGGCCACGACGGACTTTCACTTCGAGCTGGCGCCCCAGGACGTGTTGTTGCTTTACTCCGACGGCCTGATCGAGGCCTCGAACGCAGCCGGCGAGCAGTACGACATGGACCGGCTGCAGGATGCCCTGGCGCGCTACGCCGAGCTACCTGTCGGCGAGATCAAGGAGCGCATCTTCGCGGACGTGCAGGCCTGGTTGGTCGAGCAACTCGACGACATCTCGATCATCGTGTTGCGTCGGCATGCCGACGTGGTGGCGGGGGGCGGCTTGGTGGAGGTCGCCCTGGAGTGACCCCCGCGCGTGGGGCGCAGGGGGCACCCCAGGCTCAGGTCAGCTGCCCAGCCGCCCCCACGTGACGCCCCGAAGGCGTGACGCCGCCGTGAGGTCCCGGATGCCCTGGGAGATGGACATCGGCGTGAGCAGCCCCGTGGTGCGATCGAACACCTGCACCACCCCGGCTCGCTCGAAGGCGATCTTTTGACAGCGCCCGTCGAGGAACTGCGCGTCACGAATCTGCCCGCCAAAGCCGAGGGTCCGCGGTGCCAGCCCGTCGCCGATGTTCAGGCCAGCCAGCTCGTCGATTCCCCCGGTCTGGATGTCCATGAGCCGCAGTTGGTTGCCCGCCTGGAACAGCAAGCAGCGCCCATCGTGGCTCAGCACAAAGGCGTCGCCCCGGTGCAGCGGCCTGCCTGCGAAGGGCAGCACAAGCTGGCGGTTGGTGGTGAGATCCGTCAGCAGCAGGTCTCGGCTTCCTCCCACGACCAAGAAGCGGCCGTTGCCCGACAACGACAGGGGGTTCCTCCGGTTGAACAGGCGCCCTGCGGCCGGCACGATGTAGTCCTGGCCGGAGTCGGTGTCGTAGACATGAATTCTGCCGACGGTATCGACGTAGCTGATGTTGCCCAAGGCGTCGACGTCCAGGCTCCAGGGGTCTGCGGTCAGCCCTCGCAGCGTCGGGAACGTTCGGATGAGGTGGGTCCGCATGTCGTACAGCCCCATCTCACCGTTCTGGATGAACACCAGGAACCGGCCGCCACGGGCGAGGCGGGCGGCCGTCAGGGCGCCCAGGCCTGGCAACCCGTGCAGCTGGGCACTCAGCACGTCGGTGTAGAACAGGGCAGGCGTTGCAAACCGGGTGCTGAGGTACGGGTACACCGAGCCGGTGAACACCTCCCCCACGCGGCCGAACAGCCGGTGCTGCTGGCGTGAGTGACCCCGGTGGTGCGTGGTGGCCTGCCTGTGCTGGTGGTCGAAACCGACGTCCGAGGCTGGTGGTTGTCGGGTGAAGTGGGCGGAGGTCTGTAGCAGGTGTCGTTCCCCCGCGGGCTGTTCGGCTACCACTGTGCCTTCCGCGGCCACGATGGGGGGCTGGGCCTGGCAGCCGGTGAGGGTGGCGAGCCCGAGGATGGTGACGCCCAGGCGTCTCGTGATCGTCATGGCATGCTCCTGTGTGGCTAGGGGCCCCAGCTCTCCCTGAGCGGGCCCACGCCCCGGTTTTAACAGGGCCGGGAGCTCCATTCCACGGCCATCAGGCCGCTTTTGTGGCTGGAACCTCGTTTCCGCCTGCGTCTCCGCGAAACGAAGGTGCGAGCACAGGCCGGTTGCGGGCTCTGTGCTGGAGGTCGGGCGTCAGGGCGCCCAGGTCCAAGAGCCAAGCAGGCTGCGGGCGTCGCGCTGCGCGATCGTGGCCGCAGGGCCGAGGTCGCCGACGGCGCCGACCCGGACGCGGGCCCCGCGCCTGAACACATGGGCGGCCCAGACCTGGAAACGCGGCTTGCCGGGGAGCTGGGCCGTCCAGCTCTCGTAGAAGCCGGGGGCGTCCTTCACGCGAAGGTCACCCCAGCCGTAGCCCTCGTAGCTGAAGGCTGCGGCCAATCGGGCCGCCGTCTCGCGCCCCTGTCGCACCGGGTACTTGCCCAGGGGCTCCGTGCGATCGAGCTCCACCGAGATCCGCGCCTCGCTGCCGCCGATGGGGCGCGAGAATTCCCAGCGCCGCAGCAGCCTGGGGGCTTTGCCCATCGAGGGGAGGGCGCGCACCTGCCACGGAGCGGGCAGGGTGCAGGAGAATTCCCCGCTCCGGCAGGTGGCCTGGGGACCTTGAGCCGCAAGCGAGGGGCCTGCCGCAAGCGGCAGCACCGCCAGGAACGTGAAAACTCTGAACGTCGGCATCATCGGGGCGCGTTCAGCATAGCCCCGGCGTGGCCGGGGGTCAACGCGGCTGGCCAAAGGTAAACGCCGCCAGGAAGACCTGGCGGCGTTCAGTGGCGGGGCTGAGGCGGGGCTCAGCGGCCGTGCTTGTAGCTCCACTGGAAGCCGATGGTGGGGCCACTGAGCTCGGCCTGCTGCGAGGTCAGCAGGTAGCCCAGCGTGATCCCCGACAGGTCGTCCTTGGCAGCGGCCAGCTTCACCTGAGGATGGACGGCCCAGAACAGGTTGGCCTGAACCAGGTTGCCGGGGGTGGTCGTCGAGACCGTCCGGAACATCGCGCCGCCACCCAGCAGGGCACCGACCTGGAGGTTCAGGGGACCCACCTCCGTCGACAGGCGGGGCAGGACGCCGCCGTAGGTCGACAGCCAGGGGCCGTTGGCCGTGTTGACGGGGACCTGCAGCGCCATGTTCATCTGGCGGCCCAGCGAGAAGTTGCGGTTGATGGGGGCGGTCACCGTCGTGGAGACCAGCACGTGCTGCTGCGTGCTGAGGCCGACGGCCGGGAGGTAGGAGACGGCTACGGCGCGGGGGCCGTGGCCCTTCATGCCCCAGGAGGAGCGGCGCTTGGGGGCACAGGCGGCCTTGTCCTTGCAGGCGTCGCCACAGGCGGCCTTGTCCTTGCAGGCGCCACCGCAGGCGGCCTTGTCCTTGCAGGCGTCGCCGGCCTTGGCGGCAGGCTTGCAACAGTCGTCGCCACCAGCCTTGGCGGCAGGCTTGCAGCAGTCGTCGCCACCGGCCTTGGGAGCGGGCTTGGCGGCAGGCTTGCAGCAGTCGTCGCCGCCGGCCTTGGGTGCGGGCTTGGCGGCGGGCTTGCAGCAGTCGTCGCCGCCAGCCTTGGGGGCCGCGTGGCCCTTCTTTGCGTGACCAGCGGCGTGGTGCGCGCCGTGTGCGGGATGCGCGTCGGCCTGCACGCCGGGGAGGGCCGTCAGGGCCCAAGCCGTGCAGACGGCCAGTAGGAGCTTGAAGGTACGCATGGCCATTCTTTCTCGTCAGAGCGGCGGGTGCCGCGCAAGATGTGCCTGGGCCGGCTCCAAGGGCCGGCGTTCGGGCTAATTTTACCTGATTTTAGGTTCTCTTGCAGGCGACCAAGACAAGAAGACGGCCCCCCGACGCAGGGTCGGAGGGCCGCCGGGCCGGGGAAGGCTCAGAACATGCCGTTGATGCCGAACTTCATCCAGGCCACGAGGCCCTCGACGACCGACACCTGGCCGTCCCGGTTGGTGTCCACCTGGGCCGCCACCGCCTGCGCCACAAGCGCCTCGTGCGTGACGAATTGGCCGATCGGGGAGGACCGCTGGAAGAAGTCCGCCGCCCGTCCCGTGACCTCGGGGTACACGCCGAATGCAGGCATGCTGGTCATGTTGATCCAACCGTCGCGGTTGCGGTCGTACCGCTTCATCAGGTTGTTGGTGAACTGGTGGATGTGGGTGGCCATCGCGGATCTCCTCGTCTTGCCTCGAACACGAGGGAGTTATCGCAAGGGGACACGGCAAGCCGGATAAGAATCAGTTGAATGAACGTTAAGTTAGGCCTAAGTAACTGAGCGTGCCGGCGGGCCGGCCCGCGCTCAGGCCGTCAGGCAGCTTGACTCCAGCGCCAGGATCTCATCCGTCTCCATGGCTCGAGCGATCACCTCGTTGCGCTCGAACCCGGCCGGATCTGCGGCCAGGAAGCCGTGGCGGCTCAGTTCCGCTCGGATCTCGGCCACGTCGACCTCGCCGAGATCCCCTCCGGCCATGGCCGCTGCGACCCCGAGGCCGGCGCCGAGCGTGGCGTTGTACTGCACGAGGCGACACACCGAGTGCGCGAAGGGGGTGTAGCCCGCGGCCCGGCTGGCGATGCCCAGGTTCCGCACCCCCGCGGCCAGCCCGGCATCGAGGCACACCTGGGCCGTCAGGGGGCCCGGCACGTGAACAGCCCGAAACCCTCGGAAGTCCGGGTAGTAGCAGAACGTTCCCACGCTTCGAGCGGGGTCGCCGGTGGCAAGCCCCGCCAGCGTCAGCTGCTTCCGCACGTCGAGCGCGTGGCGGGTCTGCCGCACGTACACGCCCCAGGGCAACTCGACGCTCGCATCGTGCCAGCCCAAGGCCTCCCGCACGAAGCGCTCGAAGCGCCGGGCCTCTTCTCGGAAGTGGTCGTCGGCACCAGCCCTGGAGAGCCTGAGAAGCGTGTCGGCGTCCTCACTGAAGTAGATCAGGCCGTTCCAGGACGTGGAGGTGGGGCCCACGATGGCGACGTTGAAGCCGTCTGCCTCGAACCGGTAGGGGCCCTCGGGCAGGCCCTGAGCCTCGCGCCACCGCTGGTAGGCCAGGCCGAGGTGGGGAGGGCCCACGAGCAAGTAATCGTCGCCCTGTTCCAGGTCCAGGAAGGCACGCGCCCCGAAGGTGCGTGCCTGAAGGGCCTGCATGGCGGGGTCTGCTGCCAGCTGCCGGCACGTCGCCATGATCGTCGTCGGGGAGACCCCGTGCACGATGGGCAGCGGGCTGATGCCCAGGCGCTTGCTCAGCCCGTAGGCCGTGAAGCCGTCCGTGAAGGCCATCCCGGCGGCCTCGGCGAGGTCGGCGTCGGGCGTGGCATCGATGACGTGGCGAGCCGCCAGTTCGCCGGCCCCGGTCGAGACGGCCCTGAGCCATGGGCCCTCCCGCCGGAGGCCCTGCCACGCCGCCTCGACCACGGTGACGCGCGCTTCGGTCAGCATTTCCCGGAGCGCTGCTGCGCCGCGCTCGGCAGGCAGCGACACGAGCGGGACAGAGGCCCGCGCCAGGAACTGACCGAACAGGCCATCCCCCGGGGAGGCCTCGGGCGGCGTGAGGTGGCGGGCATCGCGGTCCACGAAGGACAGCCCGTCCTCCGTCAGCAGGCCACCGAGCGTGGCGCCCGGAGGAGCCAGCAGCGCCACGTGCGCCCCGGCGCGTGCCGCAGCGATGGCGGCGAGGCAGCCCTCAGTCTCGTGACCGACGACCAGCAGATCGAAGTCGTGCACCGGTTGGCGCCTCAGACTGCCACGACCTCGAGCCCAGGCTCGATGGTCTGCAGCATGGCCTCGATGCCGGCCATGGTACCCGTGATGGCGCTCGGGCATGTGCCGCAGGCTCCCTGGTAGTGGATCTTGAGCTGCTTGCCCGCGAGCCCCACGACCTCGAGGCCGCCGCCGTCCATCATCAGGGCAGGGCGAACACGTTCGTCCAGCAGGGCGTTGATGTTGGCGAGGCGCGCAGCGTCCTCCGGCGACAGGTCGATTGCAGCCTCTCGCGGGGCGGGCGTCGCAAAGGCCCGCTGCAGCGCCTCGGCATCCGCCGCGCGGATGGGCACGGCCAGCGCCCGCTCCAGTTCGGGCCAGGTGGCTCGGCCATCCTGCACCACCGTCAGGTAGCGATCTGTGTAGTATACCTGCGTCACGTGAGGCACGCTGAACAGCTCCCTGGCCAGGGGGTCCGGCGCCGCGGCCGTGGCATCGTCATAGGACCTGGCAACGCCGAGCGTGAGCGGCTCTCGCAGCACGAAGCGCTTGGCGTTGGGGTTCGGGGTGGGCTCGATGTCGGCGATCTTTGGCATAGGCTTCAGGGGGGTGAGGTTCCTGGGCTGCTTTGAGCGAGCCCGGAGCCGGGGATCGGGTCGGCGGACCCTTCGGTGGAGCTTGCTGCCTCGCCGTGCAGGGCGGCGTGGAGGGTGTGCCAGGGTAGCACGGCACACTTGACGCGCGCGGGCAGCGTGGCGATGCCGGCAAAGGCACCGAAGTAGCGGTTGTCGCGGTTCTCGGGCGAGACCGCGTCTGGTTGTCCCGTCACGACGTGGCGGAAGTCATGGATGAGGCCTTCGACGTCGGCAAGGGGCTTGCCCTTCACCTGCGTCGTCATGATGGAGGCGGAAGCCTGGCAGATGGCGCAGCTCTGGCCCTCGAAGCCGATCCGGGCGACAACGCCTTCAGCCACCTCGGCCGTCAGCCAGATGTGGTCGCCACAGAGGGGGTTCAGGCCCTCGCTCTGGTGGGTCGGGGTCTCCAGCTTGCCATAGTTGCGCGGCTTCTTGTTGTGCTCGAGGATGAGCTGGTTGTAGAGCGCGGCCCGGGTATCCATCAGCCGAAGATCTCCTGCACCGTGCGCAGCCCGCGAGCCAGCGCCTCGCACTCCTCCAGCGTGTTGTAGAAGGTGAATGAGGCCCGGGCCGTCGCGGGCACGCCGAGGCGCGCCATCAGGGGCTGGGCGCAGTGGTGGCCGGCCCGGATGGCGATCCCCTCCGAGTCGAGGATGCTGCCCACATCGTGCGGGTGCACCCCGGCGACCTCGAAGGAAATCACGGCGGCCTTGTGGGCGGCTGTGCCGATCAGGCGCACGCCAGGAAGGTCTGCCAGCAAGGCGGTGGCGCGCGTAAGCAGGCGCTGCTCGTGGGCCGCGATCCGGTCGATCCCGATCGCCTGGAGGTAGTCGATGGCAGCCCCGAGCCCCACCGCCGCGGCGATGGGCGGTGTGCCTGCCTCGAACTTGTAGGGCAGGTCGTTGTAGGTCGCCTCCTCGTAGGTGACGACGCGGATCATGTCTCCGCCGCCCTGCCAGGGGGGCATCCGGTCAAGCCAGGACCGCTTGCCGTACAGCACGCCGATCCCGGTGGGGGCGCAGAGCTTGTGGCCGGAGAAGGCGTAGAAGTCCGCGTCCAGGTCTCGCACGTCCACCGGCTGGTGCAGCACGGCCTGCGCGCCGTCGACGAGGACAGGCACCCCCTGGGCGTGGGCCGCTGCCACGAGCGCCTTGACGGGCAAGATGGTGCCGAGCGCGTTGGAGACATGGGTGATGGCCACCAGGCGGGTCCGAGGCCCCAGGCGCGCGAGGAATTCGGCCTCTATCAGCTCTCCGGCGTCGTTGATGGGCGCCACCACCAGGCGTGCGCCCGTGCGCTGGCACAACATCTGCCAGGGGACGAGGTTCGCGTGGTGCTCCAGCGCCGAAACCAGGATCTCGTCGCCTTCCCTGACGAAGGCAGCCCCGAAGCTGTTGGCGACGAGGTTGATGGCCTCCGTGGTGCCGCGCGTGAAGATGATCTCCGCGGCCTCTGCGGCGTTCAGGAAGTTGCGCACCCGCTCGCGGGCACCCTCGTAGGCCTGCGTCGCCTCCTGGCTCAATGTGTGAACGCCCCGGTGGACGTTGGCATGCTCGTGCGTGTGGTAATGGATCAGCCGGTCCAACACGGGCTGGGGCAGCTGCGTGCTGGCGGCATTGTCCAGGTAAACCAGAGGCTTGTCGCCGAGCCGCCTGGAGAGAATGGGGAAGTCGTTCCTCAGCGCAGCCGGGTCGAGGGCCGGCCGCAGCTCAGGGCTGCCAGTCAGGCTCATCGCGCCTCCGTCCTGGGGGCTGTGCGGCCGAGCAGCACGGCCTGCAGTTGACGTCTGAGGCTTGGCACGGGCACGGTGGCGAGGGCCTCGGCCGCGAAGGCGTAGGTCAGCAGCGCCTCGGCCGCTGCGGGAGCCAGGCCACGGGCCCGCAAATAAAAGACCTGCTCGGGGTCCAGTTGGCCGATGGCAGCCCCGTGGGCGCACTTCACATCATCCGCCTGGATGGCCAGCTCGGGCTTGGTGTCGATGCGGGCTCTGTCTGAGAGCAGCAGCCCCCGGGAGGATTGCGCCGAGTCGGTCTGCACGGCTCCGGTGGCGACCTTGATCAAGCCAGAGAAGATGGCGTGGGACTGCCCATCCAGGATCATACGCTGGGCTTGCCGGCTGCGGCCGTTCGGCTGGGCGTGAACCAGCGCTGAGTGCGTGTCGGCAACCTGATCACCCGCCAGCAGCGCCAGCCCGTCGAGGGTGGCGTCCATGCCGGTGCCTGTGCCTTCGACCCGCGCATCCAGGCGAGACAGCCGGGCGCCGAGCGTCACGCTGCCCAGGGCATACGTGGCGTCGCGACCCACCTTCGCGCCGAGCGACTCGAGATGCACGGCCCGTCGGCTTTCGCTCTGCACGCGAACGTGCGTCAGCCTCGCGCCCTCTGCCACGTCAAGCTCCGTGATCGCGTTGATGAACCCACTCGCCTCCTCGGCAGCCGCGACGAACATCTGGACGAGGGTCGCCCTGGCACCGGGGCCCAGCGTCACGTGCAAGCGCGGTGCCACGGCCCTGGCCGGGCCAGCCCCCGACGACACGAACAGCACCTGCAGGGGCTGCTCGAGGGCCACGCCAGCCGCGACGTGGAGGTAGCCCCCGTCCTCGGCGAGGCGGGCGGCGCACGCCGTGAAGGCACTCTCGTCGTGCCGAACGATCGCGCCGAGCTGCGGGGGCCTCGGAGCCCCTGCCTCTGAGAGGGGGCGCAGCTCGACGCCGGGCGGCAGGCCGTCGAGGCTGCTCAGCTCTGGCGCGAAAAGCCCGTCGATGAAGGTGATGCGCCCGCCCTCGGCTTCCGGCAACAGGAACCGGGAGATCTGTGGCAACAGCGTGCCACCCGGGGTGCCGCCGACCTGGTACCGCCCCGTCAGCAGCGGGCCGAGGGAGGTGAAGCGCCAGGCCTCGTCGCGTCCCGTGGGGAGCGCAAGGCGCGCGAAGGCGTCCTCGGCCTCTCCGCGGAGGGTGCCGAGGGGGGTGGCGTCGGGCGAGGGCAGGGCTCCCTCGAGCAGCTCGCGCCAGCCTGCTTGGCCTGCAGCCAGGGTGGTCATGGCTCAGCGCGCCCCCGACGTGGAGGCCTCGTCGCGCACCCAGTCGTAGCCGCGAGACTCGAGCTCCAGTGCGAGTTCCTTGCCCCCCGTGAGGCTGAGGCGCCCAGCGGCCATGACGTGGACGAAGTCGGGCACGATGTAGGTCAGCAGCCGCTGGTAGTGCGTCACCATCACGACGGCGTTGTCGGGGCCGGACAGCTGGTTGACGCCAGCCGCCACGACCTTCAGAGCGTCGATGTCGAGGCCGGAGTCCGTCTCGTCCAGAATGGCCAGCGCAGGCTCGAGGACGGCCATCTGCACGATCTCGTTGCGCTTCTTTTCGCCGCCCGAGAAGCCTTCGTTCACGCTGCGGTCAAGGAACGCGGGGTCGAGTTCCACCACCTTGATGCGCTCGCGGATGTAGTCGTCGAACTCGATGGGGTCCAACTCGTCGCGCCCGCGCGCCACGGCCATCGTGTTGAAGGCCTGGCGGAGGAAGGCGGCGTTGCTGACACCCGGGACCTCGATGGGGTACTGGAAGGCCAGGAACACGCCTGCCCTCGCACGTTCCTCAGGCTCCAGCGCGAGCAGGTCCTCGCCCTTGAAGCGGACGCGTCCCCCCGTGACTTCGTAAGCCGGGTGTCCGGCGAGCACCTTGGAGAGCGTGCTCTTGCCGGAACCGTTGGGCCCCATGATCGCGTGCACCTCACCGGCGCGCACGACCAAGTTGACGCCCTTCAAGATGGGCGTGCCGTCCACGGAGGCGTGGAGGTCTTCAATTTCGAGGAGGATGGGGGCGTTGTCGCGTCGCATGATCAGCCTACGCTGTTCTCCAGTTTCAAGCCGAGCAGCTTGGTCGCCTCGACGGCGAACTCCATCGGCAGTTGGGTGAA
>JAYKHR010000154.1:0-6061 GCA_035285125.1 Candidatus Sericytochromatia bacterium | reverse complement strand
CCACCTGGACCTGGCCGATCATGGTGCGGCCCGTCATCGTCGCCTGGAAGCCGCCCGCCTCGCGCACGAGCTTGGCGATGTGGCTGGCCGAGGCCACGACGGAGGGCTCCTCGATGGCCATCGGCACGAGGTAGTCCTTGTCGTTGATGCGGAAGTTGAGGCCCAACCCGATGGGCAGGCTGTAGATGCCGATGGCGTTCTCCACCATCTTGTCGGCCTGCTCCAGCGTCAGCGCCCCCTGGGAGGCCAGCGCCTCCACCTCGGCGACGGTGAGCTCGTTGGTCTCGGCGAGCTTGGCGAGCCGGTCGGCCATCGAGAGCTTGTAGAAGCCCGGAAGGCGGGAGGTCTTCATCGGCACGGGTGGGTCCCCAACGGCTGGACGGCTCGGGTCGCGCGGCGCGGCGGGAGGCGCGCCAGGGGTTCATTATCCGGCCCGACAGGCTGCACCGCAAGGGCACCCGGCGGCGGGTCCACCCCGTTGACACCGTCGCCTTCCCCGCGCGACGATCGGCGGCATGGCGCCCGCCCCTGACGACCACGAGCTCGAAGTCCGACTGTTCTCGCTGCTGCGCGAACAGGTCGGGGCCTCCACCGTGCGCCTGCGGGTGCCCACGGGCACCACGGTGGCGGGCCTGCCGCGGCTGCTGCGGGAGGCCGAGCCCCGGCTCGCCCCCTTCCTCGAGGTGTCGCGCGTGGCCGTCAACCTGGCCTTCGCCCCGGGCGAGCAGGCCCTCGCGCCCGGCGACGAGGTGGCGCTCATCCCGCCCGTGGGAGGCGGCTGACGGTGTCGGGCCGGCTGCTCGTCGCGCTGACGCCAGAGCCCATCGACCTCGCGGCCGTGCACGCCCACCTGGCGGACCCCGCCGCGGGCGGCGAGGTCGTCTTCACAGGCACGGTGCGCGACCACCACGCGGGCCGTCACGTGACGGCCCTGGAATTCGAGGCTTACGCCGAGATGGCCGTGGCCGAGCTGGCGCGGCTGGGCGAGGCGATGCTGGGGCGCTGGGAGCTTTGCCGCGTGGCCCTGCTGCACCGGACGGGGCGCGTCGAGGTGGGCGGCATCTGCGTCGTGGTGGGCGTGTCGGCTGCCCACCGGGCCGAGGCCTTCGAGGCGGCCCGGCACGGCATCGATACGCTGAAGGCCGAGGCGCCCATCTGGAAGCGCGAGTGCTTCGAGGGCGGCGAGGCCTGGGTGACGAACCACCCGTGAGGGGGTATGGGGCCTGTGGCGCAACACACTGGCGCAGTGGCGGCAGCCGCGTCACCTCAGCACCTGCTCAGGGTGGGCGCACACGCGCTCGATACACCTCACCAGCCGGGCCATATGCACCCCGTCGTACAGACGGTGGTCGAAGGTCACCGAGATGGAGATTTGCTGGCGCGCCTCGACCTCGCCTCGCTCGTTGACGACGGGACGCAGCGCCTTCTTGCCCAGCGTGAACACGAGCCCGCAACGGGAGTATGGCACCAAGGGGGCCAGCCCCGCATCCATGCCAAGGCTCCCGACGTTCGTCAGCAGGAAGGTGCCGAAGGGATCCTCTGACAGCCCCAGGGCTTTCAGCTTAAGGTTGAACGTGTAGCTGAGCACCGACGTCAGCTGGATGAAGGGAAACATCAGCCAGAACGGGATCTTCCCGAGGACCCCCTTTGCCTTGGCAAACTCCTTGTCGTCGCCACGGCGCACAAGGGCTGCCTGCTCGCGGATGGCGCGAGCGATCTCGACGAGCGACTTTGTCTCGAGTCCGCGAAGCGTGACACCCGAAAGGTCTACCTCGTGGTGGCCGTCGGCGGGGATCGCCACCTGCACCATCCCCGTGATGTGGCGCCGGAGATGGGGCCGGCCGAAGCGGAGCAAGGCGTTGGCCCCAGGGTGCTCACGAAAGAACGCGGCAAGCAGAGCCGTGAAGAAGTGCGTGTAGGTGAGGGCCTCTCCGCTCTCCTCACGTTGCTGCGCGAGGTAGGCATCGATGGGGTCGGCATCGACAAAAATCCACCCGTAGACGGACGGATCATAGGCGTCCCTCCACGTGCCGATGGAGAGCTTTCTGAAGCCGGAGACTTTTTCTACGGGCGTGCAGGGCACGTTCTGCAGGGAGGCGAACACGTTGCGCATGGTGAGACCTCGAGAATGGACGTCAGGGAGCCAGGGAATCCTCAGCGGGACCCTGGTGCGGCAGAACCGCCGAGGGCTGCTGTCGAGCCCGTGCGTCGTGGCCAGCCCCGTCAGGCCAGAGCACCCTCAAGGCTGAGGTGTACGCGGCGCCACGCAGGCGCTGCGCAGGGTGCCAGACCGGGTAGCCGGCGAAGCTGGCGCCGAGGTGAAGGGCGAGGCGGGCGTCGGACCTGCGGTCTCCGATGACGGCCTCGGCGGAGGACAGGCCCTGGGCCCTCGCCCATGTGACCTTCGATCTCGGAAACGAGCTGGCCGTGCGCTGCGTCGGCGAGAAGCTGGCGAGCTTGGTGGCCGTCAGGGGGTAGGCCGTGAGCCACAGGATGTCCCGCGCCTCCCGGCTGGCGAGGGCCTCGAAGGTGCTGATCCGCTCGGCGATCTCGGCCTCCACTGAGCGCCAGACCTCGTCGATCGTGCGGTCACACGCCTCAGGCGACCAGCGGCACAGCGCGTTGCCCCACTTCAGGGGCGCGAAGCGATGCGCGCCGAGGAACTCGGCCAGGGAGTACACCGTCAGGTCGAGATCGACCACCACCAGCCGGGCGCTCATGCGCGCCCCCATCGGCGCGTGACCGTCTCCGCCCCGGGCAGCAGCCGCAGCGGGTGCCAGAGGCCAAAGCAGAGCACCTCGCTCTGCGAGGGCAGGATGTGCGACTGATAGAACCGCAGCAAGCTCGGATCGAGCTGGTAGTCCTCCTCGGGGAGCTGGAACCGGGCATCCTGGTTCGCGCCCCAGAGGATCGGCGAGTCGGCGGCAGGCAGCCCGAGCGCGCCCTGGACGCCGTGCAGGAGCGCCAGGGGCGGGGCCTCCAGCTCGCCGTCAGGGGAGACTCGCGGGTAGAAGAACGGCTCGGTGGCGCGCTTCAGGCTCTGGTAGCTGGCAGGGCTGGAGCACTTGGCCGAGAGCCAGATGCCGAGGCTCAGGAATTTCCAGGGGTGGGCCTGGAGGGCCCGACGCACCAGCACGGTGGGGAGTTCCCTGGCCAGCCGACGACCGCGCTGATCCTTGTGGACGACGGACAGGCCCAGGTGGAGCAGGGGCCACGACACCCGACGCCCACGCAGCTGCGTGAGGTGGCCGAACATGAGGGCCACGCGCTCGCCGTCGGGCGTGTGCGCCTCCATCAACATGTTGTAGCGGTGCAGCCGCTCGCGGAGGTAATCCGCCGTGCAGTGGCCGAGGTGGGCCTGCACGAAGGCCAGGCGGTCGGCCTGGTCGCGGTCGCTGAGCGCCTCTCCGGGAGAGGTGATGACGCTGTAGCGGTAGGGGGGCATGGACCGCCTGGCCCGGGTCGGCGACATGGGACCGCGCGCGCTCCCTAGGCCTGGGCCAACGCGACGGCGGGGCTGGCCGCCTCCCGAAGGCGCCCCAGGACCTCCCCGAGGTAGGCCTCCGCGACGGAAGTCAGGCGCAGCAGGCAGCCACCCTCCGGCGTTGCCTTCAGGCGCGCCGAAATGCCCATCCCCGCCAGAGCGGCGTGGAGCCCCTCGGCGCAGCTCTGGCTGCCACGACCGACGATGAAGTTCCCGCCCGGGGGAGCCTGAAAGCGCACGCCAAACGCCGCGGCCAGCGGCTCGAGACCTTGCACGAGCGCATCCCGAGCGCCAAAGATGCTGCGCTGCTCGCTGGCGTAGAAGTCGCGATGGTCCAGGCCGTGTTGCATGACGTGCATCGCGGCCTCCGTCACGAGCTTCCGGTTGTAGACCCGCTCCAGGTGGTCCTGGACGGCCGGCACGTTGGTGGCGACCAGGCCGAACCGGAAGCCAGCGATCGGCAGGCTCTTCGCGTAGCTCTTGACGGCGATCGTCGGCCGGGCGGAGGCCAGACGCGCCTGAACCCACGCAGCTTGCCGGGCCCGCGCCTCGGGCGGCATGTAGTCCTCGTACGTGAGGTCCACCAGCAGCCAGGGCTCAGGTCGCCCGCCGAGGGCCAGCGCCCCGCCGAGACTCGCAGGCGAAGCGATCTCGCCCGTGGGGTTGTTGGGCGAGCACACGTAGACCACATCCGCGCTGCCGGGCTCCGCGCCGGTCTGGAACCCCAGCTGCGCGGCAAAGGCGCTCGCATGCTCGTAAGAAGGCGCCCAGGCCACGTCCCAGGCTGGAGGGGGGCCCTCAGCGGGTTGCCGCAGGCGCCGGGCGAGCAACGTGTGCAGGATGCCCTCATCGGCGCCGTGCGTGGCCCAGGCGGGTGCCGCGCCCGACCACCTCGTCACGTCCTGAAGCTGCTCGAGCAGGTGCCGAGGCGTGGTCAGGGCATACTGCCGCGCGACGTCCTCGGCGCTGAACCGGGCCGCCAGCTCAGGGTGGATGCGCCCCCAGTACTCGTTGTAGTCGAGGTGCAGCACCCTTGGGTCGCGGACGCGGGCGGCGTAGGGATACGAGGGTTGACTCGTCACGTGAAGCCTAAGGCTGGAGGCCGGGCCCAGGACCCGGCCCCAGGATGGCTCGGAGGGTGAAGTAAGCAAGCCAAAGCTTAACAGATCAGCCCGCGCACGTGGGAGCCGGCAGCGGCTCAGGCACCCTCGAGGCCTCGGGGCGGGGCCCCTGTCATCAAAGCGACAGCTCGCCCTGGCTCACCGCCCTCACCGTCATCTGCTTGAGCGTGGCCCGGTACAGGAGTTGCTGGCCGCGGTAGATCGCCCGCATCACGGGCAGCTGCTTGACCGGGTCGATGCCGATGACCTCGTGGGTGATGCCGGAGGGGCTCTCCGCGGAACGCACCTCCAGGGCCTCCAGCGGTCGCCCATCCACCATCAGGCTGCCGGCGTGACGCACCTGCGCGGCCGGGTCGAGCAGCACCTTGAACAGCGCGTGGACCCCCGTGTGGCGGATCGTCCAGCCGTTCTTCGACACCGTCTGCTCATCGTCGATGCGCTTCTCCACCGCCATCGGCAGGAAGGTCGGCTTGATTCGCAACGTCTCGGTGCCGGTCCAGAGGATGCGTGCCCCCTGGGTCACGCCCGTCGCCTTGACCATCTCGACGCGCATCGTCTGGGGCTTCTTGTAGATCAACTTGACGATGTTGGTCTCCTGGCCCCGTGGCCCCTTGTCGTAGGTCTCGATGGTCGCATCGAGGCCCGGGGCCCGGGCGTGCGCCGCGGCGACGAGGGCGCGAATGGCCTGGGGGTCCTGCGGGGCGCCGCCAGCAACGGGCGGCATCTGGACGGGCTGCGCGCCCTGGGGCAGGGCAGCCGTGGCGGTGCGTGCTGGCCGCGGCGCCGTGGGCGCGTTCCCGCAAGCCGTCAGCCCCAGGGCCAGCACCAAGGTGCCAAGGATGGGCGAGGTGGCGCGCAGTTTCATGACCAGTCCTCCAGACGTGTGGCGGGGGAATGGGGCCAGACCGTGTTCAACAGCCTGCTCTTCTCCACAGGGTTTGTTGGCTCCTTCGGTTTCAGGGCGGTTTCGCGCTTTTCACGAAGCGTAAAGAGCGGATTAAGATTGAGACCTCTCCCGCGACGGCCCGCCGCCACCGACGGGTGGGCCCCCTGCGCCCCCTCAGCCGCGTGCCGTGGCGGCTTCCTGCGCCGTCCCCAGGCCCCACGCCGGCGCGCTACAATGGGGCCATGACCCCCATCGCGCTCGGCCGCACCGGCATCACCGTCTCGCGCCTGTGCCTCGGCACCGGCACCACCACCGTGAACAGCGAGTCGGCCCAGTCCCTGCTGGCCGTCGAGCGCTTCGGGCAGGTGCTGCTGCACGCCCACGCGCACGGCATCACCTTCTGGGACACCTCCGACAACTACGGCACCCACGCCCACGTGGCCTGGGCCCTGCGACAGCTGCCACGCGAGGCGGTGCAGCTCACCTCCAAGACCTACGCCGTGACGGCCGACGAGGCGCGGCGCAGCGTGGAGCAGTCGCTCGCGGAGCTCGGCACCAGCTACCTCGACG
>JAYKHR010000153.1:0-7521 GCA_035285125.1 Candidatus Sericytochromatia bacterium | reverse complement strand
CGCCCCGCCCCCGTCACGCTGGCCTACCGGGCGCTGAGGCGGCGCCTGGCGCGGGGGGGCGGGCCCTCTGCCGACGGCCAGCAGACCCCTCGGGAGTGGCTCGGGGCCGTGCTCGCCTCGGGCCGGTTCGGGCACGCCGAGGAGGCGCTCTCGGCCTTCATCACGGCCTACGAGCGCGAGCGGTTCGGGCCCGGCACGGCTGGCCGCTGGCGCGAGGCGCTCGCGCGGCTGGAGGCGGCGCTCGCTGCGGGGGCAGAACGGTGAGGCATCACGTGGCGCAGGGGCCTTCCGGGTCGGTACAATGGGGCGTGGAGAGCGCGCACGCAGGGAGGCGCATGGGCTCGACGAACGACAGCTTGGGCGACGACGGCCATTTAGCCCGCCTCGACGACGGGCGGGGGTTCCCCTGTGGCTGAGGCAGCGCAGAAGGCACCCGGCGAGGTGCTTCACACGGTGGCGGCCCCCGGCGTGACGCCGGGCGTGCTGCCGGGCATGCGCGACCGTGCCTGCGTGCAGCCGCTCGTCTGGGTCCGACCGGCCCCGGAGGCCAGCACCCTCGAGGCGCTCGACGTCGCCCTGACCCGCGTGCTGCGAGACAGCCGGGGCTTCACGGCCCCCGAGGCGCTGTCACGGGCCCGCCATGCGATCGCCTGGGCCTTCCACTGGACAGACGGCCTGCTCGCCCTGGCCGGCCTGCCGCTGGCCGATGCGTGCCGCCTGCACGACACCGCCGGCGAGACGGGGGCGCCGTTCATCGTGCTGCTGCCCGTCCACGCCGACGCCTGGGAGGCCTCGACGGCGGCCTTCCACTGGGTGCGCCGGCTGCTGAACGCCGGCGCAACCCAGGGAGCGATCAAGCCCCTGCTCGCGGAGCTGCCGGACCTCCTGCAGCGCCTGCGGGCGGCAGGACCCCGGGGCGCTAACACCACGCCCTTCCTGCGCGCCGCTCGCGAGCTGCGGCTGCCCGTCAGCCACCTGGCCGGCGGCGTCTTCCAGTTCGGCCTGGGCGCCCGCGCCAGGACGATGCGCAGCTCCTGCACGGACGTGACGCCCTCGATCGGGGCGGAGCTAGCCCGCAACAAGCTGCTGGCAGGCACGGTGCTGCGACAGGCCGGCATTCCCGTGCCCCCGCACGCCGCGGCTGACACCCCCGAAGCCGCCGAGCGCATCGCGCGGGCCCTGGGGTTCCCCGTGGTGGTGAAGCCGGGCAACCTCGACGGGGGGGTGGGCGTCGCCCCGGGCCTGCAGACGGCCGAGGCCGTGAGGGCGGCCTTCGAGGCTGCCCGCGAGCTGTCGCCCGTCGTGATCGTGGAGCGCCATGTGGACGGACGCGACCACCGCCTGACGGTCTTCCAGGGCGAGGTGATCTGGGCGATCGAGCGCATCCCGGGCGGCGTGACGGGGGATGGGCGCCAGTCCGTCGGGCAGCTCCTCGAGGAGCTCAACGCGGAGCCGCGACGCAACCGCGGGCCCCAGGGCGGCCTCCAGCGGCTGGAGCTGGACGCGGAGGCCCGCGCGATGCTCTCAGAGGCCGGCCTCACGCTGGACAGCGTGCCGGCCAACGGCCGCTTCGTCCGGCTGAGGCGCGCGGCGAACATCGCCTTGGGGGGCACGCCCGTGGCCGTTCACGACGTCGTCCATCCCGACAACCGCCTGCTGGCCGTGCGGGCAGCCGCCGCCCTCGGCCTCGACCTCGCGGGTGTGGACCTGCTCATCCCGGACATCAGCCGATCCTGGCACGACACGGGGGCGGCCGTCTGCGAGGTCAACGCGCAGCCGAACCTCGGGACGGCCAGCACGCAGCACCTGCACCCCCTCCTGTTGCGCCGGCTGGTGCCCGGCGACGGGCGGATCCCGACGGCCCTCGTCGTGGGCGCCCCCCCCGACGCCCGCCTCCCCGCCGCGCTGGCGGGGGCGCTGGCCGCGCGGGGGGTCATGGTGGGCTGCAGGGACGACCGGGGGGTGCAGGTTGGCCAGGCCCGGGTGGCCGGCCCGATGGGCGACGTCTGCGCCGAAGCCCGCGTGCTCATGCAGGACAGGAAGGTGCAGGCCGCCGTGATCGCCATCGACGCCCCCGAGGTGCTGCACATGGGCCTGCCGTTCGACCGCTACGACATGCTGATCGTGGCGGGGTCTGCCTTCCGCGCCGGCCCAGGCGGCCCCGAGGCGCGGCTGCGGGCCCTCGTCGAGGGCCTGCTGCCCGCCTGTGACGGGGCCGTGCTGGCGCTGCACGAGGCCGGCTTGCCTGCCCTGCCGACGCCCCAGGGCGTCATCTGGCGGGGCGTCGGCGCCACCGAGGTGCTGGCGCTGGCCTCCCGGCTGATGGCCGAGGCCGAGGTGCGGCATCGCAACGCGGCGGGGCCCGCCGCCGTGAGGGTCTGACCGCGACGCGTCAGGGCGCGAGTTCGGTCACAGCGACGCCCGCGTCGCTCGTGCCGAGGCGCAAGGGCGTGATGCCGGCGGCCAGCCACGCCGCCTCCAGCCGGATCGCCTCCACCTCGCCAAAGACCAGTGCCACGCCGCAGTCGCCGCCGCCGGCGCCAGAGGACTTGCCAGCCCCCCCGGCCTCCTCCGCGGCGTCTGCCAGGGCCAGCAACGCCGGCGTCACGATCGGCAGCCCCGCCGCCTTCCCGAGGCGGCGCAGCGCCTCGCCATTGCGCCGCAGCGCGTCGAGCGCGCGGAAGCGGTTGGCGGACTGCAGCCCCGCCGCCAGGTGCTCCACGGCCGCTCGGGATTCGGCCAGGAAGGCCTCGTAGGCCTCGGGGTCGCGCGTGGGAAGCTCGGCAACCCCCACCAGCAGGTCCCGCGTCGAGGCGGGCTGCCCGGTCCAGCCGACGCACAGCCTGAGGTCCCGTGGCAGGGGCGAGAGGCGCTCCACGGCCAGGAACGGCCAGGGCTCCGCGAGGACCTCGGCCAGCGGCCCCCCCCGCGCCAGCCGGCCGGCCAGCCACGTCGGGTTGAACGAGGCATAGCGCAGCCACCCCCCGAAGGTCGAGGCGGCCACGTCCGCGCCGGAGCCGCTGCCTTGGGCGCGCAGGTGGGCCACGGCGGCCACCTTGAAGATGCGCATCGGGGGGGCCGGGCCCTCGAAGGCATTGAGCACGGCAGCCACCACCGCCACGACGGCAGCGGCACTGCCCCCCAGCCCGAATTTGCGGCCGTGCGCATCGTCGAGGCCGCTGTGGAGGGTGATGCGAAACGGCGGCACGGGCCGTCCCACCGCCGCGAGCGCCACGGTCAGGGCCTCCCCCACGAAGCGGAGGCGCGCATCGTCAGAAGCAAAGGCCACGCCACCGGGCCCGGGCTCGAAGCCCACGTCGTCAAGGCCGTACCCGGGCAGGCAGATCGCGTGGGCCTCTGCGAGGGCCAGGTGGGCCTCGACGTAGCGCTCCACGGCCACCACGATGGCGGGCTGGTGGGGCTCCAGCACGGCGTACTCACCCGCGACCATGAGCTTGCCGGGGACGCGCAGCCGCAGCGAGGCAGGCATCCGGCCGGTCACGGGGCCACCGGGGTGTCCAGCCAGGAGACGCCCGGGCCCGGCGCACACCGAACGAGGCCGGAGACGCCCGGCACGGCCGCCATCGCAGCGGCGACGCGCGGCTCGGCCTCGGGGGAGGTCAGCACCTTCACGTTCGGGCCCGCGTCGATCGTGAGCCAGGCTGGCTCGCCTGCGCGGCGGAGGTCCCAGACGGCCTGCATCACGGCGACGGTGGCCGGCTGCCAGTAGGTGAACGGAGGCTGGGCGCCGAGGGTGGTGGCGTGCATCTTCAGGGCGCTGCGCTCCGCGACGGTCCCGAGGGCCTCGAGGTCCCGGCTGGCGATCGCGGCGCGAGCCTCGGCGAGGTCCTGCTCCACGCTGGCGAGCCAGCCCGGGTAAAGCGGCGAGGTCCTCACGGTGTCGCGCATCCCGTCGCGGCTGCTGCGGTCCTTGCGGGCGTCCGACAGCCGCGTCACCACCAGGCGCACGTCCCAATGCGCCGGGGGCGCAAGCGGGACGCCGTGGGAGTCCATCCCGTCCGGTCGCATCCCCCGGCGCCACTCGACGAAGCCACCAAACACGGAGCGACAGGCCGAGCCCGAGCCCTGCCGAGCGAGGCGGGAGAGGGCGGCCTCATCGAGGCTGAGGCCAGCGGCCCGACTCGCCGCCGCGGCGAGGGCCGCGAAACCGGAGGCCGACGAGGCCAACCCGGCCGCCGTGGGGACGTCGTTGCGCGAGACGACGCGCGCCCGCGCCGAGGAGCCCGCCAGGGCCCGCACGCGGTCCAGGAAGGCGAAGACCTTGCGCGCCTCTTCGCCGCCCGGCTCCGCCCCGTCCCGCACGAAGGCGTCCGCCGCGAGGGCCGGGTCGAAGCCCACCGTCGTCGTGGTGAACATGCCGTCCAGCGTGAGCGACAGGCTGCCGTTGGTGGGCAGGAAGAGGGCCTCATCGCGCTTGCCCCAGTACTTCACCAGCGCGATGTTCACGTGGGCGCGCGCCGTGGCAGTCCCGTGCGTCACGGCGTGATCCTCTGCAGCAGGTGCCGGCTGCGCCGCAACGTCGGGATGTCAGCCACCCCGAGCAAGAACATCGCCGTCCGGAGTTCGAGCAGGATCTGCCGCAGCGCGGCCTCGGTGGCGGCGGGGGACCGGGTGGCCGGCCCCAGCAGGGGCATGGCAAAGGCCACCATGTCCGCGCCCAGCGCAATGGCCTTGGCGGCCTCGAGGCCCGTGCGAAGGCCACCGGAGGCCACCAGGGGCAACTCGGGCAGGACGGCGCGGCAGCCAATGAGGGCGTCGGCCGTGGGCAGCCCCCACTCGCCGAAGACCTCCCCGAGCGTCCGGTTGGCCGGGTCTGCCGCTCGCGCCGCCTCGATCTTGGCCCACGACGTGCCCCCGGCGCCGGCCACGTCGATGGCCGCGACGCCCTGCGCCGCGAGCCGGGCCGCCGTGCCGGGCGCGATGCCGCAGCCCACCTCCTTGACGAGCACGGGGAAGGGCACGCCCCGCACGACCTCGCCGATGCGCCCCACCAGGCCGCGGAAGTCCGTGTCGCCACCCGGCTGCACCACCTCTTGCAGGGCGTTCAGGTGCAGGTAAAGGGCGTCGGCCCCGATGGCCGCCACGGCTTCGGCGCAGCGCGCCGCGTCGAAGCCGAGGTTGAGCTGCACCGCGCCGACGTTGCCCATCAGCAGGACGTCAGGCGCCACCTCGCGCACCACGCGAAATGAGGCCATGGCCGCGGGCTGCTCGAACTGGATCCGCTGGGAGCCGACCGCCATCGCGAGCCCGAGCGTCTGTGCGGCACGGGCGAGGTTGGCGTTGATGGTTGCCCCGAGCTCGGGCCCCCCCGTCATGCTGGCGATCAGCACGGGCGCCTCCAGCGGGCGCCCCAGAAAAGTCGTCCGCAGCGAGATGTCCTCGGGCCGCAGTTCGGGCAGCGCCTCGGGGATGAACCGCCAGGCGTCGAGGCCGGTGCGCGTGGCGCGCATTGCCACGTCCTGCTCCAGGCTGATCGCAATGTGATCGAGCTTGCGCTGCGCGATGTCGCCGCTCACCCGCGGGCCCCCTCCCCGTACACCCCGGCCACGCCGCCACGCCGCCACGCCGCCGCGATCGCCTCGGCCGTCCGCACGTCCGGCGCCAGGGCGACCACGCACCCGCCGCGCCCGGCCCCCGTGAGCTTGGCGCCGAGAGCCCCTGCACCACGCGCCGTGGCGACCAAAGCGTCCAGGCCGTCGTCACTCACGCCGAGGGCCTGCAACGCCCCGTGGGCGCGGTCGAGAGAGGCGCCGAGGCCCGGCGAGTCGCCGTCGCGCAGGGCTCGTTCGGCCACGTCCGCCTCGCGGGCCAGCCCGTCGAGCACGTCCCGACCGGCCTCCCCCGCCCCGGAGAGCCAGGCTGAGACCGCCGCCACCGCCGAGCGGGTGTCGCGCGGACGGCCCGAGTCCGCCACCACCCAGCAGGGCCTGAAGCCCGACGCCAGGGGCGTCGCCTCCTCGCCGAGCAGGAAGCGAATCGGCCCGTCAGCCAGCACGGCGGCGACGTCCAGGCCGCTGGGTCGGCCATGGGCCGCGCGCTCAGCGATGTGGGCCAGGCCCCGCAGCAGGCGCGGCGTGAGCGTTTGGCCGAAGGCCCCGGCGGCAGCCCGCACCACGGCCACGGCCGTCGCGGCCGACGAGCCCAGGCCGGCGCCCACGGGGATGGTCGACTGCACGTGCACGGAGAGGTTCGCAGGCACGGCGCCCACGGCCACCAGGGCCCCCTCGACCGTGCGAGCGAGGGCATCGAGGCTCCCCACGCTGCGTTCGCTCGTGACGCGCACGGCGCCCGGGACGGGGATGGCCTCGGCCACAACGCCCACGGGCGGGAAGGGCACAGCCACGGCAGGGCGTCCGTGCACCACGGCGTGCTCGCCCACCAGGATCAGCTTACCGGGGGCCCGCCCAAGGGCCGGTCGGGGGTCCGTGAGCGCCACGCTCAGCCCAACTCCGCCAGGAGTTCCTTGGCCTTTGCCAGCCGGACCTCCCGGGCCGCCACCATCGCCTGCGCGATGGCCTCAACCTGCTCGCCCGTGGCCCCCGCCGTCATCGCCACGGAGCGGGCATGCAGGGCCATGTGGCCCCGCTGGATGCCGTGCGTGACGAGGGCCTTGAGCGCGCCGAGGTTCTGGGCCAGCCCCACGGCGACGATGATCTGCGCGAGCTCCCCCGCGCTGCGGACGCGCAGGAACTTGTGCATGATCTGCGCCATGGGGTGCAGCCCGATGGAGCCACCGACCGTGCCCACGGGCATCGGCAGCTCGAGCCGCCCGACCAGGTGCCCTTCCGCATCGACAGACCACTCCGTCATCGAGCCGTAGCGGCCGTGGCGCGCGGCGTGGGCGTGGGCGGCCGCCTCGATGGCCCGCCAGTCGTTGCCCGTCGCAATCACCACCGCGTCGATGCCATTCATAACCCCCTTGTTGTGGGTCACGGCGCGGTAGACATCGGAGTCCGCGAAGGCGTGGGCCGCGACCACCCCGTCGCGCACGGCCTCGCCGTCGAACTCGCCAGTGGCCAGAAGGGCCGGCGGGATGCGACACGTGACGGCCGCGAGGCACTGGTCGGTGTAGTTGCTCAGGATCCGGAGGTACACGCGCCCCCCCGTCAGGGCCTCGATGCGCTCGGCGAGGGCCTCCACCATCGTGTTGACGGTGTTGGCGCCCATCGCGTCGCAGGTGTCGACCAGCAGGTGCACCACCAGCATCTGGGCGTAGCGTGAGCCCGCGTCGTCGTTCAGCAGCCGCACCTCGACGCCCCGGGCGCCGCCCCCGCGCTCGACCATGCTCGGGTGGCAGGCGTTCGCCATCGCCACGAGTTCTTCCTCGGCGTCGAGCACGGCCTCCGCCGCGGCGCCCCAGTCCGCGCAGCCCACCACCTGGACCTGGCCGATCATGGTGCGGCCCGTCATCGTCGCCTGGAAGCCGCCCGCCTCGCGCACGAGCTTGGCGATGTGGCTGGCCGAGGCCACGACGGAGGGCTCCTCGATGGCCATCGGCAC
>JAYKHR010000152.1:0-13504 GCA_035285125.1 Candidatus Sericytochromatia bacterium | reverse complement strand
GGTGCACGAGACGAGGATCCCGATGCTGCGCCGACGCCATTTGCTCCAGGCCACCGCCCTGTTGCGGCCGACGCGCGCCAGCGCCTCACGGGCAGCGTCGTCTTCAACGACGCGCCGGTGGCGGACGCGACGCTGACGGCGATCGACCTCGCCACGGGCCAGGCGCTGACGCTCAGGGCGTGGTCCGACGCAGGCAACGGCGCCACGGGCACGCAGCGCACGGACGCGAAGGGCGCCTTCGACCTGGAGCTGCCGAAGCTGGCGGACGACCAGCTCGTGAAGCTGGTGGCCGTGAGCGGCTCGCAGACCTACACGGCGCTCTTCGACGCCCGGGGCCGGGCGGTGGGCGCGGCGGGCGCGCAGGGGGCGAGCTACAAGCTGGCGCAGGGGCAGGCCGTCTCCATCACCATCCGGCTGAAGCTGACGGCGGCGACGACGGCGGCGGCGAAGGCCTTCGAGGGCGCGCTGAAGCTGACGTTCCAGCTGCCGAGGGAGGCCCGCGAGGCCGAGCGGGCGGCGGCCCTCGCGGCGGCGGAGGCGGCGGCGAAGGAAGTTGAGGCCGCGCTCGCGGCGAAGCCGGAGCTGGCCTCGGACCTCGTGGTGAGCGTGGGCGCGGACGGCGAGGTGAAGGAGCTCGACGGCTTCCGCTCGGCGATGGCGAAGCTCGGCGTGTTCGACAAGGTGTTCGAGGCGGTGCAGGGGCGGCTGGTGGCCGTGACGGCGCAGCAGCTGACGGCCGAGGGGACGCTGGACGCCATCACGGCGGAGGACTTCCCGCTGGACCGGGTGACGATCCGGGAGGACGGGGGCTTCAGCTTCACGGGCGGCAGCGTGGCCTCGCTCGGCGGGTCGGTGACGAGCAACTACGTGCCGACGCCGGAGCGCAAGCGGTCCCGCGGGGAGGAGGCGGCCCCGGCGGCGGCCCCGCCGGTGGCCCCGGCGGACTCGCCCGTCACGATGTCGATTGTGTCTCCGATGGGCCTTACCGTCTATGGCGACCTGTCAGCGGTCGACTCGGCCCGGTCGTACTACACCCTGGCCGCCCCGTATGCGTCCGACGGTGACCTCTACCTCTTCGATCAGGCAGGTGATCTCGTCGCCACGGCGGACCTCGGGGCGCAGGTGTTTCCTACAGGCCTCGGGGCGCTGCCTGCGAGCACGACCATCATGGTCAGCTCGCAGGCAGCGCCCGGCATTCGTCGTTTCCGGCGGACTGGCGCCGGTACCTACACGGAGGAGGCGTCCGGCTCCGTAGAGGTGGCTGCCTACGGCGGCGTCGTGGCAAACGGTCGCTACTGGGCGTTCTCTGGAACTACTATTCGCTCCTGGCCCCTGTCTGGCGACCTCTCGGCCTCTGAAACGGTGCAGTTCAACGGACGTGATCTGTCCATTGCCTCCGACATGTCGGGGGAAAATGGCTACGCCCTCGCCGTCCAAGCAGACGGCGGGTCGACCCACATCTACTGGATTGACCCTAACAAGAATCTGTATCGTCACGACACCTACGCGACCGGCACGGTGGCAGAACGCATTTACACCTTCTCCGGCCCCGGGGCTGACCGCTACGGCGGGGTTGCGGCGGCCGGTTCGACGCTGTATGCGGCCGCGGGTGGCTCCGTGTACCGGATCACCAACCCCCGGGCCGCCTCCAGCGCCATCGACCCGGACCCGATCGCGAGCTACACGGGGAACTTCCCCTTTGGCGGGGCGCAGGCGCGGGCAGGCAGCGTGGTGTTTGCTATTACTACTGGCGGCGTCCAGCGGTTCACCATCCCGCAATAGAGGCACCGCCCGGGCCGTCGCCCCTGCGCTTCGCCCCCCTCCCGCAGCCTCCGGCCGGGGTCCGCGGGAGGGCTGTGGCAGCCCTGCCAGCCAGGCCCCGAGATCCTCGGGCGTCTTGGCGTCCACCCGCGACCCGCGTGTCGAGGCCGAGGGCGGCGAGGTGGCTGTAGAGCACGCTCGCGTAGAGGCCCTCGTACTGCGCGAGGGCTCGGAGCTCCTGGCCACCTCCGCCAGCGCCGGAAACGAGGGCGCCAGCGCCTCCCGCCTGATCTCAAGGTGCCCCATCCGTTCCCGCACCGGCTGGTCATAAGATGGTTGGCTCCCTCCCTGTTCGTGCCACCCTTTGCCATGCCCGCTGCCCTCGCCCGCCGCATCAAGGCTGCCATCCAGGCCATCGAGCCTGAGGCCACCGTCATCCTGTACGGCTCCCGTGCGCGCGGAACGGCGCAAGTCGACTCAGCCTGGGACCTGCTCGTGCTGGTGGATGGCGTGGTCGACCTCACCCGCAAGCGGGCCATCCGGCGTGCGCTCTACGATCTGGAGTGGGAGACGGGCGAGGTCATCACCTCGGCCATCAAGAGCCGCGAGGCGTGGAATGAGCCGCGGCTGCGCGTGTCGCCTTTCTTCCAGGCGGTCGCGAGGTCCTCGGGCCCGTGGAAATCCAGCAGCGCCTCCGCGAGGTCTTCCAGCGTCTCGATGGCCATCCCCTCCATCCGCGCCAGCGCCTCCGGCCCCGGCAGGCCTACGCGGCGGCCGAGCAGGCGGCGAAGCAGGTTGAAACGGCCCTCGCAGGCAAGCCGCAAGTGGCCGCCGACCTCCTCACGGGCGTCGGCGGAGATGGGGAGGTGAGGGACCTGGAGGGCTTCCGCAGCGCGATGGCGAGCCCACCGTCTCCTGGGCTCGTCCATGGCGTTTGGCGGCATTCACCGTCACCGGCGCAATGGCCTCCAGTGCCTCGTGGAGGCCTCCAGCCCTTTCCCGATCGCCGCTTATGGCGGCGTGGTGAGGGGCGGTCGTTCCTGGGCCTTCAGTCTCAGAACCGGGACCGCTTACATTCGTGCGTGGCCCGTGACGGGGGATCTCTCCGCGTTGGAGACGGTCCAACTCGCGGGCGGCGTCCAGCGCTTCGTCATCCCCCAGTGACCCCCGGCGGGGCTGAAGGTCACGCCACGGCGCCCGCCCCGATCGGCTGGCGATCGTGGCGGACGCTGGGATGGCGTGAAAACTGGAAGGTTGTGATGCGGTCGCCCGCGGGGCGCGGGGCCGCGAGGAGTCAGCTCCGCTCAGCCAGCCAGGCCTCGAGCTTCGGGAAGAAGGTCTTCCGCGCGGCCCGTCCGGCGACCACGCCCACGTGGCCGGCCTTCACGGGCAACAGCGTCTTGTCGGTGCTCGTCACGTGGTCCATCAGCGGCTTCGACTGGCACGGCTGGCAGATGTGGTCGAGCTCGGCGTAGACGTTCAGCAGCGCGGCCGAGATGCCCGACAGGCGCACGGGCCGCCCGCCCAGCGTCAGCTCGCCCTTGACGAGCTGGTTGCCCTGGTAGAAGTGCTTCACCCACTGCCGATAGGCGGCGCCCGGAAAGGGGACGCCGTCGTTCACCCACTGGTCCATCACGCGCCAGCCCTCGACGAAGGCGTCGTCGTCGAGCCGGTCGAGCAGGGTGACGTAGGGGCCGTACAGGTTCTGCATCGGCTTGAGCAGCTTGGCCCCGAGGTCCATCATTCCGGCTGGAATGAGGCCCATCACGTCGGCGAGGCGATCGACGTCGAAGTGCCTCGGGTCGAGCCAGGTGGTGTAGAGGCCTGCGTCCTTGAAGTCGATGGGCGTCGTCAGCAAGATGAGGTTCTTCACCACCTCGGGGTGCAGGGCCGCGTAGAGCGTGGAGAGCGTGCCGCCCTGGCAGTAGCCGAGCAGCGAGAGCCGGGGCTGCCCCGACGCCCGGAGCACCTGCTGGGCCGCGCGGTGGAGGTAGGTGAGGACGTAGTCGTCCAACGTCAGCCCCGCGTCCTCCTCGCCTGGGCGCCCCCAGTCGAGCATGTAGACGTCGTAGCCCTCGCCCACGAGGTACTCCACCAGGCTGTTGCCCGGCGTGAGGTCCAGGATGTAGGGCCGGTTGATCAGGGCGTAGACCAGGAACAGCGGGGTGGCGTGGCGCTGGTTGGGCTGGTGGTAGCGGTAGAGCTTGGCCTTGTTGTAGGCCCAGATGACGTCCTTTGGCGTCTGGCCCACGGCCACGGCGCCTGGCCGCAGGGCGTGCTTGACCAGGGCCTCGTTGCGGCGCCAGGCCCTGTCGAGCTCGTGGCGGGCCTGTTCGATCCAGTCGGCGGTGGGGCGCATGGGCAGGTTCCTTCGCGGCGTGGCGGCGGGCCGGGGGCGTCCCCGGCCCGCCCGGGGGCTTAGCGGGCGCTGAGGGTGTCGACCTTGGCAGACAGCTCGGCCACCTGGCGGCGCAGGTCGGCGGAGGTCAGGGCGTCCCAGGCGGGGACCGCGGCCATCATCTGGCGCACGGTGGCCTCAGCCGTGCGCGACGTCTCGTCGGCGTGCTGCTGGGCCTGGGACACCATCACCTCCAGCACCTTCTGGCCGTCGTGGCGCATCGTGCGCGCCTGGCCCATCCAGCTGGCCGTCAACGTCTCGAGCTGCTCCTGGCCCCAGAAGGCCGTCTTGTAGGACTGCAGCCAGACGTCCATCATGTCAGTGGCGAACGAGGGGCGGGGGGCTTCGGTGGTGGGGGTCATTGGGAACTCCTCTCTGTACGGGGGGGCGGGCGGGGCTTCGACCCGCGGGGGCGGGCCTGGGGCTCAGGCCTCGGCGGGGGACTTCGGCTTGCCGGCGCGGCGGTGGTCGTCGGCCCGGGCGCCGTTGACGGCGGCCAGGAGGGCCTCCAGCTGCTGGCCGATGGCGTCGAGGCGGTCGTGAAGCAGCTCAACCTTGTGCTCGAGCTGCACCACCTGGCCGGCCAGCCGCGCGTGGTCGGCGGTCGAGGGGAGCCGCATGGTCTCCCAGTAGGCGTCGAGCGTCTCCCGCGTCACCTTGTGGCGCGTCAGCGAGGCCTCGCGGAGCACGCTGGCGGCCGTCAGGTAGCTCTCCGAGCCGAGCAGGGCCTGCAGCGGCCCCGTCCAGAAGGCCTCCGTGCGATCGTAGACGTGCTTCCACGTGGGCAGCGGCGGCGTCGAGGGGGATGCGGTGGCCATCGGGACCTCCAGTCGTTGGCGGGAACGAGACCACCTTACGACCGGGGCGTTACAGGGGCGTTACGGCGCGAACGTTGCGCCTGGACCTTGGAGGGCAGGCCTGCGAGCGGGGCCCGAGGCGGCCAGGCCGAAGGGGCCCGGCCTCGCCAGGCTCAGGCGTCCTCGAAGAGGCGCTGGAGGTCGCCGAGGGCCTCGATGAGGACCGCCTGCCGCGCAGGGGGGAGGCGATCGAGGTAGGTCCGCATGAAGTCGATGTGGGGCGGGAACACGCGCGCGTACTCGGCGGCGCCGGCCTCGGTCAGCGCCACGTGGACCTGGCGCGCGTCCGTCTCGCCGCGCCGCCGGGCGACGAGGCCGCGCGCCTCGAGGCGATCGAGCACCGGCGTCAGCGTGCCTTTGGAGATGAGCGTCCGGCGCCCGAGTTCGCTGCACGTCATCCCCGGTGTGTCGCCCAGCGTGACGATGACGTCGAACTGCGAGGGCGTCAGGCCCATTCCCTCGATCTGCCGCGCGGCCACGCGAGACACCTGCGTGTGGCAGGTCATCAGCGCCCGGAACACGGGCAGGAGGGAGATGTCGTCCTGGATGGGCGCGGCCACGGGAGCCTCCGGGGTTAGATCTGGTAAGAACCATCGCCAGTGTAGGGTTGGGCGTGGGGGGCGTCAACCGCTGGCGTGCCGCCCCCTGGCTTGACCCCCCGCTGGCGGGAGGCGCATGATGAGCCTCTCAGGAGCTCCGCCCGTGTCCCCCGCTGACGCCAAAACCCCCATCCTGCGCGTCGCAGGCGTGACCAAGACGTACCCCGGCCGCCTGGGCCGCACGTCCCTCACCGCCGTCCGCGACGTGTCCTTCGACGTGCACCCGGGCGAGATCCTCGGCCTCCTCGGCCCCAACGGCGCCGGCAAGAGCACGACGCTGAAGATGGTCACGGGGCTGCTGCGGCCCACGACGGGCCACATCGCCATCGCGGGCGTGAACGTCGCCGACCGGCGATCGCAGGCGGTGCAGCGGCTCGGAGCGGTGCTGGAGGGCAACCGCAACCTCCACTGGAAGCTCACGGCCCGGGAAAACCTGCGCTACTTCGGGGCGCTCAAGGGGGTGGGCGATCTCGCGCGCCGCGTCGACGCCGTGATCGACCAGCTGGGGCTCACGCCGCACGCCGTCAAGCGCGTCGGCGAGCTGTCCCGCGGGCTGCAGCAGCGCGTGGCCATCGGGGTGGCCTTGCTTGGCGAGCCGCAGGTGCTGGTGCTGGACGAGCCCACGCTCGGCCTCGACGTCATCGCCGGGTCCGAGTTCCAGCGCGTCGTGCGCGGCATCGCTGAACGCGGCTGCGCCATCGTGCTCACGACCCACCAGATGGAGGTGGCGGAGGCCCTCTCGCAGCGCATCGCCATCATTGCGGGAGGGCGGCTGGCGGCGCTGGACTCGCTGGCGGCGCTGCGCGGCGCCTACCGGTCGCCAGGCTACGAGGTGGTGCTGCACGGCTCCCTCGCCCCGGAGACCTGGGCCGCCATCGAAGCCGCCGGCGGAGAGGCCTGTGAAGCGATGGGCGCGGCCACGACCTTCCGCGTGCGGGGCGGCGACCCGGCCGCCCTGTACCGGTCGCTGGAGCCGTTGCGCGACGCGGCTGTCGAGTTGCACGCCGTGAAACAGCTGGAGATCGACCTCGAGGGTGTCTACCGCCGCGTCGTCGGGGAGGTGGCGCGGTGAACCTCGGGCGGCTGTTCCTCGCGGAGCTCGAGCGCGAGTTCATCCTGCTCGCGCGCTACCCGTTCGAGCTCGTCACGCGGCTCATCTGGAACCTCGGCTTCGCGCTGATGATCTTCTTCGGCTTCCAGACCGTGGGCGCGGGCCTGCCCGGCTTCGAGGCGGGCCAGCTCGGCCGGCTGCTCGGGCTGCTCGTCACGTACATCGCCATCAACGGCCTGACCAACGGCACGGACCTGCTGACGCGCGAGGCGCAGACGGGCACGCTGGAGCAGGCTGCCCTCTCGCCCCCGCCGCTCGTGACGATCCTGCTGATGCGGGACCTCGCCTCCTTCGTCGAGATGCTGCTGCGCTTCGCCCTCGTGCTCGCCATCGCCATCGCCGTCACGGGCGCCCGCTTCCACCTCGACGTGCCGGCCTTCGTGGTGCTGCTCACGCTGATGTACGCCGGGATGGAGGGCATCGGCCTGATGATGGCCGGCGCGGCGCTCGCCTACAAGCGCGTGGCGACGCTCGGGCAGTTCGTCGTGATGCTGGTCTTCGGCCTGGCGATCATGCCGCTGGAGGGCCTGCCGCCCTGGATGGGCGCCTTCGTCACGCACTTCCCCTTCACGCAGGCGCTGGTGCTGCTGCGCGAGGTGGCGGTGCACGGCACGGGCTTCACGACCCTGCTGGGGCAAGGCGCCGTGTGGTCGCTGGCGCTGGACGCGGGGCTGTACCTCGCGGCGGGCGTCGCGGCCTTCGCCTGGGCCGAGCGGCGGGCGCGGGACTGGGGGACGTTGAACCAGTATTGACGGGGAGGCGGCCGCTTGGGGCGCAGGCCCGCTTACCGGCGCTGCCCTTGCACCGCCGCGATCTCCTCGCGCGTGAAGACGGCCTGAAAGAATGGCCGCTGCCCGGTCGGGCGCCAGCCCAGCAGCCCATCGCGCACCTGTGCGGCCGTCAGGCCGTTGGCCGCGAGCTCGGCGTCGTCGAGCCAGATCTGGGTGCTGCTGGTGCCGAGCGCCAGCGGCACGCCGTTGTCGCGCTGGTCGAAGGTCGCGTTGAGCCAGCCGACGAGGTCGTCCTCGCTGACGCGGGCGCCGCCGTGAAGCTCGGGGAGCGGGGCGCCGCCGTGGTCGGCGCTGAACGCGACCAGCAGGTTGTGGCCCCCGACGCGCCGCGTGAGGGCCTCGACGGCGCGGCGGGCCTCCTCGTCCACGGCCGTGAGGGCGTCGCGCACCTCGAGCGACTCGAGCCCGAAGCGGTGGGAGACGTAGTCGGTGGCCTTGAGGCTCCAGAACACGAGGTCCGTCACGCCATCCTCGCCCAGCGGCTCGCGCTCCAGCAGCGCCCGCATGGCCTCGCCGTCGAAGGCGGCCACCCCCGGGCACCACTTGAAGTCGAAGGGGGTGCGGATGGGGTGGTAGCGCCAGGCGCCCTCGGCCGGCCAGCGGGCGGGCGCGCGCAGCCCCTCGAGGTACTCCGGCAGGCGGTAGGCCGCGGGCTGGGTCGCCCAGCGCCCGCGACGGTCGTCGTACCACTGGCAGATGGGCCTGGGGTTGCCGGCGTACAGGGCGCCGTGCCCGACCATCCCCATCGCCGCGCGGTCGGCAAGCGACTGCGCGATGACGACGGCGCGCCCCTGCGTCTGTCGCAGCCAGACGTCGGCGAGGGAGGGGCTGTCGATGGCGGCGGGCGTGGGGCCGTCCACCCCCTGCACGGCCGGGCGGTTCGTTCCAGCAGCCTTGTTCCAGGGCTTGTTCGCCGCCACGCCGTGGCGCCCCGGGTAGGCCCCGGTGCCAATGGCGATGTGTCCGACGATCGTCTCCGGGTCGAGGTGCGTCACGCGGGCGTCCTCGTACCAGGCGCCCTCGTCCCGCATCCGCCGGATGAACGGCCAGGCCTCGGGGTGGGCGCTCAGCATCGAGCGGCCGCCCTGGTCGAAGACCAGCACCAGCACCACGCGGGGCGGGGTGCGCTGCGGCAAGAAGGGGCCGCTGAGCACGCGGCCGGCGGCGTCCTCGGGGGGCACCGCGCCGATGAGGTTGGCGATCGTCGGCACGAGGTCCTGCTGCGTCACGGCCTCGCGGCTGGTCCACGCCGGCCTGACGCGCCCGGGCCCCCAGAACGCCAGGGGGATGCGCGTGTCGTAGTCCCAGAAGGTGCCGTGGTGGTTGCCCTGGTGGATAAACGAGCGCTCACCCGTGGCGGTGGGCAGGGTGCAGGTCTCGGGCTTGAGGTAGTCGCGATCGCTGACGTAGTGGTACTTGGCGGGCAGGGCGAACAGATCGCCGCTGCGCGGCCCGAGCGAGCGCGCGGCGGCGTCGCGGAAGGCCGCCGTGGTGCGGGCGGCCTCGGCGGGGGTGGGGTCTGCTGCCTGTGGGGAGGCGGTGGCGGCCGGGCTGCCAGGCGACGCGGGCGGCGCGACCAACGCCGCCAGTGGGGCTGGCGGAGCCGCCACGGCCGGCGAGACGGCGGCCGTGAGGGCCAGCAGGCCAAGCATGAGGCGGTGGGAGGTGCGAGGCACGGGAGGCTCCGAGGCGGGGGCGAGGGAGGTGTACCCACCCGGCGCACCGGGGTTGCATCCGCGCACCATGAAATGGCCCGCCGCGATCACGGCGGGCCGGTGTGGAGCCCGTCAGCGGCTCACTGCTTGGTGTTGAACCAGACGTCCTCCGTCACCTTGGTCTGGCCGTTCTGGACGAAGGTGGCGCGCATCAGGTCCTCGCCCCGGGCGTTCTTCTCCAGCGTCATCCCCGTGGAGAGCTCCGTCACGCCGAGCTCTGCCAGGGACTTGAGCTCGCCGGCCTCGACCTTCGCGTCGCCGTCGTCGATCCAGGTCTTGAGGCCCTCGAGTTCCCGGCCCGTCAGCTTGCCATCGCCGTCGGCGTCGTGCTGGGCCAGCTTCTCGTAGCCGTGGGCGAACTTGCCGCCCTGGTCGCCGAAGAGGCGCGTGCCGTCGATGCGGCCGTCCCCCTGGGCGGCGCGGGTGGCCCCGCCGTCGCGGTCGTCCACCAGCATGCCATCTCCGTTGCCGCTCATCCACTCGGTGTTGTCGAGCTTGCCGTCGCCGTCCACGTCGAACTTGACGGTCTTGCCGACCTGGTTGTCGATGCGGTTCTTGGCCGTGGAGGCGCCCGTCGTGCCCAGCTGCCCGTCACCCGTGAGGTCGAGCATGATGGGCGACTTCAGGTAGGTCTTCACGACGTTGATGGACTGGCCGTCGATGCTGATGCTGCCGCCCTCTCCGAGCGTCTCGAAGCGCGGCAGGCCGCCCTTGACGTCGACCTTGCGTTGCAGGTGGTCCGACACGCCGAGCGACTGGTTCCCCATGACGTCCTTGACGGTGTCGAGGAAGCCGATGGGCTTGCCGTCGGTGCCGATGGCGAGCGACTGGCCCGCCTTGAGCTTGGTGTCGAGCAGCTCCTTGGGCAGCGTCGCGGGGTCGAAAGGCAGCTTGATGCCGCGCTTCTGCATGTGTTGCAGGAAGCTGCGCACCGTCCGCGGACGCTTCTTGTTGCCGATGATGATGGCGTCCTTGGGGACCGAGCCCGGAGACACGGAGGGCGGCGACGCCTCGGGGGGCGGGCTGCCCGCCGGCGGGTCGGACGGGGGCGGGGCCGAGGGGCCGTCCGAGGGCGGGGCCGGGGGGGCGGGGCTGTCCGAGGGGGGGGCGGGCGGCGGCGGGCAGTCCGTCGGGTGGTGCGGGGGGTTGATGCCCTCCGGGCTTTCTCCGATGGGGGGCTCGTGGCCTGAGTCGGCAGGCCCGTGGCCGAGGTCGATGCCCTCGAAGTCGACGGTGCCGGGCGCGAGACCCTCGGTGGGGGTCTGGAAGGTTGCTGCGTCGGCCGCCCATGCGACGGCGGGGGCGGCCTCGATCGGGGCGGCGGGGGCGGCTGGCGTGGCCTCTGGGGGCGGCGGCGGCGCGGCGACGGTGGGGGGCACCTGCACGATCGGGGTGGCGTTCACGTCCATGGCGGTCATCTCTCCAACTCCAAGGGCTCCAGCTTGGTTCGTTCTGCCTCTGAAGGGCCGCAGGCTTGCGGCACTTAACACGGATTTGATACCCGCGAAGGCTTTGTTAAAGCGGGCGGAACAGGGCGCTCGACGCACCTGTCTGCGTGGGGAGATACCCAAGGTGGTGCGCCAGGAGGGGGCCGTGTTGGGGCGTGGAGAGCCGGGATTAACGGGGCAAGAGGCCTCATGGGCGGCCGCGTCACCGCGGCAGGGCCGGAACGGGGCGCGGGCTGGGATGCTGTTCCTCGACGAGCCTCGCGCTGGCGCGGACAGGCCTCAGCGGCGCAGCAGGCGGCGAGCGCACCCCCGAGGGCCGTGGCGCAGCAGGGGGCGCTCCAAGCCGTGGGTGATCAGCGCGGCCACGGCCAGCGCCAGCCCGTACGCCACGAGCGTGAAGGGCAGGGCCCAGGCGGGGTCCTGGTGCGGGTCTGGCGTGGCGGCCGGGGGCCAGCGCCACGTGTACATGAGCTGGCGGCCCAGGAACTGGTGCCAGAGGTAGAGGTTGTAGGAGATCAGCGAGAGCCACCCCAGCGGCCGCCACCCCAGCACGGCCTGCCACGCCGGCAGGGCCCGGGCCGAGGCCACGGCCAGCACCAGGAAGGCGAGGCCGAGGCCGACGCGCTGCTCCACCTGCCAGGGCAGCGGCCACAAGGCGTTGCCGATGCGGCTGTCCCAGAGCCCGGCGGCGTAGCCGTTGATCCACGCCAGCGCGCCGAGGGCCACCAGCGTCGCCAGCGCGCGGGCGAGGCGCGTCGGGGGTGGCGCGGCGGCCCGGTGGGCGATGAGCCAGGCGGCGGCCATGCCGAAGGCGAAGAGGTCGACGTAGGCGGGCAGCTGGATCAAGGCGTACGAGAGGGAGCCGGGCCACCAGGCGAAGGCCCCGTGGCGCCAGGCCTCCGCGAGGCCCACGAGGGCGAGGCACGTCGTGCGCGGGTGACGCACGAAGGCGGCGGCCACGAGCGGGAACAGCACGTAGAACTGCACCTCGACGCCGAGCGACCAGGTGACACCGTTGATCGTCTGCTGGGTGGAGTCCACCACGTTCTGCAAGAAGACGAGGTGCCAGCCGAGGTTCCAGGCCACGGCGGCAGGGTCCGTCAGCCAGTCGGGCCGGGCGATCGCGAGCATCGCCAGTAGCGAGAGCCAGTACGACGGCAGGATCTTGATGGCGCGCCTGTAGGCGTAGTGTCCCAGCCCGGGCGCCCCGTCGCGCGCGAGGTGGGCCCGCACCCAGGGCAGGAACAGGCAGAAGCCGCTGATGAAGAAGAACAGCTCCACGCCCGAGAACCCGGTCTCGACCAGGTGCTGCAGCGAGATCGGGCCCAGGTGCTGCGGCAGCCACGAGAGCTGCCAGATGTGGAACCACACCACCCAGGCCACGGCCAGCCCGCGCAGGCCGTCCATCACGCCGACGTGCGCGGTCTCGGGCAAGGACGGTGCTGCGGGCGGATCCGAGGGACGTGTCACGGGCGGTCGGGCTCTGGTGGCCGAGGGGTAGTTGTGCTACGATACCCTGCACCACGGTGGCTGTGGTGAAGTGGTTAACACAGAGGATTGTGGATCCTCCATTCGCGGGTTCGAACCCCGTCAGCCACCCCTGAGCTCAAAAAGCTCCCGATCTGACAGGTCGGGGGCTTTTCGTTTTTTGGTCATCGGCGCCGCGGAGGCCAGCCAGGAGAAGGGTTGGCGGTACGTGGCCGTGAGCTTCCCGTCCTTCAAGACGCAGTTCTAAACGACGAAGTTGAGCAGCTTGCGTTTTTCGACGGGCGATCGCCGAGCGTAGCTCGGGAAGGCCGTTTGCGCCAGTTCTAACAGGCGGATGCCCAGCGGCCAGTATCAGGCAAACGGATGTCCCTAAAGCGCTCGGCGACTCACAGCCCCCACATCCCCGTGGCGCCCCCCGCGGCGGCGGGTGCGCTGGTAGTAAACCGTGATCGTGGGGTTGCTGAAGGAGTAACCGTCATTCTCCACGTTGAAGTAACTGGTCACCTTGATGACGTCCGAGTCTGGCGTGCCGAAAGCGAAGAAGTAACGCCCGGGGCAGACTGCTGGGAAGAGTTCCACACCAGAGCCCCTCAGGCGCCGAGTCTCCACCAGGCGGGAGCCGGGCCGGCTGCCCTCCCTCAGCTGGACCTCGATCGGGCCGTTGTAGTTCATGGCCGTGACGTTCAACGTCGCGGTGGAGGGGCAAGCAAAGGCCGCATCGGCGAAGGCGCCGAAGGTCATTGCGAAAAGGGCGAGGTGTTTGAACACGGTCGAATCCAGCCTTTCTTATGAGCAAGAGCCCCGAAACACACGTTCTCGGTGCCATCCCAGGTAGGGGCCGTGTGAGCCCCTTACCGGCATGGTGGGCAAATCGACCATCAGGCCAAGGGCCGACCGGGCCTCGGCCGGCAGCGCTTCGGCGCAGACGAGGCCCCCCTCATCCGTGAACGTGATGAACCCCAGGTCGAAGGCGGCATCCAGGTGGGGGGCGAGGAGGAGGCCGTTGTAGACGTCGAGGCGCTCGGCGTCGGTCTGGCAGTCGGCCCAGGGCTTGATGTGGCTGGCGCGCAGCAGGGCGGGCACGGCGAGGCCGGTGAGGGGGCAGCGGCCCTGCCAGAAGTCGAGCAGGGCGGCGCGGAAGACGTCCTGGCCGACGCGCTGGACGACGAGGCGCTCGGCCTCGGTGGTGCGGGGCAGGCCGGCGATGCGGGTCTCGAAGGCGTGGAGGGGAACCGTCGGGAGGGAGCGGGCCAGCTGGTAGGCGCGGCGGATGGCCGTCGTGAGGGCCGTCAGATCGGCGTGGGGGCGGCAGCTGGCCGCCCCCGGCGGCAGGGGC
>JAYKHR010000151.1:0-21633 GCA_035285125.1 Candidatus Sericytochromatia bacterium | reverse complement strand
GGAGCCAGGCCCCACCTCGACCTGCCAGGCTTGCTTCGGCGCCAGCTGGCGCATGCAGGCTTGCGAGAGGACCACATCCACGACGCGGGCCTCTGCACGATGTGCCAGGCTGAAGAGTTCCACTCCTGGCGCCGGGACGGCGCCATGTCGGGTAGGATGCAGGCGGTCATCGTGCCCACGGGAGGCGCCGCGTGACGGAGCCCGTGTCGCCCTTGCCGCTCGGCCGGGCCGTCGGCCTGTGGCTGACCTCCCTCGGCCTGATGGGGGTGGTCTCGCTCGCCTTCTATTACCTGGGCCCCTTGCGCGACATGGAGCCCTGGTTCTTCGCCGCGGTGGCCGTGTTGGCCGTGCTGGCCCCCTCCGTCACGGCGTGTTACTGGCCCCGCCAGGGTGCGCCGGGACGGCTGCCGCTCTACCTGCCCCCCCGTCGCGCGGTGGTGGTGGCGGCCGTGTGCATCTCGCTGCCCCTGTACGTCATGAGCGCCGCGATCATCGTGTCTATGGGGGACGGCAAGGCCGTGGGGGGGATGCCGCAAGGCCTGAGCGGCGCCGCCGCGCCCAGCACCCTCGGGCTCACGGGCCTCTGGCTGGCATATGCCCTCCTGCCCGCCATTGCGGAGGAGATGCTCTTCCGTGGGCTCATCCAGCCGGCGCTGACCGCGCGCTTCGGGGTGGTGTGGGGCATCGGCGTGACCGCCGTGCTGTTCACCGCTTCCCACATGGAGGCGGCCGGCGTCTTGCCGCGCGTGCTCCTCGGGCTGTGGTTCGGGTGGCTTACTTGGCGAACAGGGTCGCTGTGGGCCAGCACCTGGGCTCACGCCTGGAACAACACCTGGGCGGTGCTGTACTTCCTGGTCGGCCAGGCCTGGGTCACCGGCCACCCGTGGCTGCTTGCGGGCTCGGCGGTCGCGGGCCTGGCGGCAGGCGTGGTCCTGCTCTGGCGGGATGCCCCGCCAGGTTGGCTCGGCGCGCTGAAGCTGCCCAGCCTGTCCGGGTTGAAGCCACCAGGTAGGCGGCACAAGCCCCGGGAAGCCACCGCCGCCGATGTGGCGCGCCAGCGGCTGGTCGCGCTGCAGGCGCGCACGACCCCCGACCCTGACGGCAACCCTGGGGGCGGCCCGCAGGCAGAGCGCGAGTGGGCCGAGGGCTGAGCCGGCGGCTCTGCCGGGCTGCCAGGGTGCGCCCGGACCTCACCCCCGCAGCCGCGGTTCTTGCCCGTCCCGGAGAGGGCCGCCGGGGGTAGCGCGGGGGCCCGCCGTGCAGCAGGCCCCGCGCGGGCCGCGGGGCCTAGAGCCTCGCGACGAGGCAACGCTGGCTACAGCCCTCGTTCAGGCGGCGCTGGCCGCGGGGGTTTGAGTCCGTGCGCGCAGCGTCAGCCAGGTGACCATCACCACGCCACCGACGACCATCGGCACGCTCAGCACCATGCCGGCCGTGACGTTGGCGAACAGGAAGGAGAGGTGGGCGTCGGGCTCGCGGAAGAACTCGCACGTGATGCGGGCCAGGCCGTAGAGGGTGAAGAACGTCCAGAACAGTACGCCAGGGGCGAGTTGCAGGCGCCGCAAGAGCATCAAGACGACGAACAGCGCCACGCCCTCCAGCGCGAACTCGTACAACTGCGACGGGTGACGCGGCAGCTGGGCAGGGTCCGTCGGGAACACCATCGCCCACTGGACGTCCGTCGGCCGGCCCCACAGCTCAGCGTTGATGAAGTTGCCCAGCCGACCGAGGCCAAGCCCGATCGGGATGGCCGGGATCACCGCGTCGGCCATCTTGTAGTAGTGGATGCCCTGCTGCCAGCAGAAGACGTAGCCTGCCAGGATCGTCCCGATGAGGCCCCCATGGAACGACATGCCGCCGTGGTGGACGGCCAGGATCTCGAGGGGGTTGGCCAGAAACACCAGCGGGTTGTAGAACAGCACGTAGCCGACGCGGCCACCGAGCAGCACCCCCACGAACAGGTAGAACGCGAAGTCCATCAGCACGTTCTTGTCGAGGCGCAGGCCCGTCTCCTCGTTGCGTTTCTTCAGCAACAGGTAACCAAAGAGGAAGCCCAGGATGTACATCATCCCGTACCACCGGATGTGGAGGGGGCCGAGCGAGACGATGTCCGGGTTGAAGTGCGGGTAGGCGATCACGGGGGGCCCTTTCTGCTGCGGTCAGCCCGTATGATACCATCGCCGTGAGGCCGCCCATCCGTCCGGCCCGCCCGTCCCCCGGAGGTCCTCGCGTCGACGTGGAACCAGGCCTGTCCCTCTCCGTCCTGCTCGCACCAGTCGTCATTGCCGTGATGGCCGTGGCCCTGATGAACGTGTTTGGCCGCCCAACCGATCGCCAAGGCGAGTCGGGAGCGGCAGGGGAGCCAGCCGGTGCAACCCCGGTGCCGACGCGCGCGGGCCCCGAAGGGAGGCCCCGGCTGACGCTGACGCCGGCCCGGTACGTCGGGGGGCACCCCGCCAGGCCTGCCCCGACCGAAGCCCCCCTGGTCGCGCTGCACGACGACGGCCTGTGGGTGGCCTCGGCCTCCCGGCGGGAGCCGGCCTTCGGCATCCCTTGGGCTGCCATCGAGCAGGTCGCCACGCTCGATGCCAGCCAGATGCAGTTCGCAGCGGGATCCGTGCGAGGCCTCGCACCGGGCGCCCTCCCGGGGGACCGGCCAGAGGCCACCTACGTGCGCATCCGGCACCAGGACGACCGAGGGTGGTGGCAGCACAGCGTGTTCGAGCTCGACCCGGCGCACGCGGCAGCCCAGGCCGAGAGCCTTCAGGGGGCCTGGGAGGCGCACCGCCCCGCGCCACAGCCCCCCCAAGGATCGTCCGACGGCTCGCCGGAGCCCCCCAGCGCCTGAGGCTTGCGCCAGCCCCCGCCAGCCCACACGATGGCTTGTGGGGGAGACCACTGGCATGCGAAGCCGCGCCCTGGGAACCTGCACGCTGATTCTTGTAACCGCCTTCGGGGCCCCCCCGGCCAGGGCGTCCACCCTGCCGGCGGCTGACGCGCAGGCGGGGGCCTCGGCCGGCGCTGGCCTCGCCGGGGCAGGGGGCTGGCCCCCCGGCTGGGCAGCGTCCCTTGACACGTCGGTGTGGCCCTCGCTGAACCTGGGCGCGAGCCTGGCGGCCGGCGCCGGGGGCGTGGCGAGCTGGAGCGTCCGGGCCCTGTATCGGCTGGTGCTCGGAGATGCGGGTTCGCCCTCGGTGGCCGCGCTGGCCGCAGCCTGGGGAGCGCCCGGCCGGCCCGGGGGGGGGCCGCCCCGGCCGGCCGTGGGCTTCGCGCTGGCCTATGCGCCACGCACCAGCCTGACGCTGCGGCTCGACCTCGGCTACAGCTTCCCCACGCCCGGGGCGGCTACCCGCTGGGCCTTCCTGGGCGGGGCCCCCTGCTTCGGCGCCGAGGCAGCCTGGCTGGTAAGCGACGGGCTCGAGGTGACGCTGGGCCTCACGGGTGCAGGCGAGGTGCTGGGCCTCCGGGCCCAGTTCTGACCAGGCACAGGGCGGGGGCCGCGTCTGTTACAATCTGCACACGATGCAAGCCGCCCTCCGCCTCCTCGCCATCCTGCTCGTGGGGTTCCTGCTGACGGCGCCGGCTCGGGCGGCCGAGGTGCCCGTGGCCGACGATCGCTGGCTCTGGCTCCCCCGCCGCAACCCCGCCGTTGCAGCCTCGCTGTCCCTCGCCTGGAACGGCACAGGACAGCTTTACAACGGCGATACCGAGAAGGGTCTCGGCATGATGGCGGGCTGGCTGGCCTTTCCACTGGCGTTCGGCATCGACAGCCTGACGGGGGGCAGCTGGCTGCGGCTGTTCGCGTTCGGCGCGAACGCCGGCATCAAGGTCTGGTCCGTGACGGACGCCTGGTCCGGGGCCTCTGTGGCGGCCCCGCCAGGTGACATCAAGCCTGCCACCCCGTGAACGAGGTCCACGTGACATCCTCCCCCGTTTCTGTCTCCCCCGCTCGCGCGTGGATCGCCCTGCTCTGCGCCACAAGCCTCACGACGTGGCAGGCCCGGCCAGCCCTCGCGGAGCCCCCCCCGAGCTGCCTGTCCATCTGGGGCTACTCGGGCCTCATCCTGGTCCCCACAGCTTCGATCCACGGCTTCCGAGACTACTCGGTGGGCGCCACGCTGCTGACCAAGGAGGGCCTCGTGCCACCCGTCGGCTACGTCACGGCCGGGATCTTCGAGGGTCTGGAGACAGGCGTGCTCTATGGCGTCCCCGCGACGGGCTTCACCGGGCTTTCGGGCCACGCCAAGTACCAGCTGGTGCGCCCCACGCGGGATCGCCCCACAGGGGTGGCTGTCGGCCTCTCGCTCATCGGCGTGGGTGGTCCTGAGCGCTACGTGGATGGCAACAATGCCTACATGGTGCTGAGCCAGGACTTCAACGTGAACTGGAAGGGCCAGTCGCTCACGTGGCTGGTCGGCCACTTCGGCTTCCAGGCCAACCTGAGCTTCGGGGCCCGGCTGATGGGAGGCTTCGAGCTTCCCCTGGGTGAGTCCGCGGCGCTCGTCGGCGATGTGCTCGGCCCCATCGGCACGGTGCAGCGGGCCTTTTTCAACGTGGGGGCTACCTACAGGCCGGCCCGTGACTGGCAGCTGCGCCTCTACTCGATGGGCAACGAGGGGGTCGACATGCTCGACCGCGACTACGGCCTGTCGCTGAGCTACACGGGAAACTTCCTGGGAAACCTGCAAGGGGGCGCTGAGAAGGCCGGGCCTCAGCCCCCCACCCGGCAGCCCGCGCCGGCTGCCGTCGTGGCCCGTCCGACCAGCGAGCCCACGGCCCGTCCGACGCCCGAGCCCACGGCGAAGCCAACGCCTCCCCCCTCGCCCACGCCTGCCCCCCCGGAGCCCACAGCACCACCGGCGACGCCCACGCCGGCCCCGAGCCCCACCCCGGAGCCGGCAGGTGACCCGACGGGCCTCGTGCCGGTGCGAGGCAGCGTGTTGGACGACAAGGGCCGCCCGCTGGTTGGCTGGAGCGTCGCCGTCAAGGGCGAGGATGCGCGCCAGGAGACGGGCCTGGACGGGCAGTTCAGGCTGCAACTGCCGCTCGGCCCTTACGAGCTTGTGGTCCGGGACCCCCAAGGTGCGGTGATGCTCACGAAGCCCATCCGGCTCGTCACGACGCGCGGCCTGGACCTGCCGTTGGCCGTCGCCGTCCCCGCGGGCGGGCTCACGGGCGCCGTGCTGGACGGGGCCACCCGCCAGGGGCTCAAGGAGGCCAAGGTGCGGCTCGTCCGGGCCGGGCAGAACCTCGAGGTCGAGTCTCGCGCTGACGGCACCTTTTCGCTGTCGGACGTGGCTGCGGGTGACTACCGCGTCCTCGTGACACGCGCGCGCTACCGTCCCTACGAGGGCAGCACCACGGTGGTGGCACGTCGCGACAGCGCGCTGCAGGTGGTGCTGCAGCCCCGGCCAGGCTCGCTCTCGGGCCGTGTCACCACGCCGAAGAACCAGGGTCTGGCGGGCGTCTCCGTGGCGTTGCCCGGGCTCGGGCTGGAGGCCCTGACGGACCGGAGCGGGCTGTACCGGTTCCCTGAGGTGTCCCCCGGCCAGCACAAGGTCGTCTTCAAGCAGGGGCCCCGCCAACTCGCCACGTCCGTGGTGCGGGTGGCGGCGGACGAGGCCGTCGAGGAGCACCTTCGGACCACACCGAGCGAGGACGCCGCCACGCGCGGCGGCATGCTCGCCGGCAACGTGGTGGACGCAGCAGGCCGTCGCCCCCTCGTGGGGGCCAAGGTCGTGGTGGAGTCCAAGGACCTCACGGTGCTGACGATCACCGGGCCGGACGGCACCTTCCGCGTGACGGATCTCCCGCCCGGGCGCTACCGCGTCTCCGTCTCCCGCCCCGGCTTCGCCGCGGCCGGGGCTCAGGCCACCGTGACCAGGGAGGCGGGTGCCCATGTGACGGTGCCGCTCACCGCCACGCGCTGAGCGAGAGCCACCATGTCGGACCCCACTGCGACCCTTCAGGCCTCCGGCGCGCTGCCCCTGCTGGCCCCCGAGGTCACGGCGCTGCTCACGGGGCAGACGCCGCTGGATCGACAACTCGCGCACGAGGCAGCGCTGTGGCTCTGGCAAGCGGCCTGGAGCCTGGTGCTCATCGGGGTGCTCGCCTGGGCTGCCATCAAGACCTGGGACTGGCTGGTCACGGGCTCTTTCGGCGCTTTCGAGACGAAGCTGCCCGACGACGCCGCGCGCCGGCTGGCCCAGCGCATCAAAACGGGCGGGGCCATCCTGCGGAGCGTGGGCAAGGCCTCGATCGTGTTCATCGCGGTGACGATGGCCCTGGCCAGGCTCGGCGTGAACGTCGCCCCCGTGCTGGCCTCCGCGGGCATCATTGGCCTGGCGGTGGGCTTCGGCGCTCAGAGCCTGGTGAAGGATGTCATCAGCGGGTTTTTCATCATCATGGAGGACCAGTATGGCGTCGGCGACGTGGTCGAGGCGGGCGGCCACAAGGGGTTGGTCGAGCGCATGAACCTGCGCATCACGCAACTCCGCAGCAGCCAAGGCGCTGTGATCACGCTGCCGAACGGCCAGATCACCACCGTGGTCAACCACTCCAAGCAGTGGGCCCGGGCCGTCGTGGACGTGGCCGTGCCGCTTCACGTCACACCCGGAGAGGCCACCGCTGCCCTGCAGCGGGCGGCCGCGGCGGTGGCGGCATCGACCGACGTGCTCGAGGCCCCCGAGGTCGCGGGGGTGGAGACCCTGAAGGAGGACGGCTACGTGATCAGGGTGCAATTCAAGACATCTCCGTTGGCGCAATGGCGCGTCGCGCGAGCCTTTCGGGCGGCAGCCGCTGAGCTGACGCGCGGCTGGCGGGCCGAGGGGGCCGGCCCCGGTGAGGCTGCGGCGGAGGGGCCGACTGCGTCCGGGCCACGCAGCGGGTGATCCGCTGACTCTGGTCTTATGTTAAGCTAACGGGCGGTTCAGCCCCAGATCAAGCAGAGGAGCCCGGGCGCACCCGATGGACGACAGCACGATGGGACGGGAGTGGAGCACCTCTGAGGTGGCGAGGGACCTCGGCATCTCGCCCTCACTGGTTCGCACCTGGGTGGCCTACATGAGCTGGGAGGTGCGCCGCAACGCCGAGGGGCATCGCGTCTTCAGCGACGAGGACGTCGAACAGCTGCGAAGCTTGCGCGCCTGGCTCGATGCGGGCAACACCCTTCGAGAGTTCCGCAAGGAGCGGCAGGGCGAGGGCCCCTACGACCCTCGATTGGAACTCCGCAACGGCGTGCGCCGCCTGCGAGAGCTGCACTCCCAGGAGGAGGCGCTGCTGGCCCGCCACCGCACCCTGCTCGACCAGTGGGCAGAGGGGAGGGCGACCTTCCTGAGCCGCCTGGAGGGGCTGGCCGCGAGGGACGATGGGGCAGCCGGGGAGGAGAACGCCGGAGCACCCGAGGCCTCCGCGCCCGCCGGGGCGACCGGCGCCTCGGGAGAGACCGTGCAGGGCGTGCTGAAGCAGTTGCTCACGGCCCTGATGGCCCGCCAGGGCAAGCTGCAGTTCCTCGGTCGGCGCGAGGCCGACGGGCGGAGCTACCTCGACTACGTGGGGCCCGGTGGTCGGATGCAGTCCGTGGAGGACCTCTGCGCGACGGAGGCGGATCGCCGCCTGCTCGACACCGTGCTGAACCTCATCGCGACGGCCCCCCCCGCGCGCGCCTGAGCCGGGTCTGCTCAAACGGGGCTAAGGTCTTACCAAGGACGGACTAAATCAGCACGCAAGTTGGCCGGCTTGCGGGGCGACAACGCGGTATGACAAGCGTCCCTGTCGCTCCGTTGTGCGTCCTGATGACCTTCCTCGCCAGCCTGTTGCTGGCCGGCTGTGGCCAGCCCGGGAACCTCCAGGTCCAGCCGGGCCTCCGTCGGGGTCCCACCGCGGCTGCGGTGCGCGCCACGGACGCCGACGCCGCACTCGTGAAGGCAGTGACCCTGCAAGCCCACGCGGCCCTCGCGGCCCTCGACGAGACCTGCGCCGCGCTGAAGCTCAACACGCCTGGCGGGCGGCGCTTCACGCCAGAGCAGGAGGTGCGCCTCCGCGAGGGCCTCACGCCCGCGCTCGCCCGCCTCGATCGCGCCACGGACGCCATCGCGGCACGGCTCCGGGCCGAGGCCCTCACGACGCGCGTCCGCGGGTTCACGGACCGTTTCGATGCCATCGCCCCCGTCTCCGGCGTGGACGCGACGCCCACCGCCACCGGGCTGCTCTTCCGGGTCAGCCAGTACCGGGTGAAGCTCGGGGCCGTGATCGACTTCGCGCTCGAGCACGGCTACATGACCGACCTCCCGACCCGGGAGCGGCCCGACGGCCTCCCCAAGACCTGACCGCAACCGTCAGATGGCAACCGGCTCCTGGCCCCCGACGACCGCCTCGATGCGGGTCTCCTCGGGGTCGAGGAAGAAGTTCACGTAGCGGCCTGAGCCGTAGTCGAACCAGAGCACCCAGCCGTGCTCATAGGGGCGCCTGCCGCTGCCCAGCACCGTGCGCGGCGTGCCGGGGGGCAGCAGGTTGAGCGCGATCCCCACGGCGTCAGCAGCCCCGTCTCCCGAGTTGGTGAGCGGCTGATCGAAGAAGAAGACCTCCTTCTCGACGCGCTGGTCCGGCCCGAGCTCGATCGCCGTCCGGCCGGCGAACTGCTTCTTGGAGCGCTCCGAGACCCAGACGTCCCGGTAGATGAGGCCCTCCTCACCATCGGCCGCCTTGTATCGATCGACCGCCTCGCCGCTGATGGCCTCGAACTCGGCCCGCGTCATCCCCACCTGCGCCGAGGCGGGCACGCCCCACAGGAGCGCCAACCCGGCGCCGACCGCCGCCAGCGTGACCCTCCGCCCCTGGGCCCAAGGGGCCCCGCCTCCGCACCGCATCGCACCCTCCCACGGGAGCCGTCCCCATGCCCCCGCGGCGATGATAGCCCCCCGAGGCCAAGGCCAGAACGCCCCCTTGCACGGCGTGACTCGTGGCTTCCGACGATCTTATCCGCGTCGCGATAAGGCGGGCGGGCCTGGGCATATGAACAGAGGGGGGCGGGGCGAGCCTCCGAGCGGCGGCGGAAAGCGAGCTACGGCCATGTGGCACGACAACGGCCTCGAGGGAATCGACGCCCACGTGGCGCTGCACGATCGCTCGCAGTTCGAGGTGCAGTTCACCTACGACATCGCCCCCGAGCACCTCACGCATGGGCAGGCCTACGAGCATTACCGCGTCGAGGCCTACTACTTCTTCCCGTCGAACATGGGCGTCACGGCCCTGAACCTGCCGCGTGAAGAGTTCTACAGGAACCTTCATGCCTACTACCGCTTCAAGACGCCCGACATCTCCGAAGACACCCTGCTCGACCCACTGGACCGGCAGTCGCCCCTCAACGCGCTCTCGTTCCTGCTCAAGCGCCTGGCCATGGGCGTGCCGCTTGAAGAGGAGGCGGCAGGTGCCGAGGCGCGCCTGTTCGGCACCGTGTTGAGCCAGGCCATGCGCCTGCGGCTGCGGGCGGTGGAGCAGCAGCTGGAGCGCGCCAGGGCCCAGGCGGATCCCGGCCCCTGGCGGGAGTTGGAAGGCCTGGCCAGCGACATGGTGCACAGCGTCGCCGAGGTGCTGGCACGCTACCGTGGCTTGCTGGCAGACTACCGCAGCTTCGACGGGCGCGTGCCGGCTGCCGTGCTGCAGACGTTGGGACACGTGGACGAGTTCCTGACCTACCGCTTCGACCACACGCTGGCAGCCCTGAACTTCAGCCTGACGGGCGCCTGGGAGGCCCCCGTCAGGCTCGACACCGTCGCCGACCTCGTGCAACAAACGGCCCAGGAAGAGACGGAGCACCGGCGGCGTCAGGGGTATGTGCCCCTGTCGCCTGGAGACGAGCAGGCCCTGGCGCTGTACACCTACCGCTCCGGCGCCCTCAAGAAGCTGGTCGAGCAGGTGCTGTTCCTCGACGTGCGCACGGTGCAGCAGACCAACCGCTGGCGCAACCTGGCCGCCATGCTGGGCGCGACCTTCGCGGCGGTCTTCGCCGGCTACACCGATCGCAGCGTGACGCTGCCGCTCTACCAGCACAGCCTCTGGATCGCCCTGACGTTCTTCGCGATGTTCTACGTGGCGAAGGACCGCATGAAGGAGGTGCTGCGCGAGTACGTCTGGGAGCACGTCTCGCACTACTTCCCCGACAACCGCCTGACCATCCGAGACCCCTCGACCACCTCGGAGGTGGGGCGCTGCCTCGAGAAGGTGCGGTTCATGGCCAAGGATGACGTGCCCCCCGACGTGCTTGGAGCCCGCAACTTCTCGCACGTGGTGGACCTCGACTCCGAGCGCAAAGAGACGGTGATCCTGTACCGCAACGACCTGAAGCTGTATGCGCGGGACATCCTCTCCGTGCACCAGCGCCGCACCCACATCAAGCATATCCTGCGCTTCAACGTGGAGTCGCTGCTCGCGAGGCTGGACAACCCGACCTCCCGGGTGCAGTTCTACGACACCGACAGCCGCATCTTCTGCCGGCTGCGCGCCCCCAAGGTGTACCACCTCAACGTCGTCTTCCGTCTGACGCGCCGCGACGGGGCCCGCCGCCTGCAGCAGCCGGTGCTGAGGCGGATCCGCGTGGTGCTCGACAAGAACGGGCTGCGGCGCATTGACCTCGTGCCGCTCGAGGCCCCGACCGGGTCAGAGCCGGTCGGGGGGCGAAGCCTGGTGAAGGTCCAGGAGCCGCGCGTGCGCGAGGACGACGTGTTGTTCTGAGCCCAGCGTGCGCGTCAGTGGAGCGCGGCGTTGAGCTGCATCAGCCGGTAGGCCACGTGGTTGGCGTGGTCCACGGCGTCATCCGTCTGATCGAGGATGTCCTTCCACTTGAGCAGCGCCAGCAGATCGGACGGCTCGTCGAAGAGCACCTCGAGGCCCTGCCGGTAGACGTCGTCGGCCTGGTCTTCCAGGGCCACGACGCGCAGGCAGGCCTCGTCGATTTCCTTGCGCAGGTGGCGCTGGGGCAGGCGCTCCAGCACCTGCCGCAGGTTGGTGCAGCAGTCACGCAGGATGACGACCATCTTCAAGAAGGCCTCCGGGGGCGTGTCCACCCGGTACATCAGCAGCGTGTCGGAGATCTTGAGGGCCCAGTCGACGATGTCGTCGAGCTCCGCCGTCAGGGCGTAGATGGCCTCCCGGTCCCCGGGGACAAAGAAGGTCTCCTTGAGGTACTCCTGCAGCTCGCGGAGGAGCCGGTCGCCCTCGTGCTCCCCCTCGCGGATGGCCTGAAAACGCCCTTCGCGCTCGTCCCAGTGGGTCACCATGTACTCGAACCTGAAGAGGGTCTCCTCCAGGTTCGCGCCGAGGTCGGCAAGGTGACGAAAGAGCTCGTCGGACGAGCGAGAGAAGGGGTTGAATGGCAACGCACAGGCTCCGATGAACGCAGCCCATCATAGCAGGTCGGCACCTGGGCCGCAGACAAAGGGGCACGTCGGCCCGAGCGACGCCGGGCCGGGCCGCCGCGTCAGTTGAACATCCGCCCCAGCTGGAGGCGACGCACGGCGTGGTGCCGGCGGTCGAGGATGTACAGCGAGTTGCCGTGCATCGAGAGCTCTGAGGGCTCGCCGAAGCGCGCCGTTATCCCGGCGCCGTCGCGAGGCGCCCCGTTGGAGTAGCCGCCCGCGATCGTCTGCACGTCTCGCCCGAGGCTGATCCGGCGAATGGCCCGGTTGCCACCGTCCGAGACGAGCATGTTGCCGTACGAATCGATGGCGACGCCGCTGAGCTCGCGCCAGTGGGCGACCTCCAGCGGCCCGTCGAGGTAGCCCGCCTGGCTGCAGCCCGGGTGGGTCTTCACGTTGCCGGAGACGAGGTTGAGCTCGCGCAGGCGGTTGTTGCCCGTATCGACAATCAGGACGTTGTTCTTGTCGAGCATGCGCATCGCCGTGACGTAGCGGAAGCGAGCCGCGGTGCCGACGCCGTCTGCCCAGCCGGGCTCGAGGCCGCCAGCGACCGTGCGCACCGTGCCATCCGGCGCGACCAGGCGAATGGCCGTGCCGTTGTCGGAGACGACAACATGGCCGCGCCAGTCGGCCGTCACGGCGATCGGCTTGGCGAACCGGCCCATCCCCGGGCCTCCGTCGCCCCAGCCGCCCTGGTAGTCACCGGCGAGCGTGCCCACCATGCCGGACGGCGTGAGGAACCGGATGCGCGTGCCGTCGGCGAAGAAGTAGTTGCCGGCCGGATCGAGCGCCCCGCCCACGGGGGCGTACAGGCGGGCCTGACGCGCGGGGCCGTCCTCCCAGCCCGGCTCCTGGGTGCCGGCCACCGTCGTCACGCGGCCGTCCGGCGTGAGCCGCCGGATGCGGTGGTTCCCGGTGTCCGTCACGTACACGTTGCCGCTGGCCGCCACGGCCATCCCGTTGGGGTTGCGGAAGCGCGCCTGGCGAGCAGGGCCGTCGACGTAGCCGGCGCCCCCCCCGGCGACGGTCTCCACGCTCGGCACCCAGGCCTCCTTGGCGTAGTCGCGCAGCCAGGTCGTGGCCTCCTTGCCGTCCTTGTCGTCCGGGTTCATGCGCAGCAGGGTCTCCCAGGCGAAGCGGGCGTTGGTCCACTGGTTGTCGCGCCAGTAGGTGTTGGCGATCAGGTAGCGCACCTTGCGGTTGGTGGGGCGCATGACCATCGCGCGTTGGAAGTGCTCGATGGCGCCACGGTAGTCGCCCTGGCGGTCGCGAAAGTAGCCGTCCTCCACGAAGGCCTCGAAGGCCTCGTCGGAGATGGGGGCCTTGTTGCACGCGGCGGCTTCCGGCGTGCCGAGGGCCATCGTCAGGCCGAGCAGCACGATCAACGAAAGGGACGAAACAGGCTTCAAGCGCATGGTTCCTCGAAGTTGCGCGCAGCCAGGGAGGTCGCGCGCCCACACTATACCCGCCGCCATCGTAGTGGTTTCGCCGCCCCCGCGCCGTGTCCGGGGTACAATGCCCAAGCCTCCCGCCCGACCCACCACCCGATGCACGACACCCCCTCCCTCGCAGACATCCCCCTCGTCGTCGAGGCCTACAGCCGGCACACGCCGCTCTTCGCGTCGCTGGAGTTGACGCTGCGGTGCAACTTGCGCTGCACGCATTGCTACAACTTCGACCGCAGCGGCCCGCCCCCCGAGGCAGACGGCCTCGCGCCGGACGAGTGGCGCGCCATCATCGACGCGCTCGTGGCCGAGGGGTGCCTGGAGGTTTGCTTCACGGGTGGCGAGGCCCTGCTGCACCCCCACCTGATGGACCTCATCCGCCACGCCCGACGCCACATGTGCGCCGTGAGGCTGAAGTCGAACGGCGTCGCGCTCGACGCCACGCGGGCACGGCAGCTGCACGAGGCCGGGGTCTACGCCCTGGACGTCAGCGTGTACGGGGCGAGCGCCGCCACCCATGACGCCCTCACGACCGTGGCCGGCAGCCACCGCCGGACGCTGGAGGGCGCCAGGGCAGCCCGCGATGCCGGGCTGCGCGTCACGCTCAGCTTCTGCATCACCCGCGAGAACGCTGGCGAGGTCGGCGCGATGATGGCCCTCGCCGAGGCCGAGGGCCTGCGGCACACGCTCGACCCCCAGATTTCGGCCCGCTACGACGGCTCGCGCAGCTCCCTGGGGCACCGCGTGGAGCCTGAAACGCTGGAGGCGCTCTACCGGGGCCCGCTCGCGGACGCTCTCGGCACCCCCACCTGCCGGCAGGACGCCGACATGCAGTGCTCGTGCGCCCGCGGAGTGGTGGCCGTGGCCGCCAACGGCGACGTCTACCCCTGCATCGCGGCCCCCGTGGTGGCAGGGAACGTGCGAGACGGCGGGTTCCAGCACGTGTGGCGCACCTCCCCGGTGCTGAACCGCATCCGGGGCCTCTCGCTCGCCGACTACCCCACCTGCGCGGCGTGCCCCGACCGGGGCTTCTGCCGCCGCAGCAACGGCGTGGCGTACGTGAACACGGGCAGCTACACGGGCGTGGACCCTTGGAGCTGCGACGAGGCCGCCATCATCCGGCGCATCGCCGAGGGCGCGCCGCCGCCAGCAGGGGCCACCTGAGGCAGCGTCAGCGGGCGGCGAGCAGCCCCTTGGCCTCGGCCCAGAGGGCCTTCCGGGCGTCGAGCGACAGCGCGTCCCAGTCCCCCCCTCGCTCAGCCACAAGGGCCTCCATGGCGTGGAAGCGGGCGACGAAGCGGCGCACGCCCTGGCGCAGGGCGTCCTCGGGGTCGACCTTCAGGCGCCGAGAGACGTTCACGAGGGCGTAGAAGAAGTCGCCCAGCTCGTGGAAGGTGGCCTCCTCGCCGCCGCTGGCGATCGCGGCGCGCAGCTCCGCCCACTCCTCGTCCACCTTGGCGAGCGCCTCCGGCAGCGAGGGCCAATCGAAGCCGGCCTTGGCGGCTCGCCCCATCACCTTCTCGGCGTAGCTCAGCGCCGCCATCGGGGGCACCTTGCCCAGCCGGCTCTCCTCCTCAACGCCGGCTGCGGCCTTCTCGGCCTGCTTGAGCACGTCCCAGTTGGCGAGGACCTCGTCGGAACCCGAGACGGTGTCGCTCCCGAACACGTGGGGGTGGCGGAAGACCAGCTTGTCGGCGAGGGTCTCGGCCACCTCGTCGAGGTCGAAGGCCTCACGCTCCTCGGCGATGCGGGCGTGCAGGTAAACCTGAAGCAGCACGTCGCCTAGCTCCTCACACAGCGCGCCCTCGTCGTCGGCGTCGATCGCCTCGACGGCCTCGTAGGCCTCCTCCAGCAGGAACCGCCGCAGCGACTCGTGCGTCTGCTCGAGATCCCACGGGCAGCCGCCGGGGCTGCGCAGCCGGGCGACGATGCCGCGCAGGCGCTCCAGCCCGACGGGCGGGGCGGGCGGCAGGTAGAGGCTCGTCAGGTGGTCGATCACCTCCGGGTGGCGATCGACCTCATACAGCGGGCAGTCGACGACGCGCTCCTCGCCCGGCACGGAGGCCGCGCGCACGAGCTTCACGGGGTGGTCGTCCGGGAAGAAGCGCATCAGCGCCAGCTTGGCCTGGCTTGCGACGCGCTTGTTGTAGACCTGCACCACGAGGGCGCCCAGGGCCGGGTCGACGCGCTGCTCATCGAGCCGCAGGGCGTCGAGCAGCTGCATGCCGTGCGTGGGGTCGACGCCGATCAGCGCGTAGGTGGCCTCCACGCCGGACAGCCCGGGCAGCACCGTCACGGTCAGGCCCTCCCGCTGAAGCAGACGCTGCACGGTGGACTCCGCCACGAGGGGGTGCCCCGGCACGGCGTAACAGACGGGTCCCGCCTCGGCCTCTGCCACCAGCGTGGCCACGATGTGGTCGTAGAGGGAGTCGAACTCGGTCGCGGCGTCGTAGAGGCCGTCGAGGGCCGTGTAGGGCTTGCCCCAGTCGTGCAGGCAGGCCACCGTGGGGTGCCGCTCCGTGCGCAGGAACAGCCGGGGCGCCGCCTTGAGGGCGCGCTCTGCCGCGACGGTGAGGAGATCGGGGTCGCCGGGGCCGAGCCCGACGATGGTGATGGCGTGAGGCATGGGGGCCGCTCCGCTGGACCGAAGAGGGCGAAGGGTGGCGGGCGCCTTGCGGCGTCTGCCACCCTCCAGTGAACCACGGCCGTTCGCGCGACGGCTACCCGCGGGGCGGGGACCTGCGGTCGGCAGGGTGGGTGGGTTCACAGAGCCCACCCAGAGTTCCCGTTTGGGGGATGGGGTGAACAGGGGACGAGCCTCGATTCAGCCTGGCGCGGCAGCTGCCGCCTAATGCCCCCCGTGCCCGTCCCCGGCCCCCCCGGCCGGCGCGAAGCCCTCGGCGTAGGTGATGGCGGCGGCCTTGCGCCGCTGTGCCAGCCAGGCCTCGAAGGCCGCCTTGCGGCGCTGGTCGGCGAGGCGCCGGGTGATCTCGGCCCGCACCTCCTCGAAGCCGACGGCCCGCTCCGCGCGTCGCTCTTCGACCTTGATCAGGTGCCAGCCGAACTGGCTCTTGACGGGCTTCGACAGCTGACCGGGCTTCAGCGCAAAGGCGGCCTCCTCGAAGGGCTTGACCATGCGGCCCCGCCCGAAGAACCCGAGGTCCCCCCCGCGCGAGCCGCTGCCCGGGTCGGTGGAGTGCTCGCCCGCCAGGGTGGCGAAGTTACCTCCCACGGCCAGCTCGTCGGCCAGGCGCCGGGCGAGGGCCTCGTCCTTCACGAGGATGTGACGGGCGTGCACCTCCTCGGGGCGGCGGTACATGGCGCGGTTGGCGTCGAAGTACGCCCGCACCTCAGGGGCCGAGGGCTCGCTGGCTCCCCCGATCGCCGCCGCCAGCGCCTCGGCGCGCAGGCCCGACTCGATCTGCGTGCGCAGGCCCTCGACGGTGCCGCCCTGCTCTGCGAGCATCTGCTCGAACATCTCCGGCTTCGGGTAGGTCTTGCGTGCCCTGGTGATCTCGGCCTCGGCCGCCCCCACGGGCAGCACCACGCCCCGGCGCTCGGCCTCCTGCCGGATGAGTTCGCGGTCGACGAGCTCGCGCACGACGGAGGTGCGCAGGTCCGCCTCGACCTGCTGCCCCGCCGGGCTGCCGAAGTCGACGCTGAAGCGCTTGCCATAGCGGGTGCGGGCGCGGTCGAAGATCTCGACGTAGGCCGCCCGGGGCACGCGGATGCCCTCCACCGTGGCGACGCTGCCCCCGCGGCCCTCGGCCCAGCGGGCGAGGCCCACGGCGGTGGCCCCGATGACGGTCGCGGCCAGCAACCCGAGCAGCGCCCGCTTGCGCGCGGCGGCCGGCGTCTCGGCCGGGGCAACGACCTCCTCGGGGGCCGCGGCCCCCTCGAGCTGGGGCGCGTCGCCTGGCGGGAGGGTCGAGGCGGGGGTCTCGGTCGGTTCCAAGCGGGGGCTCCTTCAGGCGCGGGCGGCGAGGCTCGCCGTGAGCGGGGTCAGCAGCTTCTCGAGGGCGACGAGTTGCTCGTCGGGCAGCAGGCGGGTGCGATCGAGCTGCAGCTCAGCCGGCGTGAACTTCCAGTTCACGAGCCCCCTGTCGCCAGCCTGCGCCTTGTAGAAGGCCGAGGCCGGGACGGCGCCCTGCACGCGGATGAACTTGGTGTCGGAGCGGATGGCCGTGAGGCCGAGCTCCGTCGCCAGCAGCTTGAGGCGCACCACCCGCAGCAGGTTGCGGACGCTGGTGGGCAAGGCCCCGAAGCGATCCTTCCACTCGGCCTCCAGGATCTCCAGCTCGCGCTCGGACGAGACGCCGGCGAGCCTGCGGTACTGCGCCATCTTGTCGCCGCCCTCGCCGAGCCAGTCGTCGGGGATGAAGGCCGAGACGTGCAGGTCCACCGTCGTGGGCTCGGCGGCGGCCTCGACGGCGTGCCCGCGGGCCTCCTCGATGCTCTCTTCCAGCAGCCGCGTGTAGAGGTCGAAGCCCACCGTCACCCTGTGGCCGTGCTGCTCGGCGCCGAGCAGGTTGCCGACGCCGCGGATCTCCAGGTCTCGCATGGCGATCTGGTAGCCCGAGCCCAGCGCCGTGAACTGCTGGATGGCGGCGAGCCGATCGCGGGCCTCGTCCGTGAGCTGCTTGCCCGGCTTGTAGAAGCAGTGGCAGTAGGCCTTGGTCTCGGAGCGGCCCACGCGGCCGCGCAGCTGGTAGAGCTGCGCGAGGCCGAGGCGGTCGGCGTCGTCGATGATCATCGTGTTGGCGCGCGGGATATCGAGGCCGCTCTCGATGATGGTGGTGCACAGCAGGATGTCGAACTCGCCGGCCTTGAAGGCAAGCATGATGTCTTCCAGGTCGTCCTCCGACATCTGGCCGTGGGCCACCCGCACCCGCGCCTCGGGCACGAGGCCGTTGAGCTCGGCGGCGATCTGCAAGATGGACTCCACGCGGTTATGCAGGAAGAAGACCTGCCCGCCGCGCTCGAGCTCGTGCAGGACGGCGGCGCGGACGGTGTCCGGGTCGTAGGGGCCGACGAAGGTCTTCACGGGCTGCCGGTTCATCGGCGGCGTCGCGATGAGGCTCATGTCGCGGGCGCCGGACAGGGCCATGTACAGCGTGCGCGGGATGGGCGTGGCGCTCATCGTGAGCACGTCCACGAGCCGCTTCACCTGCTTCAGGCGCTCCTTGTTGGCGACGCCGAAGCGGTGCTCCTCGTCGATGACGACGAGGCCGAGGTCCTTGAAGCCGAGGTCCTTGCCGAGCACGCGGTGCGTGCCCACGACGAGGTCGATCTCGCCCGTCTTGAGCTTGGCGACGACGTCGCGCTGCTCCTTGGGCGTGCGGAAGCGCGAGAGCAGTCCGACGCGCACGGGGTAGGGCGCGAAGCGCTCGCGGAACACCATGTAGTGCTGCTGGGCCAGCACCGTCGTGGGCGCGAGCAGGGCCACCTGCTTGCCGGCCATGATCGCCTTGAAGGCCGCGCGCAGGGCGACCTCGGTCTTGCCGAAGCCGACGTCGCCGCAGACGAGGCGGTCCATCGGCCGGGGGCGCTCCATGTCGCGCTTGGTCTCCTCGATGGCCTTGGCCTGGTCGATGGTGGGCTCGTACGGGAAGGCCTCCTCCAGCTCCCGCTGCCAGATGGTGTCGGCCGGGAAGGCGTAGCCGTCGAGGCTCGCGCGGGCGGCGTAGAGCTTGACGAGGTCGTCGGCCAGCTCCTTGAGGCCCTTCTTGACGCGCTTCTTGGTGTTCTCCCACTCGACGCCGCCCATCTTGTGGAGCTTGGGCGCGGCGCCGTCGCCGGCGGCACGGTAGCGGTGGAGCAGGTTGACCTGATCGACGGGGACGTAGAGCTTGTCCTCGTTGTGGTAGACGAGCCCGAGGTACTCGCGTTCCTGCCCGTCGACGGCGAGGCGCGTGAGGCCGACGAAGCGCCCGATGCCGTGCTTGGCGTGGACGACGTGGTCGCCGGGCTTGAGCTCCGCGGCGCTTGCGAAGGAGGCGCCCTGGTAGCTGAACTTCTTGTGGTGCTTGGCGCTCGCCCGGCGCTGCTGGCCGAAGAGCTCGAGGTCCGTCAGCACCACGAGGCGCAGCGAGGGGACGGTGAGGCCCGCCCCGAGGGCGTCGCGCACGACCCAGACGCCGCCGACCGTGCCCGCGGGGTCCTCCGGCGGGGTGGCGAGGGCCGCGTTGACGCCGCGCTCGTCGAGGATGGCGAAGGCGCGCTGCGGCTGGCTCGTGACGATGACGACGCGCTCGCCCGCGTGCTGCCACGCGTTGATGCGGATGGCGATCTGGTCGAAGTCGCTGTGAAAGCGCGGGGCCGCCGGGGCATCGAAGACCAGGCCGCCACCACTGCGGCCCGTGAAGTCGAGCTGCGGCCGGCCGTCACCGAGCAGCGCCAGCGTGGCCGCATCGACATGCAGGCCGTAGGGCAGCGGGATCATGTCACCCGCCTCGACGGCGCGCTTCAGGGCGGCGTCCTGGGCCGTGATCCACTTCGTGAGGTCGCCGAACAGGTGCTCGCGGTCATCCCAGACCAGCGCTGAACCGGTCGGGAGGTAGTCGGCGAGGGTGCCCATCCGGGCGTAGACGAAGGGCGCGTAAGCCTCGCAGCCCTCGAAGTAGCCAAAGGAGGCAAAGCGGGAGAGGTCCTGGTCCGTCCTGGCCTTGAGGCGGCCGGCCACGAAGCTGAGCTTCTTCTGCGCGGCCGTGAAGGCCTCGCGGATGCGGGCCTCGATGGCCGGCCAACCCGTCTCGGGCAGGACCAGGGCGCGCGTCGGGTAGAGCGTAAAGGCGTTCAGCGCGTCGCCGCTGCGCTGCGAGTCCGGGTCGAAGCCGCGCATCCGCTCGATCTCTTCGTCGAAGAACTCGATGCGGACGGGCGTGTCGAGGTGCGGCGGGAAGAGGTCGAGGATCTCGCCGCGGCGCGAAAACTCGCCGCGGGCCGAGACCTCCGCCGCAGGGCGGTAGCCGAGACGCACCAGGTGGCCGACGAGGGCGGTGGGGGCGATCGCCTCGCCCACCCGCAGCGTCCGGGCCGCGGAGCCCCAGTCTTCAGGCCGGGGCAGGCGCTGGGCGAGCCCCTTGGCCGTCGTCACGATCCACGTCGCCTCCCCCCCGACGAGGGCCGAGAGGCAGGCCTGTCGCTGGGACATCAGCTCGTCCTCGGGAGACACCCCCTCATATGGAGAGGTCTCGAGGCCTGGGAAGTACCAGGCGTCCTGCCCGAAGCTCTCGAGTTCCGCGAGCCAGCGGCGGGCATGCTCGGCGTCGCGCGTGACGACGAGGCCGCCCGGCAGCTTGGCGGCGAGGGCCGCTGTGAGGAGGGGCCGGCCGGGCTCCGCGACGCCGCTGACGGCGATCGGCTCGGCCGGTTGGGCGGCCCAGAGGGCCTGCGCGCGGGCGGGGAGGCCGGCAGCGTCGAGCCAGTGTTTCAGGTAGCGGAGGGACATGGGCGCGAACGAGCGGAAGGGAGGGCGGGCCGTCCATTCTAGCACCTGCGGGGGCGCGGGGCGGCGGTCGACCTCAGCCCGGCGTCACCCTCACCGCCCCACCAGCCGAAACAGCCGCCCACTGCCGTAATCCGCGAGCAGCACCTCCCCGTCCGCGTCCAGCCCGAAGGTGCTCGGCATCAGCCCGGTGTCGAGCAGCCTGCGGGGCTCCGGGTGCGCGCCCACCGGGTCCAGCGCCCAGAGCCGCCCGGAGGCGAAGTCGGCATAGAGGTAGTGCCCCCACAGGCCCGGCAGGGCCCTGCCGCGGTAGACCAGGCCGCCCGTGACGGACTGTCCCTGGTCGTGGCCGTAAGTGGCGACGGGCGCGACGTAGCGGGACGGGTCACAACCCGTGCCCTCGCGGCACCGATCGCCCTCCATCACGTTCCAGCCGTGGTTCCCCCCGCGCACGACGTGGTCGACCTCCTCCCAGCGGTCCTGCCCCACGTCGCCCGCCCAGAGCGCCCCCGTCGCCGGGTCGAAGGCCATCCGCCAGGGGTTGCGCAGGCCATAGGCCCAGATCTCCGGTCGCGCGCCCGGCCGTCCCACGAAGGGGTTGTCGGGCGGCACGCCGTAGGCAGCCCCCGCGCCGGGGCGGTCAACGTCCAGGCGCAGCACCTTGCCGAGCAGGGTGTCGAGCCGCTGCCCGTGGCCGTGCGGATCATCGCGCGAGCCGCCGTCGCCGGTGGCGATGTAAAGCTTCCCGTCGGGTCCGAAGGCCAGCTGCCCCCCATTGTGGTTCGCGTAGGGCTGCGGGATGCTGAGCAGGACCTGCTCGCTGGCCGGCTCGATGGCCGTCCCCGGTCCGTTGGCAGCCCGAAAGCGGGAGATGCGCGTGCGCCGGGGGGCGTCGGCCGTGTAGTTCAGGTAGAGCGTCCGGCGCGTGGCAAAGCGTGGGTGGAAGGCGAGGCCGAGCAGGCCCATCTCTCCACCCGCCGCAACCCGGTCCGTGAGGTCGAGGCAGACGGGCGCGGCGGTGGGCTCGCCCCGGGTGGAGAAGGAGCGGATGCGCCCTGCCTGCTCGACCACAAAGAGGCGATCGGGCACCCCGGGCGCGCGCTGAAGGTCGGTGGGCTGCGTGAACGTCAGGTGGGGGTAGGCAGGGGCGAGCCTGTAGGCGGGGGGAGCCGCAGCCCCAACGGGTGCCGCCCCTGCAGCCGCGACAAGGCCTAACGAAAAGCTCAGCGCTGCCGACAGCCCGTGCTTCCGACCGTGGGTTGCGGCCATGACGCCCTCCCTCTGCCCACCATTTTAGGCCCTCAGACCCGTGGCCACCAAACTTTCC
>JAYKHR010000150.1:0-8478 GCA_035285125.1 Candidatus Sericytochromatia bacterium | reverse complement strand
TGATGACCATCCCGATGTAGAGGTCCTCGAACTCGGCCTGGGACAGCTTGCCGTCACCCGTCTTGTCGGAGCCCGCGAGCAGCTCCGGCGTCACCTTGGTGATCTTCACGCGCAGGCGGAGCTTGGGGTACTCGAACGTGAGGCCGACGCGACGCAGGTCCGCGAGGCTCAGCTCGTTCTTCACGAGCAGGCCGTCCCGGTTCTCGTCGAAGCGGTGAAAGGCGCGCGCCAGGCCCTGGCGGAAGCTGTTCGCGAAGCTGTCCTTGTCCTGGTGGAACCACAGGAAGGTGCGCGTGGCGTAGTCGAGGAACTCGGTGCGGCTGATGCGGCCTGCGCTGCCCCAGCCATCATTCTTGTCGGCCTTCTTGAACTCGGCCATCGTCATGTGCTTGCCAACCTCATACTCGGTCAGCCAGCCGTCCTTGTCGGCATCCATCGAGTCGAAGATGGCCCGGTGGATCTGGTTGAAGGCCTTCTGCAGCGTGGACGCGGCGAGGGTCTCGAAGTTCGGGGCTGCCACCGGCTTCGCGGCCACCGTCAGACCCTGGGAGCCGCAACCCGCCAGCGTGGCCGCAACGGCGGCACCGGCCAGGGCTTTCTTGAGATGGAGCACGGGGAACCCTCCTTAATAACAGATTAATATTGAATTAATCATAGCTGAGGGTTCAGGGGCTGCCAAGGGCTGCGTGAACTGTTAACGCCAAAAAAGTTTTCAGGTTGCCGCCACGACGTGTCTGACCCGCGCCAAGGGCTCGGGAAACCGGCTCCTCGGATCCGCCCGAAGGCGCCGTGGAGCGCAGCACGGAAGCGGAGCCTTCAGGGTCCCCGTCGGGAGCGAGCGCAGGCCCGAGAAAGCCCCGACTCGGCCGCGCGCAGCCCCGAACCGCCCTCAAGCCCAGGGGGCGATACCCTCCTTGTGGGGCTCGTACTGGTCGAGGTAGGCCCACAGCTCGTCGAGGCTGGGGACGAAGCGGTAAAGCTTCGCGTAGACGTCCTTGAGCAGGCCGTCCTTGATGGCTCGGTCGAAGAAGGCCTCGAGCGGGGCGTAGTAGCCGTCGATGCTAACGAAGACGATGGGCTTGTCGTGGATGCCGAGTTGCTTCCACGTCAGGATCTCCATGGCCTCGTCGAGCGTGCCGAACCCGCCGGGCATCACAACGAAGGCGTCGCTGCGCTCGTACATGATGGCCTTGCGCTCATGCATGGAATCGACGACCACCAGGTCCTTCACGTCGAGGTTGGCGACCTCACGGCGCTGCAGCTGGTGGGGGATCACGCCGGTCACGTGGCCGCCCCCCTTCAGCACACGCTCGGCCACGATGCCCATCAGGCCGACGCGCCCGCCCCCGTACACCAGCCCGATGCGCCGACGCAGCAGCTCGTCGCCCAGCGCCATCATGGCGCGCGCGTAGTGCGGTTCTTGAGGGGTGGCAGCGCCGCAGAAGACGCAGAGCGTTCGGAGGACGCGCATGGGGACCCTTTCAGGGGGTGGGCAGGCCGCCGCGGATCAGCGTGAGGGCCTCGGAGCGGAGCTGCAGCAAGCGCCGGGCCCAGCCGTGGTGGAGCCGCGCCGCCTCCTCGTCGATGGCGAAAGCAGCCTGGAGCCGACGCAGGAACTGGCTCTCCGCGGGATCGTACTGGCCGTCCGCGTACATGAGGGCGACGAGCTCGAGAAAGGCCAGGCGCCGGGACTCGTCGAGCTCGAAGGCTGCGACGGCCTGCGCGAAGTCGGGGTCCGCGAGGATGTGCTGCACGAAGTCCTCTTCGGAGATGCCGAGCCCGAGACGCAGCTCTTCGACGAACTGCACCTCCTCGGTGGTGATGGCGTCGTCGGCCCGCACCGCCAGCAGGGCGAGCTCGAGGAAGCCCCGCTTCTCAGCTTCGTTGAATCGGTTGAGGAACACGCGCCACCTCACCACGGAACAGCGTTCGGGGGAACCTCCCCCCGTCTTGCCCCGCCGGCGGCCGCACCTAACGCGCCGGCTCAGGCATCCGGCTCGACCGTGACCCGGATCCCGATCGGGCGAATGACGCCGGCGCAGGTCTCCGCCTCGTCGAGGTCGCCGCGAAACACCACGGCGGCCCCCGTGCGGTGGATCTCCTCCGTCAGCGCCACGGCCGCCGCCACGCCGAGGCCGGGCACGGCCCGCAGCAGCACGCCGATCACCTCGGGGAAGGTGTTCCAGTCGTTGTCGTGCACCACGACCTTGTGCGGCGGCAGCCACTGCACGGTGAAGGTGGGCGCGGTGGCGGAATCGGGACGGACGACGGGCATCGGCATCAGGCGGGCTCCAGCGAGCTCGATGATGCTACGAAGCGGGGCGCGCCGCAAGTTTTACATGGCCATGACGGAGCGGGACCAGCTTTGACCCAGCCATGACACACGCGCCCCTGCCCTTGCGTACGCTGGGGTGGTCGTGCCGGCGCGTCCGGCACACCATTGCGAAAGAGGCCTCCCGATGTTCCGCAACCACCCGATCAGCTGGCTGGTCGTCGCCTTCCTGACCGGTTACCACCTGCTAGCAGCCGCCGCGCTCGCCTTCCCGTTCTCGACGAGCTACCTGCCCATCATGGTGGCGATGTACCTGTGGATGGGCCTCGGCACCACCTTCTACCTGCACCGGTGCCTGACGCACCGCGCCTTCGAGACGTCGCACCCGATCAAGTTCTTCTTCTTCCTGGCCACCTCCGTGGGGCAGCAGGGCGACCCCATCAACTGGGTGGGGCACCACCGCTGGCACCACGCGAAGTCGGACCGGCCCGAGGACATCCACAGCCCCGCGCGGGGGTTCTTCTGGTCCCACATGGGCTGGATCTTCCGGAACCCGGGCGAGGACGAGGCGCCGCTGCGTCGCCTGGCGCGAGACGTCGAGGAGGGTCAGCCCTACCTGAAGCACTTCACGGGCCGCGTGACCTTCTTCCTGCCGCACCTCGCGGTGGCGCTCGGCCTGGCGGCCACGCTCGGCTTGGGTGGCATGCTGTGGTGCCTCTACGTGCCGATGATCGCCGTCTACCACGTGACGTGGTCCGTGAACTCGCTGTGCCACATGTTCGGCTACAGGCGCACGGAGACGCCCGACATGAGCCGCAACTTCTGGCTGATCGGGCTGCTGGCGCTCGGCGAGGGCTGGCACAACAACCACCATGCGTGCCAGACCCGCGCGCCGCAGGGCCTCACGTGGTACGAGGTCGACCTCACGACCTACCTGATCTGGGTGCTGGAGAAGCTGGGCCTCGTCTGGAACGTCCGCTGGACCGCCCCCGTGCGCTCCGGCGAGGTGCAGGAGGCCCCGGCGGGCCTGGCGATGCTGCGGCCGGCCGGCGCGGGCGCCCCGCTCACGCCCCACCAGGACACCTGACGGCGACGGTCAACCGGGTCCGGCCACCATCGCCAGCCCTGACCGCCGATTGCTGCGCCGCCCGTCCGTCACGCCTGCGCCCTCCTCGCTCCTTGCGCTCGGCGCCCAGGTCGTCGCGCGGCCTGTCCGCTATCCCCTGACCGCCGCAATGAGCGGCCCCGCTCCCCCCTCGGCCCCCCAAGAGGCCGAGGGGGTTTGTTTCGGCACGTCAGCGCCCCCGGTGGGGACACCCGCCACAGGAAATCCAACAAAGTTTTCAGGTCATCTAACCAAAACAACTAGCAAGTTAAGAAACGATTAATCTATACTTAAACCCTGCCCCCACCCGCCCGAGGAGTCGCCCCTTGAAGCCTACCCGCCGCACCGCCGTCCGTCTGGCAGCCCTGGGCCTGACGCTCGCGACCGCCCTCGCCGGCTGTGGCGGAATGCGCCCCCCTGCCGCCCAGCGAGACAGCGTGCGCGGCTTTGGCGCCGTGACCTTCCTCTCGACGGACCAGGCCCGCGAGGCGGTGCTGCAGTACCGGGACCGCGACAGGCTGACGAAGCTGGCCAGCGCCGGCGTGGACATCTGGTCGGTCGACCGCCGCGCACTCCGCGCCAAGGTGAAGCTGAACCAGGCCCAGGCCAAGCTGGCCCAGGAGCTCGGCATGCAGATCGAGTGGCCGCTGCGCCAGTCCGTCCTCCGCGCCGACAAGGGCTACCGCAACTACGACCAGATCACGGCGCGGCTGAAGGAGTTGGTGGCGAAGCACCCCGAGTTCGTGCAACTCGTGGACATCGGCGACTCGTGGGAGAAGACCCAGGGCCTCGCCCAGCGCGAGATCTGGGCCCTGCACCTGAACACGGGCGGCGGCGAGAAGCCGAACGTGACGATCGCCGGCTGCCACCACGCCCGCGAGATCGTGACGCCCGAGATGACGCTGATGATGGCCGAGGAGCTCGTCGAGAAGTACGGCAAGGACCCCGAGGTCACGGAGGTCGTGAACACCCGCGACATCTGGATCATCCCGCTGGTCAACCCGGACGCCCACATGCGCGCCGTCACCGGCACCGACTGGCGCAAGAACGCCAACAACCAGACCGGCGGCAAGCGCCGGGTGGGCGTCGACCTCAACCGGAACTACGACATCGCCTGGGGCACCGTCGGCGACAGCGGCAACCCCGAGAGCGACACCTTCCGCGGCGCCAAGGCCTTCTCGGAGCCCGAGACCCAGGCCATCCGCGACCAGCTGCTGCGCCACAAGCCCGTGGTCTACATGACGTTCCACAGCTACTCGAACGCCGTCATGTGGCCCTGGGACCACAAGGACGAGCCGCCGCCGGACCCGCGCCTGGCCGTGCTCGGCAAGCAGCTCGGCAAGATCTCCGGCTACCAGGCCTACCAGGGCTGCGACATGTACCTGAACAGCGGCGACGACGTCGACTGGGCCTTCGCCAAGGTGGGCGCCCTCGCGTACACCATCGAGGTCGGGGGCTGGAGCGACGGCTTCATGCCGAGCTACAGCAAGCTCCCCAAGTTCTGGAACGAGAACCGGCCGATGATGATGCACGCGCTGAAGGTGGCCGCGAACCCGGGTCGGCCTTAGGCACGTCTCGGCGGTGCTGGCCTCACGGTCCCATGGGCCGGGGCGCCGGCGTCCCCACCGGCACCCCCTGGAGTTGGTCCCTGGGCACCCGCAGCACCTGCCGGGTGCCCCCATCGATGAACACCATGTCACCTGCGGGGTTGAAGGCCGGGCAGGATGGCATGTCGAGGGCCTGGTCCACCCCGGCGCCATTGAAGACGCGCCCGCGCCGCCCTGCCACGATGGCCTCCGCCCCCGTCTCGGGGTCCCAGCGCAGCACCTCGTCCCAGGACCCCACCTCAGGCTCGTTGGGCACGTGGTATAGCGCGCCGTCCGGCCCCTCCGCCACGCCAGACCAGCCCCAGCCCCCGCGCGTGGGGCGGTTCAGGTACGGGGCCGTGTGGCGGGTGGTGAAGCCTTCCGCGGGGGTCCAGCGCGCGATCCGACCCTGGCCGTAGAGCCAGCAGCCCCCACCGGCAGCTGCAATCACGTTGCACTCCCTCATGTCCGGGTCCTGGCGATACCCCTTCACCGGGTTCCCCTTCTCGTTTGGCCCCTCCTCCCAGCGCCGGACGCCCTCGAACACGGTCGTGACACGCCCATCCGGCGCTCGCTCCACGAGGCGGTGGGGGGCGTCGTGGGAGACCAGCACCACGTGCAGCGTGCCATCGGCGTGGGTCGCGAAGTCGCCGATGGCGTACCCCGCCGGCGCCTCGTACAGCCGGGACGTGCTGCCGTCCTTGCGGACCACGTGGACCTCGCGGCTTCCCCCTGGCTCCTCACCCACGAGCAGGGCCACGGCGCCACCAGGCAAGGGACGCAGGCTGTTCTCCAGGTACCCCGCCGCGCGGGCCCAGAAGGCCGGCAGGTCGAGCGGCACACCGTGTGTCTGGCCCTCCGCGTCGACACGGACGAGCCGACCGCCCCCAAGCACGGCGTCGACGATCCAGGCGTCCCCGTCGGCCCCGAGCGCGAGCCCGATGGGGTGAGACAGCGCGAGGTCGCCAGCCCCTCCGGACGCGACCGCCTCGGTCGAGACCCCAGCCACCGGCGTGACGCCGGCTGCGGAGACCCTGACGACCCGCTCGCCGAGGGGCCCCGTCTGGACCATCACGCTGCGCCCGTCCCGCGACATCAGCGCCGGCCAGGCCAGGTCCTGCGCCCAGGCATCGAGGGTGAGCGGCGGCGAGGCGCCTCGCGGCAACGCGTAGAGGCGCTTGGGGTCGGCCCCCGCGACGTACAGCAGGTTGCCGGCCCGGTCTGCCCAGGCGGACGTGGCCTCGGGCGGCAGCGGCCAGGCCGAGACGGCACCTGTGTCGGGGTCGAGCCAGTGGAGGCTGGGCAGCCCGCCCTCGAGCCCGTCCCGTGTCTCCACCAGGACGCCGCGCCCGGGGACGAAGGCGCCGAGGCTGAGGTGCTGGTGGCCGGGCCGCGACGCCACCGTGGCCACGCGAACGGGCTCTGCGCCGGGCTTGTAGCGCAGCAGGGTGACCTCGAGTTGGCCCGTCGAGGCCTTGGCGTAGGCCATATCCAGCAGCAGGTAGTCGTCGGCCCTGACCCCCACGAGCGAGACGTGCAAGGGGGTCGGCAGCGTGACGAGCCGGCGCAACACACCGTCTGCCTCCACCCGGTAGACCGTGCGGTCCAGCCGGACCACCAGCCGCCCCGCGGCGTCGAAGCAGCTCTCCCCGATGAAGGTCGAGACCTCGGTGCCTAGCCGTCCATCGGCCTCGTCCCCGGGCACCGTCCCGCCCCCGATGACCGTCTCGAGCACCCCATCGGCCCGGACGCGCCCGAGGCGGTTCCTGCCCACCCCGGGCGTGGTGTCCTGGAAGTACAGGGCCCCGTCGACGCCCTCGCTGAGGCCCTGCACGTAGTCCCCGAGCGTCACTGTCGTCGCGAGCCGCCCCTCGCCCCGGTTGGCCTGGCCGGCCACGATGAGCAGCGTGCGGACCACGTCCATCTGCTGGTCGAAGGCCGAGGCCCCCCGCCGCATGGCCTCGACGGACGTGACCGCCGCCCCCTCGTCCAGCCGCACGGGCACGGCGGCCCCCGTCTCGCGGAAGGCCGCCTCGGCCCGCTGCCGCGTCTCTCGCGCCACCTCGCCGGGCAGGCGGTCGAGGGTCTGCTGGCGGTCGGCCTGAGAGGCCACGAACCGGTTCACGATGTAGGCCGTCGTCAGCGTGCTGAACAGGTCGACCTCCAGCGCCGCCGCCCGGCTGTCGCGCGTCGCGACGGCCAGCAGGGCGCCCCGGTCGGCCGCCAGCGACGCCGAGACGATCAGGTTGCGGTCAGGCAATGCGCCCTCGAAGCGGAACCCGCCAGCCGCATCCGTCCGCGTGACGAGAGGCTTCCCGGCCGCGTCGAGGACGGGCTGCCCCACCGCGTCGAGGAGTTGCACGGGCACGTCGGCGGCGGGAACCTGCGCCACCGAGGCGGCCTGCAGCAGCCTGCGAGCCGCGCCGGCGCCCGTCAGGCTGCTCCCCCGATCCGAGAGCAGCGTCGCAGGCCCCCGCAGCGTGCCGAACAGGCGGCCGCCCTGGTTCGAGACCACGCCGCCGAGCGCCCCCTGCACGAGCCCTGCCCCCCGGTCGGACACCAGGGCCCCGCCATTGTTGGAGACGACGCCGGGGTCCGGGCGTCGGTCGGGGGCCGTGGCCCCAAGGCTGCCGGTGCCCTGACCCTTCGAGGGGGCAACCCTCGGCGGCGCCGCGGCCTGGCAGCCCAGCAACATGGCCACCTGGAGCGCCAGGATCAGGCTGGTGGCCCTGCGCATGTGTCGGTCCCTTCCAGGCAAGGCGGGGCAACCCGTTGGCTCACCGCAGGCAGTCGCCCGCCCAAGTGTACGTTACCCCATGACCCGTCAGGGCTCGCAGGCGCCACTGGCCAGAGCTTCCGCGCTGACCCTCTTCCCCGCACAACCGGAACTCCCGCCAGAAGCCAGGCATCGAGTGCCTTCACACCCGGTGAGCAGACCTGTCGCGACGTCAAGCGGCCCGGGCCTCAGGCCCCTCCGCCCGGCCGCTGCTCCTGGGCCAGCACCCAAGCCCGCACGTCCTCGGGCATGGCCATGCACGAGAGGCGCGACATGCGCACGAGCTCGAAGTCGTCCCAACCGGCCGCCTTGAACTCGGCCAGGGTCACGGGGCGCGCCAGCCTGCGCACGAACTCGAGATCGACGCAGACGAACTTGCCCGTCTCATCCGTGGGGTCCGGCCGCGCCGGGCCGACGCAGCGCGCGACACCGACGACCCGCTTCTCGTCGACGGAGTGGTAGATGAAGGCCTCGTCCCCCACCTGCATCGCCTGCAGGTGGGTCTTCGCCAGATGGTTGCGCACCCCGTCCCAGGCCGTCCGGCCGTCGCGGGCCAGGTCGTCGAGGCTGTAGGTCGAGGGCTCGGTTTTCAGGAGGAAGGCGGCCATGGCAGGTGCTCCGTGGAAGGCGTCGGGTGGCCCCGTCGGCCCGGCTTTGGCGGATGCGCGTCCGAAGCCGAGGGCGGCGAGGGGGGCAAGAAGCGATGTGCAAGCCATACCCCGTGCCTTGTGGGAGGACA
>JAYKHR010000149.1:0-17406 GCA_035285125.1 Candidatus Sericytochromatia bacterium | reverse complement strand
TGCGCGGGGCCGTCTACGAGGCGCGGCGGCAGGGGCTGCGGGCCTGCGCCTGGTTCGAGTACGGCCTGATGCTCAACCCCGGCGCCCCGCTGGCGCGGCAGCACCCGGACTGGCTGCTGCGGACGCGGGGCGGCCGGACCGTGATCGAGGGGCGCGAGTGGCTCGACCCCGCCCACCCAGGCGTCCGGCGCGCCATGATGGGCATGCTGGCCGAGCTCGCCGCCTACCCGGGCCTCTCGACGATCCAGCTCGACGACCACTGGGGCGTGCCCGCGGCCTTCGGCGACCACCGCGCCGCCATCACCGCCCTGACGCGTGAGGCCCACCGCACCATCAAGGCCGTGGACGCCTCCAAGCGCGTCACGCTGACGCCCCATGGCGCCCGCTATGCGCGGGAGCGCTACAACCAGGACTGGCTGCCCTGGGTCCACGAGGGCCTGGTGGAGGAGGTCGTGCTGCAGGCCTACCGGCCCACCGCCCAGGAGGTCGCCACCGAGATCGACGCCTCCAGCCTCGACCTGGCGCGGCGCCGCGTGCGGACGGGGGTGGCCGTGTTCGCGGGCTTCGACGTGCGCCCCTTCACCACGCCGCCGGTGGCGGCCCAGCTGCAGGTGGCGGCCGACAAGGGCCACGGCCAGGTGCTGTTCGTCTGGGAGTACTGGATGGTGCGACGGCTGAACGGCTGGCTGGGGGGCCGGCTGCCGCTTTGAGTACCAGTTCCAGGGTATGAGAAGCTGGCAGGGCGGGAGGAGCCTGAGGAGCACACCACGTGGATTTCTCCATCAGACGCCGCGTCGCGGCCGGCCTGAAGCGTGTTGCGCAGCGCCTGCAGCGCGGCTACGCCACCGAGCTGCCGCCGGCCACCGTTTGGGGAGCCGACCAGCTCACCACGCGGGCACGGGCAGCCAAGGCCCTCTCCGGTCGGCTTGCGGCCCCGCCGGCCGCCGAGGTTGCGGCCGTTCGTCGGGCCCTCGTGCCAGACGGCGTGGCCTCGCCCTCGTTGTTGCTCCCCTCCGATGCGCGCTGGTGGACCTCCGGGGCGCCCATCGAGGCCGACTGGGTGGTGGCGATGGGGCGGGTCAACCACCTCGCCCCCTTCGGCCTGGCAGCGGCGGGCGTCCAGGATGGGATTCAGGCCCTCGAGCTCGGGCGCGCCGGGCAGCTGCTGGCCCAGCCGCGGCCGGCGGTGGCCGTCCTCAGTGACCAGGGGCTGTGGCGGCTGCGGGAGCAGGCCCCGGAGGCCGTGCAGCGCGTCGCGGGCGAGCTGCGCGATCGCCTCGCGACGCTAGGGCCCACCGAGGACCTCGCCTTCGCGACCGGCCAGCTGCGAGGCGCGCTCGGCTGGGCGTCGGGCGACGTCGAGCGGGTGCTTGTCGACCGGCGGCAGTTCCCGGCATTCATGCGCCGATACCGGGAGGCCGTGAAGGCGGGCCTGGCCCCCGCCACCATTGCCGGCAAGCCCTACACGGCCTTCTTCAAGGCGTCGGACGACTTCGCCACGGACCTCCAAGCCGACGGCCTGGCGCGCCTGTCCCCCGCCTTCGCCAGGCGCAGCCCCGAGGCGCAGCGGCCCGTCGCCGCCCTGGCCCACCGCCTCGCGCGCAACTGGGAACCTTCTGTGCCGCTGGCGACCCGGCTGCAGGTGGCCGAGGCGCTCATCACCTCGGAGCGGGTCCGGCAGCCGCGGGCCGTCGTCGACGCCCTCAAGGCCACCATCGCGGCCGAGGGCCTGCCGGCCAGCCCCTTCTTCCATGGCACGGGGGCGGGCGAGGCGATCGCCCGGACGGGCTTCCGCGTGGGCAACGGCCTGGACGGCCTCGGCCGCGGCATCTACCACGGCAACGCCTCCGTGGGGGCAAACTATGCCCAGGCCGGCCACGGCATCGTCTCCGGCCGCGTCTGGACCGGCGGGCAGGACCTCGTCAAGCTTTACGACAAGCGCCGCAAGTGGTGGGTCGGGGCCCCCACGCGCACGAGCACGCCCTTTGCGGCGAGCGAGGGCGGACGTTACATGGCCACCGAGTCCCCCGCCCGCTTCCAGGTCCGCCGGCTGACGCGGTTTCAGCCGCCGCTGGCGGCGACGGTGCTCCAGGACGTCCACCTGGAGGCCCTCTTGCGGGCCAGGGCCCAGGGCGGCAAGGCGGCCGCGTGGGCGGAGGTCTTCCTCGCGGTGCAGGACCCTGCGCGCGTGAGGGCCATCGCCCAGCGCCTGCCGGGGGCCGGCGGGTAGCCGCTCGCGGGTGGCCACTGCTCAGGGGCCGGCGGGCCCCGCAGCGATCGCGTCCAGGTACGCCAGCAGGGGCTCGCGCCAGTCGTCCAGTGCCTTGTACGCCAGCTGGGCCTCGGTCTTGCTGCGGATGGCCGAGGCCAGGGACGCCGCGGCCGTCGGGTCGTCGCCCACGACCTCATCGAGCCGCGTGATGTGCAGGCGGATCAGGAACAGGGCCCCGTCGGCTTCGGGGAAGCCCTGCACGACCTGCCGCTCGACCCGCAGCCAGGCGGACGCCCCGGCCTCGGCCGCCCTCGGCACGGGCTTGGGCCGGCCGGCCACGACGTCGAGGTGCTCGTCGAGGTCGGGGTGGCGCGGCAGGGTCCACGTGAAACGCTCCCACGGCCCGCGGTGCACCATCGTCTCCAGGAGGCTGGGCGCGGCGCGCAGCAGCGGGTCGATGCCCGGGATGGGGGCGTGCACCGCCACGAAGGAGCGCCCGATCTTGTCCACGGGCCGCCAGTGGCTCGGGAAGCTGACGTGGATGGCGGGCGTGGTGTCGGCCCCCGTGGCGGGGTCACGCGCCACCACGGCCCAGTCCTCCTGGGTCTGCAGGGCCAGCGCCTCAAGAGGCGGCAGGGCCGTGAAGTCGGTGTCGGCATGCAGCGCCGCGGCCTCCGGCAGCAACGGGGGGATGCGCCGCTGGGCCGTGACGCGGCCGCCCGCGAGGTCGAGCGTCAGCGTCAGCCCGAGCAGGCGGTTGACGAACTCCCAGCCGGCCTCGCCTTCCTCCAGCGCGAACGCCCAGGGGTGCCGGGTCGCCAGCGTCCGCGCGCCGAAGGCGGCGACGGCGCGCGCCAGGTCGGCCGAGAGGCCCTGCTGCAGGTGGTAGGACGCCCGGGCCCGCCGGTGGTTCGCGGCCTTGGCCGTAAGGTAGGCCAGGTAGCGATCATCGAGCTGGAACGGCGGGGCCTCGCCCAGCGCGCGCAGGCGGGCCGTCACGGTGTAGCGGCCGTCGGAGAAGGGCAGGTAGCGGGGGGCGGGTTCGAACATCGGGGCGGGGGGCTCAGCCCTCAGGGAGGCGGCCGAGGCGGGGCGCAGCAGGTGCTGGAGGACCACCCGGGGCCCTTCTTCACCTTGCGTCGGGTGGGGGCCTGTGCCCGACGCGCCCCCATGGTACCGGAGCGACGCGTCGGGCGGGCGCGGGCTGCCACCGCTCTGGCCCTCGCGGGTCACCACGTGAACAAGGGTAACTCCGGACGCGCGCCGAGCCGCACCGGCACCAGGGAGGTCCCGATGCCGCGGGTGACGTACAGCGGCCCGTGCGCCGTCTGGTAAAGCCCGGCGCTGAAGCCGCCGCTACCAGGGGGTAGCCAGAGCGGCCTGCCGAACAGCGTCACCTGGCCGGCGTGCGTGTGCCCGGCCAGGCACATGTCGAAGCGTCGGGCTTCCCGGAGCGGCGCGCCCGGCGCGAAGTACGCCGGGGAGTGCACCACCAGCAGGCTCACGTCGGCGCGCCCGGTGGCCTTCGCCGCCTTCAAGTCGGGTTGGCCGGCCGTCGGGTCGTCCAGCCCCACGACCTCGACGCGGCGGCCCCGGGCCTCGAACGTCCAGGCCTCGTTGACGAGCAGCCGCACGCCGTGTTGGTGCTCGTACAGGGCCCGCAGCGCGGCCAGGTCCAGCCCGGCCCAATGCTCCCAGTTGCCCAGCACGGCCACCCGGCGCAGGCCCCGCGTGGCTGCGAGGAAGCGAGCGAGTTCGGGCAGGTGGGCCCGATCGTCGAGCACGTCGCCCGCCAGCACCACCAGGTCCGGCGCGAGGGCCCGCAGCGTCCCGGCCACGTCGGGTGAGGCCCCCCGCCCCAGGTGCAGGTCCGCCACGAGCGCGATGCGCAACGCCGGTGCCCCCGTGGCGAGACCCACCCGGTGGATCGGGACCTCGAGCCACCGGGGCTCGATTGCCACGGCCCAGGTGGCCAGCAAGGCGGCCCCCAGCCCGAGGGCCGCGAGCACGCCACGAAGGGGAGGGAGGCGCATGGTGCCATCATCGTACGCTCCCCACGCCGCGCGCGCCACCAAACCTCCATTTTTGTTAAGCTGTTTATTCCGCGTTAATAAGCCTCTCTTAAGAATGCCTCTTAACAGCTTCTTCTATAACCTCCTTAGTAGTTGTGACGCGTGTGAGGAGAGAACACCATGCCTGGTCCCGTCGCCCCCAAGCCCCAGCCCGCCACCCAGATCCGCAAGACCACCACGGTCGAGACCCACACGCGGACCACGACGGTCACGACGGTGACGCTTGGCGGAGACGCGTTCGTCCGCTCGACGCCGGCGCCCGTGCCCGGGGCCGTCGGCCGGATCCTCTCGATGGCGCGGATGAGCGGCTCTTCCGAGGTCCGGGCGCAGGCCGTGACGGCGCTTGCGGCCCACCCCGGCAGCGAGGCCGTGGCCGCGGTGCTCGACATCGCCCGCTTCAGCGGCTCGACCGAGGTGCGCGCGGCGGCTGTCCGCTCGCTGGGGCGGATCGGGGGCGCGGCGGCGGTGGATGCCATCCTCGACATCGCCCGCTTCAGCGGCTCCAGCGCCGTGCGGGAGGCCGCGGTGCGCACGCTGGGGCACTCGGGCCACGCTGCCGCCATCGAGCCCATCTTCGAGATCGCCCGCTTCAGCGGCTCCAGCGAGGTGCGCGAGGCCGCCGTGATCGCCCTCGGCCGCTACATGCCCGACGACCGGGCGATGGCGCACATCGAGAGCATCGCCCGCTTCAGCGGCTCCTCGCGCGTGCGGGCGGCGGCCGTCCGGGCGATGGGTGGGTTCTGATCGGCAGGGCCACCGCCGCTGTGGGGCCGCCCCCTGACCGGGGGCGGCCCTGTTCGTCGCGTCGACGGCCCGGGCATCGTCCCCGCTGACGAGGCCCTCGGACGGGGCCCAGCAGCAGGGTCGTGCCGGCGCGGGGCGTCAGAACTCGTAACCCAGCCCGGTGCCAACGTACCCGTCCGCGCGGGCGTCCCCGAACGAGCGCAGCACCTGGAGGTGGGCCTCCCAGCCCTCCCCGAGGCGCTGGGAGGCGATGGCATAGGCCTGCTGTCGGGGCTCGGCCCCCGTGGCGTAGACGAGGTGCTGGTAGGCCCAGCGCAGGCCGAGGCCCGTGCCGCTCGGCCACGTGAGGTCCAGCCCCAGGCCCGCCGAGGGCATCCAGAAGTCCCCGCTGCCGGCGTCCGTGGCGTGGCGCCCCGCGCCGAGCTGCAGCCGGCCGCGCGCGCCGTCCCAGAGGGGCTGGATCAGCCCCCCCTCGGCCGCCTGGTACCAGCCGACGTCCCAGAACCGCGTGGTGCCCAGCAGCGCGTAAGCCTCCCGGCCCCCGTCCAGGCGCCAGACCGTGTTCGAGTACAGCGACCCCCAGGCCGTCGTGCTGGGCTGGGCCCAGGCGCCGGCCCGCCCCTGCGCGCTCGCCAGCACCCAGGTGTCCACGTCGGGCGTCAGCACGAAGACGTTGCCGAACGTGAGGCCCAGGTTCAGGCCGAGGTCCTGGCTGGTGCTGGGCAGGGCCGTGGTGCCGATCGTCAGCCCGCGGGTTGTGACGTCGCTGTGGTAGGTGTCGAGGGAGGCGCCGGCCGTCCAGCCGCCGTAGGCCAGCGCGTGGGCCGGCAGGGGCCAGGCCCACGCCGCCAGGGCACAGAGCGCGGTGCGCAGCCGCCGGCCCCTCATGGCCGCCCCCCGGGGCCCATCGGGCCAGGGGCGCCCGGCGGCGGTTCAGGGGGGCACTGCCCCCGCATCTCGGGGGGGGCATTCGGGGGGGCGCAGCGGGGGGGCTGGGGGCCGTGGCCCGGGGGCCGCCCGGCCGGGAAGGCGTAGGCGGGGTCGGCCGCCAACGGGCGGCGATCGGTGGCGTCCCCGGCCCGCGGGCGCGCCTCCAGGCCCCGGCCGCCACGGGGACGCAGGAACACGCCCGAGCGCTGCCCGACCTGGCCGTCGTCCTCGGGATGGGGCGGCCTGTCCGGCTGGGGGCCTGGGGCCAGGTCCGGGTGGGGCTGGCCCTCCGGCTGCGGGGGCCTGCGCCCGTGGCGGCCCCGCTCCACCTCCCGCATCGGCTCGAGGCGCACGGCCGCCCGCTGCTGGCGCAGCCAGTCGAAGGCGCCGGCAGGCGCGGGCTCCCGGCCGGGTTGCTCCGGCGCCGGCAACCGCCGCTCGTACAGCCGGGGAACGTCGGGCCGCACGGGCTGGATGGGCCCCAGGGGCCCGAACGGGGCGACGATCAGCGACTGCCCGGGCTCCAGCATCCGCGCGGGGCCACCCTGGCGGCTCGCCACCTCCACCCGGCCCTCCAGCACCTCCACCTCCGTGGTGCCGTCCGGGGCCAGGCCCACCGCGAGGATCGTGCCTCTGACGACGGCCGTGGCGCTCGGCGAGCGGAAGTAGAAGGGGGCCAGCAGCTTCTCCTGGAACGACGCCCAGACCTTGCCCAGCTTGAGCAGCACGCCCTCGTCGGCCGGGATCTCGAGCTCGCTCAGGGGCATCAGCCGGAAGTCCCCCCCGTTGCGCCACCGCAGCCGGGCCTGCCCTTTGGGTCCAGTGCGGACCACGGCCCCCGTGAACAGCAGCTCGCCCCCGCGCGCGTCCTTGAAGGGCGCCCGGCCGTCCGCCCGCCACGTGACGGGGCCGGCGACCTCCAGGAGGGTCGCGGTCGGGGCCGTGGCCTCCCCGACAGCGGCGCTGGGGGCGGCGAGCAGGCCCACCGCGACCAGGGCGAGGGCGACGTGGGGCAGCAGGGCCCTCATGTGCGGGCGTCCTCCAGCGTGATGGTGCCCATCCGCAGGGCCTTCAGCACGGCACCGGTGCGGGACGCCACGCCGAGCTTGGAGAAGATGTTCGAGAGGTGCTGCTGCACCGTCCGATCGCTGATCCCGAGGCGGGCGGCGATTTCCTTGTTCGAGAGGTCCTTGGCGAGGGTCTTCAGGATCTCGACCTCCCGCTCCGAGAGCGGCTCTTCTCCCCCCGCCGTCTTCCAGGAGGCCATCATCGCCTGGGCCACCTCGGGCTGCAGGATGGCGGGCTTCCCGGCCGCCACCAGCCGCACGGCCCGCTGCATCTCGTCTTCGTCGGCCGTCTTGAGCAGGTAGCCGTTGGCCCCCGCCTGCAGGGCCCGCAAAATCGTCGTCTCGTCGTCCGCCGACGTCAGCATCACGATGCCCGTGCCGTCCCCTCGGCTCCGCAGCTCCCGCACGACGGACAGGCCGTCGCGGCGGGGCATCTGCACGTCCACGACCAGCACGTCGGGGCGGTGGGCGGCCACGTGTGCGAGGGCCTCGTCCCCGTCACGGCCCCGCGCGACAACGGCCAGATCCGGCGCCGCCTCCAGCATCTCGCAGGTGCCGCGGAGCACCATCGGGTGGTCGTCCACCACCACCACGCGGATGGGGGTCGTCATGGCGTTGCCCTCCTCGGCTCGAGCGGGAGCGTGAAGCGCAGCCTGGTGCCCTGACCCGGGGCGGCCGCGACCGTGAGATCGCCCTGGTGGCTGCGCATCCGCAGCCACATCCGGTGCAGCCCGCTCTGCCCGAGCCCCTCCGGGGGCACGGAGAGGTCCGGCGGCGTGAACCCGACGCCGTCATCGGCGATGGTCAGCACCGCCTCCCGCTGCGTCTGCGCGAGCCACACCTGCACCACCGCGGCCCGCGCATGCTTCTCGGCGTTGTTCAGCGCCTCGACCACGAGCCAGTACAGCTCGACCTCGCGGCCCTCCTCCAGTGGCTCCCAGGCGCCGACGGTCACGCGGATGTCCAGCCCGCTGCGGCGCCCGTGCTCGAGGGCCAGCACCGGGAGCGCCTCGGCGAGGCCCCCGTGACGCAGCGCCGGGGGCAGCAGGTCGCCGCGCAGCCGCCGCACCTCCGCCTGCGCCTCGTCGGCCTGGGCGGCCAGGAAGCGGAGGCGATCGGTGCTCCCGGCCCCCCCGCCCAGCTTCAGGAGGGCCCGGATCTCGCGCCCGATGACGACGAGTTGTTGCTGGAGGCCGTCATGCAGCTCGCCCTCGATGCGCGCCCGCTGCCGCTGGGCCTCGCTGGCGAGGTCCGAGCCGTAGCGCACCAGCAGCTGGTTGCGGCTGCGCAGCAGCTCCGTGCGCTCCCCGACCACGCCCACCAGGTGGCACGTCGCCAGCAGCCCGAGCACCGGGACGGCCTCCAGCCACACGCCCGCCTGGAAGGCCAGCAGCGCGAGCCCGGCCCAGGCCGCCAGCGCCCCCACGAGCCAGGCCGTGCGGCGAGCGGGGCCGTCGCCGGCGCGCAGCAGCCAGCGGCCGGGCCCCAGCGCCAGCAGCCCCATCATCCCGGCCAGCGCCGGCGTGTCCAGCCGCCGCAGGAACCGGTCGCCCAGCAGGTTCTCGATGGCGATGGCCGCCAAATCCACCCCCGCCACCGGGCCGAGCCGGGGATCCGCCACCGCGAAGTTGGTGTCGGGCAGGCCCGTCGCCGTGGCGCCGATGAGCACCATCCGTCCGGCGACCGCCTCCCTGGGGGCTCGTCCCGCCAGGACCTCGCCCGCCGAGAGCGCCCGGGCTGCCCCCGCGCACTCGAAGTTGAGGTACGCCGGCTCAGGGCGCCACGGAAAGCCGCTGGCCCTGGGGCTCCAGGCCACGCCCCTGTAAGCGCCGACGACGGCCACGGGGAACGCTGGCACCCACCTGGCATCCACGCGCTGGTAGGGCTCCAACTCCCACACCTCGGCCTGCGGACGGGACGACAGCTGCACGCTGCCGAGCGCCACAGCGGCGGCGGCCAGCGACGAGAGCGGCTCGACGGCCCGGGTGGCCTGCCGGCCCGCGTCCGTGTAGGCCAGGAACATCGGCAGCACCGTCGGGATCCGCGCCAGGGACGCCGCCAGGGTGCGGTCTTCGGCGGGGTCCCGGGCCGCCTCGGCGAAGGCCACGTCGATCCCCACCACGCGCGCGCCGGCGTCGGCCAGCCTGTCGAGCAGGCGCGCAAAGATGCGCCGATCCCATGGCATCCGGCCATGCTGCGCCAGCGACCGCTCATCGATGGCCACGACCGTCACAGGCGCCTCGCGGGCCCTCTCGCCGCGACAGGCATACCTGGCCTGGACCGTGAGGCGCTCGAGCGACTCCAGCGCGCCCAGCGAGGCCAGGTGCGTCCAGACGGTCGAGATCCCGAGGGCGAGGAGGGTGGCGCGCATGGTCGTGGGGTCTCATGGGGGCACCGCCATCGTACCGCCACTTGGCCCGGATTGCCTCGGGGAAACGCCTGAGGACCCGCTAGGCATTTCTGCTCAGCGGGCCCTCAGGTTGGCTCTCTTCCGGAAAACTTGAACGACGGGGCTTCAGGCGGCTGGCAGGTCCTCTCTCAAGGGGGGGAAGGGGCGTCAACCGGGAGCGGCGGCCCCGAACCCGGGGCGTCCACGGTCTGTCGAGACCTGGGCGGAGAGTGTTGGGGGGAAGGACCCCCGGGCTCGGGTCTCGCGGTGTGCCGTTCGCGAGTGCCGCAACCCTGTTGACGAGTATGTTGTACGTGGCAACGCCAACGGCCCGCTCACGTGTCGGCTGAATATGGTTAAGCTGAGGTTGATCTCGCGGCGGTTGCGCTGAAGCCGCGACCGAACGCCCGTGGCGGGCCTGCTCCGCCGGGGGAGCGAGGGCGCGTCACACCCGACGGGTGCGACGGAACTCGGCGCAAGGCCCTCATCGGCAGGTTTGCCCAGGCGGAGGGGGGCTGAGGCGGCATGCAGGGCCCCTCGTTCCCGGGTACAAAAGCACCAGGCTCTATTCAGGAACCTTCCGATGCCCCTCGACCCCCTACAGCCTGTGCCCGTCTCGCCCCTGGGGCCGCCCGCGGCGCCTTCCCCTGGCCTCGTCCCCGTTGTGCCGGCCTCGCCCACCCCGGCTGGACCCGGGGCCGTCGCGCCGACCCCGCCCGCCCCAGGTGGTCCGGGTGTTGCTGACCCGACCTCGCCCGCTCCTGCGGGCCCGGGTGCCTCCCCGCCGACCTCGCCTACCCGTGCTGGCCCGAGCGTCACCGCCCCAGTCCCACCCGCTCAGCCCCGAGACGCCTTCGTGCGCTCAGACCTGACGGCCGAGGAGGCCCGCCTGGTGGGTGAGGGCTTCCTGCCTGCCAACTTCGCGCGGCTGCGGGAGGCCCAGCGAAAAGGCGGCCTGGCGGCGGCGAAGGCCCTATACCGGGCCGGCAAGAAGGGCCCCTTCGCGACGAGCTACGGCGACCCTGAGGCCATGCTGGCAGGGGCCAGGCGAATGGCTGAAAACCCGGAGGTGGCCCGGATGGTGCGCGCCGTCCGCAAGGGCGACATCCTGGCCATCACGTACAACGCTCCGAACGACCTCATCAGCAAGGCCACGCGAGGCCCCTTCACGCACACCGTGCTGTGCGTCAGCGACAAGGCCCCGCCCGAGTTCATCGAGGCCCTCGGGCTGTCGGGCAACGTGTCCGACCCCAACGGCAACAAGGTCCTGCGCTCGATGATGGCGGACCACACGGGCTCGACGTGGTCCGTCAGGCTGCTGCGGCCGACGCAGGGCCTCTCGCCGCTCGAGGCGGAGAAGGCCGTCCGCCGCGCCGTGGCCTACGCGGAGACACAGCTTGGCAAGCCTTACGACTTCGCCTTCACCGAGACCAACGGCCGCGGCAGGAACGATGCCTTCTACTGCAGCGAGCTGACCTACAAGGCCTACACCCACCCGCGCGGTGCCGACCTTCCCATCCGGCTTCGCAAGGCGGCCGCCCGGGATGAGGCCATCGCCTCGCTCTCCCGCGTGCTGGAGGGCCTCAAGCCCGACGACCAGGGCGCGTTGGCCCATGACTTTGCCATGCTGGCCGCCCGGATGCCCCTCGACGAGGCGCACATCGTCAGCTTTCTCGCCGATCGGGTGGCCCCGGCCACGGCCCTCACGCGCGCCGTGGCCGACACGCCCGCGCGCCGGACCGCCCTCCGCGTGGCCCTCGGCAAGCTGGTCGACGGCACGGGCTTTGCCCGCATCTCCGGGGCCCTTCGGCGCTCCACCGAGGCCGAGCAGGCCGGCGATTTCAACGGGGTGTTCGGCCTCGGCAGGCGCCTGGCAGCCCTCGGCGGCATCGTCGTCGCCGGCGTGCGCGACGCCCACGGCCTCACGAAGGACCTCGGCTTCCTGCGCAGCCTGAGCCTCACGTGGCGCCTCGCGCACACCTTCGTGCCTGAGGCCGAGATCCTCGCAAGGTTCCTCTTGGGACCTGACGATGCGCGCACGCGGCAGATTCACGAGGGCCTCGACGGCCTCGATGCCCTGGCCCGCGACGCGGGGCGCGTGCCGGGTCTCGCCGCCGTCTGGCCCCTCCCGCGTCGCGCTCGCCGCGAGGTGCACCCGGACTTCGTGAGCCCGTCGGACCTGGCGTGGGCTGGGCTCCCCCACCAGGACTTCAACGCGCGCCCGGAGAACCCGCTCGACGAGGCGCGGTGGCGGGCGACCCGCGGGGCCCAGCCCGGACGCTGAGGGCTGCACCGCCGCCGTCAGAGCTTGTCCGGCGGGATGCGCCTGAGCTGGCGGGCCTGCTCGTCGAGGAACAGCAGCCCGCCCGTGGGGTCTAAGGCCGGGCTGTGGGGCTTGCCGACACCGTCGTCCACGGTGGCGCCCGTGAAGGCGCGCCCCCCGCGCCCGGCCAGCACCGTGAAGGTGCCAGTGGCGAGGTCGAGGCGCCACACCTCCCGGCCTGTGGTGCCGATGACGCGCCCGGCGCTGTCGAGCGTCATTGCCGCGCGGGCCGTGCCGTCGTTGTCGTCCTGGGGCAGGTCCGAGAACCGCCCGTCCTCCTTCACCAAGGTCAGCTGGCCGCTGGGCGAGACCCGCTGGAGCTTCCCGGCTCCCATCAGCAAGACGCTGCCGTCCGCCTCCACGGCCATCACCCACGGCCCCCAGCCCTGGAGCCGCAGCCGCTCGGTGGCGCTGCCGTCCGCGCCCACACCCAGCAGCAGGCCGCCTGCCATCGCGTGCAGGGCACCGTCGCGCGCGAAGGCGAAGTCCGAGAGGCCCCGGTGGGAGAACACCGGTCGGGTGGTGCCATCTGCCGCCACCGCCTCGATCACCGAGGCCCCGAACTGCTCGTGCAGGGCATGCAGCACCCCGCCTGGCCCCATCCGCAGCACCGTGCGGGGCGCCACCATGTCCTCGTCCTCTCCCACGCCGAGGCCCCCGAGCAAGCGGCGGATCTGGCGCGCGGCATCGATCGCGAGCACCTCGGCCTTGCCCTTGTCCGAGAGGTAGAGCTGGCCGTCCGGCCCCGCTGCCAGGCCACTGAGCTCGGTGAACGAGTGGCTGGTGGCGTCGCCGCCGACCTGTCCCCCCACGAAGCCCGCCAACAGCCCGCCCCCCGCCCGGTAGACGCTGTCGTAGCCGCCGATGTAGCCCTCGCCCCGCGGCCCCACCGCGAGGTACACCACGCTGGCTCCGCTGGGCACGGCGCCCAGCAAGGTGCGCGCGCCTGCCGGCGTGACGAGCCAGACCTCGTCGTCCTCCTCCGCGAGGAGGTTGCCGTTGGCATCGACGGTCTTGGCGGCTGGGATGGGCGTCGTCGCACCCGTTTGCGGGTTGACCTCGACCACCTGGTCCCGGCCGCCCGCCGCGAAGAACCGCCCATCCGCCGTGCGCCCGACGCTGTCGAAGGGCGTCCCGGCCTGGAAGGTGCACAGCTTGACCGAGCCTGCTGGGGTCCAGCGGTACAGCTCGTGGTCCACGTCCCAGGTGTAGCCCGTGGTGTAGTAAACCTCGTCACCGTCGCCGGCCATCGCACACTCGCCCCGGGAGAGCCCGTCTGCCAGCACCTGCAGGGTGCCGTCGGGCCGCAGCCGGGAGAGCCTGTTGCCCTCCATGATCAGCAGGCGACCCTGCCGGTCGACGGCGATGCCCCGGGGGGTCGACAGCGCGGCGTCCGGTCCCTTGACCCCCTCGATGGCGCCGCCGGAGGACGACTTCCGCCCGCCCGCGGCCGTCTCGATGATGCCGTCCGGGCGGACGCGCCACACGCGGTTGTCGTACTCGGAGTTCAGGTAGATGGCGCCGTCCGGGGCGGTGGCGATCGCCGTGACGTAGCCGATGCTGACGCGCGTCGCCTGCCGGCCGCTACCCAGGTCCAGCTGTCCCGCGACGATCAGCAAGGAGCGAACATAGTCGAGGTGGGCGTCGAGCGTGGCGTCCTGGGTGCGGATGGCCTCGACGGCCTGCAGCACCGTGCCCGTCGTGAGGGTGGGCGGCAGCCCGCCGCCAAGGCGCCCGAGGGCCGCCTCGGTCTTGGCGCGCGTGTCGCGCTCGACGTCGCCGGGCAGCTTCTCCAGCGTCGCGACGGGGTCTGCCTGGCTCTTCACGAAGCGCTCCACGACGTAGGCCGTCGCCAGGGTGGAGACGGCGTCGAGGTTGGCCTCCCGGCTCGTGGTCGCCCGGACGGCCACCCCCTGCACGGCCCCCTTGCCGGCCTCGAGCGCCACCGACACGATGAGGTTGCGGTCTGGGAGGATGGCCTCGAAGGCGTAGCGGCCCTGCGCGTCCGTGACCGCCTGCAGGGGCTTCCCGTCCGGGCCGAGCACCGGCTGGCCGGCGGCGTCCTGCACCATGACGACGGCGCCTGCCAGCGGCACCTGGCTTTCGAGCGAGCGCAGGCGGTAGGCGCCGCCCATGTCGCCGACGAGGCTGCCGCCGTTGTTGGCCACCAGGCCGGGGGGCACGCGAACGGTGCCGAACAGGCCGGCGGTGCGGTCTGCAAGCAGCGGGGCGGGCCCCGCGATGGGGGCCGCCGCGGGGAGCCCCCCCGGGGGGGTGGCCCCCGCCACGGGCAGGGCCGACTGCCCCGCGAGCGGCCCCAGCGAGCTCGCGGCGGGGGAGGCCGCCACCGGGACGGCGGGGGCCGGGGAGCGGCTTGCCGCCGATCTGGTGGCCGCCTTGGCTGAGGCCGGCGGGCGCAAGGCCGATGGGGCGGACGCCTGACAGGCCGCCACGCAGGCCGCCACCCAGATGGCATGCCACCGCCCGTGCCGTCGCATCATCGCGTCCCTGCCCTCCTCGGGTCTCATACCCGGCTCAGGCGCCTCGCCGTCACGTGACGCCACCTTGACGGCCGCCGCCCCTGGCGCGTTCATGGGGGTGTCCCGCAGCCCGGAGGTGCCCATGTCCCAGCCAGCCCACACCCTCGTGCAGGCCTCGCTCCTCGCGGATGCGCTCGCCCTGCCTGCCCACTGGTGCTACGACCAGGGGGCGATCGCCTCACAGTGGGGTCGGCTCGCCGATCTGCAGGCCCCGCCGGCAGGTTCGTACCACGCGGCCCAGCCGCTCGGCGGGCACACCCATTACGGCGCCCAGGCCCTGCTGCTGCTCGAGGCCGTGGCGGCCGCGGGGGGGCGGTTCGAGGCGACGGCGTGGGCGGAGGCCTGGCGCGCTTATTGGGCCGGCGAGCCCACCAGCTACGTGGACGGCGCGACCCGGCAGACGCTCGCGAACCTGGCGGCGGGCGCAGCCCCGCTGGCGGCGGGGTCGCCGTCGTCGGACTGGGGCGGCGCGGCACGCGGGGCGGCGGTGGTGGCCGCCACGCTCGACGCGCCCGAGGACGTGGCCGTGGCAGCGGCCCGGGCCCAGACGGAGGTCACGCACCGGGACCCGCTGGTGGCGGAGGGCGCGGCCTTCTGGACCCGGGCCGTGCGCGCCGTGGCCTCGGGTCAGGCCGTGCCCGACGCCCTGGCCGCCGCCGCGGAGGCCGGCTACACGGCGCTCCCGGCCCAGGCCATGCTGGCGGCCGCGCGGGAGGCTGCGATGCGGGGCGCGGAGGCTGCCGTCGCCTCGCTCGGGGCGGCGTGTGGCATCTCCGGCGCCCTGCCCGCGACGATGGCCGTCGCGCTGGCGCACCCCGCAGACCTTGAGGGCGCGCTGATCGCCAACGTGATGGCCGGGGGCGACTCCGCAGCCCGGGGGCTGGCGCTGGGCATGCTGCTCGGGGCCGCCCCGGGCGTCCGCCTGCCCGACCGCTGGCTGGCGGCCTGGGCGGCCCGCCCCCGCGCGGAGGCAGCGCTGGCGTGGCTCGGGGCCTGACGGCGCCGGGCCGGGCGGCGGGCCGCCCGGCAGGTTATCATGAGGTTGTGCGAAGCCTTTGGTGCCTGTCCCTCGTGGTGGTGAGCGCAGCCTGCGTGCCGGGCTGCGGCACGGCGCGTTCTGGCCTGGTGACAAGGGCGCCCGGGGCCTCCACGGCAGCGGTCGGCGCGGCGGCAGGCTCCCTTCAGGCGGTGCCCGCCTCGGGCGTCGGCCTTTCCGAATCACCCACGCCCGCCGCGTCCACCCCGGAGCCAGGCCTCGCCCACGCCCCCGCCCTGGGCCCTGCCGACGCGCCCGTGGCTGAGGCTCCCGGCGCTGGCCTCGGCGACGTGACCCCGGCCGGCGCCCCCCCCCCCGACCTCGCCGCGCTTGCGCTGCGTGAGACCGCCCTGCCCGACGCCCCCGTGGGCGCCCTGGCGCGGGCCGCCCTGGTGCCCCACCCGGGCCTGGCGATCACCCTGCGCGACGGGCTCGAGATCGCCCCCCTCGGGGGGCCCCCGCGGCGGGGCGTCGTGTTCTACCCGGGCGGCAACGTCGATCCGCGGGCCTACGCCCCGCTGGCGCGCGCCTGGGCGCTCGCGGGCTACCTCGTGTGCATCCCGGCGATGCCGCGGCGCATGGCCATCTTCGCCCCCAACCGGGCCTCGGACGTGATGGCCCGTCACCCCGCCGTCAGCGGTTGGGTCGTCGGGGGTCACTCGCTCGGAGGTGTTGCCGCTTCCCTCTATGCCAGCTGGCACCCCCGGCGGGTCAGCGGTCTGATGATGCTGGCCACCGTGCCCGGGCCCTTCGTGGACCTGTCGCGCCGGACGTGGCCTGCCCTGAGCGTCTACGGGACGCACGATCCGCGCGTGCCGCTCGTGGAGATCGCCGCGACCGCCCGGCGGCTGCCGCCCGCCAGCCGGCTCATCGGGATCACGGGCGCGAACCACGGACAGTTCGGCGACTACGGCCCGCACCCGCGGGATGCCGAAGCCGCGATCACCCGGGCGGAGCAGCACAGCCGGATCATCGAGGCCACGCGCGCCTGGCTCGACGCGCTCCCCGCGCCCTGACCGACGGGTGTCAGCAGGCTTAAACGCGGCTTGCGCCAACTACCACGCAATCTTTACCGAATTTCCGGCCGAGCGGCCGACAACCATGCTGCAGGCGCCCCCCAGGGGTACACGAGCAGGTGGTCCGATGAGCGTGGCAAGCAACCGACCGCTGGCGATGGGCGTGGCGCCCCAACCCGCTTTCGCGCGGAGGTCCGGTGCTGCCAGGGTGGCTCAGGGCTGGGGCGAGACGGTGGTGGCCCTGCCCGGGGCGGCCGTCGACAAGCTGCACCGCACGGCCCACGCGATCGCCCACCCCGTCGCCACGGTGCGGCAGCAGTGGGCGGAGCTTCGGGAGGCCCCCGGTCGCAAGCTCCTGCCGCTCGCCATGATGGCCGGCGGTGCGGCGCTGGGCGCCGTGTCGCCCGGCCTGATGAGGCTGGTGGGCGTGGGCCTGGCGGCCTCGATGGTGGTCTTCCCCACCGTGCGCTTCGCGCGCGCCGGCAGCGAGCAGGAGCTGGACACGATCGTGGACGGCACCGCCCGCCAGCTGGTGGACACGGCCGCCAGCTACGCGACGAGCTGGGCCGCGGGTCGGGTCATCCGCCACGGCCTCGCGCGGCTGCGGGCGCGCCAGGCCCCGCCTGAGCTTCAGGCCCGTGGGCGGGCGGCCACCGCTGGCGGCCCCGGCGCGCGGTCCGAGCTGCGCGTCAGCGGCTCGACGCCCGGCGAGATGCGCCAGGCCCGCACGGCCATCGACCCTGACAGTGTCAACTTCGACGCCCTCCGCGCCGATCGCGACATGTGGCACCGCTTCGTCACCAACGTGCGGGGCAAGGTCCGGGACCACTACTTCACGGGCGTGGCAAAGGCCAACCCCGGCCTGACGCGGGAGGCCTTCGACGCCTTCTTGAAGACGCCGGACGCGCGCCCGCTGCGCCTGCAGATGGTGCAGGACGTCCGGGGCATCGTGCACGCCAACTACCTCGGCGCCCACGGCGTGCAGGTGCCGGAGGCGATGCCGATCGCCGAGATGGTCGGCACCCGCCGCTACCTGCAGACCTTCCGCAGCAACTACGACCTCGCGGACGCCGTGCG
>JAYKHR010000148.1:0-3007 GCA_035285125.1 Candidatus Sericytochromatia bacterium | reverse complement strand
CGATCGCGGTCGCGATCCCCCTGATCATCCCGGTGGACTGGATCATCGCCCGGGTGCGGTCGGGGGTGAACGTGCTCGCGGACCTGGTCGTCGCGGTGGTGCTCGACCGGTTCGAGCCCTGACTCACAACGGCGGTCACATTGGTTGAGCCTGATAGCCGCAGTGGGCGAGCCAGCCGGCGGCGTCACTCGGGGTGACCTGCGTCGCCGAGTGGGCGAACGCGTCGTCGATGGCGTTCTCGTCGCGTGGCTTCTGGGCGCGCATGAGGTGCTTGACCTTCGACCACGCGTTCTCGATGGGCATCATGTCCGGCGACGACGGCGGCAGAAACTTCAGCGTCGCACCCGCGGCTTCGATGGCCCTGCGGACCGACCCACCCTCTCGGGGGGACACCCCAGTCCAGAGGCTGTCGAGCTCTTCGGGGGTCTTGTCGGGGTGTGCCGCTACGAGCTCGGACACCGCCTCGCGAGACGCGTCTCCGAGTCGAGCCGACGCGCCACCCTTGGCCGGCTTCGGGGTCACGGACCCCGACTCGCGTTCCAGCCGCAAGTAGCGAGAGACCGATGCCCGCCCGACCCCGAGTAGCTGGGCGACCTCGTCGTAGGTCAACGTGCCCTTCCTGTAGAGCCGCCCGACGCGTTCACGCAGGTCCTTCGAGTATGGCGCGGGCATCGAACCTCCGCGGCCGGGAGATCACGCTTCCACACTGCGTTCTACACACCTCGCCATCTGGATCGAAGGAGGCTCGGTTCGGCTGAAGCGGCAGCGCGCCCGCTCCCGGTGGCGGGGCGCGCTGGCAGGATCCACCGTCGCGGCCGCCGCTGTGAGCGCCCGCCCGGTCCTGGCCACCGACATGGCGCTTGGAGAGGCGGCCGCGCATTAAGGGAGGGCCCCTGGAGGCCCTCTGTCCACCGTCCCGACCTCGGCGCCGAGCCCTCGGCTGCTCGCGGCCGCTCCGCTCCTCGTCCTCCTGGCCGGCCCGCTCGCCGGCTGCGGCGGGAAGCACAATCACGACCTGGAGAGCCTGGCGGGGCCGTCGACCGAGTGGCCGGCCCAGGTGTCCCTGGCACCCGCGTTGCTGATGCACGCCGGGCAGCTCGACCTGGCGCCCCAGGGCCTCACGGTGGAGAGCCGCCCCCTGGGGACCGACGACGAAGCATCGGGCTCCGAGGCCCCCGAGGTCGGGCCCGCGGTCCAGCAAGCGATGCTCGGCGTGTTCTACGCCAACCTGTACGTCGGTAAGGTCTGGCACAACGGGGGCTTCGAGCTGCTGCCCGAGGTCGGCAACCAAGTGCGCTCTCTGGGACTCGGCTTCTCGCAGCAGGGCGAGTACGCCCAGCAGGTCCAGGAGTGGACCAACGCGGCCCTGGGCGAGGTGCTGACCCTGGGAGGCACGGCCTGGAGCCTCGCGCCAAGTTCGGTCGAGGCGGCCCTGGTCGCCCCCCTCGTGCGCAAGGTGCGGGGCACCGGGCCCCTGGACGGCGAGGACAACCAGAACCTGCCGCGCTTCACCCTCGAGCCCCAGCCCCTCGACCCGGCCGCCCTGCCTGCCATCGACGCCCCGGCGCTGCTGGTGCCGATGGTCGTGCACTACTACGCCCACAACGGCGGCTGGTTCGTCGGCCAGGCCCAGGGCGCCCCGGCGGGCGCGCGCTTCCGCCTGCTGTGGGTGCTGCACGACACGAAGACAGGGGCCGTGCGCACCTGGGGCGACGTCTCGGCCCGCCATGTAGAGCCCTACTTCTACACGCCCAACGACGTGCAGCTGCAGGATTACCTGCTCCAGGTGGAAGCCCAGGTCCGCGACGGCCTGGTGCGCCAACTCGCCCGGTAGCGCCGCCCCGGATGCAGGGGACCCACCGCGACCCGAACTCCGAGGGGGCGCGGGCCGGGGGGGGGCCGGCCAGAGGCGAACGCGTTCAGCCCTGCTGCGGGTTCGGGCGCTCGTCGATCTTCACGCCGCGGGCGTGCACGGTGGCGCATCGCTGGCCGAAGACCGGGATGCCGAAGGGGGCGAAGCCGGTGGTTTGGGTCTCGGCGCGCACGTCGAGCACGTGAGTGGCGTCGGGAATCTTGTCGAGGGCGTGGTACAGAGCCCGCTTCTCTTCGCGGGTCGGGCCGCCGATCGGCAGGGCCGGCAGTCTGAAGCCGCCGGTGGACGGCATCGCCAGCGAGGCGCTCTGGTTGGCAAAGAGGTGACCGAAGTCGATGGCGAACACGTAGGTGCCGCAGGCCTCCTCGGTGGTCTGGCCCATGACGGTGAAGCCAGCGTCAGCGAAAGGGATCGGCGCCTGGGGAGCGCGGGCGCCCTTCAGCGCGCATCCCGTGAGGGCGAGAAGAGCGGTGGCGGCGAGCAGGGTGTTGCGCATGGGAGGGTTCTCGGTGGCTGGGGGGTGAGCGCCTGCGGAGCAGGCGGGGGTGGTGGACCCGGACTGCTTGACGCCGGGCGTTGGCAGCATCTTAACCGCGTCCACGCTCATTGTCGCCACCTCTGGGCCAGCCGGGTGAGACGGGGATGTCGCGATTGTGGGATCCGGAACAGATGGCGGGTCCGTTTCCGGAAAGTCTGGCGGGTGCTGGGGTGCCTGGGCCGGCCCTCGGCGACACCGCGGCTGTGGCGCGCACGTGTCCGCCCGTGGCCGCATGACGAGGCCGGGGGCCCACCGCGTGCTCCGCGGACAGGTGTGCCCTGGGGTCGCGCCGACGACGGGAGCCGGAGGAGCCCCTCGAGCCAACGATGGGTTTCCCACGGGCGAACGAGAGCGTCGCACTCCACCGGACGACCCGTGCTGCCGTTCAAGCCAGGCGTAGGGAAGCCAGCGATGCGCCGGCCCATGGCGGAGGCGCTTACCCTACCTGTCCCCTTCAACAACGACGGGCTCATGCTCTACGAGGCGATGGCGACGCTGTTCCTGTGCCAGGCGCTCGGGATGGACCTGTCGCTGGCCGATCAGCTCGGGGTGGTCGCGGCCTCGGTGATGGCCGGGGTCGGCATCGCGGGGATCCC
>JAYKHR010000147.1:0-3207 GCA_035285125.1 Candidatus Sericytochromatia bacterium | reverse complement strand
CGAGGCCGGTGGCCGCGGCAAGGAGATCCGCGTCGTCGTGACGGGCGGCAACCACACGCTCGGGGGTAAGGACTGGGACGATCGCCTCATCAACCACTTCGCGGAACAGTTCATGCTGCAGCACCCGACGGCAGGTGACCCGCGCGACGACGCGGCCTCGCTGCAGGATCTGGCTCTTGCGGCAGAGGAAGCCAAGAAGGGGCTCTCCGACCGGGGCCGCTGGCCGTTCATGGTCAACCATGGCGGCCACCGGGCTCGCGTGGAGCTCACGCGCGAGCAGTTCGAGGAGCTGACGGGCGACCTGGTGGAGCAGACCATCGACCTCACCCGGCAGCTGCTCGCGGAGTCTTCGGAGAAGGGGGTGAGCCGCATCGACCAGGTGCTGCTCGTGGGGGGCTCGAGCAAGATGCCAGTGGTCGCTCGCCGGCTGAAGGAGGCCTTCGGCTTCGAGGCGACGCTTTACGACCCCGACCAGGCCGTCGCGAAGGGCGCGGCGCTGCGCGGTTTCCAGATCCTCGTCGGGCAGAAGATCGATGAATTGGTGGAAAGCAACGTCGGGGCCGCGACGCCCGCGGACCGCGAGGCTGCCATCAAAGACGTCGAGAAGACGCTCGGCCTGCCCAGCGGCAAGGCGGCAGAGCTGGCCAGCACGCGCGTCACCAACGTCAGCTCCAAAGGCTTCGGTGTCAAGGTCCTGAACATGGACCAGGGCGGCGTCGAGCAGGTGGAGTTCCTGATCCACAACAACACGCCCGTGCCCGCCGAAGTGACGGAGACGGGCTTCGGCACCTCCACCCCCAACCAAACGAGCGTTCACATCGAGGTGATGGAGCAAGCCGGCCTGCAGGAGGACCCGGCCCCAGAGAACAACCGCGAGGTGGTCAATGGCTACATCGAGGGGCTGCCCGCTGGGCTGCCGAAGGGCTCGCCCATCCACGTGACCTTCCGGCTGCGGGAGGACGGCACCCTCACGGTGCGCGCGATGGAGCCGTCGTCCGGCAAGAACCTCGACCTTCAGGCGCGCATCGAGGGGGTCATGAGCGAGGCCGAGGTGGCCACCACAACCTCGAAGCTCTCGCGCGTGACGGTGAGCTGAGGCAGGCTTCGCGCGTGTCGGACTTCGACGAGAATGTTTACCAGGCGCGGTTCTTGAGCCCGGCGGCAACGATGTTTGCCGCTTCCGGCCGCCCGCCGGACTACTTCGCCCGCTACGGCCTGTCGCGCGGCGAGACGGACGTGGCCGCCATCGAGGCGCGCATTCAGGCCGTTCAGCGCTTCTGGAACAAGCTAAAGACCAACCCCCGCTACACCAAGCTCCTCGGGGCGCTGCTATACGCCAACGAGATGAAGGTCAGTCGACTGACGCTGACGGACGCCACAGCCCGGCGGAAGTACCTGGCCACCCTCGCGCGGGAGGAGGGACGAGCTAAGGATGCGGTCATCGAGGCGATTCGCGCATCCCTTGCGGTGGTGGCGGGCAAGGGCTTCATCACGCCCGTGGAGGAGCAGTCACTGATCCGCCAGTGGGTGCGGGAGGCGCCTCCCCCCAGCATCACCGAGCACGACGTACGGGACTGCCTGGCGGGCGTGCCCGTGCGCGAGCCGCCGCCCCCCCCCGTCATCCCCGTTGTGCCGGAGGCCCGGATGCGGGAGTACCGCGAGAACCTCGGGGTGCTCGGGTGCGCCGACCTCTGGGCCTTCCTGGGTGTGCCTCCGCGCGCCCCGGCCACCCACGTCAAGGTGGCGTGTGAGGCTCGCAGCAAGGAGTGGGCCCCCCGGCCACCGGACGTCCGGAAGACTGCGGCCGAGCGGCTCATCTCGATGGCCCGGCTGTGGGCCTCCGACGACGACGCGATCCTCTACGACAACACGATGCAGATGGACCGGGCCAGCGAGGACCTCAGGCCCCAGGTGGAGACGGCGCTGGCTGACGGCCAGGTGGACCAGCAGGAGCTGAAGCGCCTGCTCGAGCGAGCCGAGGCTTTGGGTATCAGCGACATGATCGCCCGGGCGTTCATCACCCGCTTCGTCGCCGAAAATGGAGGCGTGATCGTCGACGCCGCGCCGGCGGCTGACACCGTGAGCTGCAAGGCCTGCTACCGGCCGAGCCCGATCGGCGCCGAGACGTGCCTCAACACCGCGTGCGGGCGGGCGCTGTGGACGGCTTGCGTCCGATGCGCCCACCGGATGCCCTGCCTCGACGCGCGTTGTCGGAGCTGTGGCTTTCTGCAAGCCGACGAGCCGCAGGCGCGCTACCTCGCGTCCATCGCCAGGGCGGCGCTGGACGCGGGTTGCTCGGGCACGGCGCGGCGACTCCTGACGGATCTGCAAAGCCTATGGGGCCGCCGCCCGGACGTGGAGGCCCTGTTTCAAGAGGCCGAGACGCGGGAGCAGGCCCTCCAGGCAGCCTGGCGCGAGGCCGAGGCCGCGATGGAGCGGCTCGAACTGCGGGCGGCCCAGGCCGGGATGCGCAAGGTGCTGGCCCAGGACTCTGAGTTCGCGCCGCCGGGCCGAAAGCCCGCCGACGAGCGACTGCTGGAAGTCGAGCGGCACCTCGCGCGCATCGAGGAACTCATCGCCGAGGCGCAGGCCGCCGCGAGCCAAGGCCGGTTCGACGACGCGTACACCAAGCTGCAGCACCTCTCCCGGCAGGCGAAAGACGTCCCCCTCCCCCCCACGCCCTGCCCCCCTCAGCCTGCCCGGGACGTGGTGGCGACCTTCCACCAGGATCACGTGGCCATCGTCTGGGAGCCCACCGCTTCCGGCGGCCCCATCGAGTACCTTGTGGTGCGGCAAGAGGGGCGAGCGCCCGTCTCGCCAACGGACGGAACCGAGGTGGGCCGGCAACGGGGCTGCGGCCTGATCGACCGCCACATGCGCCCGGGCAGCACGTGCCTCTACGCCGTGTTCGCCCTGCGGGAGGGGGCCGCGGCCGCTCCCGCCGTCAGCCCCTCGCTTCACGTGGCCGCCGAGGTTGGGGGTCTGAAGCTGGTGGTGGGGGACGGAGAGGTCACGGGCTCCTGGGAGCACCCGGCGGGGGGCGTCGTGCACGTCCGTCGACAGCTGGGCGAGCCGCCGGAGCCAGAGGCGGGCGAACCGGTTGAGGTGACCTTCCGGACCTTCTTCGACAGCGGCCTGCGCAATGGCGACACCTACGGCTACCGCGTCAGCGTGGCCTACACCCTGCCGGACGGCAGCGTGGTGACC
>JAYKHR010000146.1:0-3726 GCA_035285125.1 Candidatus Sericytochromatia bacterium | reverse complement strand
GGGCGGCCCCGGGGCCCCCCCCGGGCGGGTCCACCGCCGGGGCGGGGGGGGCCGGGGGGGGGGGGGTGGGGGGCGGGGGGGGGGGGGGGGGGGGGTTGGGGGGGGAGGGTGCGACGGACGCCGTTGTCGGTGCTGGCATTCTATCGCACGGCGATCGCGATCGCTACGTCCCGGGCCGGGGGGCTGGGGCCCGGGTGATGGTTCGAAGCGCGGCCGCGTCCAGCACGCGCGCCTCGTGACAGGCCGCGACCAGGTCCGCGTGGGCCGTGCCCGGAAAGTAGTGCAGGCCGACGTGCACCCCGGCCTCCCGGGCGTCCAGCACGGCCGGCACGAGGTCGCTGTCCCCCGTGAGCAGCAGCGCCGTGTCGATCTCGCCTCGCCAGGCCAGGCGCGTCAGGTCCACGGCGAGCAGCACGTCGCAGCGCTTCTGCTCGTACACCCAATCGCCGGGCCGGAAGCCACCGCGCCGCTCGGTCCGGCCCTCGCGCAGCCGCCAGCCGCGCTGGCGCTCCAGGAAGGCCAGGAACCGCTTCCGGGCCTCCACGAGGGCGTGTTCCGCCGGCAGCGGCGGGTCTGACAGCCAGGGCAGGGCGTGGTAGTAGCACGTCAGCCAGGGCCGAGTCCCGCCGTTGAGCAGGGCTGGCAGGCGCGGCATGTCGAGCGCCAGCGGGGCCGTGCCCTGGGCGAGGGGGCCACGCGTGAGGTGGTCGAGGTAGCCGGCGTCGATGAACAGCGCCGTGCGTGGAGTTGGGGCCATGGCCCCAGTGTACCGCGCCTGTCTGCGCGGCGGGGCCCCCGCCGCGCGGTGGCGGCGGGGGCCCCGGAACGAGCGCCCGAGCTCAGAACGAGAAGCCGAGGCCCACGTTGCCGCCCAGCGTGTTGGTGACGGCCCCCGACAGCCCGGCCGGGGCCACGTAGAGGTCGCTCGGCAGCTGGAAGTTGTTGAGGCCGACGGTGAGGGCCACGTTCGGCATGACGTACAGGTCGACGCCGACGCCGTAGTTCGTGAGCATGGTGCCCGTCGTGCCCAGGGCCGTGATGGGCTGGAACGCCTGGTTGAAACGGCCGCCCCCGAGCAGCGCCGACTGCCCGAGGCTGCCCCACAGCTCCACGCGCTCCCAGGGCGTCAGGCTGAGGATGCCGCCGTAGCTTGCGCCGTAGTAGGTCGAGTACTCGGTCTGGGTCGGCACGGCCGTGCCCACGCCCGCGCTGGCCCCGAGGTACGGGATGAGCTGGAACATGCCCGCTTTGAGCCCGTTGTAGCCGAGGCGCAGCTCGCCGTCGAAGAGGTTCGTGGCGTAGAGGTCGTAGCGAAAGTTCCCCACGCCCTGCACCATGAGCGGGCCGGCGTGCCCCGTGAGCATGCCCGAGACCGGGACCACGGAGATGCCCTGCCCGAAGGCCTGGATGTTGTTGGTGTTCAGCGCCTGCCAGGACAGCGCGATGGGGGCGTGCTCGCGGAAGTTGGCGCGGATTTCCGGCTGGGCCGGGGCCAGGGGCTCCTCGGGCACGACCACGACCTGGGGGGCCTCCATAGGCTGCTGGGCCAACGGGGTGCGCCGCATGCCCTCCAGCACGTGCGTGGCGGCGGCCGCGAACTCGTAGCGCGTCACGGCGCCGCGGGGCCGGAAGGTCCTGTCCCTGAAGCCGGCCATGATCTTGTAGGTGTCCACCACCGCCCGGATCGCGGTCGGGGGCGCCGCGCCGACGTCCGTGAAGCGCGTCGTGCGGGCGGCGGGCTCCGCCAGCGCCACCAGGCCCTGGTGATCGATGGCCTCCAGCAGCCGCGCCATGGCCTGGGCCATCGTCAGCCGGCTCACGCTGCCCTCGCCGAGGGGCACCGCCTCGACGGCCGAGCGGACCTCGGGGAGCATCCCGCGGGCGGCGATGCCCTCTGCCACGACCGCCAGCGCCTGCACGCCCTGTGCCAGCTCGCTGGCCGTCAGCTCCCGGTCGCCGTTGAACTGGTCGTTCTCGAGCGCCAGCACCGCGTTGGCCACCGCCACCTGCGTGGCGTGCGTGGCCCAGTGGCCGCCAGGCAGGTCGGCGATCTGGGTGTCTGGGTAGCTCTTGATGAGGTCCGCCCGGATGCCCCGTGGACGATCCTGCGAGGTCTGCGCGAGCGCCGGCATCGCCAGCCCCAGGCCCGTCGCCAGCGCCAGCGTCAGCGCGATGTGTTGGTTCGCCATGGTGTTCCTCCCCACAAAGCCCGATGGGACGGGGCCTGCGGTGAGGCCCACGGGCCTCCTCCGCCGCCCGACGACCCTCGCCGGGGCCGCTCGACGGGAGTATAGGGAGCGGGGCCGGCCCAGGGACACGGCGAGATGGCCAACGCCCTTTGGCGATGCCTTGCCCCTTTCGGGTGGGGCGTCCTCAGCCCGCGACGCCGAGGCCCGCGCCGTGCACCCAGGCGCCTCCGACCATCGTTCCCGTGCAGCGCAGCTCGTTGTCGAACAGGGCCAGGTCCGCTCGCATCCCGGGGGCCAGGGCGCCGCGATCGGCCAGCCGCAGCGACTCCGCGGGCGCTGCGGAGGCCATCCAGAACGCGTCGGCCAGCGAGGCGCCCGTGTGGCGAACCATGTGGGCGACGGCCCGGTCCAGCGTCAGGGTGCTGCCCGCGATGGTGCCGTCCGCCAGCCGGGCCACCTGACCGTCCAGCGTCGTCTCCTGCCCGCCCAGTTCGTAGCGGCCGGGGGGCAGCCCCGTGCCGCGCAGCGCGTCGCTCACCAGCACCAGCCGGCCCGGCCCCTTGCAGCGGCGCGCGATCTCCAACCCGGCCGGATGGACGTGCACGAGGTCGGCAATCACCTCGGTGAAGAGCTCGTCGCACACGAGGCCCGCGCCCACGACGCCGGGCTCGCGGTGGTGGAAGGGCCGCTGGGCGTTGCACAGGTGGGTGACGCGCGTCGCGCCGGCCTCGACGGCCGCCATCACCTCGTCGTGCGTGGCGTCCGAGTGGCCGACGGAGACGACGAGGCCCCAGGCCACGAGCGTGCGAACCAGCTCCAGGGCGCCGGGCAACTCGGGGGCGAGGGTCACGAGGGCGATGGCGCCGCGCCAGCGCGCCAGCACCTCCCGCAGCGTGACGTCCTCCGGGGTGCGCAGCCAGGCCGCCGGTTGCGCGCCCTTGTAGCGGGGCGCCAGGAAGTTCGACTCGAGGTGGGCGCCAAGCACCCGCGCCCCCTGCGCCGGCGCGTCGTCAGCCTGGGCCGCCGCCACCGCGCGCAGCGTCGCCTCGAGGTCGTCCGGGGCACAGGCCACGGTGGTGGGGAGCCAGGCCGTCACGCCGTGGCGGGCGAGGGCTGCCCCGATGGCCGCCAGCGCCTCGGGCGTCGCGTCGGCCACGTCGTGCGCCAGCATGCCGTGCACGTGCGTCTCGATGAGGCCCGGCACCACGCGGGCTCCCGTGACGTCGAGCCGGGGCGTGTCGCCCGCGGCGGGGGCCTCGCCGAGGGCCACGATGCGGTCCCCCGCCACGGCCACGTCAAGCTCCAGCCACTCGCCGGCAGGGCTCAACACCTGCCCGCCCACCAGCCAGCTCGGGGTCGTCGGGGTCGGGGTCACGGGGCCTCCTGGGCCGGCGGGCCGGCGCGCGCAAACGCCCGCCAGCATAGCCGCTGGGGGCAGCCAGGGTCAACGCGGGCGCGCGCCCGTGCTAGCATGCCGGGCATGCACCTCGAGGCGGAAGGCAACCCCTGGACGCGGCACGGCAGCCGGCTGGTCTAC
>JAYKHR010000145.1:0-91724 GCA_035285125.1 Candidatus Sericytochromatia bacterium | reverse complement strand
TCGTTGCCGAAGAGGTTCTCTTCGGGCTTGGTCCGCCACTGCTCGATGAACTTGTCGACGGCGGCCTTGTCCTTGGGGCTGCCGACGAGCTTGCCGTCGCGGCCGACCAGGTCGTTGTCGCCGTTCTTGTCGGCGTCGAAGTTGCCGAGCGAGCCGCGGACCTCCCCGTCCTTGCGGTTGGGGCCGATCTCGCCGGAGATGTCGATGTACTTGTCCTTCTGGTGGATGTTCACCTTGTCGCCCGCCGGCGAGGTGATGGTGAGGCCGTCCTTGGTCTTGCTGACGCTGCCGCCGTCCGGCAGCTTGAAGGTCTCGCCATCTTTCAGCGCCTTCGCCTGCCCGTTGATCGTCAGCGTCTTCGTCAGCCCGTTGTAAGCCACGGTGTCCTTGCCTGCCTTGACGGCGGCGGCGTGGTTGACGGTGGCTCCGGGCCAGCGGCCAGATTTGTCCTTGCCCTGGACAGTCTGCAACTCGAAGTCGCCCGTGGCGCTGCGCGCCTTCACGAAGCTGCCTTCCTTCATGTTGTCGAATTTGCCGCCATCTCCCGTCACCTCGTGAGGGTCACCCCACGACTTGAACGTGCGGCCGTCGACGGCAGCCTGGCCGTGGTCCCACTTCGGGCTGTTGGGGCCCGTGCCGCCCACCGGGTCGGTCGGCTTCGGCCCGACGGGACCCGCCCCGCCAATGGGCACGGTCGGGTTGGGCAACGGCACCGGCCTCGGGAGGGGGGGCGCGGGAGGCGCGGGCGGCTTGGCGTCCGGCGTGGCCGCGAAGAGCTTGCGAATCTCCTGGAAGGTCTTCTGCTCTTCCTTCGTCAGTGTTCCGTCGGCCATGTAGGTTTGCATCAGGTTGTCGAGGGCCCGAAGCTCCTCGTTGCTGAGGTTGACGTTGTTGATGTCGGCTTCGGGCGCCGGGCGCCGCGTCAGCAGACCGTCGAGCACCTGGTTGGCGTCAGCGGCGGGCGCGAGGGGCGCCTCAGGCTGACCGGCTGCAGGTTGGGGAGCGGGGGCAGCCGCCTGCGTGGTCGGCACCACAGGCTGCAGCCCACCGGGCAGGTTCAGGCGGTTGATCTCGTTGGCCATCGCGGCGTTCCTCCATCTCTGGGCACCAGGGGTCTGTGTGATCCTTGTGCCCGGCCGCGTCCGTCTCGCTGCGTGATTTAACAAAAGCCTGACGGTGCAAAGCGGAGCGTTAACGATCTGAAACAGACCTTTAACAAAAAGCTGGGGCCGCTCGGAGCCCGAAGGCCCGGGGCACACCACGTGCCCCGGGCCTTCGGAACGAGTTTGGAGAGAGGCTCAGGCCTGCGCCTGGACCTACACCTGCGCCGCCGGAGCCGCCGGAGCTGCCGCCGCCGCCGGAGCCGCCGCTGCCGCGCGCCGCTCTTCGATGCGCTTCAGGAACGCCGCCAGTTCGGCCCGGCGATCGGCGGCCCGCTGCTCGGCCTTGCCCGCCATGGCCTCGGCCTCAGTGACGGAGCCGTCCTTGTTGGTGTCGAAGGCGGCCCAGTTGCCCATTTCCTTGCCGTCGAGGGCGCCGTCCTCGTTGAGGTCGGCCTTCTTGAACTCGGCCGCGTCGGCCGCGGGGGCCTCGGTCTCCTGCTTCTTTCGGAAGGCCTTGTACTCCTCCAGCGTCACCTTGGTGGCGTTGGGGTTGGCCTTCTTGAAGTCGGCCGGAATCTCGGTGCCCGTCAGGGTGCCGTTGCCCGTGATGTCGCGGGCCTTGAACTCGGCCTCGATCGTCGCGTCGTCGATCGCCGGCTTCGGTGCGCCGCCGCCCTGGGCCTTGCGGTCGCCGTCGCGGCCCTTCAGGAACTCCATCAGGTCGACGCCGCCGTCCTTGTTCAGATCGAACTTCTTGGTGGCCTCGTCGAGTTCCTTGCCGTCGAGGACGTTGTCCTCGTTGAGGTCCATCTTCTTGAAGGCTTCCTTGTCAGCCTTCGCCTCGGCCGTGTCACCCGTGCCAGGGCCCGTGCCACCGATGGGGTCCTGGCCGAAGAGGTTCTCTTCGGGCTTGGTCCGCCACTCCTCGATGAACTTGTCGACGGCGGCCGCGTCCTTCGGGTCGCCCATCACCTTGCCATCCCGGGCGACGAGGTCGTTCTTGGCATCCGTGTCGGCGTCGAAGTTGCCGAGGGAGCCGCGGACCTCGCCGTCCTTGCGGTTGGGGCCGATCTCGCCCGAGACGTCGATGTAGTTGTCCTGCTGCTTGATGTTGACGGTGTCGCCCGCCTTGCTGACGATCTGGATGCCGTCTGCGGTCTTGGTGACCTTGCCGCCGTCCGGCAGGTTGACGGTCTCGCCGTCCTTGAGCTCCTTCTTCTCGCCGTTGATGGTGAGCGTCTTGTCCAGGCCGTTGTAGGCCACCGTGTCCTTGCCCGACTTCACGGCCGCCGCATGGTTGACGGTGGCGTTCGGCCAGCGGCCGGACTTGTCCTTGCCCTGGACGGTCTGCAGCTCGAAGTCACCGGAGGCGCTCCGGGCCTTCACGAAGTTGCCTTCCTTCATGTTGTCGAACTTGCCGCCGTCGCCGGTGGTCTCGTGCGGGTCGCCGGTGGAGCTGAACCTCTTGCCCTCGACGACGGCCTGGCCGTGGTCCCAGCTCGGGCTGTTCGGACCGGTGCCACCGGCGGGGTCGACGGCCCCCTGCGGCCCCTGCGGCCCGGCCGCACCCTGCGGACCCTGGGCACCGGGAGCTCCGGGGCCGCTGAGCAGGGCGCGGATTTCCTGGTAGGTCTTCTTCTCGGCGTCGGAGAGCTGGCCGTCGGCCATGTAGGTCTGCATCAGGTTGTCGAGGGCGCGCAACTCGGCGTTGTCGAGGTTGACGTTGTCGATGTCGGCGAAGCCGTTGCCGCTCACGCCGGCACCGAAGCCGCCGGTCGTGATCTTGTTTTCGTCGCCAGCAAGGGCGGGAGCGGCCGGGGCGGCTGGCGCTGCGGCGGCCGCCTCAGGGGCTGCGGGGGCTGCCGGCGCAGCGGGCTGCGCGACGGGCACGGTGGCAGCGGCGTTCAGGCCGGGGGGCAGGGCGGGTCCGATGATCTCGTTGGCCATTTTGGAGGTCCTCCAATGCTCAGTTGATTGGGCGCTGTGAAGCCGTCATCCCCAGCCAGCAGCCCGAAGCCCCGGCATTTAAAAAAATCTAGACGCAGATGGCCCCAGTCTTATCGATCGCAAACAAGCATTTAACAAAACTCACCCGCCTTTAAAAAAAGGCGGGCGGGTTGACCTCACAGATCTGGCAGATTGATGGCGTCGAGGTCCACGGGGCCGCCCCCGGCCACGGGGGCCTCCAGCGTCAGGCCGTGGCGCGACAGCCAGGCCGAGAGCTCCCGCTGCTCGCCTTCCGTGAGGATGCCGTCCGCTGCGATGCGGGCGACCAGCTTGCGCAGCTCCCGCAGCTGGAGCGCCGTGGCCGGCCGCTTGGTGGCCTGATCGAAGACGAGGCCCTCCAGCTTGAGCGCGCTCAGGAAGCCGACCCGGCTCGCCTGCGCGGCGGCGAGGGCCTCCGCGAACAGCTTCCGGATCTGGGTGGATTGCCAGTCGATGGAGGCCACGGGTCAGTCTCTCACGCGCTCGAGGGGGGCAAACCGCGGGTCGAGGATCTTCTGCCCGAGGCCGGGGAACGACACCGCCAGGGTGGCGCGCTCGCCCGCGCCTATCACGCGCGCGACCACGCCCTCGCCAAAGGTCGCGTGGCGGACCCGGTCCCCCACCGCCAGCGTGTCGGCTGGCAGCCGCGGTCCAGCGGCACGGGGCGCGGCTGCCGGCTGGCGTCGCTCCGCCACGTCGGCCGTGTCCCAGTCCTGCATCCACACCACGTCCCCGCCCTCGGCCGCGCGGCGACCTGCCGGGCGGGGGCCGCGGGCACTGACGGGGCCGCCCGCCTTGGCTTGCAGCTTCAGCAGCGGCGAGGTCGCGTGGCGCAGCCCCTCTGGCGGGAGCTCCGACAGGAAGCGCGAGGGCAGCGAGGCGTTCGTCTCGCCGAAGATCATCCGGCTGCGGGCGTGCGAGATCACGAGGGCCTCTCGGGCCCGCGTGATGCCCACATAGGCGAGGCGGCGCTCCTCCTCCAGCTGGGTCGGGTCGTCGAGGGCCCGCCGGTGCGGGAACACGGCCTCCTCGAGCCCCACCAGGAAGACCACCGGGAACTCCAGGCCCTTGGCGGCATGGAGCGTCATCAGCGTGACCCGATCGGGATCGGCGCCCCCCTGGTCCGCATCTGAGAGCAGCATCAGGTGCGTCAGGAAGGCCCCCAGGCTCTTGTCGTCGCTGTTGAGGGCGAAGTCGCTCGCGACGTTGACCAGCTCGGCGAGGTTCTCGAGCCGTGCGCGGGCCTCCTCCGTTCCCTCGGCCTCCAGGGCCGCCTCGTACCCGCTCTCGGTGGCAACCCGGCGCACGAGGTCCGGCAGCGCGAGGCCGGGGGCCTCGAGGTGCAGCCGGGTGACCCAGCCCGTGAACTGCACCAGCTTCGTCGCGGTCTTGGCCGTCAGGCCGTCGATCACGCTACCAGGGTCCCGCAGCAGCGCGACCGCGCTGGTCTCTGCGGCTCGCGCCGCCTCCAGGACGCGGTCCACCGTGGTCTTGCCGAGCCCGCGCTTCGGCGTGTTCACGACGCGGGCGAAGGCGGTCTCGTCGGCCGGGTTGTGGATCAGCCGCATGTAGCCAAGCAGGTCCTTCACTTCCTTGCGCTCGTAGAAGCGGACGCCTCCGATCAGGCGGTAGGGAGTGCCCCAGCGCATGAACAGCTCCTCGAGGGCTCGTGACTGCGCGTTCGTGCGGTACAGCACCGCGAAGTCGGACAGGGGGCGGTCACCCCGCCGCTTGCGGACCTGCATCTGCACGAACTCGGCCTCGTCGCGCTCGTCGAGGGCCTCGTAGAGCGTGATGGGCTCACCGTCCGGATTCCTGGTCCAAAGCTGCTTCTCGAAGCGCTGCTCGTTGTGGGCGATCAGGTGGTTGGCCGCCGTCAGGATGGTGCGCGTCGAGCGGTAGTTCTCCTCGAGCTTGATGACGGTGGCATCCGGCCAGTCTTGCTGAAACTGAAGGATGATGCGGAAGTCCGCATGGCGGAACGAGTAGATGCTCTGGTCGACGTCGCCCACCACACACAGGTTGCGGTGGTGTCCCGCGAGCTGCCGGACGAGCGCGTACTGCACCTGGTTGGTGTCCTGGTACTCGTCCACCAGCAGGTAGCGGAAGCGCTGCTGGTAGCGGGCGAGCACCTCGGGGCAGCGCTCGAAGAGCCTCACGGTGAGCAGCAGCATGTCATCGAAGTCGAGCGCGTTCTGGCGCCTGAGCTCGCGCTGGTAGTGCTCGTACACGGCCGCAATCTGCATGGCCTGGTAGCCCCGCGCCTGCTCGTGAAAGGCCGCCGGGCTCATCCCCTGGCTCTTGGCGCCCGAGATCTTCCCGAGCATCGCCCGGGGCGGGTAGGCCTTGTCGTCGAGGCTGAGGCGCTCGAGGGCGCCCTTCACGACGCCGAGCTGATCGGCCTCGTCGAAAATCACGAAGTTGGCGCCGTAGCCTGCGTCGGGCAGCTTGTCGAGGTCGAAGCGCAGGATCTTGCCGCAGATGCTGTGGAAGGTGCCGACCCACATCCCGCGCACCATCCAGGGCTGGTGCGCGAACAGCGGTCCGGCCCCCCCACCGGCCTCGAGGAGGTGCGCGAGGCGATCCTTCAGCTCGGCGGCGGCCTTGTTGGTGAACGTCACGGCCAGCACCTCGTCGGGCCGGGCCTGCTGGGTGGCGACCAGGTGCGCGATGCGGTGGGTGATGACGCGCGTCTTGCCAGCCCCGGCGCCTGCGAGGATCAGCAGGGGGCCAGCGCCGTGCGTGACGGCGGCTTGCTGGGGCGGGTTGAGGCCGTTGAGCAGCGAGGGAGAGGCCACGGGCACCTCGGTGGGGCGTCGAACAATCGATCGAGACCCACATTCTAGGCCGGGCTCGTGCACCTTGTCACTGGCTCGCCCCCCCGCCTCGTGTTAAGCTGAAGGTTGTCTGAAGTCCCGGATCGCTGCCCCCGCTCGCGAGAGGAAAACCGACCAGCCATGGACGTCTCCAGCGTTTCGAACCTGCCGCTCTCCGTCGACGCGTTCATGCAGGAGCTCCAGACCATCCAGGCCACCGGCTCGAAGAAGGTGGCGATCCTTGGAAGCCGCCACCTCTCGCTGACGCACCAGCAGCTCATCGAGATGCTGGCCTATGCCCTGGTGCTCACGGGCAACCAGATCATCACCTCCGGCGCGGGCGGCACCAATGCCGCCGTCGTGAAGGGCGCCAGTCGCGCGAACCCGGGCAACCTGCTCGTGATCTTGCCGCAGACCATCTCGCAGCAGACCTCCGAGAGCCAGGAACTCCTGGCCTCCTTGCCGACCATCCGCGAGCACCCCGAGCGTCGGCTGCTGACCCTCTCGCAGGCCTCCTCGATGTGCAACCAGGAGATCATCGAGAACTGCCAGCAGCTGATCTGCTTCCTGTACCACACGAGCCACACGCTCCAGGAGGCGGTCCGTTACGCGCAAGAGAACCACAAGGTCGTCACGACCTTCTACCTCGACTGAGCTCCCGACCTGGGCCCGCCCGCCGGAGAGCTCCGGCGCCATCCGGCGGACCGTGCTCGGAAGCCTCGTGCTCGTGGGGCTGGCGTTCACCGCGGCGGTGGCCCACGACCGCCACATGGTCCTGGCAGAGGCGGAGTCTTTCGCTGCCGGGCGCATCGATGAGGCGGCTGCGCGGGCCCGTCGCGTCGTGCTCCTGCGGGAGGTGATGCGGCGCCAGTTGCTCGCCCAGTTGCCGTCGCTCGAGGCCGGCGACAGGCGCTTCCCGCGCGAGCTGCCCCTGATCGAGGCGCTGCTGGCCCTGGCGCCCGACGCCGAGCTGGCCAGGCGGCGCCGGGCCCTAAGGGTACTGGAGGAGGATCGGCCGGAGGTGCTGACGCTCGTCTCCGGAGAGGTACAGCTCGGGGAGCTGGTGGCGGCGCCGACGGGGCACCTCGAGGACGTGGCGGCCGTGCAGACACGCTGGCGGGCAGCTCCCGTCGGCGGGCGGGGCCCGGACGGGGAGCAGGCCTACCGCCTGGCCCGCCTGACGCCCGAGGCTGTCGCCGTGCCCGTGGGCACGGGCTGGAGCGGGCTGCTGGGCCGGAGTTGGGACGTCAGCCGGGATGACGCGCTGGCGGCAGTGGCCCGGGCCGACGAGCGGCTGCTGGAGTGCTGGACGCTGGCCACGGGCCGCGTCAGCCCTGTCACCGTGCCTCATCCGCCTCGCAGCGTCGCCTTGCCGCCGGCTGGGGACGACGGCCGGCTGGTCTGGGGGGCTGGGCGGGAGCCGGGGGCTGCCCACGCGCAGGTGCTGTACGTGCAGGAGGGGGGACGCTCCCGTCGCCTCTTCCCTCCGGCTGGCGTCCTGCCGGCTGCCGTCGGCTGCGAGTGGGACCCCGACGGGCAGACCCTGCTCGTCCGCTGGACGGATCGCTGGCCCCACCGGCCTGGCGATCGCCAGCACCTGACATGGCTCACGCTGGACGGCCGGCAGCTGCTGCGGGCGTGGCGCCCGCTCGGGCCCCACACGCCCCCGGTGCGCTGGGTGCCGGGCCCGGGCGCCTGGATCGGGCTGGACGCCGTCGACGTGGCCTGGGCCTGGGACGGCCGGGCCCCTGCGGCCCGGCAGCTGAAGGGCGTCCGAGGGGCCTGGGGCTGGAGCCCGGGGGGGCGCCTGATCGCAGGCGTGGACGTGGGGCACCTGTTCGTCGCGTCTGCCGCCACGCCGCACCGCCGCCGGGAGTTCAAGCTGGACCGCCTGCCCCCGCTGTTCGTGCCGGATGCTGAGGGGCTCGCGTGGGACGCGACCGGGCTGCGGCTGGCAGGACGGGTGGCCGATCGGGCCCAGGGCCCGTGGCGCAAGGCCCGGGTGGAAGCCCGGCTGGCCGTGGCCGACGCTCCCTGATCGTCAGGAGGGGCCTGCCCGTGGCGGGCCTGCGCTCAGCCTCGGGGGCTCGCGTCGCGGGCGCGCACGGTGGCCTCGATCTGGTCCGCGGCCTCCTCGATGGCCCGCGGCATGACGCGGTAGCTCTTGGCGAGGACCTTCACGTCCAGGTCCTCGTTCCGGAAGCGCGTGTCGGCCAGCTCGCAGCCGGCTGCCCAGATCGCCGGCTGGGTGAGGTCGGGCGAGGCGGCTTCCTTGAAGTCGCGCCACATCCGGATGAGGTCGATGGCGTCGTGCACCGAGTAGCCCACCTCGTCGATGGCCCGGCGCAGGTGCGCCTCCACCGAGTCTGCCGCCTCGGCGGAGGCCCAGCCTAGCTGCTGGGCCCGGTCGAAGGCGACGTTCATGGCGGGCGAGGCGCCCTCGGGCAGCGAGATGTCGCCGATCAGCCAGCGCCCATCGGGCTGGGCATGGGCGATGAAGCCCACCGCGTGCTTGGTGGTCTTCTCGCCCCACGTCAGCGTCGTGAAGATGCCGCCGTCCTTGGGCAGCTGCTGGTGGCGCGTGCGGATCCCCCCGTCGGGCAGCCCGCTCGCGGTGTCCGTCAGCCGCCGCAGGCCCCCGAGCCCGAAGAGCTCCAGGTAGAGGGGGAGGAAGCCGCGCGGCTCGATCAGGGCCTCCAGCGCCGCCATGTTGCCCTCGGCGATCGCCCGCAGCCCCTCGCGCACCGTGCGCGCCAGCGCCGTGGCTTCCGCGCCGGCGAGCTCTGCGTCTTGCAGGGGCCCGGAGGTGTCCCAGAGCTCCTTGATGAGCTCGTCGAGCAGGGCCCGGTCGCGCAGGTGCAGGTAGCGGATGCGGTAGGCCGGGGAGGCGTAGAGCGCGTCGAGCACCTCCTCGACGGCCTTGCTGGCACGCACCAGCTCGAAGACGTCGTCGGCTGTCAGGGGGCTGTCCACCTGGAGCAAGAGGGCGTCCAGCACGTCCATGACGGCGCCCTTCGCGGGCACCATGGCCGAGAACAGCCGCGACTCGGTATCGGGTGGCGTCAGCTTGGGGCGCTCCCCCGCAAGCTCGGAGACGTGGCCGATGTGCAGGTCCGGATCGCCCTCCCAGCCCTCCTCGTGGGGGTAGAGGCGGCCGACCACCAGGTCCCCCACCTGCAGCTCGTCCGTCAGCGGGCCCGGGTTCAGCGGGAGCCGTTCCCCCGACCCGAGGTCCTCGGCGAGCGTCTGCCGGAACTGGCGCAGCACCTTGAAGGCCCCGAAGCGCGTCCGGGCCAGGCCCTCGTAGACGGCCAGGCCCTCTGCCGTCAGGTCCTTGCTGCAGGCTGCGATGAAGGCTGCGAGCGGCGTCTCGCCGTGGCCCATCCCTAGGGACCGATCCAGGTGGAACCAGGCCCAGAAGCGCAGCACCCGGTCGTGCTGGTCAGGGTCAGACAGCTCTGGCTCCGTGCGCGGCGCGCCGGGGATGTCACGCACAAAGCGCTCCCAGGCCACCGCTCGCTCCTGGGCGCTCCAAGGCTGGCTGTCCGTCCAGTGGTAAAGCGTCTCCAGGAACGGCCAGAGGGGAAACTCGGGCGCCGGGGGCGCGGTCGCGTCAGGCGGATCGGTGGGCATGGCTTGCATCATACTGGATGCCAGGCTTTCGCGCCCCGCAAAAAAACCAAAAGGCGCAAGAACGCCGCTGTGGAAAGGTTTTGAAGGATTTTTTTCGGCCAGCGAACGGCGAAGGGATTGTCTTCGTGCCAGACCGGTGTTAAGTTAGCCCCGTTTCCGGTCCAGGCACCCTGGTGCGAGGAGGTAGCAGGTGAATAAGGAAGAACTGGTCAACGCGGTTGCCGCCAAGACGAAGCTGTCGAAGAAGGACACCGAGTCCACGGTCAACGCCGCGGTCGAGGCGATCACGGGCGCGCTCGCCAAGGGCGACAAGGTGACGCTGGTGGGCTTCGGCACCTTCCAGGTGCGCGAGCGCGCTGCCCGCGAGGGCCGCAACCCCCGCACCGGTGGCGTGCTAAAGATCGCTGCCCGCAAGGCCCCCGCGTTCGCGGCCGGCAAGGGCCTCAAGGAGGCCGTCGGCGGCGCGAAGGCTGCGAAGGCCAAGGGCAAGAAGTAAACCTGCCCTCCGGTTCGACGAGACCCGCCCCCCCGGGGCGGGTCTCTGCGTTGAAGGGGCTCGCGTTCCCTGCCCGCTCAGGGACCTGGGCGCCTCGCGTCGGCGTCGCTCAGGCCAGCTCGTACCGCAGGGTGTGGACCTCCGCGCCCGTGGCGCTGTCTGCCTCTCGGGCGCGCACCACGGTCAGCGTAAGCACGTCTCCATCCGTGGCCTCGCCAGGGCCGACCCCGCGGGCGGCCAGGTCCCGTCCGAGCAGCAACCGCAAGTTGGCCTCGTGGGCCGCGGGCGGGATGGCCACGATGGCCCCGAGCTGTTCGACCAGCGCCGCGAGGGCTGCCTCCGCCTCGGGGCGGGACGCCTGAGTCTCCACGACGGTCACGGGCGGCCTGCGATCGAAGGTGCCGTCAGGGGCTTGGGTCTGGGTCACGAGCTGGATTTTCATGGCGCCTCAAGTATAGGCGATCGCGGGCCTCAGCGGGGCGGGTTGCCCGGCTTGTGCATCTTGATGACCTTGATGTAATCTCCCGAGGCCGCCGCCGCATCTGCGGCTGCTCTGGGCGCCGGGGCGGGGCGGCCGTGGCTCGCGAGCGCCTCGGCCGTCTCGCGCAGCGTGCGCAGGTCCGCCCGCAGCGCCATCGCCATGGCCTGCCGCTGGGGCGCCGCCGCGAGGCACGTGGCGGCATCCAGGGTCCCGCTGTGGAAGTGCTCCAGCAGCGACTGGTTGGCGGAGACCATCCCGTCGTAGGCGCCCTGGTCCACGAGGGTGTACAGCTCGTCGAGCGCGCCCTTGCGGATGGCGTCCTGCACGGCCCCCGTCTGGACCAACAGGTCGAAGACGGGCACCCGCCCGCGGCCGTCCACCCGGCGCAGCAGCCGCTGGGAGAGGCAGCAGCGCAGCACCTGGGAGAGCATCACCAGCACGGACTCGCGCTCGTGATGCGGGAACACGTTGATGACCCGCTGCAGCGTCTGCACGGCGTCCGTGGTGTGCAACGTGCCAATCACCAGGTGGCCGGTCTCGGCGGCCCGCAAGGCGAGCTCGATGGTCTCCCGATCGCGCATTTCTCCGATCAGGATCACGTTGGGCGCCTGGCGCAGGGCCGCGCGCACGGCGGCCGCGTAGCCGTGGGTGTCCTTGCCCACCTCGCGCTGGCTGATCACGCAGCGCTTCTGGGGGTGCACCACCTCGATCGGGTCCTCGATCGCGACGATGTGGCCCTCCGTGGTGGCGTTGAGGTGGTCCACGAGGGCCGCCAGCGTCGTCGACTTGCCGGAGGCGGTGGGGCCCGTGACGAGGATCAGCCCGTTGGGCTCGAGCACGATCCGCTGCAACACCGGGGGTAGCCCCAGCGAGGCGAGCGAGCGGATCGTCGTCTGGACGACGCGCAACACGGCCGCCACCTGCCCCATCGAGAGGAACAGGTTGAGCCGGAAGCGGGCCATGCCGGGCACCTCGACGCCCGTGTCAAGTTCCCGGTCCCGCTTGAACTGCTCCAGCTGGGCGGCGTTGAGCAGCGCGAACAGCATCTTGGGCAGGTCCACCGGGTCCAGCCGGTCGTGCTCCCAGCCCGGCAGGGGCTGCACCCGCCCGTCGAGGGTGATGCGAGGCGGCTGCATCACGCGCAGGTGCAGGTCCGTCGCCTGGGCGTCACAAGCGGCTTGCAGGATCGGCAGCAGCGGGTTGCCCCCGCCAGGCTTGCGGCGGTCGGCCATCAGCCACCCCCCGCCTGGGCGGCGGCCAGCTTGCTGCCGTGGGCGCGGAGCTCCGTGAGGGCCGCAGGGGGCACGGAGAGCCCCTCCAGCACCCGCAGCACGGCCTGCACCGGCCACTCCACGACGCCCGCTGCAGAGCCCGTGCCCGTCAGGTTCTCCACCTCCTGCTCGAAGCCCGTGCGCCGGTGCGCGACGAGTTCGTGCACCAGCCGGGTCGGCACGATGGCGCGGGCGCCCGTGAGCGGGTTGCAAAGCTCCCAGTAGGCGCCGACCAGGGCCTGCTGGCAGCTGGCGCAGGTGTCGTGCAGCCTGGGGTGCCACACGTGGTGGTAGGCGCTGCGCGTCTGCCGAAGGCGCTCCAGCGCGGCATCGCGTGCCAAGGCGTGCGCCTGCTGGAGGGCGTCAGCCTGGTTGGGGTCGATGAGGCCCTCTTCCATGGTTTCGGCCAGCCGTTCGACGATGCGGTCCGTCAGCCGAGGGATGGACGAGAGGTAGATTCGAAATGCTTCCACGGGCGACCCGGGTAGATGCCGAGGGGGTCCGCCTCTGACTTTCCACCGCCGGCGGGCTGTCTAACAAGTCCTGGCGTGGACGCCAGCCAGCCTCATTGGTAAGATCAGGTCGGAACGTCCAAGCGCGCCGCGTGTCGCGCGCCACGAGGAACCGGCCCATGACCCCCTCCACCACGCCGCACCGGCGCCTGCTCGGCCCGGCCTTCGATGCCTTGCCCGCAGGCCTGATCCTGGTAGCGGCCCCCCCCGCCGTCGGCAAGACCTGCCTCAGCCTCAACCTGGCAGCGCATTTCGCGGCCCACCTCGGCGAGGACGTGCTCTACTTCTCGCCCGTCACGCCGCGGGAGGTCGTCCTGGCGCGGCTGGCGAAGAACCTCACGGCAGAGGGTGAGGCCGTCGACGTCGGGATCGCGGCGGACCTGCCGCTGTGCGTCCTCGATGCCGCGAACCCCACCAGTGCCGGCTTGCTCGAGTCTGCCGCGACCTACGTGGAGCAGCACGGGCAGCCCGGCCTCGTGCTCGTCAACGACCTCCAGAGTCTGCGCCCCGGCAGGGCTGGCGTCGCCGGCGTCGCCGCCGCCGTTGAGATCCTTGCAGACATGCGCGCTGTCGCCAAGGTGTGCCGGGCGCCCCTCGTCCTGTTCTCCCAGCTGGCCGAGGGGAAGGGCATCTCCACCACCGTGCGGGATCAGGCGGATCGGGTCGTCCAGGTCTCGATGACCGCCGAGGACGCGGCCTTCAAGCACCTCGAGGTGCACTGGGCCGACGGCCCTGACCCTGACGGCGAGCGCTACCCGATGTCGCTCGCCCGGGCCACGGGGCTGCTCCACTCTGTGGGCTGAGCCTCACCCGGGGCACCGCCCGGGTGGTAAACTTGTCGTATGTCCCCCCACAACGGCGTGAGAGGCATTTCTTTCCATGTCCTTGCTCTTTGAACCCACCAGCCCCGTCCGACGAAGCCCCATTGTGGTGCACTCGCACCCAGGGGGGCGATTTCCGGGCGTCGAACTCCCGCCCACCTGGTTTGGCGAGGTGGGCGCCGAGGCACGGCTCGTGCCCTCGATCCTCCCGCAGGCCGGGAACCAGGGGGCCATCCTGACCGTGGTGCGGGCCATGTGTCTCGCCATCCGCGATCACGCCCTCGCCATCTTCCAGGAAGGCCATCACCCTCAGCTGGTCGGGGGAGACCACTCGCTGGCGATGGGCTCGCTCTCCGCGACGACCCGTCGGTTCGGGCGGGTCGGCGTGGTCTGGATCGATGCCCACGCCGACTTCAACACGCCGGACACCTCGCCCACGGGCAACGCCCATGGCATGCCCCTGGCCGTGGCCTGCGGGCTCGGCGACGAGCGCCTGACGGGGCTGTTCGGGGCCCACGTCCGCCCGGATGACGTCGTGCTGATCGCCGCGCGGGAGGTCGACCCCGGCGAGCAGGAGCTGCTGGCCCGTCACGGGGTGCTGTGCATCTCCGTGCCGACCCTGCGCGAGCTGGGCCCTCAGGCCGTCGTCGAGCAAGTCGCCGAGCGTCTCGCGGGCCTGCCCGTCCACCTGAGCTTCGACTTCGACAGCCTCGACGAGGCCCACTTCGCGGCCACGGGCACCCCGAGCGCGGGGGGCCTCACGCCCGACGAGGCCGAGTTGCTGCTGTGCGGCCTGGCGACCCGGTTGCCGGTGGTGGCCAGCGACTGGGTGGAATTCGACCCGCGGCACCCTCACGCTGCGATCTCTGCGGCCCACGCGGCTCGGTTGCACCGCGCCTTCGGCGAGGCCCTCGACACCGCGCAAGGGCCGCGCGGGGGCAGCGACCACGCCTCCTGCGCCTAGCGGACGGGCTCAGCTCGCCTGCCAGCCCGCGATGCGGTCCTGGCGCTGGAGCCCCAGCACGGTCTCCAGCAGCTCCGGGTCCAGCGCCCCTTGCTCCACCAGCACCTGCCCCAGGGGCATCGCGGTGTTGCGGTGCTCCGCCAGCGCGTCGCGCAGCTGAGCCGGCGTGACGACCCCGACCTCCAGCAGGTAGAGCCCGAGGCGCTTGGGTGAGTCCAGGGCCACCGCGATCTCGTCCTGAATGCGCAGGGCCTCCGCCAGCTGCTCGGCCGTCACGAAGCCCTTGCGCACGCACATGTCCCCGAAGGGCACCCGCTCCCCCTTGCTCTGGGCCTCTTTCTGGGCGGCCTCCACGGCGAGCCGCTGCACCTTGTTCATCAGGTGCAGGCCCTCCAGCACGACGCCCAGCACCGGCAGCTTCCGCGCGGCGGGGGTGGGCCTGTCTTCCGGGGCGGGGGGCAGCGTGTGCCAGTTGCGCAGCAGGGCCAGCACCCAGGGCAGGCGGTCGTAGACGAGGGTCTCGGTGGCCATCGTTGCCGCCTTCTTGAAGGCATACGGCGCAAGGCGCTCCCAGGTGGCGATGGCCTCCGGCGTCGGGGTGCGAAGGGTCTCGATGAGGGCCTGCTGCACCTCTGTCGGGTAGTGGTCCTTGACGTGCACCGACCAGTAAGCCGGAACGCAACGGGCCACCTCGCGGAACAGCAGCAGCGGCTTGGCGGCTAGCACGGTGGCGACGCGCTCCAGCAGCGCCACGTAGGTCACGCCGAGCCTCACGAGTTCGGCCTCGACCGGCTCGGGTGGGAAGCAGTTGAGCTCGTCTGCCAGGATGTATCGCACGCCTTGTCCTCCTGCGGGGCCAGGCCCCGACCATGCTAGCATGACGCCCATGACCCCCCTTCGTCGCCTTGCGGTGATGACCGCCACTCCGACAGACCCGGCGATCGCCGAGGCCGCCGCGCGCCTGCGGGCAGGGGGGCTTGTCGCGTTCCCCACTGAGACCGTGTACGGGCTCGGCGCCAACGCCCTCGACCCCGAGGCCGTGGCGGCGATCTACGCCGCCAAGGGCCGCCCGCCGACCAACCCGCTGATCGTGCACGCCGCCGACCCCGAGGGGCTGCGCGGCGTGGTGGCGGCGTGGCCGGCGGAGGCCGAGCGGCTGGCCGAGGCCTTCTGGCCCGGGCCGCTCACGCTCGTGCTGCCGCGGGCTGACGGCCTGCCCCCCGGCGTCTCGGCGGGCCTGCCGGCGGTCGGTGTGCGCGTCCCGGCGCACCCCGTGGCGAGGGCGCTGCTGGCAGCTGCGGCCGTGCCCGTCGCTGCGCCGAGCGCCAACCCCTACATGGGGCTCTCCCCCACGCAGGCCGACCACGTGGCTTCTGGCCTGTCGGGCGCGCCCCACGACGTGCTGCTGCTCGATGGCGGCGCGGCCGAGGTCGGGCTCGAGTCCACCGTGCTCGACCTCACGGGGGCCTGTCCGCGCATCTTGCGGCCCGGCGGCCTCTCGGCCGCGGCCCTCCGCGCCGTGCTGGGCCGCGTCGAGGTGCTCGCGCCGGGCGTCCACGAGGGGGCCCTGCCGAGCCCGGGCCTCGCGGCGCGCCACTACGCCCCGCGGGCACGGCTGCGCCTGTGGGGCTTGGGGGGGCGGGCCCTCGCGGAGGCGGGCCGCGAGGTGGCCGCCTCGGGCGCCCGCGTGGGCGTGCTCGGGCTCTCTCCGGCGCCGGCAGGGGCCCACGCCCTGCGCTGGGTCGAGATGCCGGCGGAGCCTGCCGGCTACGCGCAGCGGCTCTATGCGACGCTTCACACGCTGGACGCCGAGGGCCTCACCGACATCCTCGTCGAGGCCCCGCCCGCCACCGAGGCGTGGGCGGCCGTGTCGGACCGGCTGTCGCGCGCGGCTGCGCCGGCCTGAGGCGTCAGGCCAGCGCGGGGGGCCTCAGGGCGGGGGCGACAGGGTGCCTGTTGCCAGCGGCATGATCATCGGCTCGAAGGTGACCTCGGGCAACGCCCCGGGGGCGCGCCCAGCAGCCGTCTGGATGGTCATCAGGCCCGTCACCGCCACGCGCTCCGTCCGGTGCGCGCCGCCCGTCTCCCAGGCCGAGGCCCGCAGCCCGTAGCGGTAGGTGTAGGCGTCCTCGCCGCCGAGGTCGTGGGGCCCGAACTCGACCAGGCTCGCCTCCCAGTCGAGGCGCCGCTTCGGGCCGTGGTCGGGGTTGTCCTGGCTGGGGCGCACCGTGAAGCGCGGGGTGGTCTCCGGCACCCTGCCGAGCAGCAGGGCGTCGCCCACGTCCCGCTTGAGCCGGGCCTCGCCGAAGGCGATGGCCGAGTCGAGGGCCACCGTGAGCGCGTCCCGGGCCTTGTCGTGCCGGATGCCCACGCTCGCCTGGACGAGCACCTGGGGCACCATCGCCCCGAGGAAGACGAGCACGGCGAGCATCAGCAAGACGAAGTAGAGCGCTCCACCCCGGCGACGCTTCACGGCCCCCCCCCGGCCGGGGGGGCCTCTGGTCCGGGCCCGCGCGGGGGCCGCGTGGCGGCTGGCAGGGGCGTCGCCGTCGGTCCCTCCAACGCCCCTGGCGCGTGGGGGTGGGACGCATGGTGGGACGCGTCCCCCGTGCTGATCTTGCCCGGGCTGAGCGCCGCCAGGTCCGGGAGGTCCTCCTGGCGTGGCTGCGATCGCAGGGCGACGAACTCCTGGCTTGCCAGGGTCACGGGGCCGCCGCCGCGAGGCCCCTCCCGCTGCATCTTGATCACGGTGTTGTAGAACCGGTCGCGCTCGGGCTCGATGATCAGGGCCGTCACCCCCGACGCCACCCGCTCGCCCCTGCCGATGGCCTTGGCAAAGACGGGCTGGAGCTCGGCCTCGGAGACGGGCAGCCGGAAGGCCCGCGTCGTGGTGCGAACCTCCCGCAGGTAGGAGGCCCCCGTGCGGCCGGCCTCCGGGACGACCTCCCAGCGCAGCACCTGGTAGCGATCCAGGGCGCACACGTAGCCGCACCGGTCCCGGTCTTGCGGCAGCACGAGGATGTACCCGCCGCCGGTGAGCGGTAACAAGCTGATGGCCTGTTGCAGCGTGCTGCTCACGCGCGCCTGCACCGCCTGCACCGCGTGGCGCAGCTCGGTGCGGAGCAGCAGCCCCTGCTTGAGCCGGAAGTACTCGAACGTGCCCTGGGCCGCGAGGCCGGCCAGCAGGGTGGTGAGGCTGGCCGCGATCAGGAGCTCCAGCACGGTGAAGCCCGGCGCCGGGTTACCGCGCCACATACACGGCCCCATCGTCGTGTGTGCCGTGCACGTTCGTCTGGCACGTCGCCCGGATCAGGCCCGCAGCCGTCTCGCTGGGGCGATCCAGCACCGGGTCCCAGTGCTGGAGCCGCACCGTCATCTCGATCGTCGTGCGCGGCTGGCGGGAAAGCGTCAGAAAGAGGCCCTTGGCAGGGTCCTTGCGCTGCACCTTGTACTTGGTCTCGTCTGGCCCCGGCGGGATCAGCTCGACGGTGGCCTTCACGCTGCCGTCCCCCTCCTTGACGTAGTCCCGCAGGGGAACGAGCGCCTCGCGGGCGGGCTCGCCCGGGTTCCGCGCCGACGCCAGGTACGACACGAGCTCCGCGTAAGACGTGTTGACCATCGTCTCCAGCTCATTGTGGACCAGGTGCTGGCTCTCGATGGTGCGCTCCTGGGCCCGAAAGGTGCCATAGGCGGACGCCATCAGGTAGGCCGCCGTGCCCAGCCCGAGCGTGAGCAAGGTGGCCGCGACCAGCACCTCGATGAGCGTGAAACCTGCGCGCATGGCCTGAGCCCCCTTCGGTGCAGCGCCGAGGGGAGTATACCCGGGGGGCCTGCCGGGGCCTCAGGTGATGGCTGATACAGACCCTTGAAAGGCACTCTGGGCCAGCGTTTCTGGGGAGGTGGGGCGGCGCGTTTTGACGTGGATGCGCCCGCGTGTTAACCTGAGCCTCCGACCAGGCGTCGCGATGTCGTTGTCGCCAGGAGGCCATCCGAATATGCTGTTCAGACTGCTCGCATCCACCGCCCTGCTGAGCCTCCCGCTGGCCGTCGCGGCGCCCGCTGCGCGCGCTCTGGACATCTACGAGCCGGACTCGGCCTGGACGCTGGCCCCCAACGGGGTGGTCCCCGCGGGCGCCGTCGAGATGCATGCCAAGGTCGCCAGCACGGGCGCCGAACTGCTCAGTTCCAACCCGCGGTTCGCCAACGCCGTCGCCACCCTGGAACGCGGGCGGGTGGCTGCTGACGTCTACGTGGGGCTGCTGCGCGTGATGACGCTGCCGGGAGACGACGGGGCACGGGCGAACGCCATTGCCGAGCGCATCAACCGGGCCCACGCGCAGGGCCGGCTCCGCGCCGACGACATCAAGCCCGCTCGGCGTGGCGGCACCTACGCGCTCGTGCTGGGCGGCGAGACCCTGGTCACCATCGACGACCGCCTGGCTGCCGAGGTCGGGGTGCGGCCCGCTCAGCTGGTGCTGCGCTGGCTCGACAACCTTCGCATGGCGTCGGGGGGCCGCGCGCTGGGCTTCGTCGCCTCCCGTGGTGCGGGGGCAGGCACCTTGCTGGGGCGGGCCTCGTGGTACGGGCCGGGCTTCCACGGCCGCCGCGCTGCCAGCGGGGAGCGCTTCGACCAGAACATGATGACGGCGGCTCACAAGACCCTGCCCTTCGGGACCGTCCTCCTCGTGACCAACACCCGCAACCAGAAGGCCTGCCTCGTTCGGATCAACGACCGGGGGCCCTACGTGGCGGGCCGCATGATCGACCTGTCGGCTGCAGCGGCCCGCGTGCTCGCCATCGACGGCGTCGGCGCGGTGCGGATCGACATCCTGGGGCGCTAGGCCACCTCGAGCCCGTAGGCGTTCACCAGCTCAGGCCCCTCGGCCTGGCTCAGCGTCAGCCGCAGCTCCCAGCGGCCGCGGCACGTGGGTTGGAAGGCCACCGGGCCGAGGGCCTCCGCCTCGCTGTCCGCGTGCAGCGTGCGGGTCACGACCAGTTCGGTCACCGGCCGGCCTTCCGGGTCCAGCAGCGTGGTGGTGACCGTGACCTCGCGAGGCGCGGGGGCGTCGTTCACCACGTACACCGGCAGCGCCACCCGCCGGCCGACCCGGTAGCTGTCGCGTGGCGTGAGGCAGAAGGCGTACTGCGGCGACAGGCAGCGGCGGTAGGCCTCGTAAGAGGCCTTGGGCGTCCGCCAGTAGTCGATCAGCGACCAGCTGACGCCAGGCTGGGAATCCATGAACATGAAGTTCAGGAAGCCCCCGTTCGGACGGTACTTGTAGTACCGGAGCCGGTCGATGTAGTAGCGGTTGATCTCGGCCTGGTAGGCCTGGCTGCGGGCCACGAGGTCCTGGAGGTCGTGCGAGCTGGTGTCGATCCACAGCCCCATCAGGTCCCACTGCAGCAGGTACTGCCTGTGCAGCGCCCGCCAGTCTGCGCCGCGCAAGTCGTCCGGCAGGAAGCGCCGGGCGTTCTCGTAGTTGGGAAAGCTCTGGGTGCCGAACTCGGTCACGAACCGCAGGCTGCGGGGGAAGAGCCGCCGCCACAGGTCGAACCAGCGCTTGGGCCCGTACGACATGTACCAGCCAAAGTAGAAGTGGCCGTCCGTGCCCTCCAGCCAGCCGGGGATCCACATCTCGCCGGACGAGCGGATCACCGTGCGGCCCGCGTCCAGCCGGGACACCGCCGCCACCAGCTGGGTGCCCATGACGTCGCGGTTCCAGCTGCGAATCAGGCTCCAGTAGGTCCGCAGCTGGCGCAGCAGGGGCTCCACGCTGGTGTCGTCGACGTGCAGCGGCTCGTTGTGGAGGCACCAGACCACGATGCTGGGGTGGTTGTAGAGCAGCCGCACCATCTCCTGGCTCTGGCGCAGCGCCTCGGGCAGCACCTTGCGCGCGTACAGCCACTGCAGGGGGAAGTCCTGCCACAGCAGCACCCCGGCCTCGTCCGCCGCGGCGTACAGCGCCGGGTGGTCCACGTGGGCGTGGACGCGCAGCATGTTCATGTGGGCGTCGATCGCGAGGCGCATGTCGTGCGCCGCCCTCTCGGCCGTCATCGTGCCCAGGCGGGCGTCGCCTGGCGGGTAGTTGCTGCCCTTCACGTACAGGCGGCGCCCGTTCAGGTGCGCCACGTAGCTCCGCATCTCCCAGGTCCGCAGCCCCGTGACACCCTCCCAGGTGGCGACATGCCCACCGGGGCCCTCAAGCCGCACCGCGACCCGGTACAGCGCCGGGTGCCCGAGGTCGTGCGTCCACCAGAGCCGGTACGGCGCAAGCTGCAGCACCTGCTGCCAGCCGAAGTGGCCCTCGCCCAGCTCGACCTCGCCAGCGAAGCCCAGTGCCTCGCCCCCGAAGTTGTGGGGCGTGAAGGTCACCGACCAGCGCGCGGGGCCCGGGGCCTCCACCTGCAGCTCCAGCCTCAGCGCGACAGAGGCGGCCTGCGCGTCGAAGCGCTCGAGGTGCACCAGCGTGCGCGCGATGTGGAGCGCGGGGTGGGCGACGAGCTCCACGGGCTGCCACAGCCCACCCGCGTTGTAAGCGTAGCTCGACAGGGCGTCCCAGTGGGCGAACACCCCCGTGATCGTCTCCTTCTCGAGACAGGACCGTTCGGTCGGGCTGTCCACCTCGATGATCAGCTCGTTGTGCGCCTGCAGCAGCCCCGTGACCTCGAAGTCCTGCGGGAAGAAGTAGCCCTCGCTCTCCCCCACGGGCACGCCGTTGAGCCGGATGCGAAAGCGGTAAAACACGCCGCGCAGGCGCAGGCAGCGCCGGACGGCGGGGGCGAGCTCCAGCCCTGGCGGGCCCGCGAAGGTCTTGCGGTAGACGACCTTGCCGCTGTGGTCAGCCAGCGCCGGGTGCTCCTGCCAGTGCGCCGGCAGGTCTTGCTCCAACCAGCCTGCCGTGGCCGGGTACTCGTCCGCGAAGGCTTCCACGGGCCTGAGCTGCCAGGCCCCTGACAACACCAGCGGTTCCACAAACACCTCCCCGGAAAAGCGCCGCCCGGTGAGGCGTGCACCCCACCGGGCGTGGCCGCTGCGTGCCCGGCCGTTACTGCGTCAGCGACCGCATCGGGACCGCGACCTCGAGCGGGCCGTTGGGGCCCTGGAAGGTGTCCCCGTTGGCGTTGAGGAAGTTGATGCGGGCCACCACGAAGATCGGGATGTCCGCCTCCTGAGCCTGCGGCTTCTGGAACAGCTTCTGGATGGCGGTGGAGCCCAGCGGGATGCTGAATTCGACGGAGGGGCCGTAGTTCTGCTGCTGCCCGGGCGGCACCGTGATCGGCGGGGTGGGGTAGGTGATCGCGGGCAGGGCGATTTCCTTGCCGCCCGACGTGGCCACGCTGGCTGCCGTGGCGTACGTGTAGAAGATCTTGTAGAAGGCCACCGTGCCCCCCGCGCTTCCCGGCGGCGACCGCAGCGTCACCCGCACGTCGGGCGGGTCGGGGTTGTAGGTCACAGAGGTCTCGTCGTTCGACACCCCGTCTTGCACCACCGAGCGCGTGGTGATCTTCAGCGTGATGCCGTTCTCGGGCTCCAGCTTGGACCACTCAAGCACCTGCGGATCCTGGCCGTTGACCTTGTCGAGCGGCTCGGGGATGGCGAGCTTGAACACGAGGCCCGTCAGCAGGAAGTTCTGGAACACCGTGAGGCGCGTGGGGGCGGTGCGCACCTCACCGAAGGAGGCCGTCACCAGCACCTCGCCCTCGGGGATGCCTTCGAGCAGGAACTCGCCCGCCTTCAGGTAGTAGTACTTGCCCGCCTTGGTGGTGCCAGACGGGAACTTCCGCACGACGCGCAACGCAGGCTCCACGGAGCCGTCCTCGAACTCGTGCTCGACGAAGATCTTGTCCCGGCCGTTGTCGCTGTCCGACGCGAGCTCGATGTCCTCGGGGTTGGTGGGGAAGTTGGCGCTGAAGGCGTAGGCCCCGCCCGTCGTCACGAAGGCGTTGCCCACGGGGACGTCCTGGTCTCGCACGACGCGGCCTGCGATGTGACCGCGCCCGAGAGAGAAGGCAGCGGCCTTCGGGCGGGGCCCCAGGTAGGGCGACAGGGCCGGGAACTGAGCCACCAGCCCGGTCGTGTCGCACCCCGACAGGAGCGTCGAGGTCGACAACAGGCCGGCAAGGCCTGCGAGCAGGGTGCGGTTAAGCGAGCGCATGGGCGCCTCCTACGGCTGGATGTCGCCGTTGAACCGGATGGGCACCGCGAACGGCACCTCGATCTCGTTGTAGTTGTCGTCGGTGCCGAACAGCGTGACCCGGCAGTTGATGGTGTGGATCAGGTTCCGGTTGAGGCCGATGAGGGGCGCCCGCCCCACAAACACCTGGTCGATCGCGTAGGAGCGGACCTGCTGGTTGTAAATCGGCAGGTCGATCTCGATCTCCGACGGGGTGTTGCCGCTGGCGGGGGGCAGGTAAGCCGACACGCCGAAGTTCACCTTGGATAGCAGCAGCGATGCGATCGGGAGGTTGGTCTGATCGAAGTACTCGGCGGCATACCCCTGGAAGACGATGCCAGGGCTCGCGTCACCCTGGTAGGTGCGCACCTTCGCCCGCGCGTCCTCGACCTCGAACTGGATCGTGTTGTCGGCGAGCCTGTAGGTCAGGTTCAGGTTGATCGAGCTGGGCTCAGGGAACGCCACCACCCGGGCCTTGGGGATGAGCGGGTTGGTGATCTCGAAGAACTTGCAACCCGCTAGCAGGCTGGAGGCCAGCGTGGCACAGGCCACGGCTCCCAGGACTCGGTTCGTGAACTTACCCATCGAGTGGGCCTCCCTGCGACCGGTGAGGCGGCTTCCGCCGCACCGGGTTCATACCCTCAGCGACCCCTGCCTAAACCCGCGATGCCTTGCCACGACAACGTTAGAGGGTTTGGTTGCCCGCCGTGGGCCGGCCCCGTCGGACCGACCCTTACCCCTCACGGTAGCGCGAACGCGCCGGGTGCGCTGTGATGGTCGAACGATCGGGGATCATCTGGTTGACACGGCCGGCGTCACGGCGCTAACGTACGGCCTCGGAGGGCCGAGACGATGGGGTTGCGCTGGCACCTGGTGGAGCACCTCGAGCGCATCGGCCTCGAGTGGGGCACCCTCGAGGCACGGCTGGGCTTTGCCGTTCCGGGTGACCTGCGCGGCGCGGTGCCGCCGATCGACCTGTCGCTCTCGGTGCTGGCGGACCTCTGCCAGGCCCTCGGCTGCCAGCCCGGTGACCTCCTCAGCTGGGGGCCCGACGACCCGGCCGAGCAGGCAGAACGGGCCTTGGCACAGGACCAGCTCTTCCAGAGCTTCCTGGCCTACAAGCAGACCCGCGACGACCTCACGCTCTGACCCCTGCCTCGCGCATCGCCCGCCAGACGCGCTCCGGCGTCGCTGGCGTCTGGGCGACCTGCACCCCTACAGCGTCGTGGATGGCGCCGAGGATGGCCGGCGGTGTGCCGATCAGCGGCGGCTCGCCCACACCGTGGGCGCCGAAGGGGCCCTCCGGGTCGAGGTGCTCGAGGTAGACCGCCTCGATCGTGGGGGTGTCGACCATCGTGGGCAGGATGTAGTCCGTGAAGCCCGGGTTGAGCATCCGGCCGTCCTTCATCAGGACCTCTTCCATCAGGGCCATCCCGAGGCCCTGCGCGACGCCGCCCTCGATCTGGCCCTCGACAAGCTGCGGGTTGATGGCCTTGCCCACGTCGTGCACGGCCACGATCCGCAGCGGCTTCACCTGCCCCGTCTGGGTGTCCACGAGCACCTCGCAGGCATGCGCCCCGAACAGATAGGTGATGAAGACGCGCGGGGACAGCCCGGTCTCGGGGCTGCCCGTGACCGTGGCGGGCTGGTAGTGGCTGCGTGCCTCGAGGGCGAGCCCGCGGCTCCGGGCCTCGGACACCAGCCGGATGAACGGCACGCGCCGATCCGGGTGCTCCCGGTCGAACACGTGGCTGTCCGCCACGCCGAGGTCTTCGGGGTGCACGGGCAGCACATGACCTGCCACGTCGTACAGCACCTTCTTGAGCTCGGTCGCCGCGAGCCGAACGGCGTTGCCGGTGAAGAAGGTCTGCCGCGTCGCCGAGCTCGAGCCGGCCTCGGGCGTCAGGGCCGTGTCGGCGAGGGTCACCTGGACGGTCCGGGGGTCCACGCCGAGCTCCTCGGCGGCAACCTGGGCACACATCATATGGATGCCCTGACCGACCTCGACCCCGCCTGAGTAAACCTCGACGAGGCCCTCCTCGTTCAGCCGGACGCGGGCGCGGCTCGCGTCCGGGAAGCCATCGCCGTAGCCCAGCCCGAAGCAGAACGTGCTGATGCCGTACCCCTTCTTGAGCCAGGGCTTGGCCGGGTCCACCGTGTAGTCGCGCTGGTCCCACCCGATGCGCCGGGCTGCTTCTTCCAGGCAGGCCTGCGCCGAGACCACCGGGATGCGCTGGGTGGTGGTCACCATCTCGCCGCTGGTGAGCAGGTTCTGGCGCCGCAGCGCGACGCGGTCGACGCCGAGCTCGGCGGCGAGCTTGTCCAGCGCGGCCTCGTAGGCGATGGCCAGCTGGCAGGCTCCAAAGCCACGCATGGCGCCCGTGGGGTTCTGGTTGGTGTAGAGCCCATGGGCGTCGACGTGCACGTGGGGCACCCTGTAGGGGCCCGTCGCGTGGCTCGCCGCCTTTCGCAGCACGGCGATGCCGGTGCTCGCGTAGGCGCCCTCGTCCGCGAAGATCTCGACCTTGGCGGCCACGAGGGTGCCGTCCCGCTGGGCGCCGAGGGTGTAGTGGATGCGGAGCGGGTGGCGCTTGTGGCGGGCCACCATCGACTCGGCCCGCGTGTAGTGCAGCCCCACGGGCTTGCCGGTCTTGAGCACGGCGAGGCCGAGGAAGATCTGGACGGAGATGTCCTCGCGGCCGCCAAAGGCACCCCCCGTGGGGGGCTGGATGATGCGGACGCGCTCCAGCGGGAGCCCCAGCGCCATCGCCACCAGGCGGGCCTCCTCGTGGACCCACTGCCCGGCAGCGTGGATGACAACGGTCTCGCCCTCCATCATGGCCAGGCCTGCCTCGACGTCCAGGAAGGCATGGTCGACGCACTGCGTCTCCACCGTGTGCTGGACCACCACCTCGCAGCCGGTGGCGAGGGCGGCCTCGGCGTCCCCCTTGCGGATGCGCTGGCTGCCCATCCGGTTGCCGTGGTCGTGGACCGCGGGGGCGTCAGGCGCCAGGGCCTCGTCGATGGAGAACACGCCGGGCAACACGTGGTAGTCGACCTTGACCAGGTCTCGCGCCCGCTCGGCCGTGCGGCGGTCCCGGGCGACCACGACGGCCACCGCATCACCGAGGTAGCGCACCTTGCGGGTGGCGAGCACCTCCTGGTCGCGTCGGATCAGGCCGTGCATGTTGGTGCCGGGCACGTCCTTGCCCGTGAGCACCGTGACGACCCCGTCCACGGCCTCTGCGGCGCTCGTGTCGACGCCCAGCACCTCGGCGTGGGCGTGGTGGGCCCGCACCACGCTGGCCCAGAGCATCCCGGGCATCCACATGTCGCCCCCGTAGCGGGTCTCGCCGAGCACCTTCGGCACGGCGTCTGCCCGGCCGATGCTCGCCCCCACAGCTGGAGGCTTGACAAGGGGCTTCGCCGCCCCGGGCTTCAGCGTCGAGGGGCTCTCGAAGGCAAGCGTGTCCAGGGTCATGGCCGGGCCCTCCTTCATGCTGGTGCCTGCTGGCGCAGGGCGCAGGCCCGCTCGACAGCCTGCTGGATCTTCATGTAGCCGGTGCAGCGACAGATGTTCCCCTCGAGGCCCTTGCGGATGGTGTCGGCATCGAGGCTCGGCTGCTCGGCGAGCAGGCCCTCGACCGCGACGAGCAGGCCCGGCGTGCAGTAGCCGCACTGGACGGCCCCGCACTCCACGAAGGCCTGCTGCACGGGCGACAGCCGGCCCTGGGTGCCGAGCCCCTCGACCGTCACCACCTCCTTGCCCTCGACCTGGGGCGCCATGATCAGGCAGGCGTTCATCGAGACGCCGTCCACCAGCACGGTGCAAGAGCCACACTCGCCTTCCAGGCAGGCCCCCTTGGTGCCGATCAGGTCCAGCTGCTCGCGGAGCACCTCGTAGAGCGTCCACGTCGGGTCGAGCGCCAGCGTCCTGTGCTGCCCGTTGAGGGTGAAGGCGACCGTCCAGGAGGGCTCTCCGGACATCTCGCGCGAGCGTTCGATCAGCATCCGGGGCCTCCTGTCGGGCGCGTCAGACGGGTGCGGCGATGAGGCCTGTGAGCAGGCGGGAGACGAGCGTGCCCGCCAGGTCCCGGCGGTAGTCCGCCGAGGCCCGCGCGTCCGTGATCGGGCTGACGGCCTCACGCACCAGGGCCCCCGCCAGCTCCGCCGTCTCAGTTGAGAGCCCGCGCTCGGCCAGCATCGCCTCGGCGGCAGGGACGCGGATGGGACGCGGGGCCACGGAGCCGAGCGCGATGTGGACGGCCCCGCTTGCCCGCACCCCCACGGCCGCCGCCACCACGGAGATGGCCGTCGCCTCTCGCTTGCCGACCTTGAACCAGGCCGAGCGCACGTCCGTCGGCACCCGAAACGCCGTGATGATTTCGTCGGGGGCGATCGCCGTTTTGCCCGGCGCCAGGAAGAACGCGTCGAGCTTGAGGCACCGGGTGCCCTGCAGGCTGCGCAGCTCGACCTCGGCGTCGTGGGCCAGCAGGGCCACGGAGACGTCGCCGGCCGGGCTGGCGTTCCCCACGTTGCCGCCCACGGTGCCACGGTGCCGGATCTGGGGGCCCCCCACGGAGGCGGCCGCCTCGGCAAGGGCCGTGAAGCGGCTACGCTCCAGGCTGCCGTGCGGGCAGCGGGCGCCGATGTGCAGGGAACCATCTGCCTCGAGGAAGCCGTCGAGGCCGGGCACCTGGCTCAGGTCGATCCAGACGTGGCCCTTCACGCGCCCCCGGTTGCGGAGCACGACCAGATCGGTCCCGCCCGCCAGGAAGAAGGCGCCGGAGCCGTGTTGGGCCTTGATCTGCAAGGCCTCGTCGAGCGTGCCGGGTTGGAAGAACTGCATCCCACGCCCCATTGCGTCGCTGCCCAACGCATCACAATAGCACGCGACCCGACGTGACACAAGCCTGGGGGGGGGCTCGTCAGTGCAGCAGGACCCAGACCCCGAGAGCCATCACGGCGATTGAGGCCGCCGCCGGCGCCATGTAGCCCGGGCCCACGGGCGGCAGGCCCTGCCAGGCCAGCCAGGCCCCGAGCGGCAGGGTGTGGCCGGCGCACAGGCCCACGAGCAGCGGCACGGGCGAGAGGCGTTGCCCGAGGGCCTTGCGGGCTGCGTCGAAGGCGGCCCAGGCGAGGCTCGAGGCGATCTGCAGCAAGGTGGCGCTCACGGATCCGCTCCGGGAGGTGGACTTGCGGGCAGGGGGTAGAATAGGGGGGGATTAAGTCGGAGGTCTCTTGAAGTTAATCTGGAAATCCTTGTCTCTGGGCGAGCGCCCCGCCGGGCGTCTCCCCCGGGCGCGCCTGGGGGCCGCGCTCCTGATGGCCCTCTTGGGCGCGACGAGCTGTGCCCGCCTGCCGACCCCGCCACTCGCCTCCCGCTGGCCCACGCGGGCGGTCGCCGCCTCGGCTGTCGACCGCGCAGAGGCCGTGGACGCGGCCCTTGTGGCTGCTGACCTCGACCGCGACGGCGTGCTGTCAGGCGCCGAGACCGGGTTCGATGTTGCCCAGTTCAAGGCCTTCGACCGGGACCGGTCGGGCGCGATCGAGCCAGCAGAGTGGCGCTATCCCCTGGATCGGGCGGGCGCCGAGGCCCTGCTGCCCGCGTTCGAGCCCATGGTGCGTGCCGTGCAGGCGCAGGCCGATGCGGACCGCGATGGGCGGGTCAGCCGGCGCGAGTGGCGCGCCCTGACCGAACTGGCCGGCTGGGAGGGGGCGCTCGATGCCTTCGCCGCAGCGGATGGCGATGGCGATGGACAGCTGGCGGCACCAGAGGCGCGGGACCTTTACCTCGCGCTGGGTGGCCTGCCTCGGGAGGGCCGGGGCCTGGCCGGGACGGTGGGGCGCGGCCTCCTCGGCGCTTATTTCGGCGTGGTGAGCCGCATCGCGGTGCGGAAGGCCTGTTTCCCCAAGCGCCTGCCCATCAAGGAGACGCCGGCGCGGTTCGGCCTCGCCTACGAGCCCGTGGTCTTGCAGGCCGAGGACGGCCTCACGCTCCGGGGCTGGTACATCCCCGCCCGCGTGCCGACGCCGCACACGGTGCTCCTCTACCACGGCATCGACGACACGCGGGCGTCGTACGTGCGGCACGGCCAGGTGGCCATGCTCGCCCCCCATGCCAACCAGCTGGTCATGGACCTGCGGTGCCACGGGGAGAGCGAGGGCACGCTCACCACTTATGGCCTGCACGAGACGCGCGACGTGGCGGCGGCCCTGCGCTGGCTCGAGGCGCGTGGCCTGCGGTCGGTAGCCATCTACGGCACGAGCCTCGGGGGGGCGACGGCCATCCGGGGCGCCGCGCTGCACCCTGGGGTCCGCGGGCTGGTCGACGACTGCGCCTTTGCGACCGTCCAGCAGGCCTTCTCGGGCTTCATTGCCGCGGCGCTCTTGCCTTCTCCCGTGCTGGCGGCGGCGGCGACCATCGAGCGCGTGCGGCGGGTGTATGGGGTGGACTTGCGCGAAGCGGAGCCCATCCGTCACATTGCTCGGGTGGCGCCGCGGCCGATGCTCATCGTCCACGGGGCGCAGGACCCTCTCGTGGCGCCGGAGAACAGTCGCATGCTCTACCTGACGGCCGGGAGCGGCGTGGACAAGGAGCTCTGGCTCGCGCCAGGGGCGGGGCACGCGAACAGCGCGGTGCACCAGCCCGCCGAGTTCGAGCGGCGCCTGGTGGGCTTCGTGGCACGCGCCTTCGCGCAGCCCGCCCCCGGGCTCGGCCTGGCGGTCGGAGGCCGGCCGTGAGCCCCCTGCGCGTCGCGCTGCAGCTGGGCGAAGGGGCCGCCGAGGCCTCGGCGTGGCCCCAGGCGCTGGCGGGCGCGGCGGCTGCCGGGTTTGACGGGGTGGTGCTGCCGCTCGAGGCGGCCCTGCAGGATTTCCCGCTGGCTGCGGCGCCGGGCCCCGTCGTGGCCACATGGGCGCCGGGCCTCACCGACGGGCAGGCTGTGGCCGAGGCGCTGAACGGCCTCAACCCCCGCCTCGACGCCCTGGCGGCCCGGGGCTGCGGGGTGCTGGTCGTCAGCGAGCCCGGCGTGCCCGCGCGGCTGCGCGTCGCGGGCAGGGTCCAGGATGCTGGCGCCAGGGGCCTGCGGGACGAGGAGTGGCGCAACCTGGCCGAGGCCCTCGACGAGCTCGGGGCGCGCTGCCGCAGCCGGGGCCTCGCGCTGGCCTTCGCCCCGCGGGCGGGGAGCTGGATCGAGACGCCCGTCGAGCTCAAGCGCCTGCTCAACGGCACCGAGGCCGAGCTGGTCGGGCTGTCGCTCGACACCGGGCACGTGGCCTATGGGGGGGGCAATGCGGCCGGCGCGGTCGAGACGTGGCGCTGGCGGCTCCGGCACGTCCACCTGCAGGGCCTGGACACGGCCGTGCTGGACACGGTGCTGCGCCATGGCCTCGGCCTGGAGGAGGCGCTGCGTCGCGGCGTCTTCGCGCTGCCAGCCGCGTCCCACCTGGCCGCGCGGTTGGTGGTCGAGGCGCTGGCCGCGGGAGAGTTCGACGGCTGGCTCTCGCTGGGCCCTGCTGCCGAGGGCCCGGCGCGCGAGGCGAGGGCTGCCGTGGCGGCCTGGGCCGGCGGCGCCTCGCAGGGCGGCTGATGCGTCGCCGCCGTGTGGCGCTCCTGCCGGGCGACGGCATCGGGCCCGAGGTCGTGCCCGTCGCCGCCGCGCTGATCGACGCGGCGGCGCTGCGCCACCGCGTCATCTTCGAGTTCTTCACGATGCCCTGGGGGGAGCGGCTCGCCGCCACCACGGGGGCGCCCGCCCCCCCGGACAGCCTCGACGCGCTCCGCACCTTCGAGGCCGTGCTCCTCGGCGCGGCGGCCCCGCCGCGTCAGGCCAGCGGGGTGGCGCTGGACGTCTTCTTGCGGCGCGGGCTCGGCCACCGGATGCGGGTGCGCCCGATGCGCGCCTGGCCGGGCCTGGCCACGCCGCTCACGTCGGCGCTTGCAGGGGCCTTGGACGGGCTCCTCGTCAGCCCTGCCGAGCCTGAGGAGGGGACGTTGGCCGAGGAGGCCGAGGGGGTGCTGGCCCGGACGGCGCGCTGGTCGCCCGCTGCGGCCTCCGCGCTCGCGGCGCAGGCCTTCACGGTAGCCGGCCGCAGGCCCCGCCGGCTGCTGCATGCCGTCGTGGAGCCTGGGCCGGATGACGCCTGGGGCAGGCTGTGGCGCGAGGCGATCGCGGACGCGGGCGAGCGCGCCCCGGAGGTGATGTGGCGGCTCACGCCCTTGCCCGAGCTCCTGGGGGCGCTGCTCACGCACCCCCACGCCGTGGACGTGGTGGTCGCGCCCGCGGCCCTCGTGGGCCCGATCGACGGCATCCTCGATGCGCTGCAGGGGGGGGCGAGCATCCCGGCGGCGGCCTTCCTCGACCCCTCGGGCCAGGCGCCGCCGCTGCTGGCGCCAACCCACGGGCCCAGGCCCGACCTCGCCGGCCACGCGATGGCGAACCCGATCGGCGCCTGCTGGGCCGGGGCGCTGGTTCTGGACGCGCTGGGCGAGCGGCAGGCCGCCGTGGACGTGCTCCGGGCGATTGCCCGGGTGACGGCGGCGCGCCAGGTGCTCACGCCGGACCTCGGCGGCTCCGCCTCGACGGCCGAGGTGCAGGCTGCCCTGCTGCGCGCGCTGGCGCCCGAGGGGGAGGGGGCGTGACGGAGGCGCTTCAGCCGCGCCACGGCCGTCTCTCAGGGCTTCCAGCCCGGCCCTGGTCGGACGCGGTGCGTCGCCACGCCGGGAGGCCTTGCGGTTGCGCCCGAGGTCTTCTTGCCCCCACCCTGAGTGCCCGGGCTCCCACACCCCCCCAAGGGTGTGCTTGAATGGTGCTGATGACCTCGCAAGCTTCGAGAATCTCCGCGCGAGCCCTCCGTCCCGTCGCCTCGCTGGCACTGGCCGCGGCCCTCGTCGTCGGCCTGCCCGGACAGCCCGCCCGGGCCGACGAGGCGGCTGATCAGGACCTGATCGTGGCGGTCTACTCGGGCAACCTGCGGGCCATGCAAGAGGCCCTGCGCCGCGGGGCCAGCTTCAACGCGCGGGACGAGAACGGCTACACGCCGCTGCACTGGGCGGCGTTCCGGGGGTACGTCGTGCTGGCGGGCTACATGCTTGATCGCGGCGCCACCGTCGACGTCGGGGACGGCAACGGCTACACCCCGCTGATGCTGGCAGCCTGGAATGGCCAGGACACCGTCGTGCGGCTCTTGCTCTCCCGTGGGGCCAGCCGCGAGCGCCTGAGCCACGACGGCTTCACGGCCTACGACTACAGCGTGACGCAAGGTCATGCAAACCTCCAGCCCATGCTGGAGCCGAGCCGCACCGTCATCGCGATGCCGATGCCGCGCGCCGGCCGCGTCGGTTCCTCCCCGCCAGAGGACGGGATGTGGCGTCGGAACCCGCGCCCCCCGGCCACGCCGAAGCTCGCTGCGGCGAGGCCGGCACCCGGGACGCGGCACCACGTGGAACTCGTCGCCGGCATGCACCTCTCGCGCGTCAGCTTCCCCATCGCGGGCCTGCACTACCGCGTGCAACTCCACGACTGGATCTCCCTGAGGCTGGGCGGGGAGTACGGCCGGACCCGATTCGATCGGACAGGGCCCCTCGACGTCGGCTTCATGCGGCTACACTCCGCGTTGCTGACCAACGGGCCGGTCTATGTCGGCCTGGGCGGCACCCATGTGACCCTCGGCACGCTCTGGTCGGGGGGCTACAACCCCGCCGTGGTCGTGCCGGAGGCGATCACGGGCGTGCGCCTGGGCTGGGGGGCGCTCTCCGGCCACGCCGAGTTGCGCCTGGGCTTCGAGGGCCCGAGCACGGTGACGGGGGGCCTGGGCCTCAGGTTCTGAGGTGCGGCGCCGTCACTCCTCCGGCTCGGGCGTCGGGGTCGGGGTCGGGGTCGGGGTTGGCCCGGGCGTGCGCGCCGCGGCGGGGGGCTGGGTCGTCGGGAGCCCTTGAGCGGCCAGCAGCAGTGCGATCTGCTCCGGAAGGCCGACGCGGGGGCGCGCGATCTCGGCCCGCAGGCGGTCGGCCATCGCCTTCAGCTCCGCATCTTGGGCCATCCAGCCCCGGAAGCGGTCCTTGACGCCGGTGGCGTCCGTGAGATCCAGCGGGCTCGCGGCGGGCAGCCGGCCGTAGACTTGGGCCACGACCCGGTCGAAGGTGGTGCGGTCGAACTCCCCCACGGGCCCGCTCAGCCCATCGCAAAGGCCCAGCGTGGCGATGGTGGTCGCCGCGTTGACGTCCGCCGTGCCACCCTGGCTCCCCGTGCGTGCGAGGCTGCGAAGCAGCAAGTCCTTGCCCTGGGCGCTCCTGGCCACCACGACGACGCCGAAGCCTTGGCCCGCTGGCACGCCCGCGATCTGCCAGGCGCCAGTTGGGCTGGTCAACGCCACCCTGCCCGGCAGCGCGCGCCCCGCGGCGTCGGCCAGGAAGACCTCGCCGCCGTTCACCGGCACCTCGTAGTCGAGGCCCGGCGGGGCCCCACTGACCGCCAGGGACGTCGGGATGCGGGCCTGGCCGCCCAGCAGGGTGCCCGGCAGGGGGCGGTTTGCCGCCGGGGCGCACGGCGGGGTGTCAGCCTCGCAGGCAGGGAGGCCGCCCAGGCAGGCGGCCAGGGCGAGCAGCGGGGCAAGGCGTCGGGTCGAGGCAGTCATGGCGGTGGCTCAGTAAATCGGCTTCAGGGCGTCGAGGGGGTCGGACTGGCGGTTGCCCGCTTGGGCCTCGACCTGCTCCCGGGCCCCCCCGGCGCTCAGCTCCTGGTTGAGCTGCGCCACGCTGGCCCGGAGCGTGGTGTCACCCTCGCCCTGGCGCCTGAGCCAGGCCTCCACGGCCGCAGCGTCCGCGAGGTCCGGCGCCTGCTCGGACTCGAGGGCCAGCTCGACGCGTTGCACCGCGAGCGCCCAGGCCTCCGGGCTGAAGGCGCCAGGCATCCCGGCGCGGCCACGCATCGTGCCGAGCGTCAGAACGGTGGTGGCGCGGGTGATGTCTGTGGGGGCCGCGGCCTGCTCGGTCGGGCGCCCCAGCGTGGAGAGCAGCGGCCCCTTGCCGTCGGGGGGCCGCGCCACCAGCACGTAGGCGAAGCCGGGGGGGAGCTGGGCAGCCCAGTAGCTGCCCTGGGCGTCCGTGCGGGCCCGCATGGTGCCTGGGATCGCTGCGCCCGTGGCGTCAGCGGCCATCACGGTGGCGCCCTCCACGGGGCGGCCGTCGGTGCCGCGCACCTGGCCCTGGATGACGCCACCCGTCGGGGGCGAGGTCACCACCGGGCAGGGGGCCGGGTTGCAGCCGGCCAAGGTGGCCAGCAGGCTGAGCATGAGCAGGGACACTGGACGCAAGGCGGGCCTCCGGGAAGCGGGCACCCGCTATATACCCGGCCGCCTCGGGCTCAGGAGAGCGCCTTGTGGATGAAGTTCGTCACGGCCTGCACCCGCTCGGCCTGCGCCTCGAGCCCGCTCACGCGGCGGATCGTGGCGCGGGTCGAGGCCTGATCCAGCCTGGGCTGGACGAGCTTCACGACCTTGCGCGCCAGCTCGTCGACGGGCAGCTCGGTCTCCCCGACCGCCATGTAGCGGGTCACCGCCGTCTCCACCAGCTTGCGCTTCTCCGAGACGTTGAACAGGGCGTAGGCCTCCTGGCGGGTCTTGACCACGTGCCGGATCACGTCGAAGGCCTCATCCGTGACCTGGGCCCGGGCCGCGCCCTGGGCCAGCGCGTCCGTCAGCACCCCGCGGTGGGCCTGGTTGTAGCCCACGGCCAGCTTGCGGGCCAGCGCCGCCACCTGAAGCGCTTCACCGGTGCTGGTGGCCTGGGCGAGGGCGTCCTGCAGCGAGCCCGAGATGTTGTGGTACTTGCCCTTCTGCTTCAGCATCGCCTTGGCAGCGTCCAGCGCGGCCGTGAAGGCGGGGTTGGCAGGGGGCGTGGCCCCCCGCAGCAGGCCCCACCGCCCGCTCGTCCGCACCACGTCCCGACCGAGCGTCCGCGCCGCCTGCTCGCCCGTCTCCTGGGAGGCCTTTCGGCCGACCAGGCGGCCAAAGCCAGCCTCGAGGCGGCGCCCGACAGGTTGGAACAGGCGGCTGATGACGGACACGGCGGCTCCTGGCGGCGGGGCGACAGGAGGGTTATCCGGGGCGGGTCGGCCCGGGTTTCTTATCGACCTGTAAAAGTTCCGTTAATTTTACTGCGGGCGACGCGGTCAGGCCGCCTCACTGCACCCGGCCGAGCGCGGCGATCAGGCGGTCGAGGTCCGTGATGCCGGCGATCATCTGGTTCTGGAACTCGCGGACGTGGTCCTCGAGCTTCGGCTTAAGCGGCATCTCCGTCGGCGCCGAGGGGGAGAACCGCACCTGGGAAGCGGCCTCGCCGATCAGCTGGTGCAGCAGGCGCTTGTTCCGCAGCACCCACTCCACGCGAGCCTGCTGGGCCGCCACGAGGTCTGCCTCGCTGGCGATCGGCCGCAGCAGGATCTCACGCCCCAGCGCGGCGCGCGCCTGGAGCTCTTCCAGCGCGCCATGCTTCGAGCAGGCCTCATCGCCCATCGATTCCTCCAGGGTGCTTCCGCGATCATCATACCCGCCGCCAGGCCACGCCCGACGGGTTGACAGCCAAGGCGTTTTGACGTCACAATTTAAGCCCAATTTTACCACCGCTTAAACACTTTTGCGCTCGGGCCCGAACCCGACTGGAGCAGGCCATGACCTTCCGACGTGCCCCCTGGATGATCCTGCTCGCCGCGAGCTGTGCGCTCACGCTGGTGGGCTGTGGCACCTCCGTGGCTGGCCTCGCCGGCCAGCGCGCCGAGCGGCTCGGGGCCCGCGCGACGGACGCCTGGCAACCGATCCCTGACGCCCCGACGGCGCGGGTGGGGGCTGCTGCGGCTCCCGTCGGGTTGACCCTGCACGTCCTCGGCGGCAGCCCGGACGGCCGGCGGGCCCTCGACCGGGCAGAGGCGTTCCGCGCCTTCGATCAGTGGTCCGCCTTGCCTGCCCTCCCCACCGCGCGGACCGGGCTTTCCGCCGTGGTGGTGCCGGCCGAGCGCGTGCTCGCCATCGGGGGCCAGGCGGGCGGGGTGTCTTTGGCCACCGTCGAGCTTTACAGCCAGGTTGCCGGGGCCTGGGAGCGCCAGAGCCCGATGCCGACCGCGCGCCATGACGCCGCGGCCGCCAGCCACGGGGTGTTTGCCTACGTCGCCGGCGGCACGGCTGCGGGGCGCCCGACGGCCGCCTTCGAGGTCTTTGACGTGCGGGACCGCAGCTGGCGGCAGCTCCCGGCGATGCCCACGGCCCGCACGGGGGCCGTGGCGGCTCGGCTCGGCCAGCGCCTCGTCGTGGTCGGCGGCCGGACGGAGGCGGGCCCGACGGGGGCCCTCGAGCTTTACGATCTGGATCGGGGCGTCTGGACCAAGGGGCCTGCGATGCCCACTGCCCGCTCGCACGCGGCCTTTGCCGTCTATGGCCACCACCTCTTCGTGCTCGGGGGCAAGGCCGCCGGCGGTGCGACGGAGGTCGTCGAGTCCTTCAGCCTCGGCGACGGCGCCTGGACCACGCGGGCCCCGCTGCCCGTGGCCCTGCACGGCGCCGTGGCGGCGAAGCTGGGCGAGCGCCTCGTGATCACCGGCGGCATGGTTGAGGGCCGCGCCAGCGCCCGCGGCTGGCGGATGCCCTTCCCTTTCGGCGCCCGCTGACGCGCCGCTTTAAAGAGGGTTCGGGCCGATGACCCGCCCTGGGCGCCAGGCGCGCTGGCTGCTTACCACGGGCCTGCTGGCCGGGTGCGCCTCTCCTGCGGCGCCCGCGCTGGTGGCCTCCCCGGCGCAGCCGCCGCCTCCCTTGAGTCCGCCCCTCGGGGGGGGGCCGGTGCCGCCAGAGCCAGCGCAGCCCGGCTCGGTGGTACCAGCTGAGCCCCCCGCGCCCGGCTCGACCAGCCCGCCGGCTGAGGTCGGCCGGGCCATCCTCCCGCTGCCGGGCGGGCTGGACGAGGTGCCCGTGCTCAACGTCAACAACCCCGAGTTGCTGCGGGCCAGCGGGGTCCTCGCCTCCACCCTCGCGGGGGGCAGCTCGGGCCTCGACCACGCCATCGACGGTCCCTTCGACGTCTTCTGGCACCACATCGCCGAGACGGCCTTCCTCGACGGCAACGACGCCTGCTGGCTGGCCCTGATCGCGGATGCCGACGGCCCGAGCCCGGCGGGCCTGAAGCTGGAGGCTGGGGCCAGCTGGCTCACCACCGACGCGCCCTTCATCGAGCTGGAGCCGCTCGTGGAGGATGCCCGGGGGGCCGTCTTCTCGGGGCCCGGCAGCCGCGTCGCCGTCGACTGGCTGTCCGGGCGGTCCAGCGTGAAGCCGGACAGCTGGACGATCCCCGTGCAGACGCCCACGGTGCTGTTCAGCGAGGCGATTCCCGCCAAGAACTTCGGCCTGCCCTCGCGCAACGCGCGCTCCGGTCTGTTCCGCTTCCGGGCCGACGGTCCCGTGCGGCTCGCCGCCGTCGCCCTGTTCGGCCGGGTGGGCAACCGGCCGTCGGCCGACGAGTTCCTCGCCGTCCTGCGTGACGGGAAGCGGGCAGGCCCACCCGAGCGCCAGGCCACCGTGTACCCGCCCGGCTCCCCGCCGAGCGGGGGCAGCTTCACCTACGGCCGGGTGTCGGGCGTCAGCCTCGGGTCGCGCTGGACGGGCCAGCTGTTCGAGCGGGCCTCGGCGGTGCTGACGGCGCCTGGCGCCTGGGTGGGCTTCCCGATCGCCACCGTGGCCTTGAACACCCTCGGCACGCGGCAGGTCCAGGCCCCGCCCATGGCGCGCCGCTACCCGGACGTGCCCCCGGAGGCGCACGGCAGCTACGGTGTCACCTACGACTTGCGCGTGCCCCTCGACAACCCGGACGCCACCCCCCGACGTTACGCCCTGGCCCTCTCTCATCCCGTCCGGATCCCCGAGGGCAAGCCGGCGCTCCCCACGTACGCCCCGAAGCCCGGCCCCCTCACGACCTTTCGCGGGCCCGTGCGCTTCGACTGGGACGAGGGGCCCGGCCAGCCGCGCCGGGTGCTCTCGCACCTCGCGCTGCGCCAGGGCGAGCAGGGGGTGCCCTTTGCCACCGTCACGGTGCCACCGGGGTGGCGGACGGACGGCCGCCTGACCCTGGTCTACCCGGCGGACTGCACCCCGCCCCAGCTGCTCACCGTGACGCGCCTGTGAGGCCTGGCCTCACTGGGTGAGCACCTGGTTCACGTTCCCGATGATGCCGAGCCCGATCTGCAAGATGATGAGGGCGACCATGACGAGGGCGACGGCCACCAGCCCGCCCGTGGCGACCCGCGCCAGGTTGTCACGGGCGCGATCGGCGTCTTCCTGCCACAGCTGGCTCGCAGCGCCCAGGGACTCGTCGAGGCGGCCCGCCTGCTCGCCCGTCTCCACCACGGAGAGGAACTCGTGCGGGAAGACCTCCGGGTGGCGCGAGAGGCCCAGCGCGACCGTCTCCCCCCGCTGGATGCCCGCCTCCACCGCGCGACAGGCGGCCGCCACCTCGGGGTCGGGCATGGCCGCCGCCGCCAGCCCGAGCACGGTGCTCGCTGGGAGGCCGGCGCGGAAGGAGCTGGCCATCAGCTGGCCGAGCTGCGCGATGGCGAGCCTGCGCAGCATCGGGGCGATGAACGGCAGGCGCGTGCCCAGCCCGTAAAGCCGCCCGCGCAGGGGGGCTGTCCCGGGAGCCAGCGCCACCCAGGCGGCGCCGCCGAGCCCGAGTGCCAGGCTTGCCAGGGGCCGGGTGACCTGCCCGAGGTAGCCGGCGACGTCACCCGCGAAGGCGACGTGGAGGGGGCCCAGCACCGCAGCGGCGACCAGCAGGCACACGGGGTAAACCAGCTTGCCGGCGAAGCGAACCAGCTGTTCGTGGGCCTGCCAATGGCGCCTCGCGAGGTCGCCGAAGCCTTCCGACACGGTGCCCGCCGTCTCGGCCGCCTCGAGGTAGGCTGCCTCGAACGCGTCGATGAGGGGCGCGTGGCGCTTCAGCACCTCCGCGAGCGCCCCGCCCGCGTTGGTTTGGCTGGAGAGGTCCTGCGCGACGGCCCGGAGGGCAGGGGGCCAGGGGGTGCGGAGCACGTTCTCCATCGCCGCACCGGCGGGCAGGCCTGACTTCAGCATGCGGGCCAGCTGCTCGTAGAACAGCGCCCGCTGCCGGGGCATCAGCAGCGACCAGCGGCCGGGGGGCGCGGCCGGTGCGGCCTTGCGCACGGGGGCTGGGAGGCGTGGGGCTTGCTGCTTGCGGGCACTGGCCATGGGGCCTTCGTACCCCGACGGGCGGGGGGCTCACCTTGATTCTGCGACCCCTGACTCCGCAGTAGCTGTCGAGCGAGGCTACCGGCCGGCTGTGGGGATGCTTGCCGCCGGAAAACGCGGTCCCCTCTCCCCGGCGAGCCGGGGAGAGGGGGGCGATGATGCCTGCACCCAATGGGTGTGGCCACATCCGCACAGCGTGATCGTTTCAACCCCCTAGCGCGGAATCAGGGGCGACAGCCCTCAGCTGGCCTGCGGTCTCGCCCTCCCGGGGGACGGGAGCGGCTGCCGGGGGTCACCAGCGGTGTGAAAGCCAGCGCCAACCCTCTCTGCCTGATGGGAGGCGGCGAAGTCAGCCCCTGTCGGGGGCGGCCAAATCCGCCCGGGTTGAGTGGTCCAAGCGCTCAGCGCGGGCCGGACGGGCTCTTGAAGCCAAAGTGCTCGCAGTAAGCCACGCCCTTCACGGCCTTGCCGTCCGCCGTGTGCTTCACCGCGCTCATGGCGCCCTCCCAGTAGTTCGGCAGCGGGTCGGCCAGGAAGGCCTTGCGGCGGGCGAGCTCCTGGTCCTGCACCAGCGCCGCGACCTCCACCGTCTCGCCCGTCTCGGGCAGGCCGATGCGCCAGTCGGTGGTGTAGTACATCCCGGTCTGCGGGCTGCGCCACCAGTCTAGGCGCTCCATGGTGAAGCGGGTGCCGGCAGTGCCGCGGCCGTCGCTCCCGCTCCGGTTCACGTGGCGGTTGCCTGCCTGGCCGCTGGCGCTGCGGAAGCCGAAGAGGTTGTACTCGGTGCCGTCGTCGAACTGCAGCGCGAACCAGTCCCAGCGGTCCGCAAAGCCCGAGACGAAGAACGGCCCCCACTGGTGGTCGAGCCAGGAGACGCCCGTGACCTCCTTGCGCTCGCCGCCCACCACCACGGCGCCCGTGGCCGTCAGGCGCGTCTGGCTGTAGTACCAGGAGTCCTTGCCCTCGGGCATGTCGATCTTCCCGTTGCCGCCGATCAGCAGGGGGGCCTTCTGGGAGGTCAGCCGCAGGTCCAGCCCGCTGTCGCCGAAGCCGCTCGCCAGCGCATACACGCTCGGCCCCACGCCCTCCAGCGAGTGCGGGCCGTAGCCCTGCGCGAGCCGCCCGATGGCCCCCTTGGCCTGCTTCGCCGGGATGAACTCCCGCGTGTAGCGGAACCTCTTCAAGGTCACGTCCGTGACGGCGACATGCGCCCAGTGCAGCAGGGCGCCGGCCTTGAAGAGCGTGAACTCGTAGCCGAAGCGGCGCTTGAGCGGCCCGAGGCCCTTGGTCTCGAGGTGGCCGTTGAGGTACCACCACTCCGTCAGCGCCCGCGGGTGGTCGCCCTCGTCGGCGGGGAAGGTGATGCCCGTCGGCTCGCTGGCCGACCTGACGCCAAGGTCCCCAGCGGCGATGCGGGCCACCGAGGCGCGCAGGCCAACTGCCTCCGTGGCGCCTTCCGGCACGGCTGCGAGCGCCGCCTTGGCAATGGCCCGGCTGGCGTCCGGCTGTGGGTCCTGGCCCTCGGCATAGGCCGTGAACAGCCTCACGGTGGTGGCGTCGCCCGCGCGCAGGGCGTCGGCGAGCAGCCCGGTGGTCAGCCGGATGTAGGTGGGCATATCGAGGCCGGCCGGGTCCGCCGCGGCCGACTGCGCCGTGGCCCCTGTCCCCGTCGGCAGCGAGGCCCCGGGGCGAGGCCCCGCGGCACACGCCCCCAGGGTGAGCGCGAGGACGGCGAGCGACGTGAGGCGGCGAAGCAAGGAGGACCTCCGAGGGCGAGCGTGGCACAGGGGGCGCACGGGGCACCCCTTCGATGGTATAGGCCCGAGGGGGGCAGGACTTGTTCACGTCCTGGCGAAAAAGTGACGCTGCCTGAGGCCACGCCCAAGGCCTCCTGGCCGGACGCGCCCTCAAGGTCCGGCCACCACCCGCTCCAGCACGTCTCGCTCTGGCAGCCCATGCCCCACGTGCCGCACCACGCCCTGCCGGTCGAGCAGCACCACCGTCGGCAGGGCGCGCACCCCGTAGGCCTGGGCGAGGGCGCCACCGTCGTCGAGCACCTGCGGGTGGCTGAGGCCGGCCTCGCGGATCACGGCCTCACGCCCCTCGGGCGTGTCTTGCAGGTTCACGCCCACCACGGCGAGCGAGCGGTCCTTGTAAGCGCGGTGCAGCGCCTCGACGTGCGGAGCCTCCGCACGACAGCCCCCTCACCAGGAGGCCCAAAACACCACCAGCGCGGCTCGCTTGTCACGCAACGCGGCCAGGTCGAAGGTGGGGCCCGCGAGGGTCTTGCCCACCAGCGGCGGGGCCGGGCCGCCCACGGCGAGCCCCCCTGCCCCCGGGGTGGCCGGCTGGAGGCCCCACGACAGCCCCACGGCCAGCAGCCCGACGGCGGCGAACGCCGCGGCGAGGTTGGGCCAGCTGAATGAACGGCTCATGGTCCCTCCTGGCGGACGTTCCGCCGCTGGCCATGTACCCGCGGCTGGGACGTGAGCCACCCCTCGAAGCGGGCCTCCAGCACGTCGAGGGGGACGGCGCCGTCGCGCAGCACGGCCTCGTGGAAGTCCCGGAGGTCGAAGCCGGCGCCGAGGGCCTCCCGGGCCCGCTGCCGCAGCGCGAGCAGCTGCCACTCGCCCACCTTGTAGGCCGTGGCCTGCCCGGGGTCAGCGAGGAAGCGGTCGACCTCTTCGGCGATCGCCGGGCGGGGGCGGGCGGCGTGGGCGGCGTAGAAGGCGATGGCCTGCTCCCGATCCCACCCCCCGGCGTGCAGCCCCGTGTCGAGCACCACCCGCAGGGCCCGGCGCATCGCCATGTTGAGCCGGCCGAACCGTGCGTAGGGGTTCTGGTAGAGCCCGAGGGGCTCGCCGAGGGACTCGGCGTACAGCCCCCAGCCCTCCACGTAGGCGCTGTGGCGGCCGTGGCGGCGGAACTCGGGCAGGTCCGCGCGGGCCTGCTGCCTGGTCAGCTGCAGGTGGTGTCCCGGCACGGCCTCGTGCAGCACCGTCGGCACCATCTCGTAGGTGGGCCGGCGCGAGAGGTCGAACAGGTTCACGAAGAAGGCCCCGCCACGGGCGCCGTCGAGCGAGGCCGGCAGGTAGTAGGCCGCGGGCGCGCCGGGCCCCAGCGTGTCGGGCACCGGCAGGACCTGGCACGGCGGCAGCGGCTGCCCCCGGAAGAGCCGCGGCGTGACCTGCTCCAGGCGCCGCACCAGCAGCTCGTGCTCGGCGAGGGCCCGCTGCCGCGTGGGGTGGTGGAGCCTGGCGTCCTTGCCGAGCGCCTCGAAGAAGGCGGGCAGCGTGCCCTGGAACCCCGTCGCGCGCCGGGCTTCGTCCATCTCAGCCTGCAGCTGCGCCACCTCCGCGAGGGCCCGCGCGTGCAGCACGCTGGCGGGGCTCGTGGTGGTGGTGTGCAGGCGCAGCCGGTGCCTGTACAGCGCCTCACCCCCCGGCACGGCGGCCAGCCCGACGCGCGGTGCGGCAGCTGGCATGTAGGTGGTCTGCCAGTAGGCGTGCAGGCGCCGCAGCGCAGGCAGCACGGCCTCGCGGACGGCGGCGAGCCCCTCGGCCCGCAGCGCCGCCTGACGCTCGGGCGGCAGCTCGGCGGGCAGCTGGCGCAGGGGCGTGAAGAAGGGGCTGGCCTCGGGCGGCGTGCTGGTCGCGACGCGGGCGAGCTGCGCCTCGACCTGCCGGGCAAGGCCCCGCTCCAGCACCAAGCCCCGGCGGCGGCCCGCCTCGAGCCGCGCGATGGTGCCCTCGACGTGGCCTGGAAAGGCCCACAGCCGCCCGACCCAATCGACGTGGTCCCGCTCGGACTCGAAGCGCAGCAGGTCGATCAGGGCGTGGTCGACCTGCGGCCCGGCGAGGGGGGTGACGGGCAGCAGATCGTCCCCGACGGCCTGGCCGGCCAGCCAGTCCGTGACGCTGCGGCGGAAGAGCGTGTGGTCGAGGCGCGCCTCGGCGGGCAGCTGGGCGACGGGGATGGCGTCGAGCGCCTGCAGCACGCGGCGCTGGTGCGTGAGCCTGGCCGTGCGCGCCGCTGCCGAGTGTTGGGGCCAGCGGTCGTTCCAGCGGCGGTCGCCGAGCGCGGAGGCCAGCGGCGGGTCCTGCGCCAGCGACCACTGCCACTCTCGCGCCAGCAGCTGGCGCAGGGCCTCGCGGGCGTTCGGGGGGGCCGCCACCGCGGGCCACGGCGCGCCGCAGGCCAGCAGGCAGGCGCCCAGCAAGGCGCGGCGCCAGACGTCAGCAGCGGCCATGGCCCTCCCTCCTCGCCCCCCTCATACCCCGGCGGGGCAGGGGCGCCCCACCCGGCGAGCCAGGCCCCGATCCCGCGCCGTCAGCCATTCCCAAAAGAGGCTATGATGGAAAAGAGACAAGCAGCCCCGATCGCCCCCATGTCCCTCCCGCTTCCGCCGCGTTACGCCTTGATCCAGCCCCTCGGTGGGGGGGGCTACGGGCGTGTCTGGCAGGTCCGGGACCTGGAGATGGGGCAAGACGTGGCGATGAAGGTCCCGAACCTGCCTGATGAGGGGCGGGAGGCGGCCTTGCTGCGCTTCCGGCGTGAGTTCCGGCTGATGCAGCTGGTCCGCCACCCCCACTGCTGCGAGGGGCTGGCGTTCGGCGAGTTGCTCGACGGGCGGCCCTTCTTCACGATGGAGCTGGTCGAGGGGCCCGGGCTCGACGGCCAGGCGCCCCTGCCGGGAGGGCGGGTGCGGGAGCTGATGGGACAGCTGCTCTCGGCGCTCGGCGCCGTGCACGCCCAGGGCTACGTTCACCGCGACCTCAAGCCTGCCAACTTGCGCCTGACGGCGGACGGCCAGCTCAAGCTGACGGACTTCGGCCTCGCAGAGCTCGCGGGCCGCGCCGGGGGCCCCATCACCGGCACGCTGTGGTACCTCGCCCCGGAGGTCATCAAGCGAGGCCCTGTCGACCGCCGGGCCGACCTCTACGCCCTCGGGGCCGTCGCCTACGAACTGTTGGCCGGCGAGCCGCCATTCGTGGGGGGCCGGGCCGTCGACGTGTTGCAGGCGCACCTCACGGCCCCCGTGGTGCCGCTGACCGTCCGGTGCCCTGACCTCGATCCAGGCCTGGCCCTCGTCGTGCGCAGGCTGCTGGAGAAGGACCCGCTGGAACGCTTTCAGAACGCCTTCGAGGCCCTGGCGGCGCTGGGCTTCCCGATCCCCGACCACTTCGCGGAGAGCCTGCTCTCTTCGCCCCTCGTGGGGCGCGAGCAGGCCCAGACCCTGCTGACGGACCGGCTGAACCAGGTGGCCTGCGGGGAGGCCGGCGCCACGGTGCTCCTGCACGGTCCTCCGGGCCTCGGCAAGAGCCGGCTGCTGGAGGACTTGCGCTCCCAGGCCGGGATCGCCAACGTGCCGGTGATCCGAGCGGCGAGCCACGAGCGCGAGGGTGCCCCCTACGCCACCGTGGTGGAGCTGCTCGCCGCCGTCTGGCGGGCGCTCGGCCCGCCCGAGGAGGACCTCGCGGCGGTGGCACCCGTGCTCGCACGGCTGACGCCGCTGCCGGGCGTCGAGCCGGCCCCGCCGCTGGAGGCCGCCGGGGAGCGCCGCCGCCTCCAGGCGGCCGTGGCGACCCTGATGGAGGCCCACGCGCGGCGAACCGGGCTCCTGGTGCTGCTCGACGACTGGCACTGGGTCGAGCCCCTCGGCCGGGAGTTGCTCACGAACCTGATGCGCGTGCTGGCAGGCGTTCCGGTGCTGTTCGTGCTGGCGGGCAATTACCCGCCGGAGGGGTCGGACGACTGGGTCGCGGCCGTCACCGCCGTGCCCGTGATGCCCCTCGACGAGCCTGCCGTGGGGCAGGTGGTGGCCGCCATGCTCGGGGTGGCCGAGCCCGATCCGGCCTTCGTCGCGCGCGTGGCCGAGCTGACGGAAGGCGTGCCCTTCGTGATCGCGGGCTTGCTGGAGCACCTCGTGACGAGCGGGGCACTCGCGATGCGCGCCGGGCGCTGGGACACCCGTGTGGCGCTCTCGCCCGGGCTCGTGCCCCGGCAGCTCTCGGCCCTGATCGTGGGCAAGGTCGACCGCCTGTCGCCCGTGCCGCAGCGCGTGGCCAGGCTGTTGGCGGTGCACGGGCGCGAGGCCCCTGCGGCCTGGATCGCGCAGGCGGCCGCGCTCGACGACGACGGCCTGCTCGCGGCCCTCGACGAGCTCGAGCGTCGGGGCATCCTGGCCCGCGATGACGGCGGCGCCTACGGCTTCGTGCAGCCCCACTTCTCGGACTTCCTCTACGCCAACACGGCCGGCGACCAGCTGGTCGCGCTGCACCAGGCGGTGGGCCGGGCCATCGAGGCCGAGCTGGTGGGCTTGGGCCCCGACGGGCCGCAGCGGACCACGGGGCTGGCCGCGCTCGCGCACCACTTCCAGCGGGCGGGCGACCGCGAGCGCACGGCCCGCTATGCCCTGGCGGCGGGCCTGGGGCACCTCGGGCTGCAGGCCCTGGCGCCGGCGGATCGGCTCCTGAAGGACGCCATCACGGCCCTCGACGAGCCCGGGCTGTCCCTGGCTGCCTCGGAGCGCATGTCGCTGCGGCTGCAGGCCCTGCATGCCCTCGCTCGCGTGCGCCGAGGCCTGGGGGCCAACCACGCGGCGCGGCTGCTGCTGGCCGAGGCCCTGCCGCTGGCGGCCGAGCTGGGCGACCGGGCCGCCGAGGCCGAGGTGCTGGCAGACCTGGCGCAGGTTCAGCGGCTGCTCGCAGCCTGGGACGAGGCCCTCGCGGCGGGGGAGCGGGCCCGGGCCCTGTATGCGGGCCTGGGCGATCGCGTCGGCGTCGCGTCGGCCTCGCTGCACCTGTCGCGAACGTGGCTGTTCACGGGGCAGCCGGCCCAGGCGATCGCGCTGGCCGAGGCGGCCCTCGCGGAGGCGCGGGCTACCGGTGAGGCGCGGCTGACGGCCGAGGCGCTCGGCCACCTCGGCGGCCTGCTGCTGACGTATGCCTCTGGCCAGGCCGAGCGGGGCCTGAGGCTGCTGCAGGAGGTCATCGGGCTGCTGCCGTCGCTCGGCGACCAGGGCGGGCTGCGCGACGCCCACATGCTCCTCGGCAGCGCCCACCAGACCATGGGGGACTACGGCGCCTCCGCCCGTGCCTACGAGCAGGCGCAGGTCCTCAGCGAGCAGCTCGGGGCGCACGCGGGCGTGGTGGCTGCCCTCGCCAACCGGGCCCTGGTCGCGCTCGGCGTCGGAGACTACCACCAGGCGGCGCAGCTCTCGCAGGCTGCCTATGGCCGGGCGATGCAGATGCAGAACGGCTACGTGCTGGGCATCGCCCAGCTGGTGGAGGCCCTGGCGGCGGCCCACCTCGGCCGCCCTGCCGAGGCCCTCCCGCTGCTGGCGCGGGCCCAGGCGCTCGGGGCCGAGCTGAGCCACCGCTACCTGGAGGTGATGGCGCGTCAGGGCGCCCTCGAGCTGTACCTCTTCGTCGGAGACCTGGCCGCCGCAGAGGGTGAAGCAGGGTCCCTCGTGGGCCTGGTCGACGCCGGCGGCGGCAGCGATCCGGCCCTGCGCCTGCTGGCCGTGCGGGCGGAGCTCGCGCTGCGCCGCGACGACGAGGCCAGCGCCGAGGCCTTGCTGGCGGAGGCCCTCGCGGCAGGCACGCCCGCCCCTGGCGCTCACCTCCGGCTGCTTCGGGCCCGGGCGCGCCTGGCCCTGCACCAGGAGGCCTGGCCCCTGCTGCGGCGCCTGGGCGTTGAGGGGCTTGTGCTCTCAGAGCGGCTCGGCGTGAGGCCCCTGGTCGCCGACATGCGGTCGCTGCTCGGCGAGTGGGCCCTGGCGACGGGCTCGCCGGAGGCCACGGGGCACTTCCGGGCGCTGCTGGACGTGGCCGAAGCCATGGGCGCCCAGGTGCCGCGTGCGCTCGCGCTGTTCGGGCTGGCGGCGGCGCGCCCCTACCAGCCCGAGGCGGCCGGCTATGCCGCTCGGGCCCGCGAGGTGCTGCTCGCCGCCGCCGTCGGCCTCGAGCCCGCGGCCGTGGAGGCGTTCTGCGAGGCCCCCGACCGGCTGCGCGTCGCGGCGGGCAACTACATCGCTTTCAGCCTGCCGCGCACCGTGGTGCGCGGCACGGGGGCGCTGCTGGGGCTGCCGTCCGAGAGCTGGTAGGGCGGCGTCAGGCCCCCTCAGGACCCCATGCCACCTGCCGGGCCAGCCCGAGCCGCTCCAGCAGCCAGATGAGCCCCGCCGTGGGGTCCACCTCGAACCAGCGCTGCCCCATGCGGGCGGCGCGCGGCACGTGGTGGTGGTTGTTGTGGTAGCCCTCCCCGAGGGCCACCAGGGACCACCCGGGGATGTTCACGCTGTCGTCGTCGGTGTCGTGGTTCCGGTAGCCGCCCCAGCGCACGTGGGCGAGGGAGTTGACGCTCCACACCACGTGGTGCGCGACGAAGATGGGCAGGTAGAAGCCCCACAGCAGGCCGGGCAGGCCGCCCCAGGCGTACACGAGGGCCGCGGCGGCGAGGTGGACGCCGAGCGCCGCCTCAGGGTGCTCCAGCAGGCGGTTGTAAGCGTCGCGGCGCACGTCCTCGGCCAGGTGGCGGGTACCGAGCACCGCCGGGTCTTCCTCGCGCAGCATCCAGCCGAAGTGCGCGCGCAGGACGCCCACGCGGCGAGGGCTGTGGACGTCCTCGGGGGTCTCGGCCAGCTGGTGGTGGTGGCGGTGGTCGCCGACCCAGCCCACGGGGTCTCCCCCCAGCCCTGCCACCGCGGCGATCGCGCCCAGGAAGCGCAGGGGCTCGGCGAGCTCGAACGCCCGGTGCGTGAGGTGGCGGTGCAGGTACAGCGTCGTGGCGAAGCCGAACACCAGGTACAGGCAGCCCGCGAGCACGAGGAAGCGTGGTTCGCAGGGCTGGGTCGGGGCGGCCAGCGCCAGCCCGTGGGCGATCGCCATCACCACGGCCGGGCCGAGGTTCCACGGGTGGTCTTTGAAGAAGCGCCAGGCGCGCAGCGGCCAGCTCAGCATCCGGGCCTCACATCAGCCGCTTGAAGCGCTCGAAGCGCGCCTCGATGCCGGCGTTCGTGGCGGGGAGCGGGGGGGGCGGCGGGGCCTGGCGGACGCGGGCCAGGTCGACATGCACCCGGTGCAGCCAGTGCGGGCTGCGCATCACGCCGAACAGCCGCCCGGCCTCCCCGAGTGCGGCCACGGCCTCGGCCTGACGCCCCTGGCCGTGCAGCACCAGGCCCCGAAGGTGTTGCACGACGGCTTGCTGGAAGAGGTTGTCCATCTCAGGCCGCTTGGCGATGGCCAGCGCCGTGTCGAGGTGGCCGAGGCTGCGCGGGTCGCCCAGCGCCATGTACGCCTGGCCGAGGCCCTGGTGAGCATAGGCCAGGCCCAGCGGGTTGCGGTGGTGCTCATCCTGCGAGGCGTCGCGCTGCGACTCGAACAGGGGCACGGCGTCGTGGGGGCGGCCCGCGTGGATCAGGCAGAGGCCCTGGCCGTAGAGCCCGAACTGCCAGGCCAGGTGCAGCCCCTTGGCGCGTGCTGACGCCGTCAGCGTGTCGAACGCCTGCATGGCTTCGGGGACGCGCCCGAGGTCCAGCAGCAGCTGGCCGCGCAGCGTGCGGGCGAGCATGTGGGTGAGCCCATGCTCGCTCAGGTGGGGGTGGATGGCGAGGTTGCGCTCGATCTGCTCGAGCGCCCCCTCGGTCTCGCCGCGCAGCCAGCGGATGTAGGGGGCCAGGTACAGCAGCCAGACGTGGGGGGGGCCACCCAGCTTGCGGTTCTTCCGCGCCGTCCGCTCCAGGTAGACGTCGAGCTCTGCGCTGTGCCCCGTCCAGGCGGCCCAGACGCCGAAGTAGAACCAGGGCAGGTACGGGTCGTCGTCGCCGAGCTCGCGCGCGTAAGCGAGGGCCTGATCACGGATGGCGGGGTCTGGCCGGAGGCCCTGAAAGGCCAGGACGTTCTGGGCGCCCATCGCCGCGACCCGCATGGTGTGCACCAGGGCGGGCGTGCCGGGAGACAGGGGCCCCGCGAGCAGGCTCGATGCCATCCTGGCCCGGGCCAGCGTGGCATCGAGCCGGCCGGCCACGAACAGCGCGGGCAGCGCGGCCACCAGGGGCATGGCGCTCGCGGGCGAGCCGTCGCGCGGGGCGATCGCCTCCAGCTTCGCCACGGCCGCCAGGGCCAGGGCGGGCTCCCCCCACAGCCCCATCGCGGCCGCGTACAGGACGTGGATCTCCCCCACGCTGCGCCCCAGCGGCCGCAGGACCTCCGCGACGCGGGCCGGGTCCGCCTCCAGGGCGGCCAGCGCCCGCTGCAGCATCTGCGCGGCCAGGCCCGTGGCGATGTTGAAGCCGTGCTGCCCCACCAGCAGCCACATCGGCAGCTGGTCGGCGAGGTGGTCCCCCGGCAGGCGGGCCAGGGCCTGGTCGGCGTCGCGGAAGTGCTCGAGCGCCGTGTAGCTCGCCCCGGCGGCCAGCGCCTGGTGGCCGGCCCGCGCCAACCAGCGCCAGGCCCGGGCGTCGTCACCGCCCTCGAGGAAGTGGCGACCGAGCTCGCGGGCGTGGGCGTCGGCGTCGGACCTGGCGGCGAGGGCCTCGCCGGCCTGCAGGTGCAGGGCTGCGCGGGCCGCTGGCGACAGCGCCGCGTGGGCCACCTCCCGCACGCGGTCGTGGGGGAAGTGGCAGGCCCCCGTCTCGCCTCGCGCCAGCAGCTGCCGGTGCGTCAGGTCCTCGAGGGCACAGAACAGTGCGTCCTCGTCGAGCCCCGTGACGGCCGACAGCGTGCAGAGCGTCCACTGCCGGCCGAGCACCGCGGCGCAGTCGAGCACCTCGCGCGAGCGGGGGGACAGGTGGGCCAGCCGGCGCTGGATGCTGGCCTCGACCCGCTCGAGCCCGGCCAGCACCGAGGGATCGAGCGGGAAGCGCCAGCTGTTCCCGTCGCGTGTCAGGTGGCCCTCCTCGAGGAGCACGTTCAGGGCCGCCTGCACGAACAGCGGGTTGCCGCCCGTGGCCTGGAGCAGGCCCTCCGAGAAGCCTGCCGGGACCTGGGCGCCCGGCAGCATCGAGGTCAGCAGCGCCGCCTGGCCGTCACGATCGAGCGGGCCGAGGCTCAGGCGCTCGCTCGCGCCCTCCTCCAGCGTGTGCCAGAGGCTGCTGCCCGGCGGCGTCTCGTCGTCGCGGAAGGTGCAGACGCACAGCACGCGGTGCGCCCCCACCTCGCGGATGCCGCGGTTCACGACGTCGACCGTCTCCTGATCGGCCCAGTGCATGTCATCGACGACGAGCAGCAGGGGCAAACGCGCGGACAGGCCCCCGAGCCACGCCAGCAGAGGCTCGACCACCAGAGCGCCCCGCACCTGCGCCGGCGCACCGAACTCGGGGAAGAGGGCCGCCAGGGGTGCTGCGAACTGCTCGCGCTCCTCCTGCGTCCCGTGCGCCAGGGCCGGCCGGATGGCCTCGCGCAGGGCCTCGAAGGGCGCCATGCCGCCCTCGTGGCAGTGGCCGTGCATCACGACGAAGCCTGCCAGCTGCGCCCGCAGCTTCAGCTCGGCCACCAGCCGGCTCTTGCCGGTGCCCGCGGGCGCCCCGAGCATCAGGGCGCTGCCGCGGCCCGCGAGTGCGTCGTCCAGCCCCGCCTGCAGGCGGGCGAGCTCGGCCTCGCGCCCCACAAGCTCGCTGGCGACCAGGAACGAGCGCTGCTGCTCCACGTTCGCGCGCGTGGCGCGCAGGCCCGCGATGGCGCTGAGCTCCTCGAGGGCGTGCCCGGCCGACGGTGGCCGGCGGGCGGGGTCCTTCTCGAGCAGCCGCTCCACGAGGCGGATCAGGGGCTGGGGCAGCTCGGGGCGACGCGCCGCCAGCGACGGCGGCGGCTCGCGCATGTGGCCGCGGACCACCTCGCCCAGGGAGCCCGAAAACGGGAGCGTGCCCGTGAGCATCTCGTAGGCCAGGCAGCCGACGGCATAGAGGTCCACCGCGGGGGTGATGGCGCCGCCCAGCGGGATCTCCGGGGCCATGTAGCCCGGCGTGCCGCTGACGGCCCGCGAGGTCTCGTGGGAGGCGTGGCCCATCAGGCCGAAGTCCATCACCTTCACCACGCCGTCCGGCCGGACGCGGACGTTGGCCGCCTTGATGTCGCGGTGCAGGAACTGCCGGGCGTGGATGTAGTCCAGGGCCTGCAGCACCTGCGCCAGCACCGGGTAGCACGCCTCGAGCGGCATCGGGCGGCCACCGATCACCTCCATGAGCTCCTGGCCGGGCACGAGCTCCATCACGATGTACAGCGTGCCGTTCGGCAGCTCGCCGTAGTCAAGCACCTCCGTCGTGTTGGGGTGACCCAGCCGGGACATCGCGTGGAACTCGGCCCGGAACCGCAGGCGGGCCTCGGCGTCGTCGGCCTCCGCCGCGGGCTTGAACACCTTCAACGCGCGTTCCGCCCGACCGTCCAGCACGTCGGCGACGCGATACACCACGCCCATGGCGCCTTCGCCGAGGGTGTCGAGCACGCGGTAGCGGTTGGTGAACCGATCGGGGGGGGGCGTTGTCACACCCGCTCTATACCCTGGAGCCAGCAGGGCACGCCACCGGGCCTGCTACACTGGGGGCATGACGCGCCTGAAGCTCGACCACACCACCGTGGTCGTCGATGACCTCCCGGCGGCCATCGCCTTCTTCGAGGCGCTCGGCCTGAGCCTGGTGGGCGAGGCTGCCGTCGAGGGCCCCTGGGTCGACCGCCTGTGTGGGCTGGAGGGCTGTCAGGCGGACATCGCGATGATGCGGACGCCAGACGGCCATGGGCAGCTGGAACTCACGCGGTACCGCCACCCGGGGCTGGTCCCGCTGCAGCCGGCGATCGCCCCGCCGAACGCGCTGGGCCTGCGGCAGCTCATGTTCGAGGTCGACGACCTCGATGCCGCCATGGCCCGCCTGCGCCCCCACGGCGCGGTGCTGATGGGCGAGGTGGTGCAGTACGAGGCGTTTTACAGGCTCTGCTACATGCGAGGGCCGGCGGGGGTCATTGTGGCGCTGGCCGAGGCGATCGCCTGACGGGGGCTGCCTGGGCTCCCGACCGCTTCCGGGCGCGCGGGCCTAGAACCTCACCGTCGCATTCCACACCACCCGCCCCCCGGCCGTGCGCAGGTCCGGGGCGTTCCCCGTCACGCCGCCCGGCCCCGCGATATAGGGCGTGCTGGCCCAGTCCTGGCGGGCCTCCAGCCGGTACAGCATCCAGGGTGACGGGCTGTGATCGAGCGTCAGCGTGGCCTCGCTGGCCCACAGCGGGGCGCCCCCGCCGGCCCCCGACGGGGGCACCAGCGCCACGAGCCGCTGGGGGTCGTTGAAGGTGCTCGCCCGCAGCGTCACCGCCCAGTTGTCGTCGAGGACGGCGCGGTGCAGCAGCCCGCCGCCGCCGAAGAAGGTCGCAGGGGCCCCTCCCGCCTGGGTGGAGGCGCCCTCGTGGCCGAGGTCCGCCACCGCCGCCAGCGCCAGGTGACGCAGCCAGGGCGTGGGTTGCACGGCGTAACGCCACTGCACCGAGTTGTCGGTGAAGAAGCGGTGGCGCGTCGGGTCCGCGCCCAGTTGGCCGCCGAGGACGTTGTGCGTCAGGCTCAGGCGGTCGTGCGGCCGCCAGTTCACGCTGTAGCCCAGGCCGAAGCCCTCGCCGACCTTGCCGAGCGTCTGCCACCCGTTGACGAGCCAGACCTCGGTCTTGAGCTCCGGCCGCGGAAAGAGCTGCGCCATCAGGCCCTGCAAGTAATAAGGCGTGAAGTCGCTGCACAGGTTGTGGGTGTAGCTCCAGTTCTCCTGCGGGATGTAGCTGTCGAGCCCGATGTAGGCCGGGAACAGCCCCATTACCAGGTTCAGCCCCGAGAGCACCGGGAAGCGGTGGCCGGCCCAGGCCTGCTGGACATGCCGCAAGGAGCCCAGCGTGTTGTAGGCGCCGCGGCTCACCGTCGGGTCGCCGCCGAAGATCGTGTCGACGTAGGTCCCGCCCTGGAACACCAGCTTGCCGAACAGCCCCTCGTGCTCCGTGACCTCCAGCCCGACGAGCCCGAGGTTCAGCGCGAACTCGTGGTGGCGCGGGGCCGTGGTCGTCGGGAAGACCGTGTGGTCAGCGGGCTGGTTCAACGCCTGCCCGTAGTAGCTGTCGATCAGGAAGGTCCACGTGAGCGGACCCGTGCGCAGCGGCGCCACGCGCTGCGGGTTCACGCCGTTGAGCCACGAGAAATCGGGCTCCTCGGCTGCGTGCGCGGCCGTCGGGCACAGCGCGAGGGTGGCGAGCGTCAGGGCGAGGCGGCGCATGGGAGGGGTTGTATCGCAGCCGGGTGTAGAAATCCAGGGGCCTACCGGGCGTCTCCAGCCACCTCGGCCACCCAGGCCGGGCTCGTCGCGTCCCAAGCGTCGGCCAGCACCTTCCACTTGAGCTGGGCGTCCCGCACGCCAGCCGCGAGGGCCACGGCCGTGAGCGCCTCCGACCAGCCGGGGCGCATCAGGCACACCCGAGGCGCCGGCAGGCGGCCTGAGGCCCGCTTGCTGGCATACTCGACGTTGAGCTCGGCGAGGCGGGCGTCGAGCACCCTGGCGAAGGTCGGCAGCGCGTCGGCGGCGCCCGGGGGCTCCCAGGGCTCGACGAGCAAGTCGTAGGCGATGGCCGCCGCGTCGCCCACGAGGCGGCACTGCCGCACGCCCAGGCCCGCGGCCTCGCTGGCAGCAGCGACCGCCGCGAGCAGCTGGTTCACGTGCAGCTTTTCACCCGTCAGGCTGAGCATGTCGCGGCCCTTGCGCAGGAAGGCGACGCAGGGCGTGCGGTGGTGGTGCCCGCGCACCTCGACCACGTCGTGAAGGTCGTACCGGGGCAGCCCGTTGCCGCTCGTCAGGATGACGTAGTAGCGGGCGCCGACTTCGAGCTGGTGGGCCCCCAGCACCGGCGGGTGTGGCGCGTCGAGGGCGTCCTCCGGGATGAACTCGTAGTAGTTCCCGAGCACGTCGAGGGGCCCGACGGGAGTGTCGTCGGTGAGTGGCACCGTCAGGCGGCCCTCGCTCGCGAGCAGGCCGAGGTCACGCATCGCCGCGGTCTCGCCCCAGGCCTGCCGCAGCCGGGGGGCATGCAGGCCGACGGAGCCCCCCAGCCAGGTGCCGATGAAGCGCAGCTCGGGCCAGACATGGGCGGGCAGGAGCCTGCCGGCGCGGGAAGCCCGCGCGGCGATGGCGCGGGCGCGCGCCGGATCGGGGCTCAGGCGGGTCGTCAGGGCCTCGCGCACGGCGTCCGGGTCCACGCCCGGCAGGTCCATGAGCGCCGGCCACGGCTGGCCCAGCGTCCCTGCCGCGAGGGCGGCCAGCAGCGTATCCGCCTGAGCCTCCAGCACGGCCGCGAGCCGCAGCAGCGTCGAGGGGTTGGGCGTCATCACCAGCGACAGGGGCCGCTGCATCGCCAGGCGCAGACAGGCCGCGTAGCGGGCCTCGTGGTCGGCGATCCAGGCCAGCGCCTGCGGCACCGCGTAGTGGCTGCGGAGCCAGCCGGGCGCCCGCTGGTTCGTCAGCCCGGACATCGAGCCGCAGGGCGTGCCCGCGGCGGTGTGACCCTCCACGGCCGGGCTCACGATCGTGAGCAGGGCGCCGTCGAAGGTGCCCGGGTGGTCGCGCGCCACGCCGTACAGCCAGAGCCCGAGCTGGCGACGCAGCGCCCCGTACCAGCGCGGCGTGACCGGGATGTACTTGGGCTCGCCCGTGGTGCCGCTGGTCGTGACGTACCACGTGGGGGCGTCGGGGGCGAGCACGCGGGGCTCGCCGGCCATCGTGCGGGCGACGTAGGGCCGGAAGCCCTCGTAGTCTCGGATCGGCACCTTGGCCGCGAAGCTCTCGGGCGTCTCGTGGGGCGTCAGCCCGTGCGCGCGGCCGAAGGCCGTGTCGTGGGCCAGCCGGGTGTAGCGGGCCAGCGCACGGGCCTGTGACGCCCGGGGGTCCTGGCAGGCCCGCTCGAAGTGCGCGAAGCGCAGGGCACCGAACGCGCGGATCAGGAGGCCGGGCGAGGGCCTCACGGGGCTGCCTCGTGCCGGTGCAGCCGCGTGTACTTCCCGACGCGATCCTCCGCGACCACCACGCCGAGCCCGTGGCCGCGCAGCAGGGGGGCCTCGCCCCGGTGGCCGAACTTCACGGGGCTGGCCGAGACGTCCTCCGTGAGCAGCAGCGTGCCGAACGAGCCCTCCGCATGGGCCAGCTCCGGCAGGGCCGCCGCGAGGTGACGCCCGGCTGCTGAGAGCAGCGCCGTCTCCCCGACCTGCGCCCCCACCTGCACCCGCAGGCCGGCGCGCAGCGCGAGGTTCGCGATGCGCCATGCCCGGGCCAGGCCCCCGTTCTTGGAGACGCGAACATTGAACATGTCGGTGGCCCGGGCGTGGATGAGCGCCTCGGCGTCCGCGACGGTCACGAGCGACTCGTCCACCATCACGGGCACGGGCACGCGGGCCCGCAGGGCCTGCCAGTCAGCGAGCCGCCCGCGCGGCAGGGGCTGCTCGACGGCCACGGGCCCGAAGCAGGCCATCGCCTGCAGCCGCGCGACGGCCGTCTCCAGGTCCCAGGCTGCGTTGGCGTCCAGGCGCAGCGCCACGCCCTCGCCCCAGATCTGTCGCACCGCCGCGACGCGGGCGAGGTCGTCCGGGTCGCCGACCTTGACCTTCACCTCGCGCAGCCCGACCAGCTTCATCTGGCGCGCGTGCACGGCGGCCCGGGCCGGGTCCCCTGCCGTGATCACGCCGGAGTAGGTCACCGTCTGCCGGGCGGGCGGCAGCAGCCGGGAGGCCGGCATCCCTTGCCGCCTGAGCACGAGGTCCAGCACCGCCAGCTCCAGCGCACAGCGGGCGCCGTGCGCGGCCACGACCCCCGGCTCCTCGAGGTCGGGGAGCCAGGCCTCGAGCGCCAGCAGGTCCTCAGGGCCGCGCAGCTCGGGCAGCGGTCGGCCGGCGACGAGCGGCCAGAGGCGCTCGGCCAGGTGGGCCACGAGCCCCTCCGGCGTCTCGCCCGTGACGTAGGCCCGGGCAATGCCCTCGCCCCACCCCGTGCGGCCCTCCGCGTCGGTCACCCGCACCAGCACGGTGTCCGAGAAGGCCCGGTCAGAGGCGCTGTGGCTGAAGCTCTCGACGAACGGGATGCCGAGCAGGTGGAGGTCGAGGCCCACGAGGCTCATCGGCGCGCCATCAGGGCCAGGCGGTCATGCGTGAGCTCGCCGAAGTACCGCTTGATGAACACGTTCTCGCGCATCGTGAGCTCGAGGATGGTCTCGGCGTCCTCGGTCGGGATCGCGTAGTAGTCGACGGTGCGGGCGATGGCGTCGAGGCCCTCCTCGGCATGCCGGACGTCCACCTCCGAGTGGTGCGAGAACCAGGCCAGCGTGGCCGCATCGAGGCCCCGGTGCACCTGCAGGAAGGCGGCGATTCGCCCCGAGGTGCGCGACAGCATCCACTCGTAGGCGATCGTCTCGATCAGCACGGCGAGCGCCACGTCCCGCAGCGTCCCGTACATCAGCGGCTCGACGACGATGGCCTTGAGGTCGTCGTCGGCCAGCTGCTCCAGGCCCGGCAGGGCCTCGCCGAGCCCCGCGCCGTGGGCGAGCCTGCGCAGCAGCTCCGGGTGGCTGGTGCCGTCCTCCTCCTCGACGCCGAGCTCCTCCAGCATGTTGTGCAGCAGGTCGGCGCTGGCCTTAGGCGCGGAGGCCGAGTACAGGAACGCCAGGATCTTGGGGCTCTTGAGGTGGGCCCGGATCACGTTGGCGAGGAACAGGTCGTAGGCCTCGTGGCCAACCTCGCCGCGCTCGAGGCGCTGGAACTCCGCGAGCGCGACCAGCTCGGCGGTGCTGGCCGCGTAGCGGGCTTCGATGGCGGCGCGCAACGTCATGGGCTCTCTCCTTCGCTGGTGGGGGGGATGACGGGCAGCCACAGCGCCGAGAGCCAGCGGGCCGAGTGGTGCACGCGCTGGGTCGCGATCGCCACGGCGGTGGCGGTCTCGACGGGCTCGGCCGTGTTGGGGTGGCGATCGAACCGCGGGAAGCTGCTGCTGCTGACCTCGAGGCGCAGGCGGTGACCGGGCTGAAAGACGTAGCTGGTCGGCCAGAGCTGGACCGTGATGCGCGTGGGGCCGCGCTGCCCCGCGTAGCTGCGCCGTAGGATGCCCTCCGACACGTTGAAGGCATCGCCGTTCGGCAGCACGTCGACCAGCTTGGCCGTGAAGTCGGTGGCAGGCGCCGTGGTCTCCACCCACATGTCGGCCTCCACGGGGCCCGTCACCTCGAGCGGCCGCGGCAGCGCCTCGGTGGTGTAGACCAGCACGTCTCGCCGTTGTTCGACGTCGTTTTGCCGCTGCACCCCGTTCACGCCGGGCAGCCCCAGCATGGCCCCCCCCCGGCTCGGGACGGGGTCGCGGGGGTCGTAGGCGAAGGTGTCGGGCGGCTGGTCCCCGGGCATCTCCCAGGCGAGCCGGCCAGCGCCGTCAGCGGTGTTGGCGGGCCTCTCCGCGTGGAGGTATAGCGGCGTGCGGCGGGCCCGGGCCAGTGGCCACGCCTCCTCCGCGCGCCAGCGGTTCTCCCCCATCACGTACAGCCACACCCGCGGGCCCGGCTCCGGCACGGGCACGCCGGCCGGCCGCAGTAGGCGGTCGTAGAACGGCAGGCTCTGGGCCAGCATCGCGAGCCTGTAGTCGCCCGGCTGATGGCCGCCCGGCAGCGTGACCTCGCGGGCGTGCGTCCAGGGCCCCACGATCAGGCGGCTCTCGGCGGCCACGTCGCCCGGGGCCTCGAGTTGCAGCCGTTCGAAGTCGGCCAGCTGGGTGGGCAGGTAGGGGTCGTGCCAGCCTGCCATCAGCAGCACGGGGGCCTGCACCCGCTCCGGCCGCCTGTCGCCGTCGATGCGCCGCCAGTAAGCGTCAGGGGCGCGGCGGCCCGCCCAGTCGTCGAAGGGGGGCGCCGGGCCGCCGCTGCGGTCGTCCGCGTCGAGCACCGGCCAGGCGGCCAGCCCTGGCGCGAGCTCGGCCTCGCTCGGGAACACGTCGGCGTCGCCTCGATCCGTCCGGGCCCAGTAGAGCGCCGACTGCAGCGAGAAGGCGCCGCCGGGGTGGAACATCTCGCGGTGGCTGGTGCTGCACAGCTGGATACAGCAGGCCGAAGGGCCGATGGGGGCCGGCTGGTCGGCCACCGCCCACTGGGTGTAGCCGAACGAGGAGCCCCCCCACATCCCGAGGTGCCCGTCGTACCAGGGCTGCCGCGCCAGCCAGGCCAGCGTGTCGAGGCCGTCCTCGCGCTCCGGCTCGAGGGGTGAGAAGCGCCCGCCAGAGGGCGGTCGGCCCCGCACGGGGGCGATCACCACGTGGTAGCCACGCGTGCCCCAGAAGGTCCGCAGCAGCTCCGAAAAGGCCCGGTGCAGCCTGGTCTGCGACAGGGGCAGGCGCACCATCAGCGTCGGGTGAGGCCCGGGCGCGGCAGGGTGGCTGACCGTGGCTGCGAGCTTGACGCTGTCGCGCATCGGGATGTCGACGACCTCCTCGGTCGTGATGGCGTGCGCGGGGGGGCGCACGCCCAGGGGGCCCTGCACGAGCGCCAGCGTGAGGTCCGCGGGCAGCCAGCTCACGACGTCCGCCAGCGTCAGGCCGGCGAGCAGCAATGCGGCCGACCTCATCGCGCCTCCAGCGGTTGCCGGCAGACGCTGGCGACGACGGCGAGGTAGCGGGCGAGCACCAGGTGGAACACGATCGGGATGCTGCCCGGGGGCCACCAGCGGCGCTCAGGGTGCAGCTCGCCGCTCACGACGTAGCGCACCACCATCCCGCCCGCGTAAAGGGCCGCGAAGGCCAGCAGGCCCCGGCCGAGCCGCGGCCGCAGCACCGTGGCCCAGCCCTGCTGGCGGGTGGCCTGGCGGTTGAGGTGGAGCATCAGGCTCAAGATGAGCCACTGGGTCGGCAGCAGCACCGGGTAGGGCAGCAGCCCGGAGTACCACTCGGGCATCGGAGGCAGCCATGTCACGCCCGCGAAGGCCACCGCCATCTGCCCTAGCACGCGTGCCAGGAACAGGGCGGAGAGCAGCCACAGCCAGGTGGCCGGGTTCGGACGAGGGGCAAGGGTCAGGGCCATCTAGGACCGTATACCCCGCCGTCAGATCAGGCGCTTGAAGCGCTCGTAGCGGGCTTCCAATGTGGTGTCGCCCGCCGCCGAGCCGGCGGCCGGGGCCTGCCGCAGCGCGGCGAGTTCGACGTTCACGATGTGCAGCCAGTGGCCGTTGCGCATCCCGTGAAACAGTCGCCCGGCCTCGGTATAGGCCAGCATCGCGCGGGGCTGCTCGCCGAGCGCTGCGAGGGCCTTGCCGCGCTCCCTCTGGGCGTGGGCCTGCACGAAGCGGTTGTCGAGCTCGGGGCGGCAGGCGATGGTGAGGGCCTCATCCAGCAGGGCGACGCCGCGCGGGTCTCCGAGCACGCAGGCGCAGCGTCCCAGCCCCAGCGCCGTCAGGGCTTCGATCATGGGGTTGCGGTAGGTCTCTCCCGTGGCCATCTCCCGGGCCGTCAGGAAGACGAAGCCCGCCTCGGTGAGGCGCCCCCCCCCGATGAGCGCATGGCCGAGCGTGCAAAGCCCGTGCATGATCGCCAGCCCGTGATCCCGGCTGCGGGCCTGCTCCACCATCTCGACCAGCGCCTGCTGGGCCTCGCCGATGCGTCCGAGGTCAGCGAGCAGCTGCCCCCGGAGCGCCAGCCCCAGGCTGAAGGGGACGGCGTGCTCACGCCACTGAGGGTGGGCGATCAGGCTCCGTTCCAGCTGCTCGAGGGCCGGGCGCAGCTCGCCTTGCTGCCAGCGCATGTAGGGCCGGAGGTACAGCACCCACACGCTCGGCGGGGCCCCGATCCGCCGGGTCTTGCGCATGGTGCGCTCGATGACGGCCTCGGCCTCCTCAGGGTGGCCGGACCAGGCCGCCCAGAGCCCCAGGCTGGTCCACGGCGCCAGGGCGTCCTCGTCACCGGCCTCCTGGGCCAGCGCCAGCGCCTGCTCGCGCAGCACCGGGCTCGGCCGCTCCCCCTGGAAGGCCACCGCGTTCTGCATCAAGAGCGCCTCTCGCCAGGCTGTCGCCAGCATGGGCGACGAGTACGGCGGGAGCCGCCCCCCCACCAGCCTGGCCGTGCGACGCGCCGTCTCCACCAGCTCCGGGATGCGGCCCGAGACCAGCAAGGGCCCGAAGCGCGCCAGGTCCACCAGCGGACGGTCGGCCTGCAGGCCCTCTGGCTGGGGGCTCGCCATGCGCTCGGCGAGCCGCAGGGCCTCTCGGGACTCGCCCAGGGTGCCCAGCGCGCGCGCGTGCAGCGCCAGCAGGTCCTGCTCCTCCAGGCCCTGCTTGCGCAGAAGCGGCAGCGCGCGGCCCGGCTCGGCCTCCAGGGCGCCCGCCGCCCGATCCAGCATCTCGGCGGCGACGCCAGGGGAGAGGTCCACGGCCAGGGTCCCAATCCGCAGCCAGAGCGCCAGGCGCTCCGCGGTGCGGTCTCCCCGCAGGTCGGCCAGGGCAGACTCGGCGTCGCGGAGGTGCTCCAGCGCGACGTACGTCGTGCCCGCCTGCTCGGCCTGCTCGCCGGCCAGCAGCAGCCAGGGGTAGGCGTTGGCAGGCTCGTCGCTGCGCAAGTGGTGACGGGCGAGCTCGCCGGCAGCCAGCATCGGCGTCGTCGCGTGCTCGAGCTCGAGCCGCTCCGCGGCCCGCATGTGCATCTCCTTGCGCAGCGCCGGGGGGATGTCGGCATAGGCGACCTCCCGCACCCGGTCGTGCAAGAACCCGTAGTGGCCGGCCATGTCCAGCGCGAGGAGCTGCCGCGCCGTGAGGTCCACGAGCCCGGCGAAGAGCTGATCCTCGTCCGCCTCGGCCACGAAGGCCAGGGTGGGCAGCGTCCACTGGTGGCCGAGCACGGCTGCGGCCTGGAGCAGCTGCAGGGCCTCGGGACCCAGGTGCCCCAGGCGCCGTCGGATGGTCTCCTCGACGCGCTCCAGATCGCCAAGCACCACCAGGTCGGCCGGGAAGCGCCAGGCCCCACCCTGGCGCGTGAGGTGGCCATCCTCGACCAGCGATTTGAGGGCCTCCTTGGTGAACAGCGGGTTGCCGCCCGTCGCCCGGTACAGGGCGTCGGTGAAGGCCTCCGGCACGCGGGTGCCAGGCAGCATCGCCGCCACGAGCGCTGCCTGGCCGTTGCGGTCCAGGGGCGTCAGGCGCATGGGCGTCGCGACGCCCTCCTCCAGCAGCTGCCACACGGGGCTGCCCGCCGGCGTCTCGTCGTCGGGGAAGGTCGCGACACACAGCACGTTCAGGCCCCGCAGGCGGCGCGCGGCCGCGTTGAACATGCCGAGGGTCTGCGGGTCGGCCAGCTGAATGTCGTCAAGCACGAGCAGCAGGGGGTGGGTGCCGGAAAGCTCCTCCAGCCAGGCGACCAGGTCGTCGGTCTGCACCGGCGTGAGCACCGTGACGCCAGAGCCCGCCAGCTCGGGGTAGAGTGCCCGGATGGCGGGCTGGTGGCGATCCCGGACCTCTTGCGAGCCGTGCGCGAGGGCCCCCCGCAGGGCCGTACGGATCGGCTCCCAGGGCGCCTGCTCCTCGCCGAGGCAGCGCCCGCGCAGCACGACGAAGCCCTGCAGTTGCGCGCGCACCTCGAGCTCCTGCAGCAGGCGGGACTTGCCAAGCCCCGAGGGGGCTCCCAGCATCACCGTCGTGCCGGTGCCGTGCAGGGCCTGCCGGAGCACGCCGTCGAGCTGCTCGAGCTCGGCCTCCCGGCCCACCAGCCCGCTGGTCTCCAGGAAGCTCAGCTGCTGGTCACGCGTCTCGCGCGTGAGGGCGATGCCCGTGATGGCGGCGAGGTCGTTGAGGGCATCACCGGCCGTGTGGGGGCGCCGGGCCGGGTCCTTGGCCAGCAGGCGCTCTACCAGCTTGATCAGCCCGACGGCCGCGTCGGGCCGGAGGGTTCGCAGCGAGGTCGGCTCCGCCTCAAGGTGGCCCCGCGCCACGGCGGAGGCCTCGCCCAGGAAGGGGAGCCGGCCCGTGAGCATCTCGTAGGCCAGGCAGCCCACCGCGTACAGGTCCGTGGCGGGTGTCCAGCCGCCGTCGCGCAGCAGCTCCGGGGCCATGTAGTGGAGCGTGCCGCACAGCCCCTCGAGCGGCACCTGGCCGATCCGGCCCATCAGCCCGAAGTCCATCAGCTTCAGCAGGCCGTCCGGGCGCACGCGGATGTTCTCGGCCTTGATGTCTCGGTGCAGGTAGCGGCGGGCATGGATGTAGTCGAGGGCCTGCAGCAGCTGGATCAGCAGGGGGTAGAAGGTCGCGAGCGGCACGGGCCGATCGCCGATGACGTCCGAGAGCGACTGCCCCGGCACCATCTCCATCACGATGAACACGGTGCCGTCGGGCAGCTCGCCGTACTCGTAGACGTGCACCGTGTTGGGGTGGTTGAGCCACGCCATCGCGTGGAACTCGGCGCGGAAGCGCCGGCGGGCCGCGTCCGCGCCGTCGCCCGCCGGCTTGAGCACCTTGAGGGCGCACTCCTTGCGCTCCCGCAGCAGGTCCGACGCGCGGTAGACCATCCCCATTGCCCCCTCCCCGAGGGCGTTCAGGAGGCGGTAGCGCGCCGTGAAGGGCCGTGGCAGGTCTTCCATCATGAGGGTTTTACCCGGAAGCCGGCCGCTCGACCGGTCCGGTGGCGGCAGCCGGGCCCTGAGCCCGGCCCTTTATCGCGCCGCGAGGATGATACTTGACAAAACCATTGTCAAGTCGATATGAACCATGGCGTTGAGACCCGCCTGGCCGGCGCCTCGCGCCTGCCCGACCCCGGAGCCCCTGCGTCCCATGTCCGTCGACACCGCCGCCACGGCCGAGCGTGGCCAGCTTTCGATCCACGCCGAGAACCTCCTCCCCATCATCAAGAAGTGGCTCTACTCCGACCACGAGATCTTCCTGCGCGAGCTGGTCAGCAACGCGGTCGACGCCGTGTCGAAGCTGAAGCACGTCGCCCTGGTCGAGGGGCTCGGGGAGCTCGGCGAGTTCCGCGTCGAGGTGACGCTCGACAAGGACGCCAAGACCCTCACGATCTCCGACAACGGCATCGGCATGACGGCCGACGAGGTGCGGCAGTACATCAACACCGTGGCCTTCTCCGGCGCCCAGGACTTCGTCAAGCGCTACGAGGTCAACGCCGAGCAGAACGCGATCATCGGCCACTTCGGCCTCGGCTTCTACTCCGCCTTCATGGTCGCCGACAAGGTCGAGATCTTCACCCGCAGCTACAAGGCCGACGCCGAGGCCTGCCACTGGGTGAGCGAGGGCGGCCTGGAGTTCACGCTCGGCGCCCATGACAGGGCCGAGCGTGGCACGGCCATCGTGCTGCACCTGAACGCGGAGAGCACCGAGTTCCTGGACGCGGTGCGCGTCCGCCACGTGCTGGAGAAGTACGCGAAGTACCTGCCCGTCTCCATCCTCCTGGACGGCGCCCACATCAACGGCAGCGCGCCGATCTGGACCCAGGCGCCCGCGAGCCTGAAGGACGAGGACTACCTGGCGTTCTACCGGGCCGCCTACCCGTTCGAGGAGGAGCCCCTGTTCTGGATCCACCTGAACGTCGACTACCCCTTCCGCCTGCAGGGCGTGCTGTTCTTCCCGCGCTTCAAGCACGAGTTCGACGGCGCCAAGGGCCAGGTGCAGCTCTACTGCAACAACGTCTTCGTGACGGAGAACGTCCAGGACGTCATCCCCCGGTTCCTGATGGTGCTCAAGGGGATGATCGACTGCCCGGACATCCCGCTCAACGTGAGCCGGTCGATGCTGCAGAACGATCCCTACGTCAAGAAGATCGCCGGCCACATCACCAAGAAGGTCGCAGACCGCCTCGTTCAGCTGTATCGCTCCCAGCGGGAGCAGTACGAGGGCTACTGGAACGACATCCACCCCTTCGTGAAGTTCGGCATGCTCGAGGACGAGAAGTTCCACGAGGCCGCCAGCGAGGCCGTGCTCTTCGAGTCGACCCAGGGCGGCTTTACCACCGTCGAGGAGTACCTCGCGCGCAACAAGGAGCAGGCGGAGAACACCGTCTACTATGCCGAGGCGGGGGAGGCCCAGACCACCTACGTCACGCTCTTCAAGGAGCAGGGCCTCGAGGCCCTGTACACGCACGGCCCGCTCGACGTGCACTTCATCCACCTGCTCGAGACCAAGCGCCGCGAGGTGAAGTGGAAGCGCGTCGACGCGGGGCTCTCGGACCAGCTCGTGGACAAGGGCGCGGCCCAGGTCGTGGACGCGGACGGCAAGACCCAGGACGAGAAGATCAAGGAGGCCGCCGAGCGCCTGCTCAAGGAGCGCGGTGTCGCCATCGAGGTGCAGCGCCTCAAGTCGGAAGACATCTCGGGCCTCATCACGCAGGGCGAGATGGAGCGGCGCATGTCGGACATGTCTGCGATGTGGAAGGACCGCCTCGACCTGCCCACCCGCAAGACCCTGGTGCTCAACGCCAACAGCCCGGTGGTGCAGCGTCTGCTCGGCACCGAGGACCCGGCGAAGGCCCAGGATCTGGCCGAGCACGTGCACGACCTTGCCCGCCTCGCCCACGAGGGCCTGAAGGGTGAAGAGCTGACGCGCTTCATCTCCCGCAGCCACCGGCTGCTCGGGGGCTAGGTGCCCGGCGCGGGCGCGCCGTGCTGAGCGTCGCGATCGTCGGCGGCGGCTACACCGGGCTGGCCGCTGCCCGGCGGTTGCTGGCCGCCGGGCAGCGGGTCACGCTGGTCGAGCGGGCCACCGCCCCCGAGGGGTTGGCGGGCTGCCGCCCCTTCGGCGACACCTGGCTCGAGCACTTCTACCACCACGCCTTTCAGTCGGACGTCGACCTGATCGCCCTCATCGAGGAGCTCGGGCTGGCGTCCGAGCTGCAGTGGCTCGAGGGCGAGATGGGGTACTTCCTGGGCGGGCGCCTTCACCCGTTCGGCACGCCCCTCAGCCTGCTCCGCTTCGCGCCGCTGGCGCCGGTGGACCGCGTGCGCTTCGGGCTCTCCATCCTCCGCCTGGCGCGGCACGCCGGGTGGGAGGCGCTCGATGACGTCTCGGTGCGCGACTGGTTCGCCCGCCACGTCGGGGGGCGTGTGTACGAGACGTGCTGGCAGCCGCTGCTGGAGGCCAAGTTCGGGGCCGCCGCCGGGGAGATCTCGATGGCCTGGCTCTGGGGCAAGATCCGCCTGCGGGGCGGCAACCGCAGCGGGCAGCGGGAGCGGTTGGGCTACGTCCGAGGCAGCTTCGGGCAGGTCGGTCGGCGGCTGCGGGAGCACCTGCTGGCCTCCGGGCTGACGCTGCGGCTCGGCTCTGAGGTGGCGGCCATCCGGCCCGAGGCCGAGGGGGGCGTGCGCCTGCTGGGCCCCGGCCTGGATGAGGCCTTCGACCGCGTGCTGGTGACGGTGCCGATGCCGCTGGTGCCCCGCCTGCTGCCGGACCTGCCGGCACCCTTCGCCGAGCGTTGCGCCGGCATCGCCCACACGGGCGTGCTGTGCGGCACCTTGACCCTGCGGCGGTCGTTCAGCCGTTACTACTGGCTCAACGTGGGCGACGCAGGCATGCCCTTCGGGGGCCTCATCGAGCACACGAACCTGGTCCGAGACCCTGGCTATGGGGGCCGCCACGTGCTCTACGTGTCGAACTACCTCGACGCAGAGGAGCCGGTGTTCGGGTTGTCGGACGACGCCGTGCTCGCGCGGTGGGTGGAGGGCCTCGCGCGGGTCCGACCGGGCTTCACGCTGGCCGACATCGAGGAGGCCCATGTGGCGCGCGCGCGCCACGCGCAGCCCGTGGTGCGCGTCGGCTACGGGCACCGCCGGCCTGGCTTCGAGACGCCGCTACCGGGCGTCTTTCTGGCCAACATGACCCACATCTTCCCCGAGGATCGGGGCGTCAACTACGCCATCCGGTGTGGCACGCAGGCCGCGGTCGCCATGCTCGAGGGGCACCCACAGCTCTAGCCGCTGGCCGGGCGGGTGCCAGGTCCGCGCCAGGGTCCAGCCTGGCGAGAGCGTCAGGTCGGCGCGCAGCTTTCGCGTCGAGAACAGGTTGGCGTCCAGCAGAACCGGGACGGGGTGGGCACCCCGGGCGGGGGTGGGAACGGCCTCGAGGCGGTCGAAGTCCTCGGTCCAGTGGATCCACGACGCGTTGACGGGCACCTTGCCTGCCAGGAACGGGATCACGCGGTTGTTCTCCGCGCTGTAGAGCCAGCGGTCCTCGGGCAACGCGGCGGCAAGCTCGGCCGCCACACGGCGAAGGTCGCCGGCCAGCGGGCTGCGGTCCTCCCAGCGGTGCAGCCAGATCGGCTGCTGGTGGCGGTAGGCCACGACCAGCACCGTGCTGGCGCCGAGCCAGGCCACGGCCACGGCCCGCACGAGCCGGGGCGGCACCAGCTGGCCCGCGGCACCGGCGATGACGACCAGCGACGGCCACGCGTTCAGCACGTAGTGGTGGGCATCCACCAGCAGGCGGCTGACCAGGTGGGCGGCCGCCACGCCGGCCCAGGTGCCCAGCCACGCACGCTCGCGCCAGGTGGGGGTGCGGGCCAGGCCGAAGCAGGCCGCCACGGCCCCGACCAGCAGCAGCAGGGCACCCGGTGGCGTGCGGTGTACCTCCCAGCGCAGGAGGTGCCAGCTGCGGGCCACGAGGTCGGCCAGCTGAGCGGTCAGGGGCGGGGTTGCCTTGGGGGCCTCGAACTGCTGCGCGTACGTCCCCACGATCCCCAGGCTGCGGGCGAGGCGCGCAGGCTCCACCCCGAGGCTCAGCGCCACGGCGAGGCCAGGGGTGAGCCAGCCCAGCGCCAGCGCCGCCAGGTCCTGACGGCTTCTCAGCTGGGTCAAGAAGGGCAGCACCACGAGGGCGCCTGACTGCTTCGACCAGAAGGCGCAGGCAGCCAGGAGGCCCGCCCAGAAGAACCGGCGAGAGCGGCCTGCCTCGCCGGCGCGGAAGGCCACGAGGGCCGCAAGCCCGAACGCGACCACGCCATGCTCACCCGTGAGGTGGTTGCCAGCGTAGTCGAGGCACAGCAGCGCATAGCCGCCTGCGGCCAGGCCGAGCCCCCACCCGGCGAGGCGGGGCAGGTCCTGGCGCAGGGCGGCTGCGCTGAGCGCCCCGATCGCCGCCACCCAGGCCAAGGGCAAGCCCCAGACCAGCCACCAGGGCGGCACCCCGGCTGCCATCGGCACCGCGTGCAGCAGCATCGGCAAGGGGGTGTAGAACGGCTCGAAGTGCATGTACGGCAGGGAACCCGCAGCCACGATGGCCCCCTGGGCGAGCTGGTAGCCTCCGTCCCCGGTCCAGGGGCCATACAGGACGTCGAGGAGGTACAGGGCCAGACACGCCGTGAAGGCGCAGGCGGTGGACAGGCGTGCCATGGAGACCTTGAGGCGGGGCGGGTCGACGGGCCCTTCGAGCCTGGCAGCGGTGGTGGCCTGCGTCTGTGATGGGGGCCGTTGCCTCTCGCCTCGCGGGGCGGGCAGCCGGGTACAATGGCCGCATCGGGAGGCGCGCAATGCCCGGGCAGGAAGGCCAAGACTCCGCCTACGCGGCGATCTTCGAACACTACGAGCGGCGTCTCAAGGGGGAGCCGGACCCGAGGCCTGAGGACCTCGCGCGCATCGCCGCTGAGCTCGACATCGGGCCAGCCGAGCTCGAGGCCGCGCTCGCCCGGGTCGAGGCGGCCCGGGCGCGGCAGCTGGAGTCCGAGGCCGTCGCGGCCGACCGGGCCGCCTTCGAGGCCTCCCGCTGGGCCCCGTTTCACGCCGCGATGCGCCGGTTTGCCCTGGTGATGCCGCTGCTCGTGGCCGGCGAGGCGCTGCTCACCTCCGACGCCGTGGCGAGCGGGGTGCTTGGCCTGGTCTGGGCCGTGCGCCTGGCCTGGAGCTGGACCCGCCTGCGCTGGCCGGACCCGGACGTGCTGGAGCGCGACTTTCTGTGGTGGCGCCGCAGGCGCCAGGCGCGCCAGCTGGTCGACCAGGGCGTGGGCAAGGCGCTGGGCTGGCTGGAGGCCCTGGCGGGTCGGCGGCGCTGAGGGCCCGCCGCCTGGCCGGTGGTCAGCGCGCGGTGCCTGCCCGGTGCCCCGTCGCTACGGCGCGGTTGGGGCTGCGGCCTCCTGGGCCAGGATCCAACGGATCGCCGCGTTCTCGGCCCAGTGCGCGTCCTCCCAGGGGTGCGCGGGGTGCTCGCGCCGCCCGAAGAAGCCCACGTGGCCCCCGTGGTCCGTGATGGTCCACGAGACGGGGGAGCCCGGTGGCAGGGCCTCGAGCGGCGGGCGCTGGCCAGCCACGGGGACGAAAGGGTCATCTGCCGCCGTCAGCACCCACGTGGGCACGGTGATGGCGGCGAGGTGGGGGCCCGGGCTGGCTGCTGCGTGGTAGGTGTCGGCGTCCGGCAGGCCGAGGGCGGGCGCCGTCACGGTGTCGTCGAACTCGTAGACGCTGCGCAGGCCTGACAGCTTGGGCAGGTAGGGCCGCAGGCGCTCGCCGCCCTTGCCTCGGGGGACGTAGCGCCGAATGGCCCGCGTCAGCAGCCACACAAAGCGGGCATCGTAGAAGCGGTTGCGGCGGGTGGTCAGCGAGCGGGCTGCCGCGCCGAAGTTCATCGGGGGGGAGATGCACACCGCGCCCGCAACCACCAGCCGGGGCTCGCAGCGCGCCAGCGCGTTGAGCAGGATCGCGCCGCCGAGGGAGAGCCCCGTCAAGTAAATGCGCCCGTGGCCGAGCCGGCGTGCGTGGGCCACCACGTCGGCCACGTCCTGCCACCCGATGCCGGAGGCGATGCCGGTGCCGAGGGCCTCGGACCCCCCGGCCCCCCGCCAGTTCACGCGCAGGCTGTGTAGCCCCGCGGCGTGGGCCTTGGCGCTGAGCCCGAGCTGGGTGCCCGTGTCCGCGTGAGAGCCCAGGCCGTGAAAATGGATCACGAGGGGGGCGTCGGCTGGCGCCACGCCCGGGAGCGCGTGCAGCCACGCGAGCAGGTGGTCGCCGTCCGCGAGTGGCACCTCCACGCGCGTGCGGCCGGTGCGCCAGCTGCGCGGCCGGGGGCCCCGCGGGCCGAGTTCGGAGAGGAAGGTCTGGGCGTCGGCCTGGGGCAGCACGGGGATGAAGGTGGGCGTCACGGCCTTGCTTGCCTCAGCGGAAGTTGAACGGGGCGCAGCGGGCCAGCAGCCGCAGCCAGTCCCGCTCGCCCGCCAGCGCCTCCCAGGGGGCCAGGGGGAGCTGGGCCCGGAGGCCGTCCTGGTCCAGCGCAGGCGTCTCGACGGGCAGGCCGGCCAGCTGCGCGGCGCGGGCCATCGCCAGCGCCACGAAGGCCAGCGTGGGCCCCTGCCCGGGCGCGCGGGCGAGGTCGAGGGCGGCCTCCCAGGCCGTGGTGGCCCGCTCGCGCCGTCCCGCCTGCAGCCACAGGACGGCCCGCAGCAGCGCGATCTGGGGCCAGGGGCGCCCGTGGCCCGTGGCCCACGTCGGCTCGGCCGCCAGGTACGCCTCGCGCAGCCCGGCGTCCTGGCGCGCCACCAGGTGGCGCAGCAGCAGGTGGTGGCGGTACCGCAGGGCCCCATCGCCCTGGGCTGCCAGGGAGGTCACCAGGGCGCGGTCCACCGGGGCCTGCAGGGCCTCGGCCACGCGGGCCTCGCGCTCTTCCCAGCCAGCGCCAGGGGCGTCCAACGCCGCGAGGGCGCGGTAGATCCGGGTGCGGGCCTGCTCGACCGCGCCGCGGCGGGTGTCGCCCATCGCGGCGAAGGTGGCGATCGCCTGGGTGAACAGCCGCTCGGCGGCCTGGAAGTCGCCCCGGAAGGCGGCGTGCTGACCCGAGGCGCTGGCCAGACGCCCCGCCAGCTGCCGCCTGGGCCCGGGCTTGTCGCCGAGGGGCTGCCACCGCCCCAGCGAGCGCGACGCGCCCTCGAAGTCGAAGGCGTTTGTGCAGCGCACGGCCCGGACAAGGTCCGCCTGGCAGACGAGCTCGGGCTCGTCCTCCGCGTAGCGATCGCAAAGCCGCGCGAGGGCGTCGGGGCCCTCTTGCGTGACGAAGCCGGCGTGGTTGCCGTGCTGCAGCTGCAAGATGCCAAACATCAGGAACTCGGCCGGGCCGAGGTCTTGCCGGTGCTCGGGGCCCGGTCGGCCAGCCTGCAGCAGCCTCAGCGCGCGGCGCAGCCGCTGGAGGTCCACCGCGGCACTCTCTGCCTGGCCCCAGGCCTCCCGCAGCACCTCGCCCCAGACGTTGCCCTCACGCCCCAGGTGCTCCACGAGTCGGGCGTACAGGGCGGCGCCGAGGCCCTCCCCCACCCAGGCGCGCGGGTCGGCCAGGAAGGCGCGCAGCGCCTCGGAGGGCAGGCTGCCCCCCGGCCGACAGGCCGTCCAGAGGCGATCCCAGTCGCGGATGGGGGTCTCCAGCAGCCACGTCTCGCGCAGGGCGTCGGCCCCAAGCTCGGTCAGGCGCCCGGTGTTCCACAGGTAGGCCACCAGGTCGACGTAGCCGTTGCGGCCGTTCTCGTCCTTGGCGATCACGCGCGGCCGCTCGAGCGTCAGGAGGGCGGCGCGGGTGGGGTCGTCCTGGGCGGTCTGCCGGGCCCACTCGGCGGCCAGCGGGCCCCAGGTGTCCCCGGAGGCGTGCTCGCTGCGCTGCTCGATCACCATCGCCAACCGCGTCTTGCCTGCCACCGGCAGCAGCCGGAGCGCCCACTGCCCCAGGGCGGCCACGGCGGCCTCCCAGCGACGCTCCGGCAGCGGGGCCAGCGCGTCCAGCGTGAAGCCGAGCACGCCCACGCGATGCTGCGCGAGGGTGGCGAAGGCCTCGCGCAGCGCTCGCGGACGCTTGTCCTTGGCGTGCCAGGCCCTGGGCAAGGGCGGCAGCTCCGAGTCCAGCGGCACCAGCAGGGCCACCACCAGGCTGTTGTCGCGGCCACTGAACTTGCCCGACTCGTCGATCAGGAGCTGCCAGCCCGGCACGGGAGCCAGCCCGGTGATGCCCAGCCTGGAGGGCTCGGGGAAGGCCTGTGGTACCCGGGCCGTGGCGGAGGTGGGGGGGGCTGCCACCGCCGGCGCGCGACGCCCGCGCGAGCGCGCTGACGGAGGGGCCGGCTCGAGGGGCGTTGCCCCGTCGCCGAGCAGGGCCTGCAGGGTGCTGCCGGTGGCTGCCGCCACCGCCCGGCGGAAGGCGGGCAGCCCGTCGGGCCGCCCGAGCAGCTGCATGGCCCGCTCCCTGACAGCCGGGGCATCCGGGCGGACCCGGCCTGCCATCGCCACGAGGGCCGCCACGTCCAGGCGGGCCTGGTCTCCGGCGGCCCGGGCGGCGTCGAGTTCGGCCAGCAGCACGGAGGTGGTCGGGGCGTCCGGACACTCGGCGGCGGCTTCAGCCAGGCGGTCGAACCCGTCCTCGTCCAGGCTGCCCTCGTAGGCGGCGGCCATCACCTGCCGGAGGTGGTAGTGCCAGTTGTTCGCGCTCGGGGCCTTGCGTCTCGCCAAGGGGGTCTCCTTTGCCAAGTTGTTCCCGCCGGGCCACCCGGCCTAACGGTGGCCGGGGTGGCGAGCCGACAGGTGGGGCAAAAGACTTGGCCCAACCGAGGGGGTTGATTTGATTGTATCGGATTTTGATGTTGGTTTGGTTGCAAGATGGCTGGGTGACCCCGCGATGCAGCCGGCCACGCCGGGTGGTTTTTGATATCGCAAAGCGACACAAAAGGAGCGCAGCCATGACCCCGTTCACCCACCATGCCCGTCAGCGCCTCTCGCACCGCAACATCAGCCCCTCGGACGTCGCCTTCGCGCTGCGCCACGGTCGCGTGAGCTACCGGACGGGGATTCGCTTCGTGTTCCTGGGCCGGCGGGACCTGCCACGCGGCTGCGAGCGGTCCCACGAGCACCTGGTCGGCATCACCGTGCTGCAGGCCGTGGAGAGCGGCTGCATCATCACCGTTTACCGCAACCCGCTGGCGGTCCGCGCCATCAAACGTCTGCCCGCAGAGGCCTGGCGTGGGCGGCCCGGACGCCGTGCCAGGCCTCGCGCCTGAGCCCTCGCGAATGCCCCCCCGTGCCCGAAGGAGGCCCCCCATGACGTTCTTCCACCAGCCCCATCCCTCCGCCTGCTGGACCGTCAACTTCGCGGCCCTGCGCCTGCAGGTGCTCGAGCGCCTCATGGCCGAGCCCACCGCCATGTTCACGCGGCTGGAGCGCGCCGCGATCATGGATCTCTTTGTCGGGGCCGCCAAGCGCCACGTCGAGGGGGCCCCGGCCCTCGGCGGGAAGTCTCTGGACTGGCGGGACAACGCCGGCTTGCTGATCCTCGCCAGGGACCTGGAGGACCTCAAGGTCGACGTGCCCCGGTGGGTGCTGCTGTTCGGCTGGTTGGCGCCCGAGTCCGCCGCGGCGGGCTGCCCCGACCTCGTCGCGGAGGTGGCGCTGCGCGCGCTCGACGGGACGCTGGGCAAGCCGCGCAGGCGGCGCCGGGCCGCGCCGGGCTGAGGCCTGGCCCCTGCGGGCGTCAGAGCACCTCTTTGGTCCAGGCCCTCAGCAGGGCCTGGCACGTCTTGAAGTAGTCCGTCAGGCGGGCGCGCGTGATCCCGCCGTTGAGCTCCAGGTCGCTCTGCAGGCAGGGGTCTCCGTCCTCGTCGAGGAAGGACTGCGAGAACCGCTTGGCGCGGTTCCAGTCGTTGACCTTGGCGAGCGTGGTGCCCTCGTTCTTGAACGAGACGCGGAAGGTGAGGGAGTCGCCGTCCTTGTCGACGAACATGAACGTGCTGTAGCCCTCCAGCTTCCAGACCACGTCGCCGTCCTTGTCCACCGAGACGGCGTAGCCCTCGGCCTTCATGAGCTTGAAGAGCGCGGGAGCGGTGATGGTCTCCAGTACCTCCGGCGCGGCGAGGGCCGGCCCGGGGGCGCACAGGAGGAACGCGGCGGTAAGTAGGGCGTGGGTCTTCACGGGGCACCTGCTAGCAATGGGTCTCGACTGGTACTTTACGCGGGTGAGCCGGGTTTGAAACGCCCCGGCTCGGGGCGGCGCGGGCCTCAGCTGAACAGCTCGCCGAGCCCCCCCAGCGCCACCTCGAACGCCCCCGCGGCGAGCTCCCCCGCGCCCTCCAGCACCCCGGGCAGCGCGTCTCCGAGGCCCTCGACAAGGCCGCCGACCAGGGCGCCGGCGCCCTCTGCGAGCTCCCCCACGCCCGCCGTGACGGCCTCCAGCGAGCTGCTCGCCAGCTCTGCCAGGGCCTCGGTGCCAGGCAGCTCGAAGCCCTCCGAGAGGACCTCGGCCACGTCTTCGACGTCGACGACCTCGAGCGCGGCCTCCACCAGCTCCTCACTCACCTCGAGGCCTCCTTCGGCCTCAGGCCCGGGAGGGGGCGCCTGCTGCGCCCTGCGCTGGGCTTCTTGCGCGAGCTGGATGGCCTCGGGGCTCAGGTTGGGGTTCATCGGCGGCACCTCCTGTCCCCCCACCATACCCGCGTGGCGGGGGGCTTCAAGGCCGCCCGGGTGGGGTGGCCTCCTGCCAGCCGGGGGGCAAGTCGGCCTTTGAGCGTGAGGCCACCCGGCTTCCCCGGGAAGAATGAGGCGTGGGGAGGCCTCATCCCCGGCCAGGAGCGCCTGATGATAGACCAGTCCAAGCGGGCCAAGACCTCGCGCGATCGCATCAGGTGCCTGTTGCTGCTGTGGACGCTGGAGGCCGGCGTGATCGCCCGCGCGACCTTGCGGGAGCGCGCCCTCGCCGAGCTGGCCTACCGCTGGGAGACGCTCACGCCCGCCGAGCGCACGGCCTTCAACAACCACCTTAGCCGCGACCTGCGCGCGCTGATGGACTCGGGCCTGATCGAGGCGGTTCACCTGCACCCCGATGGGACCATCGAGCGGTACGACGAGGGCCAGGACCAGCGCATGCGCAACCAGGTCTGCTACCGGCCCGTGCTGGAGCCGGACTTCCTGGTCATGAGCCCCGGGGGGCCGACGCTCGACCCGCTCGGGCCCCAGGTCTCTCGCTGGGCGCGCGCCCAGCGCCCGGCCGGCGAGCTGCCCCCGCGCGGCCGTGCGGAGCTCGCCTTCGCCCTCGCGGAGCTGCGGGCCGCCACGGGAGCGGGCGGTGTCGGGCGGCGCCTGCTGGACCGCGTGACGGAGGCCGCCGAGGCCCGCTTCGGGCGCCCTGCCCGCGAGCCCCGGATCCGCTACCGCCCCTTGCCCCCGGCGCTCGGCGAGCACGGGCGCAGCGGCGTGAGGGCCCACGTCTGGGAGGCCCTCGTGCGGGCCCTCGACCAGGGGCTGCGCATCCGCATCCGCCTGAACCGCCGCAAGGCCCCCGAGGCCCAGCGCCTCTGCCCGCACCGCATCGTCTGGTACAACGGCCGGCCCCGGCTGGAGGTCTACTGGCACCACCTCGGCGTCCGGCGCTGGCGGGCCCTGCCGCTGCACCACCTCGCCGACCTCGAGGCGCTGGAGATGGACCGCGTCGAGTGGGCGGGCGCAGGGCCCTCGCCGGACGAGCTGGAGATGCTCGACAGCGTCTGGGGGGCGGACCTGGAGGATCCCCGCCTGCAGGACCTGCCCGAGGACGACACCCGGGCGCTGCCGGACCTGGCCACGGACGTGGAGCTGCTGTTCCGGGGGGCCGCGGCGAGCGCCGTCCGGGGGGACCCTGGCTGCCGGGCGGCCGTGCTGACGGCCGAGCACGACGCCGGCGGGCTCGTGGTGCGCTACCGCGTGCGGACGCTGGTGGGGGTCCACTTCCGGAAGTGGCTGGCGTCCTGGGGTGCCGACGTGCGCGTGGTGCGGCCCGCAGCCCTGGCCGCCGAGGTGGCGGAGGTTGCCAGGCAGGTCTACGAGGCCCACCGGGCGGCGCTGGAGGCCACCGCGGGCCAGGCTTCGACGGACGCCGGGCCCTGAGGGCTGCCGCGCGGCCCCCGGTGTGGAAGCCCCAAGACACCACGGCCGGCGCTTGAAGAAAGGTGCCCGAGCGGGAAAGATGAAGCGAGGCCTGCCATGACTGATCCGAACCGACCCCCAGCCCCCTTTGCCCTGCCGGCCGCGGAGCCTGCCGCCGGCCCGTCGGGCGTGCTCTCGCGCCTGGTGCCGAAGGGGAGCCCCGTGGGCGCGGCGCTCGAGGGCGAGTTGCGGCTGCCGCACCCGTTCAGCCCCTCCCGCGTCGGGCCGCTCGATCGCGAGGGGGTCTACGTGACGCTGTACTTCGACATGATGCGGGCGACCGGTGGCGCGGAGGGGGTCACGGCCCGGCAGGTGGCCCGCGGGCTCGGAGCCGAGGCGCACGCCGTGGGCTTCGAGGCCCTGCTCGAGCACCTCGTGACGGCGGGCGACGTGGTGCGGGCCGGCCGCCAGCGCTACCGAGCGCAGCCGCTCGACAAGCGCCTGGCGTGGCACCTCCGGCAGGCCCTCGGGGCCAAGCCGGCCGGGGGGGCCTGGGAGGCCTTCGACCACGCCGTCGCCACGCACCTCGTCGAGGGCAAGCAGTACACCTGGCATGCCCTCCGCGAGGCCTTTGCGGCCCTGGTGGAGAGCCTGCCGGGCTGGCCGCCGGAGGTCGTCGAGGAGGCCCGGCTGCGGGCCGAGCGCTGGCTGCCCCGCATCGCCGAGGTCTCCCCACCCGCGCACCTGCGCGAGGACGACGAGTTGCTGCTGCTGCGGGAGGAGAGCCGCGCCTTGCGCGAGGAGGTCGCCCGCCTGCGCGCCGCGCTGGAGGCCCCGCGGGAGCCTGCGGGTGGCCCGCCTGACGGCGGCAAAAAGGCCGAGCTCAAGCGGCGCGCAGACGAGCTCACCGAGCGCAACGCCGAGCTCGAGGCGCAGGTGCGCGAGCTCGCCGAGGACGTGGCTGCACTGGAGGCCGAGCTCGATGCCGTCACCCCGCCTGACGACGCGGCGCTCGCGGCGGCCTTCCTGGCAGGCACCGGCCCCGGTCCCTTCCCGGAGAGCCTGGCCGCCTCGGAGCGGGCGGCGATCCGCCGCATGGTGCTCGACACGCGGGCCCGCCCCGACCTTCAGCAGGCGATGGTGGCGAAGCTCGGGGCCGTGTTCCGTCAGCCGCAGGCCTACACCCGCCTGACCTCCAAGGCCTTCACGGAGGCCTCCCACCCCTTCGACACCCTGCACCGGGCGCGCGTCGCCAGCTACAGGCTGGGCTACGGCGTCTCGCACAACGTGCCCACCGTCCTTCACATCGGGCCGCGCGAGAACTTCTACGGCACGTTCTTGGTGCGCCTTGCGGCCCTGGCGGGGCGCTAGGTCTTCGCAGGGGCCGGGCCCGCGACGGCTGCCCCGCAGCCCCAGGCGGGTTATTGCCAGGCGCGGTCGCGGAGCAACACCCCCCCAGGAGGCCGGCCCGGGCAGGTCGGCGGCTGCAACGGGGGAGAGGCGTCCCTGGCGTGGCGGCATCGGTATTGTTCTAGACCGCCTTCTACCCGACGAGCGCCCCTCTCCCATCAGGTGTCTGGCGGGTAAAATGGTGACAGCCGTGCCCCCGGAGGCCTCCATGCGCACCCACGTTCTGCTTGCCGCGTCCCTCCTCGCCAGCACCCTCGCAGGCTGTGCGACCACCACGCTCCGCGCTGTGCGTGACCCCGCCTTTGCCCAGGTGAGCTACGAGCATCTCCTGGTGCGGGCGATGGACATCTCGGACCCCGAGCAGCGGATGATGTACGAGGACGCCTTTGCGACCCAGCTGCAGCGGCACGGCGCGCGCGGCAAGGTGCTGAAGTGCTACGAGCAGTTCCCCCCGATGCGCAAGGTCGACGAGGCCGCCATTGCGAAGTTCATCCGGGCCGAGGGCCTCGAGGGCGTGCTGGAGCTCCGCGTGGCCGCCTCCGGCACCAGCCGGTCCCATGTGCCGCGTAGCACGACGACCACCACCACCGGCAACCTCGACCGGAACAAGGGCTCTCGCAACGTCGATCTGCGCACCACCACCACCGAGTCTGGCGGCTACGACGTCTACACCCCCTGGATGCGGCTGGAGGTGCACCTCCGGGACGTGGCCAAGAACGAGGTGGCCTGGGTCGGCTACACGACCTCGTCGGGGCCCGCGCAGTGGCTCGCGGACTCCCAGGCCACGGCCGTCGCTGGCCGGCTCGCGGCCGACGGGCTGTTGAAGACGCGGTAGCGTCCGGGCCGCCGCCTGGGGCTCATGGCGGCGGCGTCCCTGGTTCCTGGCTCAGCGGGCGGGCACAGGCGAACGCCTGATCGCGGGGACGGCGGCGCGCGGGGCGGGGGGCTGGAAGGCTGCGGGCGAGCTGCCTAGCTGGCCGAACAGGTCCTGCGGGTAAAGCTCCCACTCCATCGTCTTGCCGTCGTTGAAGCGCACCAGCGCGACGTTGCCGCTGCCCGGCTTCATCCCCACCGTGCCGACCTCGATCTCCCGCCCGCCGTCGATGGAGAGCACCTGGGTGCGCGGGGGGGCGCTGCCGTCGGTGGTGACCCGCAGCTTCATCTTGGCCCCCACGTTGGTCATCGAGGCGCTGGCGGTGCGGGTGGCCTCGCGCAGCGTGACGGCGTAGTCGAACTGCTCCTCGCCCTGCTCGACCTCGACGATCATCTTGCCCGAGCCCGTGAAGCTCATCCTGCCGGGGACCAGGCTGAGCCTCGACTCCCAGCTCAGCGTCACGCCGGGGACCCGGGCCAGGAACTTCCAGTGGCCCGGCAGCCGCATCGCCGAGTTCGGCACGCTGACCGGTTCGTCGAGGTCGGCCGCGAGCTCCATGGCCAGGTCATTGTCTCCCTTGGGCGTGATGGCAAGCCGCAACGCAAGCGTCTCGACGTTCTCCGGGTACTCGCCGCCGGCGGCCTTGAACGGCAGCTGCTCCGGGGCCTGCCAGGCCGGGTCGGGGCCGCAGCTGGGCCCGGCGTAGCCGTAATCCACGGCCGGCGAGGGCTGGGCGCTCGGGCCGAGGAACCAGCCCGGGGTGGGCGTGTCGTTGGGGCCAGACGTCCAGCTGGGCTCCGGCGTGTCGTTGGGCCCGGGCGTTGCGGGCGGCCACGAGTCTGCCGGCTGGTCGTCGAGTTGCTGCAGGCCCTGGGTTGGGAACGGCAGGGGCACGGGGGACGGCGGCTCCGGCGTGGGGGTGGGCGACGGCGAGGGCCGGAGCACGGGGGCGGCCGTCGCCCCGGGCAGGGGGGAGCGCTGGGCCACCGGGGTCACGCTCGGCCGCGGCGCGACGGACGGCATAGGGAAGAACGACGGCCGCGGCCTGGGGGACGCGGCGGTGCAGACCCACGGCGCCTGAGGCTGAGGCAGCTCGTAGGTCTTCCAGGCCCGGGAGGACACCTCGACAGAGAGAAGGCCTGTCGTGCCGTCAGGGCTCTTCGCGATCTCGGAGCTCCAGCTGCGCGTGTTGTCGCGCTTGTCGAACTTGAAGCGGAGCTCGGCGTCGGCGCTGCGAACGGCCGTGACCTCCTTCGTCTGGTCGTCGTAGACGATCACGGTGTCGCCCTGCTCGTACTCGGCGAGGCCGGCCAGCGCATACCCCCCGCGGCTGCCCACCATGTGAAGCGTCGGGCCACCCTCCACGTGGTAGCGCAGGCTGCCGGAGGAGCCGGTGAGGGTTGCGCCGTCAGGGCCGCCGAGGGAGCCGGCGCTGGCCGAGCGGCTCCTGGCAGAGGTCAGGGCCTGCAGCCCCGAGAGCGAGGAACCGAGCGATTTGAAGCTCTCCGAGGCCTTCTGCAGCCCCTTGTTGCGCGAGAGGGAGAACGCCTCCGTCATCACCGCCATGCGGTCCTCACGCGAGGTGTAGGCGATGGCGGTCTTGACGCCGGCCCGCAGGCGCGCGTCGATGGCCGCGCTACCGCCCTTGGCGGGCTTCCCCTTCACCGCGGCGGGCCCCTCCACGGGCGGCGCCACCTGGGTGATGCACCCCGCGGCCAGCAGCGTCAGCGGCCCGGCGGTGGCGAGCGCGACGGCGGTGCGCAGGAACGCGGCGCGGTGGGACACGGGAGCCTCCTGGGTGACGACCCGGCGAGGTGACGCGGGGTCCACAGCGTGCTTTTGGGCTACGTACCCGACGGCCATCGGACGGAAACGGTGGCCCGCCCTACACCCCCGCCACCGCACACATGGCCAGCAGCGCCGTGCTGGCCGGTGCCTGCATCCGCCAGTGGGCGAGGTCATCGAGCAGGTGGGTCGCCGCCGCGTCCACGATCGCGAGCCGGGCCCCGTGCAGGCGCGCCAGCATCGCGAAGCGGGCCACGCGGCGATCCCGCAGCGACGAGCCGACCACCAGCAGCAGCGGGGCCTCCCGGACGCGGGCCTCCAGGGCCTGCCACGTGGCCTCCAGCGCCTTGCCGGGGGGCTCGTTCCGCAGCACCACGTCTGGCCGTAGCAGCCCCCCGCAGCCTGGCTCGCTGCACGTCGGCCGCGCCGTGACACGGTCCATGAAGGCCTCCCAGGAGGCCGGCGCCTGGCAGCGGTGGCAGCGGAAGCGGTCGTAGGTGCCGAAGAGCGGCGTCGCCTCCACCCCGGCGCGGGCCAGCAGCCCGTCCGGGGAGGCCGCCAGCACGGGCCCCACGAGCCCGGCCCGCTGCAGGCGCCCGAGTGCCTCGGCGCACGGGGGCGCCTGGCCCTCGCGGCAGAGCGCCTGGGCCTGCCGCGCGCGGGCGCGGTAGTGGCGCACGAATGCCTCCGGCTCCGTCTCCAGGCCGGCGAGCGAGGTCAGCACGTCGGCGTCCGCCGCCAGCAGCAGCCCCTCGGGCCCCCGGTAGGGCTGCAGGCCAGCCTCGGCCGCCAGCCCGGCCCCCGCGATCACGACGGCCCGGCCCCCCGCCTCGCGCAGCCACCGCACCAGCTCCACGAGGTCCACGGACACCCGGGGGCTGCGGGCCATGCCAAGGGCCAGGTTGCCCCCGATGAGCAGCCCGAGGCTGCCGAGCTGGTGCTGCCCGAGCGCCAGCCCCACCTGCACCGTGTCCTCCGGGCCAGGCAGGAGCGGGTCCGCGTCGGGCCCCGCTCCCTGGGCCGCCACCTCGGCCAGCAGCCGGGTCCAGGCAGGGCCCGCCTCGCCCCCCCAGAAGAGCTGCTCCGCCACGCGCGCGGGCAGCCTGCCGGCGGCCTCCTTGCGGCTGTTGCGGCCGCGCAGCTGCGTGCGCACGTCGTCGGGCGTGCGGGGCAGCTCCGAGGGCGAGCCGGGCCGGGCGCCCAGCAGCTCGGGCAGCAGCTCGATGACGGAGGCCAGGATGGCTCGCCAGTCGGCGCGGTCGAGCAGCAGCAGCGCGGGGCTGACGCCGAGCACGCCCGCCACCGTCGCGAGCGTCGAGAGCTGCGGGTCCAGCGTGCCTTCCTGGAGGGCGTGCAGGGTGGTGCGGGAGAGCCCCGTCGCCCGCGCCACGTCGAGCGTCGTGAGGCCGCGCGCCGGGACGGCCTGCTCGAGGTTGTCGCGCAGCGCCTGCTGCAGCCGGCGCAGCGTGGGGGGCGTCTCCCGGCGCGTCCTCGGGCGCCGGCCGGGGCCACCGAGGCGGGGGGGGGCCGCCTCCAGCGCGGCGTCGGCGCTGGAGGCGATGGACGCAGGCTCGCCGTCGAGCTGCTGCGCCACGTAGGCGTCGCTCGCCACCTCCCGCAGGGGCGGCTTGGGGCGGGCTTCCTTCTTGCTGACCATCGTCCACCTCGCGAGGAGCCAGGCCTGGGCCCGGGCTCAGGTACGAGTGTACATTCAGGTGAACAAAAGGCAAGGCTGGCGCTCGGCGGCCGTGACCGCCGCCCCGCTCAGAACGCGTGGCTGACGCGCAGGCTGCTCATCGGGCGCGTGACGCCGGCCTCGCTCGTCAGGCCCAGCCCGGCCTGCACGTGGAGGCCCTCGTCGAGGTCCCACCGCAGCTGGGGCATCAGCTCGAGCTCTCCCAGGCCCGTGGGACGCTGCTCCCAGGTCCCTTCCAGGCCGACGATGAAGCTGTCCGAGAGGTCCCGAAAGAGGCTGGCGTTCAGCACCGCCCCGCGCGTCAGTTCGGCCGCTCCGGGTGCTGCCTCGGCCCCCTCGGCGGCCGGGGCGGCTCCGTGGTCCAGCCTGCCGCCAGCCATGGCGAGCAGGGTCCACTGCGGCGACAGGCGCGCCGTGACCACATAGACGGCGCTGGCCTCCGTGCGGCTGAGCCCTGGGGCGTACGCGCCGACCAGGTGAGGCCCGTGCAGCACCCGCCCGTCGAGCAACCGCCCCAGCGTGGCCTGGTAGACGCCCCGGACCCCCCGGCTCTCGCCTTGCGGGTTCACCAGCTCGAGCTCCAGCCCGTGGCCGTCTGCGACCATCAGCTCGACCTCGGTGCCCAGCTCGAGCTCGTCAGCGCGCCGGTGGAGGCCGACGCCGACCTCGCGCTCGCCCGCCTTTGCGCCCAGGCTGCGGATGAGGTCGAAGAGCATCGGCTCCGGCACCCAGTTGTACTCCGGCGGCGGGCCGGCCTCCTCGGCGAGGGCAGGCGCGGCAAGGCCCGCGAGCACCGCGGCGGCCAGGAGGGCGCGGATCAAGGCAGGCATCGGGACCTCTCGGCGGTGGGGGGAGGGCACCGCCCGGCTGGCGGACCCGCCTTTTCATACCCTGGTGCGGCCCCACCCTTGCCTGGTCGCCAGGGTCACCAGGGCGGCCATCGCCAGGCCTGCGCAGCCCGTGGCGGCGAGGGGCGGCAGCCCGACACCCATGGCCGCGTAGGCCACGGCCGAGCAGGCCGCCGTCAGGCCCGCATAAGGCAGCTGGGTCGCCACATGGGCGGGCGTGCTGCATCCGCTGGCCAGCGCGCTCACGATGGTGGTGTCCGAGAACGGGCTGCAGTGGTCGCCGAGGGTGGCCCCGCCGAACACGGCGCCGACCACCATCGCACAGAGGCCCGGCAGCGCGTCGAGGGGCAGCGCGGTCTGCTGCGCCGCGAGCAGGGTCGCCGGCAGCGCCAGGGGCATCAGCAGGCCCATCGTGGCCCAGCTGCTGCCCGTGCAGAACGACATCCCTGCCCCAAGCAGGAACACCATCAGCGGCAGCCACATCGGGCCGGGCCCCCCTGCCAGCAGGGCGGCGATCCGGCCGGAGGCGCCCAGGGCCTCCAGCTGGCTGCCCAGCGTCCAGGCCAGCACCAGCACCACCAGCGCCGGAAGCAGCGCGGCAGCCCCCTCCAGCGCGGCTTGCCCGGCGGGCACCTCGCGGTCGCGCGGGTAGGCCCACCAGGCGGCGCCCAGCCCCGCCAGGCTGCCGACGATCAGGGCATAAGGCCCCCCGTCGCCGCCAAAGGCCTGCTGCCAGCCGGCGGCCGTCGTCAGGTCTGCCGGCGTGCCGCCCAGCAGGGGGAAGCCCAGCAGGATCGCGGGCACCAGCACCGCGAGGGGCAGCGTCACGGCTCGCACCGGCCCGGGCGCCACCGACGTGGCCTCCGCCGAGGGGGCCACGGGCACGCAGGCCCGCATGGGCCCGGGCTCCCAGCGCAGCGCCACGGCCAGCGGCACCAGCACAAGCGTCAGCAGGCAGTAGGGGTTTGCCGCGATCGAGGCCAGGTACAGGGCGTGGGGCGCTGCGGCGAACGGCGCGCCCTGAAGCCCCTGGGCGATCAGGCTGAGCTGGGTGGCGATCCAGGTGGAGACGATCGACACGCACGCCACCGGGGAGCTCGTGGAGTCCACGACCCAGGCCAGCTTCTCGCGGGTGACACCCGCGCGATCGACCAGGGGGCGCGCCAGACGGCCCGCCAGCATTGCGCTCGCGAGCCCGTCGAAGAAGCACGCGAGCCCCACGCCGTAGACGCCGAGCAGCAGCCGGCGCCCGCCGTGGCGCCCGTCGCCCAGCACCCGGCGCAGCAGCGCCTCGAAGCCGCCCGACCTCTCCAGCAGGCCCGCGAAGGCGCCCAGCAGCAGCGTGAAGCCGATCGCCCCCAGGCGCCAGGGCCCCTGCAGCGCAGGGAAGACGTGCGAGGCGAACACGTCCCGCGCGGCCGTCAGCGGAGCGCCCCCCGCCAGCAGAAGGGCGCCTGCCACCACGCCGAGGGCCAGCCCCAGGATCGCGTGGCGCGTGAGCGTGAGGGCCGCGAGCGACACGAGCGCCGGCCAGACGGCGCGCAGCAGGCTGTCCGGCGGCCAGGTGGCCAGCCAGAGCGTCCCGACCGCGGCCACCACCAGCGCGGCCAGCTGCCAGCGGGCGGGCGTCACGCGGGCAGCTCCCGGCGGCCCGCGAGGTCTGCCCCGGTGGGCTGCTGGAACAGCCGCAGCTCGAAGTCGGGCACAATCGCGAGGATGTGGTCGAAGATGTCCGACTGCACGCGCTCGAAGGTGGAGAGGTCGGTGTCCCGCACGTAGGCGTACAGCTGCAGCCCGACGCCGTGAGACGTGGGCTCCATCTGGCGCACCACCAGGGTCGAGGCCGTGTCGATGCGCGGGTGGCGCCGCAGGTACTCCAGGATGTACGCCCGCAGCGTGCCGATGTTCGTCAGGTGTCGGCCGTTCGCGAGGATGTCGGCCTCCTCCTCGGCAAGGTTCGTGGCGTTCCAGGCGTCGATCTCCGCCTGCTTCTCGTGGATGTAGTCGGCCAGCAGCACGAAGCGCCCGAACCGCTCGATCTCCTCCGGGCGCAGGAAGCGCACGCCGGCCATGTCCAGGTGAACCGTGCGCAGGATCTGCCGCCCGCCCGACTCGAACATGCCGCGCCAGTTCGTGAAGGCGTGCTCGATGAACTTGTGCGCCGGGATCGAGGTGATGGTCCGGTCCCAGTTCTGGACCCGCACCACGTTGAGCGCGATGTCGATCACCTCGCCGTCTGCGTTGAACTGAGGCATCTGGATCCAGTCGCCCACCCGCACCAGGTCGTTGTTGACGAGCTGCACGCCGGCCACGAACGACAGCAGCGTGTCGCGGAAGACCACGAGGAAGATGGCTGTCAGGGCGCCGAGGCCGCTGAGGAAGTACCACGGGGAGCGGTCGGCCACGGCGGAGACGGCCAGGTAGGCAGCCGAGATGTACAGGAGCAGCTTGGAGATCTGGACGTAGCCCTTGATCGGGTGGCGGTCGCCGACCAGGTGCCGCTGGTAGAAGGTGTGGGCCGCGTCGATCACGGCGCCGACCGTCCGCGCCGTGACGACGGCGAGCATGGCCAGCGTCACGCGCTGGACCCAGTCGATGAAGGGGCCACCGAGGCTTGGGATGAGCACCACGCCACGGTTCACGGCCAGCACCGGGAAGATCCAGCCCAGCCGCGCCAGCACGGCGTGGCCGGCCACGATGTCGGACCAGGCCGGCGGCAGGTGGCGGGTGGCGAGCCCCGTCAGCCCGGAGGTGAACAGCATCAAGAAGCGCAGCAGCAGCCAGCTGACGCCGAGCAGCCAAACGAAGGCCCACAGGGCCTCCGTGGGCGGCAAGGGTGGCAGGGCGAGCCAGCCTGGCAGCGACGTGCGCACGGGGTCGGGCACGAGCCAGTCCAGGAGCGTGGTCGCCAGGCTCATCGCTGTTCCTCCCGTGTCGGTTGGCCCTCGGGCAGCGCGAGCCTGCCGACGGCTGCCTCGTACTGGGCCCGCGCCCGCTGGTGCTCCCCGAGGGCGTCCGCCTCCCGCACGGCCGCCTCGGCGGCCGCCTGCTCTCGCAGGTTCACCAGGAACAGCGAGCCCTCGCCGAGCCGCAGGCGCTCTGCCTCCGCGAGGGCCAGGCGCTCCGCGATGGCGCGCTCCCGGCCCGCGGCCTCGGCCCGGCGGGCGGTGGCGCCGACGGCGGAGGCTGCGTCGCGCACCTCGGCCTGGACCCGGTCGCGCGCGAAGCGCAGCTGGGCCTCCAGGCCGGCCACGGCGGCGCCGGCCTGCGCGATGCGGCCGCGCGGGGTGCGGGCGAGCAGCGGCACCTCCAGCGAGAGGCCCGCCTCGAGCTCCGGCGTCGCCCGGCCAGGGTCCCCGGCGCCCAGGTCCTGGGAGCCCAGCACCGACACGTCGACGGCCGGCGCGAGCTGGTTCTCGGCCAGCGCCAGCTCGATGCGGGCCTGCAGCAGGGCCGCCTCAAGGCGGCGTGGCTCCGGGCGAACGTCTGGGGCGCTGGCGAGGTCTGCGTGCAGCAGGGCCTCCGCGAGAGGGGCCATGGGCGGCAGACGGCCCGGCAGCAGGCCCGGCTCGGGCAGCCGGGGGGCCCCGGCCGCGTCCCGCCAGAACAGCGAGAGCTCGATGGCGGCCTGCTCCAGCCCGCGCTCCACGAGGGCCAGGTGCCCGACGCGCTGCTGCACGGCCCGCTCGTTTTCCTGCCTCTCCAGCGCGGGCAGGGCGCCGGCGCGCACGGCGGCCCCCAGGTCGGCGTCGCGGCGCTGCGCCAGCCCCAGCCAGCGCCGAGCCACCGCCACGCGCTGCCCCGCCGCCACCCAGTCCCAGTAGCGGGCCGCTGCCTGGCGGGCCGCCTCCAGCCGCTGCGTCCGCAGCTGGGCCTCGGCAGCCGTCACGGCGGCGTCGGCCCTGGCGAGGTCCGCCCGTCGACGGTCAATCGCGCCGTTGCGCCAGAGCGGCAGGCTGATGCCGCCGCGCACCTCGCCGCCGTCATTGGTGGCCAGCTTGCCGTCATAGCTCGCGAAGGCGCCGAGCCCCCGGCGCCAGCCCCCGAACAGCGTCGCGCCCCAGAACGGGGTGGGCTGCTCCAGACTGGTGTCCAGGCGCTGGTGGGGGTACTGGGCCGTGGGCAACACCGCCGCCCGCGTGCGCCAGGCCGGATCGAAGCCCCCCTCGGCCGCCGTGCGCAGGGCCTCGGCGGCCTGCAGCTCCGCCCGTGCGGAGGCCAGCGGCGGGTAGGACGCCTCGAGGCCCCCGAGCAGCGCGGCTGGCTGGAGCGGGGGCTGGGCGAGGGCCGGCAGCCCGCCCTGGGCCGCGGCGATCAGCAGCGACACGACCACGGCCCTCATTTGCGCAGCCGCTTCGCGGGGGCGTCGAGCTTGGGCTCCTTGCCCACCTCCTCGCCGACGTAGTTGGGCGGGAAGCCGTTGAACTGCCGCCAGAGCTCGTATCCCAGGGTCACGACGTCGAGCAGCACCCAGACGTTGGCCTGCATGCCCTGCCGGAGGATCGCCGGCTCCGGCCAGGGGGCGCCGGGCTCGGGGACGACCACGGCCCGAAAGCGGCCCTCCCCGTCGTCCGCCGTCTCCACGAAGGCCACCCGCCCGCCGAAAGTGCCGATCGCAGCCTCTGGCCAGCCGGAGAACTGGATGGCCGGGAAGCCCTCGAACTGGATGCGGACGGAGCGGCCCGGGCGCACGAGCGGCGCATCGTTGCCGGCAATCCAGGCCTCCACGGCGCGGTCCCTGGTCTCGGGCACCAGCATCACGAGGGGGTCGCCCGCCTTGACCAGCCCGCCGACCTCGAAGGCGGCCAGTCGGAACACCACACCGTCTCGGGGCGCCGTGACGGCCTGAGCCGCCTGGCGCGAGCGCCGCACCTCCAGGCGGGCGAGCTCGGCCCTGCCGTTCTCCGCCTCGGCGCGAGCGCCCTCGACCCCCCCCCGGGCGTCCTCGATGGCCGCCGTGCCGTCCGTCTCCACGCGCGCGAGGTCGGCGGCGAGCGCGCTCTGCTCCGCCTGGGCCGCCGCGAGCCCCGCCGAGGCGCGGGCCCGGTCCGTCAGGGCCCGCGTCAGCTCGAGCTCGGCAAGCTCCACCGCCCGATCGGCGGCCAGCCCGCGCTCGCGCAGCGCAACTTGTCGGTCGCGGTTGAGCCGGGCCGTGACCTCGGCGGCCCGGGCCGCCGCCAGCGCCTCCTCCGCGGCCCGCGTCCGCTGCTCCCCCATCCGCGTGCGCTCCGCGGCGCCCGTCATGGCACGCTCGCGCGAGCGCCGGAGGGCCTCTGCACGGGCCGACAGGGAGCGCCGGCGCTCCTCTGCTGCAGCGATGCGCCCGCGCACGGCCGTGAGCTCGCGCTCCAGGCGGGCGACGAGGTCGGGGTCCACGTCCCGGAGTTCGACCAGCGGGTCGCCTGCCCGCACCTGGGTGCCCTCCTGCACGTGCCACCGGGCGACGCGGGCGTCCACGGGGGCCTCCACCAGCTGCCGCCGCTCCATGGGCGCGAACGCCAGCACGCGCCCCTTGGCGGGGGCCGTCTGGCGCCAGGGGGCGAAGGCCAGCAGCAGGGCCACGGCCAGGCCGCCGGCCACCGCCAGCTTCGTCAGGCGGCGGGTGGGTTCCGGCGTGCGCACGTCCTCCAGGGCCGCGAAGCCCTTCAGTTCGGGGGCGAGCGCCCCCCCACGCCTCGGGCTCATGGCCGCCTCCCCGGGCCGCGGCGCCGCAGCTCGCCGCGCTCCAGTTCGTACACGATGGGGCAGCGGGCGAGCACCGCGTCGTGCCGGCTGAGGATCACCAGGGTCCAGGGCGCCCGGGGCTCCATCAGGGCCTCCAGCGCGAGCTGGCGGGCCTCGCCGTCGAGCACGTCGAGCACCTCGTCGACCACGATCAGCCTGGGGGCGCCGGCGATCGCCCGGGCCAGCAGCAGGCGGGCCGCCTCACCCGTCGACAGCGGCGCCCCGCTGGTGGCCAAGGGGGTGCCCAGGCCGTCCGGCAGGGCCTGGATGGTCTCCCAGAGGCCCACGGCCTCCAGCGTGGTCCGCAGGTGCGACAGCTCGAGGTCCTGGCGCCCGAGCCGCAGGTTGTCCAGCACCGTGCCGGCGAACACGCCGTCAGGCCTCACCAGCGCCGTCGCGCTGCGCAAGGAGCGGGCCTCGAGGTCCCGCAGGTCGTGCCCGTCGAACTCCAGCGCCCCGCCGTCGGGCTCCCGGAGGCCTGCCAGCAGCTCGCCGAGGACGCCGAGGCCTGCCCCGGTGGGGCCCGTGATGCCCAGTCGGGCCTGGGGCACCAGCCCCACGTCGGCGTGGCGCAGCACCATGGCGTCTCCGCGAGACAGCCTGAGGGCGCTCAGGCGGATGGCCAGCCCGGTCGGGCTCGGCGGCAGGGCAACGCCGTCCAGGCGCTCCAGCGGGAGGTCCACCAGGGAGCCGACCTTGTCGACGTTGGCCAGGGCGTCGTAGTAGGTCTCGAGCTGCTTGGCGAGCTTGACCAGGCCCGTGACCACGGCGGAGAGCACGAACTCGGAGGCCACGAGCTGCCCGAGCGTGAGCTCGCGGTTGACCACCAGCCAGCCGCCAACGCCCAGCAGCAGCGCGCTGGCCAGGGCCTGGAACGCCAGCAGGCCCGTCAGCTGCCTGAACAGGATGCGCCAGTGGGCGCGCCTGGCCGTGAGCCACTCCTGGGCCAGCGCGTCCGCCCGCCCGATGGAAAGCTGGACGGCGCCGGCCGAGCGGAACTGGTCCGGGTGGCCGGCGAGCTCCTCGAGCCAGGCCGCCGTGTCGAACTTGGCCTTGGACTCCTTGAGCGCCGTCTGGGTGGCCATGCGCGTGGTGAGGCGCAGCAGGGTCGCCAGGCCCAGGACCACCAGCACGCCGAACTGCAGCAGCAGGGGGTGGTACACGGCCATGAGCACCAGGCCGATGGCCGTCTGCAGGAGCACGGCGAGGCCGTCGAGCAGGAGCTCGCTGAAGGCCTTCTGCAGGGCGAACACGGCGAAGAAGCGGTTGAGGAGCTCGGGGCCGTGGGCCTGGTCGAACGCCTCCCGGCGCACGCGCGTGAGGCGCAGCGCCAGGTCCGCCACGGTGTGGACGAACAGCCGCCGCTGGAGCAGCTCCACCGTGAGGGCCTGGCCCGCGAGCACGATGCCGAGCAGCCCGAGCGCTGCCAGCAGCAGGGCGCTCAGCACCAGCACGGGCTGCATCAGGTTTGTGAAGGCGATCGAGTTGACCAGGGCCTGGACGGCCAGCGGCACGGCGAGGCCAAGGACGCCGGCTGCCACGGCGTAAGCCAGGACGAGCCAGAGCTCTCGCGCATTCAACCGCACCAGCGCCCAGAGCCGGGCCTGGGGCGTCGGGGCGTGCATCAGGCCGTCGAGGGGGCCTCCGACGGCTGTCGCGTGGCTTTGAAGGGGGGAGGGAAGGGGGCCGGCCATCGCAGGGGCACGCCAGGCGGCGCAGAAACGGGTGTGGAGAGGGTCTGACCGCCAGCATAGCACACCGCCCCGCTCCCTTGCCGCAGGGGGCGCCGATTGGGTATCCTGACGTCCCCTCTCGCCTCGCCCTGCCCCGGAGGCCCCGTGCGCGCGCAGCTTCCTCTGGTGACCCTGGCCCTCGTGCTCGCTGCCGTCCTGGCCGCGCAGTCCGCCCCTGCCGCGAGCCCCGACCCGGGGCGCAGCCGGCTCGGTCCGTTCGCGCCCCGGCAGCTGCGCCCGGCTGCCGCCCCGGCCCGGCAGGACCTGGGAGCCCCCTCCCGGCGTCGCCTGGACGCGACCCCTCGGCCGGGCCTGGCGCCGGCCGCCGTGGCCTCGCCGAGGCGGCCCGCCCTGGCCCCCGCCAGCACCCCCTCCGGTATGGCGGCCAGCCCGCCCCCCGCCAGCGCCATCACGCGCTCCCGTCTCGCGGCCAGCCCATCCCCCGCCGGCGCCGTCACGCGCTCGCGCTCGACGGCCATCCCGCCGTCGGCCGGGGCCTCCGCGCCTGCCTCACCCGCGCCGGCCTTGGCGCGGCCCGCCCCGTCTGAGGCGCCCCCCCCGGCCGCCAGGCCCCCGCGCTCCCACCGCACGGCGGTCTTGCCTGCGCCGGCCGTGCCGCTCGCCCACGCCCCGGTCGACGTGCTGGTCGTGGGCGAGGGCCTGAACGCCCTGCTCGTCACCCGGTACCTCAGCGAGGCCGGGGTAGCCTGGCACCGGCTGGCGCCCGGCCCCGGGCTGGCTGGCGCCTTGCGTCCCGTGCGCTACCCCCACGGGGTCTCCGCGCCGGACCCCCTGGCCCGGCTCAGCCCGGACAGCGCCCTGCTGGACCTCGCCAGCGCCCTCAAGCTCTCGTCAGGGCCGCTGGAGCCCAGCCTGGGGGCGGTCCTCGCCGGGGGCGTCACGCATGCCGCCGCCGGCCGTGCCCCGCACGCCCTGCTGGCGGCCGTGTTGCCCGCCGATGAGCGGAGCGCCTTCGACGCCTGGGAGGCCCGCATGGCGGCGCTGCACCATGTGGCGGTGGCCGGGCCCGTGCCCGCCGACGTGCTGCGGCTGCGCGGGCTGTCGTTCGAGGCCTGGCTGCAGCGGACCTCGGGGCTCTCGGCGCGCGCCCGCGGCCGGATGGAGGTCGCCTCGCGGACGGACTTCCCGGTGGGCTGGCGCCACGTCTCGGCCCTGGAGGGGCTGCTCGCCTGGCACCGCTTCACCACCCGCCCGGCGGAGGTGCGCGGGGTGCAAGGGGGGGGCCGGGCGCTGGCCGAGGCGCTGGCGGAGCGCGCAGGCCGCGAGCGCCTCGAGGTGGGCCGCCTGCTGACGCACCTGCGGCGGTTGCCCGAGGGCGTCGAGGCCTACGCCGTCGATCCCGTGGACCACGAGGCCCGCCGCTACGTCGCGCGGCACGTCGTGCTGGCCCTGCATGCTGAAGACCTTCGGCGCGTGGCCGTCACGCCTGGCTGGCCCGACGCCGTGCAGGACGTGCTGATGACAGCTGGCCAACCTGACGCCGTGCGCGCCCACGTCGTGGTCGACGCCCAGGCCGCCCGCTTCTGGCGGCCCGACGGCGTCAGCCGGCTGCCGCTTGCGACGGACGGCCCGATCGCCCTCGTACGGGGTGGCGCTGGCGACGGGCGCGGCTACGAGCTGCTGGAGGTGACATGGCGCGGCCCCGAGGCCGAGGCTTTCCTCGCGGGCGGCTCGGGCGATGCGTCAGGGCGCCTCGTGGCGGCCCTGGCGACCCTCTGGCCCGAGTTCGCGCCCCACGTCAGGCACGTGGCGCTGGCCCCGGCGGCCTCCGCGCTGAGCTGGCCGGTGGGGCACTCGCGCCTCGAGGGACGCCAGGGGGAGCTTGCGCAACCCGTGCACCAGGTGCTGCACCTCGCGCTCGAGGGCCAGGCCGGCCCGGATCCTGACGACGCCGTCTTCACCGCCGGGCAGGTGGTGGCCCGCGTGGCGAAGGCCCTGGGCCGCGCGTGGACCCCGCCCGCGCCGCCGAAGGCAGGGGGCGCCGCGAAGGCCGGCGGCTGAGCCTGCCGGCGCGATGGGCCCGCCTGGGGCTACCCCCTGGCGACGGTCAATTGAGCCCGGCCACCACCGCCAGCCCTGACCGCCGCTCTTGACATCAGTACCGGACGCGCAGGCCGAGGAGGGTGCCCCCCCCGATCGTCAGCTCGTAGCGGTCGGACGGGGTGAGCGCGAGCCCCAGCGTCGTGTTGGGGCCCAGCGTGAGGCGCTGGAAAACGTTGCCGAGGCTCGGGACGTAAGGCATTCCGGGGGCCGGGACCCCGACGGGCATCACGCCGCCGCCCTGGCCCTGATCGACCGTCAGCGACACGTTGAAGCGCAGCGCCAGGCTCAGTTGCCACAGGTTGAAGCCGTACGAGACGGCGAGCCCCACGTCGGGAACGATGTAGGCGCGGCTCCCCGTCACGCCGGGATCGAGCTGCACGCCGACCAGGGTGGCGACCTTGAGCCGGTCGATCTCGACGAGGCGCAGCTGGCCGCGCCCGCCCGCGAGGAAGCGGCTGCCCCCGCCCGGGAGCGGGGCCGTGTTCCTGAGTTCCAGGCCCACGGAGCTGCCCGGCCAGGCGTGGTCCCACGAGACGCCGGAGAGGCCGACGGCCAGCGTCTGCCCTGGTTGAAAGTCCGCGACGGGCGCCGTGGCGGCCACCGCAGGCTGCGCGAGCAGGGCTGCGAGTGCCGAAGCGGCAAGGGCAAAAGTGGGGCGCATCGTTCGACCTCCTGGCGAGGGGGTTAAGGCGTGGGCGCAGGCGACGGGCTGGCGGAAGGCGAGGGCTCAGGCGACGGGCTGCCAGCCGCGGTGGGCAGGGGTGTCGGCGCCGCGGCCTGCTGGTCCCGAGCCTGCCGCAGGCTGGCGATGAGCGCGTCCTTGAGCTGGGTGGCGGCAGCGGTGAAGCCGTCGGCCTGCAGCTTGCGGGAGGCCGCGGGGAAGCTGTCGGCCGTGGGGTCGAGCAGGGTCGGGGACGTCACCCCCACGCCCGCGATCGGGGCCAGCAGGGTGCCGGCGTAGATGTCGAGCGTGAAGCCCGTCAGCGCGGTGCGCGCCTCGAAGTTCGCGGCGTTGCTGAAGGCGGCCAGCAGCCCCCCGGGCTGGACCTCCGACCGCGTGAACTCGGACTCGCCGCCCACGAGCACCAGCGCGTCGAGCTGCAGGCGGGCCGCGAGCTTGCGCATGCCCTCCAGCGTCACGCCGCGCCCGAGCTCGGGGGGGACCTCCACGGCGCTGCGCGCGAGGCCGGAGGCCACCACGTCCTGCCCGAACCGGGTGAGCAGTTGCTGGCGCTCCTCGTCTTGCAGCGGCGGCTCATAGTTGTAGAACAGGACACCGAGCCGCGCGGGGAA
>JAYKHR010000144.1:0-17937 GCA_035285125.1 Candidatus Sericytochromatia bacterium | reverse complement strand
CTGCCGAAGATCCCGCCCCAACTCATTTCGACCTGTCCCAACGCCACCCTCCCGGTCGGGCGTTCCGCCCGTCTGACCAGCCCGGGCCCCCTCTCTTGTACCCGAAACCCTTCGAGAGCACAATAAGAGCGCTTCGCTGCGCCCCACGGCCCGCGCGGCCGCTAGGCCGTCGGGAAGTGCAGCTTGAAGACCAGCCCCCTGCCAGGCCGGTTCTCGAGCGCGAGGCTGCCGCCGAGCGCCACCACCTTGTGGCGCACGGCGTCGAGGCCCACGCCGCGCCCCGAGACGCGGGAGACGACCTCGCGCGTGGAGAAGCCGGGCTCGAAGACCAGCTGGACGACCTCGTCCGCCGTCAGGGCGTCGGCGCCGTCAGGCGTCAGGCGCCCCCTTCGCACGGCGGCCTGGCGGATGGCAGCCGGGTCGAGCCCGCGCCCGTCGTCCGCCAGCGTCACGAGCAGGGCGTCAGGCTCCTGGCGAACGGCGAGCCGCAGCGTGCCCAGCGTGGGCTTGCCGGCCAGCCGGCGCTCCTCCGGCCCCTCGAGCCCGTGGTCGACGGCGTTGCGCAGCAGGTGGACGAGCACGTCGCCGAGGCCCTCCGCGAGCGGCGCGTCGAGCATGACGTCCTGGCCCGCGAGGCTGAGCTCGGCCTCCTTGCCCAGCTCGTGGCCGAGCTCCCGCACCATGCGGGGGTAGCGGGCCAGCAGCAGCTCGGCGGGCGTCCGCGTGAGCGCCCGCAGGCCCGTGTGGAGCGCCGAGGCCAGAGACGTGGCCTCCTCGGCCGAAGCGCCCGCGGCCTGCCTCAGCGCCTGCTGGGCAGCCAGCAGGCGCCCCGCGAGCGCCTCCAGCGCCGCGAGCTCCGCCTGGCAGACCCGGACCGTGCGCCCCGCGGGCCGGGTTGCCCCACCCGGCTGCGGGGGCAGGGGCTCGGGTGCCCGCACGACCAGCTCGGCCAGGCTGGCGGGCGCCTGGAGGGCCACGTCGCGCACCTCGGCGACGCCGGCGATCGCCGCGCGCAGCCCGGCTTCCTCCTCGTCGGTCCACAGCAGCAGCCAGAGCGGGCCTTGCGTCAGCTGGGACTGCACCACCTCCGCACAGCCCTGCAGCGCCTGCACCACCAGCGCCGCGCGCGCCTCCGGCATCGCGCAGCCGGGCTCCAGGCGGACGCGGGCGATCCAGGCCCGGCCCGGGCCCCCTGCCAGGAGCCTGTCGTGGGCAGCCGCGGGCAGGGTGAAGACGGGGGGCGTGGGCTCCTCCTCGACGGCCTCCACGGCGACGGCCCCGACCTCTCCGAACTCCGTGATGGCGGCGTGGAGCGCCCGGTCCGTCGCGTCGGTGCGCAGCTCGATGCTGAAGCTTGCCCCGGCCTCGAGCGACTCGAGCTGCTCGAGGGCGGGACACACCTGCAGCACCGTGTGCTCGAGCTCGAGCACGGTGACGACCATGAAGGCCCGCGTGCCGGGGATCATGCAGGCCTCGTCCAGCGTCACGGTGACGCGCACGCGCCGGGCGCCTGCAGGCGCGGGGGCCGGCGGGGCCGCGGGGGGGGCGGGCGGCGCCAGCGCTGGGGGGGGGGGCGGGCTGGGCCAGCTGCAGGGCCTCGGTCGCAGCCGTGAGCTCGGCGAGCAGGTCTGCCGGGAACCCGGCCGCCTCCCCCCGCTCGAGCGCCACGAGCTGCGCGTCCATCGCCGCGAGCACCCGGTTCAGCAGCCGGAACAGCGCGGGGTCCGGGGCCAGCGTGCCTGCCCTCAGCGCGGCGAGGCCAGATTCCATCACATGGGCGACGTCGGCGAGCTCCTCGAAGCCGACGGTGGAGGCGTTGCCCTTGAAGCTGTGGATCTCGCGGAAGACCTCGTCGATGGCCTCCGTGTCGCCCGGGTCCCGCTCCAGCAAGGCAAGGCGCTCGCCCACGAGCGAGAGTTTGCCGTGTACCTCGTCGAGGAAGAGGCTGAGGTAGTAGGTGGTGTCCACGCGGCCGATCCGGTCCTGGCAACCTGCGGGTGCCACCCGCTTCATACCCCGCGAGGCGGCCTCCTCGCCACCTGGCCCCCGTGCTATGATGCGCGGACGCTGAGGAGGGCGCGGGGGTGGCGGTGACGCAGGGGCACGGGGTGATCGAAGGGGCGCGCTGGGTCATGGCGCAGGCGCGCCTCGTCCACATCGATGAGGCCGGCCTCGACGCCGCCTGCGCCGAGATCCTCCGGCGCGACCTCCCGGTGCCCGCCTGGAACGACCGCTGGCACTTCACGGACGGGACGTGGCGCACGGCCAACTACCTGCTCGTGCTCGACGCCCTGAACTTCAGCTTCTGGGCGTTGCCTGGCGAGACGCGCTGGGGCATCGAGCACGGTGGAGAGGCCCTGCGCGGCTACTGGGCCCTCGCGGCGGCCCTGACGCGCGCCATCGCCGGTGGCGTGCCGCTCTACGAGGCCGCTTTCATGGCAACGTGCCCCGCCGAGACGCTGGCGGCGATCCTCGCAGGCCGGGGCACCATCCCGCTCTTCGAGGCCCGGCTGGCGCACCTGCACGAGGTCGGGCAGGGCCTGCTCGACCGCTGGGACGGCCGCTTCGACCGGCTGGTGGACGCCTGCGAGGGCAGCGCCGTGGCCCTCGCCGAGCGACTGCCCGTCGAGTTTCCCAGCTTCCTCGACGAGAGCCCCTACCAGGGCCGCATGGTTCGCCTCGCCAAGCGCGCTCAGATTTTGCCAGCGGATCTGTGGGGCGCGTTCGGCGGCCAGGGCATCGGGGCCTTCCACGACGTCGACCAGCTCACGGCCTTCGCCGACTACAAGGTGCCGCAGGTGCTCGAGGCGCTCGGCGTGCTGCGCTACGACGCCTCGCTGGTCGCGTCGCTGGAGGCCCACGAGGTGCTCCCGGCCCACGGCGAGGCCGAGGTCGAGCTGCGCGCCGCGACCCTCGTCGCCACCGACCGCCTGCGCGAGCGCCTCGCCGCCGCCGGCCGCCCGCTCACGGCCGTGGAGGTCGACTGGATCCTCTGGGAGCTCGGCCTCGCGCCGGACCAGCGCTTCAAGCCCTACCACCTCACGCGCACGACCGCCTACTGACAGCCATGGCCCTGCACTTCGAGCTCGAGCGCCGGCTGCCCGGCACCCTCGCCCGCGCCGGGCGGCTCACCCTGCCCCACGGCGTGGTCGAGACGCCCGTGTTCATGCCCGTCGGCACCAAGGCCACCGTCAAGGCCCTCACGCCCGAGGACCTCGAGGCCGTCGGCGCCCAGATCATCCTCGGCAACGCCTACCACCTGTACCTGCGCCCCGGCGCCGAGCTCGTGGCGTCGTTCGGCGGCCTGCACGGCTTCTCCGGCTGGCACCGGCCCTTCCTGACGGACTCGGGCGGCTTCCAGGTCTTCAGCCTGGGCTTCGGCCTCGAGCACGGCGTGGGCAAGATCGCGAAGATGTTCCCGGCCGAGGGGGGCGAGCAGCCGGCCCGCGGCGGGCGGAAGGCGGACGCGCCGCGCGAGAAGCTCTGCAAGGTGGACGAGGGGGGCGTCGCCTTCCGCTCGCACCTCGACGGCTCGCGGCACCGCTTCACCCCGGCCGTCTCCATCGACATCCAGCAGAAGCTCGGCGCGGACATCATCCTGGCCTTCGACGAGTGCACCTCGCCGCTGGCGGGCCACGCCTACACGCGCCAGGCGCTCGGGCGCACGCACCGCTGGGCGCGCGAGAGCCTGGAGGCCTGGACCAACCCCGACCAGTCGCTCTTCGGCATCGTGCAGGGCGGCGCCTACGAGGACCTGCGCCGTGAGAGCGCCGCCTACATCAACGGGCTCGCCACCCCCGACCACCCCGGCTTCCCCGGCTTCGCCATCGGCGGCTCGCTCGGCGAGTCCAAGGCCGACATGCACCGCATCCTGGAGTGGGTCTGCCCGCTGCTCGACGAGCACAAGCCCCGCCACCTGCTCGGCATCGGCGAACCCGAGGACCTGTTCATGTGCATCGAGCGCGGCGCCGACATGTTCGACTGCGTGGGCCCCACGCGGATCGCGCGCCACGGCGGCCTGTACACGCACGACGGCAAGCTCTCCATCCGCAACCTGAAGCACCGCGAGGACCGCGGCCCGATCGAGGCTGGGTGCGCCTGCTACACCTGCCAGAAGTACAGCCGCGGGTACCTGCGCCACCTCTTCCTCGCGGACGAGCTGCTCTTCCACCGGCTCGCGAGCATCCACAACCTGCACTTCATCGTGGGCCTCACGCGCCGCATCCGGCAGAGCCTGCTCGATGGCGATTTCTTTGCCTTCAAGGCGGCGTTCCTGGCCCGCTACGCCGCCGGCCGGAGCGGGGCGCCCCTGGTATGATGGGGCAACCCCCACCGGAGGAGCCATGCGCCTGACCCCGTCACTCTGGAGCTTGCTTGGCCTCGCGGCCCTGGCTGCCTGCCAGGCCCCCGGCACCCCGGGGGATGCCCGGGGTTTCGCAGCCGCCTCGCCGGCCCCCGCGGGGGCGTCGCCCCCCGTGGCCCCGACGCTGACGCCTGAGCAGGCCCCCCTCACGGCCCGCGCCGGGGAGGCCTTCGACGTGGTGCTGCGCGGCATCCCGACGACGGGGTACCTCTGGCACCTGGCCGCTGGCCACGACGCCGCCGTGGTGGCGACGGTCGGGCAGCGCACCGTCGAGCCGGCGCCGACGGACCCCCCGATGGTGGGCCGCCCGACCACCGAGGTCTTCTCCTTTCGGGGGGGGCTGGCCGGGCGCACGACGCTGACGTTCTTGCTGTACAGGCCCTGGGAGGGCGCGGGCTCGGCGATCGAGACGCGCCGGGTGGAGGTGACGATCCGATGATTCCGCACATTGCTGCCCGCGAGCTCGCGGCCCTGCTGGAGGGCCCGGAGCCCCCGCGCCTGCTCGACGTCCGCGAGACGTGGGAGTGGGAGCAAGTGAGGCTGCCCGGGGCCGAGCTGGTCCCGCTCTCGAAGCTCCAGGAGGCGCTGCCGGGCCTCGACCGGGACGCCTCGTGGGTCGTCTACTGCCACCACGGCGTGCGCAGCCTGCACGCCGTCGGCTTCCTGCAGACCCAGGGCTTCGGGCGCATCGCCAACCTGCTCGGCGGCATCGACGCCTACGCCGTGCAGGTCGATCCGGCCCTGCCGCGGTACTGATCGCAACACCGCGGGCTGGGGGTTGACAGCTTCGTGCACCCGTCTTAGTATACAAATACGGTATACAAAAACGAGGCTTTTTGCCCACGTTTTCGCTGGCCTTGCCGCAACGGGTGGCTGGCGACCGGGTACGCACCCCTCGGCCGGTGTGTCTGGCCCACGATGCCCAGGAGGCCCCCAGATGAAGCTTCGCACGTCCCACGTCTGCGCCCCTCTGGCGGCTGCGCTCCTGTTGAGCGGCTGCGCGCTGCCTGCCGGCGCCCCCACTGCGGCCGCGTCGAGGGGGGACGCCGGCGCCACCCGGTCCGAGGGGGGCGTGCTGGGCCGGCCCGTCGGGGCCGCGGCGTCGGCAGCGCCCTCCTCGGGCAAGGCGGCTGCGCCCGAGCGCAACACCGTGGGTGCGGAGGCTGGCGGCTCGCTCGTCAGCGACGTCGGCGCGCCGATGATGGGGACTCCTGCCGCCGCTCCCCCGATGCGGGACATGGGGCCTGACATGCGCCCGATGCCGCCGAGGGCCTCCGCCGTGCCCGCGCCGGGCGGCGAGCAGGTGCGGGCCAGCGACCTCAAGGCCGGCGCGGTGGACGACAACAAGGGCTTCAAGGCCTACATGGAGTACCTCGCCCAGTTCGACTGGGGTGCAGCCGTCATGGCGCCGCGCAAGATGGACGTGGCGCGGCGCAAGGTGCTGACGGTCGTCGACGCGGCCGGCCGGCCCGTGCATGACGCCCAGGTCACGGTGACGGCCTTCCCCGACGCCGTGCGCGGCCCCAACGACAGGCCCGTGGTGGGCCGCCCGGCCCCCTCGACCACCCTGCTGCGGACCTACGCCGACGGGCGGGCGCTGTACCACCCCCAGCCTGCCGACATGGCCTCCGAGGCGGGCAGCGTCGACGTTACGGCCACCAAGGGCAACGCGACGGTGACGGCCAAGCTGGCCCTCGACGCGGACAGCCTCACGCTGACGCTGCCTGAGCCTGTGGCCCGCCCGGGGAGTGGCGCCCCGCTCGACGTCGCCTTCGTGATCGACGCGACGGGGTCGATGGGCGGGGAGATCCGCAAGTTCCAGGCGTCGATGGGCTCGATTGCCGAGCGCATCAAGATGCTGCCGCAGGCGCCCCAGGTGCGCTTCGCCCTCGTGAGCTACCGGGACCAGGGCGAGGCCTACGTCACGAAGGTCGAGAATTTCACGTCCTCGATGGGTGACTTCCAGGCCCGCCTCAACGAGGTGTCGGCCAGCGGGGGCGGCGACAAGCCCGAGGACATGGAGGCCGCGCTGCGGGACACGGTGAACACCCTGGCCTGGACGGCCGATGGCGCCGTGCGGCTCTCCTTCGTGGTGGCGGACGCCGCCCCGCACACGGACTACCCGCAGGCGACGCCGTACACGGCGTCGATGGCCAGGGCGGCGGCCACGGGCGTGAAGTTCTACCCGATCGGCGCCTCGAGCCTGGAGCGGGAGGGTGAGTACGTGATGCGCCAGCTCGCCCAGTGGACGATGGGCCAGTACCTGTTCGTCACCCGCGGGGGGGACGAGGCCTCGGGCGGCGGCGGCACGGCCTCGGCCGAGGTCGACAAGTTCAAGGAAGGGCGTCTCGACGACATCGTCGTGGACATCGTGAAGGCGGAGCTCTCGCACCTCGGGCAGTGAGCGCCCAGGCCCGTCAGGGGCGGCGTGGTGATCCACGCCGCCCCTTGTTGCGATCTGACAGGCTTTGTTAATTGAATGTTAATCAGTTTCCCGTCAGATCGTAACCGGGCTGGAACCGGCGGGAGGGATGAACGGGGTGTGTGCAGCGTGCAGGCCGGCGGTGCCGGCCCCGACCCAAGGAGAGACCCCGATGCCCCAGCTCAACGTCAACGGCCGCGCCCTCGAGTTCACCAGCGTGAAGCAGCTCTTTCAGTCTGAGGTGAAGGCCGCGACCCAGCAGGCCGCCCGGGACGGCAAGGACAACGTGGTGTACAAGCAGGGCCGCGACGTCTTCATCGCCTCGTCGCCCAAGAACGTCAACTTGCTGAACGTGGAGCCCGCGGCCTTCCTGTACGGCGGCAGCCCCGCCAGCGTCGGCGGCAAGCCCGTCCGCCTGCTGGCCGTGAGCGACGAGCTGCTCACGCCGATGCAGCGGGCCGTCCGGACGGCTGAGCTGCTGGACTCTCAGGCCAACGTCCGGCTGGCGGAGCAGGCCTACTACAAGGCCGTCTCGCAGGCCCGGACGGTGACGGAGGTGCTCGACGTGGTGACGTCGGCCGACAGCCGCAACTTCATCAAGGTGGTGGAGTCGGCCTACACCCGGGCGATCGGGCTGGCCGGGACGGTGGACGAGGCCAAGGCGGTGGCGGCCCACGCGGCCAGCACCGGCTTCATCCGCAAGGAGCTCGAGGCCAAGCGGAAGGTCGTCGACCTGCTCTGAGTCGCGCTTTGTAAGCCCCGGGCCCCTGGCCCGGGGCCTTTTTCTTGAAATTTTAACTCAAGCTTTGCCTGGTTTTCAGGTATAACGGAGAGGAGGGGCCTCGCCCCCGATCCGGAGGTCTCCGTGCGCACCCGCTGGTGCATCTCGCTGGTTGTCGCGACGCAGGCGCTCACCGCCTGCGGGCAGGGCGCGCCCGCGGGGGCGGCCCTGGGGTCGCGGCCCGGCCTCAGCCGCCGCGTGGACGCTGGCTCCGTGCTGGTCCGCTGGCGGCCGGAGGCCGCGGCGGGGCGCATCCGGGCGAGCCTGGCGGCCGGGGGCTTCGGCGTGCGGCGGGAGCTTGCCGCGCTGAGCGCCATGAGCGTGACGCTGCCTCGCGGCGCCAGCGTGGAGGCGGCCACGGCGACGCTGCAGCGCACGGGGCTGGTCGCCAGCGTCGAGCCCAACGCGATCTGGCGCCTGCCCGCGCGGCCGCCCGCCATCGCCGTGCGGGCCCTCGGCCTGCCCCGCTTCGGCGTGCGCGACGCCGACCCCGCCCTGTCCTGGGGCCAGCGCCGCCTCGGGCTGCCCAAGACCTGGGCTGCCTTCCCGGGCGCGCCCGGCACCGTCATCGCCGTCATCGACACGGGCGTGGACCTCCAGCACCCCGACCTGCGCAACGCGCTCGTGCCCGGCACCTCCACCTTCGACGAGGCCGGCCCGCAGGACTACGAGGGCCACGGCACCCACGTGGCGGGCATCGTGGCCGGCATGGGGCTCGGCGACCCCGGCGTGAAGGGGGTGGCTCCCGGCTGCCGCGTCATGCCCGTCAAGGTGATGGGCCCGCGCGGCCGCGAGGGCAAGGTCGAGAACGTCGTGGCGGGTCTGCTCTGGGCCGTGGATCACGGCGCGAAGGTGATCAACATGAGCCTCGGCGACGAGGGCTCAAGCCCCCTGCTGCGCGACGCCGTCCGCTACGCGCAGGCCCGCGACGTGCTCGTGGTGGCGGCCTCGGGCAACCTGGATCCGGATCGGCACGCCACGGCCAACACGATGAACTACCCGGCGGCCCTGCCGGGCGTCATGGCCGTCGGCGCGACGGACATCCAGGACCAGCTCGCCGACTTCTCCTTCTGGGGCACCTGGCTCTCGATCACGGCGCCGGGCGTGGACATCCACTCCGCCGTGCCCGGCGAGGGCGACGCCCCCGGCTACCTGACCGAATCCGGCACCAGCATGGCGGCCCCTTTCGTGGCGGGCGTGGCGGGGCTGCTGCGGGCGAAGCACCCGACGTGGACGGCCACGCAGGTGCGCGAGCGGCTGGAGGCCACGGCGAAGGACCTCGGCGCCCCCGGCTACGACCCGAAGTTCGGGCACGGGCGGGTGGACGCGGCGCGGGCGGTGCTGGGGCCCTGACGTGACGCCCAGCTGCGTGGGTACACTGGCGCCAGGTGGGCTTGCAGGGGTCCGCCTGGAGGGCTTTTCGATGACCACGGCCGCCGACGCCTGGCAAACGCGCTACGACACCGCCGACACCCCCTGGGACCTTGGCGCGCCCGCCCCGGCCCTGTTGGCCTGGCTGCCGGCCCGCCCGGGGGCCGGCAGCCGGGCGATCGTGCCCGGCTGTGGCCGTGGCCACGACGCCATCGCCCTCGCGCGGGCCGGCTGGGACGTGGTGGCCGTCGACTTCGCCGCGGCGGCGGCAGAGCAGACGCGGGAACTCGCGGCTGCGGCCGGCCACCCGATCGCCGTGCTGCAGGCGGACCTCTTCGCCCTCACGCCCGCGATGGTGGGCTCCTTCGACCTCTGGGTCGAGCACACCTGCTTCTGCGCCATCGAGCCCGCCGATCGCGGGCGCTACGCGGCGCAGGCCGCCAGCCTCGTGAAGCCCGGCGGCCAGCTCGTCGGCGTGTTCTACGCCCACGGCAAGCCCGGCGGGCCGCCGCACGACACGCGCCCCGAGGCCGTCCGGGCCTTCTTCTCGGGGGCCTTCACGGTGGAGGCCCTCGCCGTCACCCCCCACTCGGTCGAGCGCCGTGCCGGGCAGGAGCTCTGGGCCGAGCTCACGCGAAAGGCCTGAACCGTGGACACCACCGGCACCTACAGCTGCCCCTACTGCGGCGAGGAGAGCGTCACGGGCGTGGACGTGTCGGCTGGCCTCGTGCAGCGCTACATCGAGGACTGCCAGGTCTGCTGCCGGCCGATGACGCTGTTCATCACCTTCGACGAGGACGACTACACGGTGACGATCGCGGCCGAGCCGATGGATTGACAGCCGGGTTGCCGGCCAGCGACGCTGGTCGTGCCCATTTGCTTGTCGCGATGAAGCCCGCGCCTAGCCACGCGGGGGCGAGGCGCGGGCGGGGCGCTCAGGCGAGGGTCGGGCGCGGCCGGGTGAGCTGCGCCACGCGGGCCATCGGCGAGGCGGCCCGGGGGCTGGCGGTGCGCGTGTCGGCAAGCTCGGCGAGGTGCGCCAGCGTCACCTCGGCGAGGCGGTCGAGCTCCGGCTCGGTGATCCCCGGGCGGTCGGCGCGCGAGAGCGCGAGTGACCCGATGGCGAAGAAGACCTCCATGCCGTCGGGCTCTGCCGAGAGGTGCTCGAGCACCCGGAGCCCCTCGCGCAGCAGCGCCACGCGCTCCTCGGCGTCGTGGGGGATGCTGCCTGCGGCCTTCGTGAAGCGCGCGAGCACCTCGACCTTGGGCTCAGGGAACCGGCCGAGGGCGTGGGTGGCGAGCACCTCGGCGGCGCGCAGCGCGAGTTTGCGACCGACGGGCAGCGCGAGCAGCTGGTCGATCGCCTCGCCGGTGGCGCGGGCCAGCTGGCGCCGGTCGGCGGCGGGCCCGCTCGGGGGCTGCGGGGCAGACATCGGCGGCTCGGCAGCAAGGGGGGCCGGACGGCTGGCCGGGCGAGGGGCACGGGAGACGGGGGAGACGGCGAGCATCAGGGCGTCCTCTCGGGAACCAGGGGGGGCGGCTGCCCGACTTGTCCCGGGAGGTGCTAACAGGGCGGCAGCACCGCCGCCGCCTGAGGCTAAGCTCTGGCAAAAAACCGGTTAAGGCACGCCCAGGGCGCTCAGCCCCGCGCCGCGAGCCAGGCCGCCAGGTCCTCGGGGCCCCCGAAGTCCAGCAGGTCCACGCAGAGGGCCTCCAGGTCCTCGACGCCCAGGGCTTCGAGCCGCGCGAGCGCGTCGGCGCCCGGCAGGCCCGTGCGGCGGCCGAGCTGCAGCGCCACGACGCGCAGCACCTCTTCCTTGCGGCCCTGCTCGAGCCCCTGCTCGAGCCCCTGCTGGAGCCCCTGCTCCATACCGCGCTGCAGGCCGCGCTCCAGCCCCTCCTTCTCGATGCGCTTCTTGGCGAGCTCGATCCAGCCGGAGATGTCGTTCAGGGCCATTTTCACCTCGGGGGTCAGGGACAGGGGGGCAGCCAACGCGAGCAGCAGCATCTCATGGTAGCCGACGCGCAGGTCCTCGGGCAACGCCTCCAGGGCGGCGAGGGCCTCTGACAGCACCGGCCGATCACCCGGCCCCCGGCAGGCGACGAGGGCCCGCAGGATCGCCACGTGGGGCGAACCCTCGGGTGGCTCCGCCACCCCCTCCGGGCCCAGCACGAGTGGCACGACCCGGCTTCCGCCGGGCCCGAGCGGGATGGGGCGGCTGGCCCAAGTCGCCACCACAGGGTCGGGCGTCACGACGACGAGCGCCACGGGGCAGTCGTGGCGGGTGTGGAGCGCCGTGACGTAGGTGGGCCAGCTCTTGCGCTTGCGGAGGTCCACGCGCAGCTGCACCTCGACCACGACGGCGAGGTCGGGCGCGTGGTCAGGGCCTGACAGCAGCACGAGATCAGCCCGCCGCTCGGCGGGCAGAGGGGCCGTGAGCGTGGCGTCTACCACGCGCGCGGGGCCGTGAGCCGTCACGCTAGCGTCGAGGGTGCGGACGTGCGCCGTGATGAGGTCCGGCGCGTCTCGCAGCAGGGCGAGCAGGGCTTCGTGGTGGAGCGAGGGGGGCATGGGGCATGCATCGGCCCGGACTGGAGCCGGCATGCGGGAAATGACGCCAGTTCAGGGGGTGAAAATGGACCAGGGGCCCCCGCGTCCGGGAGCCCCTGGTGCTGGCGCTGGCCTACGCCTCCGCGCCGAGCGCCTCCCGGATCAGGGCGAGGCGGCGGCCCGCGGACCGCTCGCGCTCGACGGCCATCAGCCGCGTCTGCAGCAGCGGCGTGCCGCGCAGCTCGGTGATCTCGCGGAGGGCTGCGAGGCCGACGGCCTCAGCCTGCGCCGGCGCGCGCCCGGGCCGATCCATGTGGCCGAGGGCCAGCGTCGCGATGCTGGCGGACACGTCCACCGGGCTGTCCTCCGGCAGGTGCTCCAGCAGCATCAGGCCCTCCTTGATCACGGCGAGGCTGGCGGCTGGCGCATCGACGAGCCGCTGGGCCGTCCGCGTGAAGGCCGCGAGGCTGCGCGCCCCGGGCTCTGTGATGCTCGCGAGGGCCGCCTCGGCGAGGTCGTGCGAGGCCTGCTGCGCCTGCAGCCGACCAAGCGGCCTGGCCGCCTCCGGCGCCGCCAGCAGCCGATCGATGCCGCCGAGCGTCAGCCGCGCCGTCATCATCCGGGCCGTCGGCAGGTCCACGTGCGAGGCCGTCAGGTCGTGGTCGTGCAGGGCCGCCTCGAGCCAGGCCCGCTGTGTCGCGGCCGTGGGCATCAGGCTCGCGCCCTCCAGCAGGAAGGGCAGCGTGTTGTTGGCCGGGGTGCCGATGAGCCGCTTGAGGCGGTCCGCCGCCTGCCGTGCCGCGATCGCGTCCGGGTCGATCGCCAGCGCATCCCGGCTGCCCACCTGCCGACCCGGGGCAGCGGGCACGGGCTGCGAGGCCTGGGCCGGGCGTGGAGCGCCGAGGGTCGCGGGACGGGTGGTGATCAGCATCGGGAGGGGCCTCTTGAGCGATGGGGGACACCCCTCTCCTCGCGCGCCGCGGTTTCGGAGGCGTTTCAGGAGCCCGCAGGTCAGGTTAAGCTTGGCCTAAGCCTTGCCCGGCCCCTGGCAGGCCACGCACAGCCCGCTGAATTCCAGCCGGTGGGTCTCGATCGCGAAGCGCGACTGCGCCGCGAGGGCCTGCTCGATGAGCTCCATGCCGGGGCAGTGGACCTCCTCGATCGCCCCGCACGCCCGGCACACCAGGTTGTGGTGGCAGTGCTGCAGCTGGTGCCGGTGGCAGTCGTGCTCGGGCGCGAGCTGGCAGCGGCGGAACTTGCCCGTCGTCAGCACGCGGTGCACGAGGTCGTTCTCCTCGAGCGTCTGCAGGATGCGGTAAACGCTGACCACGTCGCCGCGCTCCCCGCGCTCGCGGATGCGCTCGGCCAGCTCGGCCGGCGAGAGCGGCGCAACGGCGGCGTCCAGGGCCTCGAGCACCAGCCGGCGCGGGCGCGTCTGCCGGTAGCCGCGGTCCTTGAGCAGCCCCATGGCCATCTCAGGGTAAGGGACGTCGGTCATGCCCCCATCATAGCAGGCGCGCCGCGCCCGGCCGGCCCACCAGCGTCCGCCAGCCGCGGATGATCGCGAGCTGCTCGTCCCGGGCGCCGGCCTCGTTGGCGAACAGCACCACGGCGCTGGCCCCGATGAAGGTGTTGATGGTGGCGTACACGCGCCGCGCGTCCACTTCCGTCAACCCGATGCTCTGGAACACCTCCACGGTCGCGCCGATGGGTTTCTTCGTGGCCACGCACTCCCGCACCACGAAGCGGTTGACGTCGCCGGGCTTGCGGATCTCCCAGCGCTCCGCGCCTGTTGGCCGGGTCGCGTTGATGGCCGTCACGTAGGGCTGCTGGTCGAAGAAGGCCGGGTCCTCGCGCAGGCGGGCCGTGCTCGCCTCCCGCCCGCGCCGCAGCACGTCCAGCAGCGCCGGCATCGCAAGCTCCTCCGGCCCCCCCCAGCCGTTGACGTACAGCTGGCTGATGCGCTGGGCCCCGAGGTCCACGCGCCCGACCAGGGCCTCTGCCATGCGGGTGGTCACGGCCTCCAGCTCGGCCGGCGCTGCGCCGTCGAGCCCGCTCGCGCGGGAGGCCTCGCGCAGCTCCCGCACCACCGTCGCCAGCTGCCCGCTCACGCCCGGCGGGAAGCTGGAGATCTGCCGCATCGTCTCCGTCACGTCGCCCGTCACCACGAAGGCGGCGAGCGTGCCCTGCGTCGCGAGCCGGATCACCTCCGTCGCCACGGTGCCGTCCTCGTCGAGCGGCGCCTCAGCCGTGTCGCGGCCGGCGAAGACGTCGTATGCCAGGCGGGGGTCGCCGTTGACCACGCCCTGCGCGTTTGTCAGGCGGGCCTCGACCACCACGTTCTCGGTGGCCTCGAGCAAGAACACCCTGAAGCGGCCGGCGGCGTCCGTGCGGATGGTCGTCACGGGCTGCTCGCCAGGGCCGACGCCCAGCGCCACGGGGGCCCCCGTGGCGAGCGCCCGCGCTGTCACCAGCACGCCCGCCGCCGGCAGCACCTCGCCGATGGCCAGTGCCCCCGCCTGGGCCAGGCCATAGGGCGCCACCAGCGCCACCCCGCCCGCCGCCAGCAGGCCCCCGCCGCCGTTGGCGAGCACGGTGCCGCCCCCGTTGGCGATCACGGCCCCGCCTTGGTTGGCGACGACGTTGCCCCCGCCCCCCGCGACCACGCCCCCGCCGTGGTTGGCAATCACGTTGCCCCCGAGCCCCGCGAGGAGCGCGGGGCCCACCAGCAGCACCGAGCCCCCGGCCTCTGAGAGCAGCCGTGCGCCGCCCGCGCGCAGCGCGTAGGGCCCGTCGATCGTCACGCTGCCCGTCAGCACCCGGTGGGCGCCCGCCGGGGGCCGCAGCACCGCCACCTCCTCGCTCGCGCCGGGCCCGGGCGACGTCGCGAGAGCCGCGGGCGAGGGCCCTCCGGGCAGGGCCCTCGCCGAGGCGGCAGGCGGCTGGGGGGATCGGGCCGCCGTCCGTGCTGCGGGTCGTGCTGCGGGCTGGGGCACGGGCACAGGGCCGACGCAAGCCGGGAGGGCCACGGCGAGCACGAGGGGCAAGGGCGTGGGGCGAAAGGCCACGGGCATCCTCCAGCGATGGGGGTGCCCCATGTATTCCCCGGGCGGGCAAGGGGCTCGCCGGGGAATAAAGAGGGGCGTGACGCCTCCGCCTCGTGCCCCAGCCGGCCTCGTGCCCCGCGACCTCGGCCTGCCCGCCCCCCTGCCCGCCACGGTGGCGCTGGTGGCAGGCCCCGGCTTCGGCAAGACCTGCGCGCTGCACGGCCTCGTCGGGCCCGAGGCCCCCTGCGTGTGGCTGGCCCTCACGCCCGACGACGCCGCCCCGGCCGTGTTCTTCCGCCGGCTGCTCGCGGCCCTCGACGCCGTCATCCCCGGGCTCTCCGAGCAGGCCTTCCTGGGCCCGGGCGACCCGGCTGGCGCCGCCCGCGACGCCTGGGCCGGGCTGTGTGAGGCGCTTGGCGCTTACGGCGCGCCGCCGTGGACCCTCGTGCTCGACGATGCGCACCACCTGCTCGCCGGCGGCGCCCCCGTGCTGCGGGGGTTGGCGCCGCGGCTCGCCCAGCTGCCGGGGGGAATGGCGCTGCGGCTGGCCTCCCGGCGGGCCCTGCCGCTCCCGCTGCGCCGGCTGGAGGCCGCGCGCGTCGCCGCGCTGGTCGAGCAGCCCGGGCTCGCGCTGCGCCGCGACGAGGCCGCGCGGCTGCTCGCGGCGCGCGAGGGCGCCGTGCCGCCGGACCTCGACGAGCGCCTCGCGGCGAGCGCAGGCTGGCCGCTCGGGCTTGCCTGGGGCGTCACCAGCGCCCCGGGGCCGGCCGGGCGCGGGTGGCGCGCCGCCGTGCGGGAGGTCGTGCAGGAGGTGCTCGACCAGCTCGAATCGCCCCTCGCCGAGGCCCTGCCCGCCCTCGCCGTGCTGGGCCCGTGCGACGCCGAGGCCGCGGGCGTCCTGCTCGGCCAGCCTGAGGCCGAGGCCCTGCTCGAGGCGCTCGTCGAGCACCAGCTGCTGGAGGTCACGGCCGCTGGCTATCGGGTCTGGGCCCACCTGGCCGAGGCGCTGCGCGAGGTGGCGCGGCGCGAGCTCGGCGCCGCCGCCGTGGCCGGGCTGCACCGCCGGGCGGCGGCCCACCTGGCCGCCGTGGCGCCGGAGCTCGCGCTGGACCATGCGCTGGCGGGCGGGGAGCTGGCGCTGGCCGCCCGGCTCGCCGAAGGGCTCTTCCCCCGCTGGCGCTTCGAGGAGCGCCACGGCGCGATCGCGGAGGTCCTCGCGCGGCTGCCGCGCGAGGTGGCCACCACCGAGCCGCTGTGGGTGCTCTGGGAGGGCCACCTGGCGAGCTGGGGGGGCGAGCTGCCCCGGGCCCTTGCGGCCTACGAGGAGGCCGCAAGGCTGCATGCCGCGCGCGGCGAGCCCGCCGGGCACTTCCGCGCGCTCGGGCGCTGCCTCCATGTCGCGCTCGTCGAGCACGACATGGCCCGCGCTGCGCGGCTGTGCGAGGCCGCGGCAGGCCTGCTGGCCTCGGCCGCGCCCGAGGACCGCGCGGACTGGGGGCTCGCGCAGGCCTACATGGCGGAGCAGGGCGGTGACCTCGCGGGCATGCGTCGCCACAACGAGGCCGTGCTGGAGGTGCCGATCGCCGGCGCCCCGGAGGTGGCGGCCAGCCATGCCATTGCCCGGCTCAACCTCCACACCCAGGCCCTCCACACGGGCGAGCTGGCGGCGGCCGCCCGCCACGTCGCCCAGGCCCGCGCCGTGGCGGACGCCTGGCGGCTCACCTCCTACGGGGTGTACGGCGCCGTGCTCGAGGCCCACCTCGCCCTCGTGCGGGGCGACATGGAGGCTGCGGGCGCGGCCTTCCGCGCCCTGCCCGGGGGCTGGCCGCGGCGGCTCGACTGGCAGGACCGCGCCTGCGCCCACGTGATGGTGGCGGCCTGGCGGCAGGCCGAGGGCGCCCTCGACGAGGCCGAGCAGGCGCTGGCTGAGGCCGGCCGCCTCTTTGCGGCGGCCGGCTACCCGGCCGGGCAGCTGCTCGTGGCGGAGCGGGCGGCCTGGCTGGCGCTCGCCCGTCAGCAGCCGGCCCGCGCGAGGGAGGCCGTCGCCGGCCTCGTGCCCCTTGGCGGGGGCAGCCTCTACGAGGCTGCCCTGCTGCTGCCGCGCGCCCGCGCGGAGCTCGCCAGCGGCGATGCCGCCGCCGCCGCGGCCACGGCGGCCGAGGCCGAGGCCGCCTTCGCCCGCCTCGGGGCCGGCCTGCATGGCGCCCGGGCCGCGCTCTACGCCGCGGCGGCCGACCGGCTGGCGGGGCGGGGTGACGCCGCCGCCGCGCGCCTCGCGGCCGTGCGCGACCTGCTGGCCGAGCGGGGCTGGGGCTTCCTGGCCTGCGAGGACGCAGCCCTCTGGGACCTGCTCGGGGGTGATGCGGCAGCCCCCCACGGGGGCCCGGCCGGCCTCACGGTGCGGCTGCTCGGCAGCTTTGAGGTGCTGCGCGACGGCGTGCGCGTCGACGCGTGGGAGCGGCGCCGCACCCAGCTGCTGCTCGCCGCCCTCGTGCTCTACCCGCACGGCCTCAACGTGCCGGAGCTTGCCGACGTCCTTGGCGAGGCCATGGCCGAGAGCAAGTGGCGCGTGGCCGTCTCGTACCTCCGGCAGGCCCTCGAGCCCGGGCTTGCCAAGGGGCGCGCCTCCCGCTTCGTCACGATGGTCCATGACCGCTACGTGCTCGCCCCCGAGGGGCTGGCCCTCGTCGACGTGCGCGCCTTCGAGGCCGCGATCGCGGCGGCGCGCGCCCAGCGGTCGCTGGACCCGGTGGCGGCCGCCCGGGCCTACGAGGAGGCCCTCGGCCACCACGCGGGCGAGCTGCTCGCCGACCCGTTCTTCGCCCGCTACTTCGAGGACGCGCGCGAGCAGCTGCGCTTGCAGGCCGTCGAGGCCCGGCTCTGGCTCTCGCGCTGGGAGGCGGACCGTGGCGAGCGGCGGGCGGCGGAGGCCCACGTCACGGCTGCGATGGCTCTGGCGCCCGCTGATGAGCACGTGGCGCTGGCGGCCCAGGCCTTCTTCCACGCGGCGCACGACGCCACGCGGGCCGCCCAGGTCTACTGGGACCACCGGCGGGCCCGGCAGCTGCGCTTCGGGCTGCCGGCCAGCGAGGCCGTCGAGGCCGCCCACCGCCAGGCCCTCGCGCCGCCCGCGCGGCGGTGATCACGGCCTTCCTGCGGGGCGTGTTCGGCCGCTGAGGCCAGCGGGCTCGCCGCCAGCGCCCCGGGGCTTCGCCTCAGGGCGCTGGCGGCGTGAGCTTGCGGAGGGTGTAGGTGTACTGCTGGCTGTCGATGCCGTCGATGTCCTCGAGGTAGAGGTTGCCGGCGTCGTCGAGCTCGAGGTTCGCCGGCCGGATGAAGCGGGCCTCGGGTCCGAGGCCGTCGCGCTTGCCGGGGATGGGGCCGCCCGCGACGTGGAACACG
>JAYKHR010000143.1:0-4066 GCA_035285125.1 Candidatus Sericytochromatia bacterium | reverse complement strand
AAGGCCGTCACCTGGACCGTCAGCTTCCGGGCCACGGCCCACACCGAGTCGGCCCTGGTGGTTGCCTCCCAGGGCCCCTCCAGCTACGGCGCCCAGGTCACGGGCAGCGGGGCACGGGGGGGCACCTTCACGCCGTCTCGCACGGAGCTCCTCTCGCTCTCCGAGCGGTTGCTGGAGACCCGGTTGTTCGACCTGTACGACGGCCACTACGGCGCCTACGACCAGGGTGGTGGGCTGGTGGGCCCGGAGCTCCGCGTCGAGATCGGGGGGCTGTTGAAGCACGTGTCCTACGACCAGGACCTGTCCCCCTCGCTGAGCTGGGAGGCCATGGCCCTGCGGGACGCCAGCGATGCCGTCACGGCCTTGGGACTGAAGTATCTCCGGCAGGCCGCGGCTGCGCCGAGGCCCACACCGCCCGCGGCCACGCCCGCGCCGCCCGCGCCGCCCGCGCCGTCCGTCAGCGTCAGGTAGCCGGGGCTTCGGGCAAGGCGCGGGGCCAGTCGCCCTGGCGCCGGACGACCTGCCGGTCGCCCTCCACCTGGAACACGACGCCCTGCTGGAAGGCCGCCACCAGCAGGCGGCGGGGGGTGGTGGCGTCGCCCTCCACCAGCTTGATGCTGAGGGTGTCGCCGTTGTAGACCCAGGTGCCCGGGCCGTCGGGCTGGCCCGCGTCCTTGACGGCCCGCAGCACGCGCGCCAGCAGGGCCTCGTCCAGCGCGGCCGGCGTGCTGGGCTGCACGGGCGCCTCGGCCGCTGCCGACGGCACCTCGGACGTGGCGGCGCGCTCTCGCGCCTTGCGCTTCTTGTGGCTCTTGGACATGGCGCCATGATGGTGGCCTGCTGCGGGGGCGTCAATGCCATTGACAGCCGGATCGGCGTGTGTCAGTATTCACGCCCGCGACGAAAATGACATAATGTTGTAATTTTCACGCGGTTTTGCCCCGGTTTTTCGCGTTGCCCTGTAAAACGAGGTGCCAGTGACCACCCTGACCGCGCCCTTCCAGGTGAAGACCCTCGCCGACCTCCTGTCCCACTTCGGGCTGGTGGAGCTGCCGTTTCAGCTCAGCGAGGATCCCCGCTGGCAGTTCCTGACGCCGCACCTCAAGGCGTGCCTGACGCGGACCATCATGGGCATCGAGTCGCGCCAGGGGCTGGTCAGCGTCGTGGGCGCCTATGGTGCCGGCAAGTCGATGCTCGTCCGGCGCCTCGTGACCATCCTCGCCGAGAACGAGGGCTACGACGTCCAGGTCATCAGCAACCCCTCCTACACGGGACTGCAGCTGCTGAAGCACATCTGCGACCTGTACGGCGTCGCCCGCAAGGGCACCAAGCTGGGGCAGTTCGACGCCTTTGCCGGCTACCTGATGGACGCCTACGCCCACGGGCGTCACCCCGTGCTCATCATCGACGAGGCCCAGTTGCTCAACGACGGCATCCGCGGCAACGGGGGCCTGCCCATCCTCAAGCAGATCAACAACTTCTCGGCGATGGACGAGAAGTCCATCTCAGTGGTCCTGGTGGGCCAGGAGGCCCTGCGCCTCAACCTCGCCCGGCACCCCGAGATCGAGAGCCGCATCTTCACGACCTCCACGCTCGACCCGCTCAACCGACAGGAGGTTGCGGACCTCATCGAGTTCCGGCTGCAGGTTGCAGGCTGGGGCGGGGCGCCGCTCTTCGCGCCCGATGCGATCGAGGCGCTGTACGTCGCCAGCCGCGGCATCCCGCGCCGCGTGTGCACGCTGGCCTTCAACATGATGCAGGCCGCGTATGCGGACGGGGCTTTCTATATTTCTGGGGACCGGGCCCGGGCCGTCTGCGACCGGGAGGCCGCGGCCCGCGGGCACGGGCTGGCGGAGCCTCCCGCCGTAGCCGCCCTGGCGGAGGTCTGCTGATGACGGGCGCAGGCACCTCCCTCAAGGCCTTCGACGCCCTGGCCTCCAGCCGCAAGCAGCTACGCGGCACGCCCCTGCCCCAGCTGCCGCTGGAGCAGATCGGGCCCCTGCCCGGCCAGCCCCGCCAGACGATGGACGAGGGCGCGCTCGCCGAGCTGGCTGCCAGCATCAAGGCTCACGGCGTGATCCAGCCCGTCATCGTGATCGCGCGGCGGGACGTCGAGGGCGACGACCCCGTTCGCTACAGGCTGGTGTGCGGCGAGCGCCGGTGGCGCGCGGCGCGCCTGGCCGGGCTCGACACGGTGCCCGCCATCGTCCGCGACTACGGGGAGGACGAGGTCGCGGTCCTGGCGTTGCTGGAGAACCTTCAGCGCGCGGACCTCACACCGCTCGAGGAGGCCGAGTACCTCGTCCAGCTCAAGCAGCGCTATGGCTGGACGGAGGAGGGCCTCGGCGAGAAGATCGGCAAGTCCCGCGACTACGTCCACATGCGCACGCGGCTGCTCAACCTGGCGCCTGACGTGCTCGCCGCGTGGCGCGAGGCGCGGGACGCCGGGGTGTTCGACACCCTGACTCCCTCCCACGCGATCCTCGTGAACCAGCTTCCCCACGCCGATCACCGGGCGTCCCTGCTTGGCGCCATCCTCGAGGGGGGCGTGACCGTCGCCGAGACGCGCCGTCGCCTCGAGCTGGCGCGTCAGCTCGACGTCGAGACCCTGGGCCTCGAGCCGGAGGTGGCCCACGCGCTCAAGGCCGAGGCTCTCGCGGGCGCGGACAAGGGCAGGCTCCTGGCCCGGGTGGGGGCCGAGAAGCGCGACCCCCGCACCAGCCAGCCCTCCCCGTTCGCCGGGCCGGGGCCCTGCCTGGCGCTCGAGGATCTCGCCACGCACGGGCTGTTCCTCTCGCTGGCTGCAGCCAAGGCCACGACGGTGACCCTCACGGAGCTCGAGGTGGCGTTGAAGCAGGACCTCGATTGGATCCGCAAGATTGCTCGGGACGGGCTCGCTGCCGGCTGATGGCGTGGGCCTCACGGGTTGACCCGACACCCCGGCCTGCGTAGAATCGGGGGTTCCACCCGCGCAGAGGGAGCCTCATGTCCACGTTGACGTTGACCCATCCCGCCTCGGACGAAGACTGGGCCAAGCTGCTCGCCTTCAGTCAGCGCATCGCGGGCCAGGCCGAGGGACAGACGTCCGTGCACGCCTACCGCGAGCGGCCTGACCTCGCCCCCACGGACCACGCGTACCTGGTGGACGGGGAGGGGGAGATCGTCTCGAGCGCCTCGCTGCTGCCCCACCACCACTACTTCGGTGAGGCCGAGCTCGAGGTTGGCGAGTTGTCGCTGGTCGGGACCCACCCCGAGCGGCGGATGGAGGGGCACGCCAGGCGCCTCATCGGCCACTGGCTGGAGGTTGCGCAGGAGCGCGCCTACGCCTACGTCTACGTGTACGGCGAGGCCCGCGTGTACACGAACTTCGGCTTCACCTATGCCGCGCCCTCGCCGCGCTATGCCTCCTTGCGGGTGGGCCGGGACGTGCTCGAGCCCATCCTCTCTCCGTTCCGCGTGCGCCCCTTGATTCAGGCGGACATCCCGCTGCTGGAGGATCTCTACGACCGGACCAACTGTGGCACGCTGATGGCCGAGGTGCGGACGCACGACTACTGGATGTACCGCCTCGCGCGGACGCACCGCGGGGGCTTCGGCTGGTGGGTGGCCGTGGATGCCGAGAACGTGCCCCACGGCTACGTCTGGGCGGACCTGGAGCGGGCTCGCCTGCGGGAGGTGGTGTGCGCCGACGAGGAGGGCTGTCGGGCGATCCTGCAGTGGATGCGGTGGGAGCTCACGGAGCGGAAGCTGCCCGAGTTCACGGCGCAGGTCCCGCTGGACCAGCTCTTCGCCCGCTACGCGCACCGCTGCGGGGCGATGCAGGGGCACCCTCACGCGCTGTTCCCGGGCAACGCGGCTGCCCTGGTGCGCGTGCTGCGCATGCAGCCCCTGCTCGAGGGGCTGCGGCAGGTCTTCGAGCGCCGCCTCGCCGACAGCCGGTTCGGCCGTGATCCCTTCGATGTCACCTTCGTGCGCCCCGGGGCCTCGGGCGAGGAGGCGGTGAACCTGCGTTGGGTCGGCCAGCGGGTGCAGGTCGGGCCAGGCTACTCGGGGCATGAGATCCGCC
>JAYKHR010000142.1:0-3310 GCA_035285125.1 Candidatus Sericytochromatia bacterium | reverse complement strand
GGCCTCTGGCGTGAGGCGGTCGAGGGCGGCGGCGGGGTCTGGCTGGCTGGCGAGGACCTGGGTCTCGACCCAGCCTGCGAGGAGGGTGGCGGTGGGGGTGACGGGGACGGGGACGCCCGCGGGCTGGGTGCGGGGCCGCAGGCCGGCGAAGCCTCTGAGCACGCCGTCGGTGGCGTCGAGGGGGACGTGGAGCGAGAGGCCGCGGGCGACGCGGTAGCCCGGGAAGGTGACGACGCCGTCCTGGTTGGTGACGGCGCTGAGGAGCCTGCCGTCGGGGCCGACGAAGAAGCGGCCGCGGGCGTCCCGGACGTAGACGCGCACGTTGGCTGCGGGGGCGGTGGGGGTGGCGAGGCGGTAGCCGGCGCGGGGGCCGACGAGGCCCGCGGGCAGCTCGACGCGGCCCGTCAGGGTGCCGCCGTCGACGCCGATGAGGGAGCCGCCGTCGACGCCGATGAGGGAGCCGCCATCGACGCCGATGAGGGAGCCGCCATCGACGCCGATGAGGGAGCCGCCATCGACGCCGATGAGAGAGCCGCCGTCGACGCCGATGAGAGAGCCGCCGTCGACGCCGATGAGGGAGCCACCGTCGGGGCCGATGAGCTGACCCTTGGGGGCGACGCGGACGAGGCCGCTCGGGGGCACGCGGATGACGGTGGCGCCATCGAGGCCGAGCAGGCTGGCGCCCTCTGAGGCCACGCGGCTGCCGCCCTCCCGGCGCAGCTGGGCGGCGAGCGCGGCGTCCGTCACGCGGGTGGCGCGGGCGCTCGGCGGCCTGGGGGGGGCTCCGGGGGCCGGGCGGCTGGCGGGCGTGCAGGCGAGCAGGCCCGCGGCGAGGGCCGCCAGGATGGCGGTGTGAGACCGACGTGTTCCCACTGGCAGGTTCTTCATCGCTTGCGGCTCCCTGGGGCCTCACATACCCGGGTGGCGCACGCCTGGTCCCTTCGCAGCGGCGCTCATCGGCCCTGGGCTTGCCCGCCCACCACTTCCTTCACCTGGCCAGTGCCGAAATCGACGAACACCACGCGGCCGGTCTTGGGGTCCACCGCCACCGACACGGGGTTCATCACCCCCCCGGGGGCTGCCGGTGAGCCCGTGCCCGCAAGCGTGATGGCCCGTCCCTCTGGCGTGAGCTTGCGCAGGCGCCCGCGGAGCTCGGGGACCTGGACGCCCTCTCCGAGCACCGCCCCAAGGTCGATTTCCATCGAGTCGGCAAACACGGCGAGGCCCCGCGTCCCGAGCTCCGCGACGTAGACGTTGCCGGCAGGATCGGCGGCCAGCCCAATGGGCATCAGCAACGTCGCCTCCTCGCGGGGCACGTCGGCCTCGGCCGCAGCCTGGCCGTCGACGATGCGGAGCAGCGTCTCAACCTGGCCCCGGCCAGCCACCTTGTGGAGCGTGCCGGCGGGGTCGAGGCGCCAGACGATGCCCTGCGTGGCCTCGGCGAAATAGAGGTTGCCGCGGGCATCGTAGGTGAGGCCGCCCACCAGGCCCAGGGTCGCGTCGAGGGCGCTCGCCCCGTCCGCCGCCGGTGGTGCGTCGTTGCGCTCGGAACCCACCAGGCGTGTGAGCTTCCCGTCCTCCAGCCGCCAGATGATGGCCCGCTTGGGGGCGCTGGGGGCGACCGCCGCGAAGATCGGGCGGCCCTTCGCGTCGATGGTGAGGGCGGCGATCGAGGTCCAGGCCACCTCGCTCGGCCTGGCGTCCGGCTGGAGCGCGTCGCGGTCTGCGTTGAGGTGGGTGCCCGTCAGGGTCTCGATGACGTTCGTGCGCAGATCGAGCCGGCGCAGCCGCGGCCCGAAGAGCTCGACCAGGAAGGCATGGTCGCCGGTGCAGGCCAGCGCCGTGGGGTTGCCCAGGCGATCCGCCGAGGTCGGGCCGCCGTTCCCGGCTACGCCCCCCATCCCGCCGGCGATGCGCCTCAGGGTGTCGCCTTCCAGGCGCCGCAGGGCGTTGCCCCCCACCTCCGTGACCAGGAGCTGGCCATCTGGCGTGAAGGCCACGCCGGCGGGCAGGTTCAGGCCTGCCTGGAGGGCCACGACCTCGTTGGTGTCGCGGCCTCCGGCGATCGCCTCCACCCGGTTCTGCTGGCTGTCGATGCGCCGGAGCTGGGCGTTGCCGTAGTCAGCCACAAGGACGCGGCCCTGCGCGTCGAGGGCCATCCCGGAGGGCCGGTTGAAGTGAGCGGTCGCCAGGGTGGGCGGCTCCGTGTCATACCCGATCGGGCCCACGCCGGCGTAGGTCGCCACGCTGCCGTCGGGGCCGATCCGGAGCACCTTGTGGCTCCGGCTCCGCCCCGAGTCCGACGCGCTCATCAGCACGCTGCCGTCTGGCATCGCGAGCAGCCGGCAGTAGCGGAAGTCGAGGTCCTTCACGGTGTCGACCTCGAACGACCTGAACGCCTCGTCGCCGGGTTTTCGCCGCCAGACCTTCAGCGTCGCGCTCCTCTGCAGGCCCCAAAGGGTGCCGTCAGGGCCTGCGGCGAGGGCCACGATGCGCCCTTCTGGCAACAGGGCGTCCCCTCCCTCCGTGGCCGCCACGAGGCCGTTGCGCCACACGGCCACCACCGAGCCGCTGGCGTCGATGCGCAGCAGGCGTGCCCCCGGTGCGGACTGCTTCGGCTGGTCGGACACCCACAGGCCGCCGTCCGGGGCAGCCGCCACGTCGGTCACGGCGTGGAGCTTGACGTCGCGCCTGGCAACCCCCGGGGCCGCAACCACCTCGCCCCCCCCCAGCCACGGCTCGGGGGCGCCGTCCGGCGGCTGCAGGCGCCAGACGCCCCGGCCGTTGCGGCTGCCCGCATAGAGCCAGCCGTCGGGGGCAGCCACGAGCTGCTCGAAGGGGGGCGTGGTGACCTCGTCCGTCCCCAGCCTCACGCAGGCCCCGGCGTTGAAGCTCATGCGCCCGTCGGCCGCGGCGATCCGGGTGATGCCTCCCACCGAGCCGCTGGCCACGAAGATGTCCCCCGCCTTGGTGGCAGCCACGGCGATGGGCAGCTGCAGCGGCGTCTGCCTCGCCAGGCCACCCGGGGCGCAAGCATCCACACCCGCGAGGGTCATGAGGCGCCTGACCTCCTGCAGGGCGGCGGCGAGGGCCTGGTTTTGCTCACCGGCGGCGTTGGCGGCTGCCGCAAGCTTGTCGGGTCGCCAGGCCGCGCCTGCGAGGGCCTCGGCCGAGAGGGCAGCGCGGGCGGCCTCGTCGGCCTGCCTGGCGGCCTCTGGCGTGAGGCGGTCGAGGGCGGCGGCGGGGTCTGGCTGGCTGGCGAGGACCTGGGTCTCGACCCAGCCTGCGAGGAGGGTGGCGGTGGGGGTGA
>JAYKHR010000141.1:0-3231 GCA_035285125.1 Candidatus Sericytochromatia bacterium | reverse complement strand
CAGAAGTTGGGGGGGAAGGCCGAGCACGGCGCGGGTGGCGGGAACTGAGGGGGGTGGGCTCGGCTGAGCGGGCGGGATGCCTGGTGGGGCGCTACCGGGCAGAGGTCGGTCCCCTGCGGCCCGGACCTGGGCGGGGAGCCCGAGGGACCGCCCCCCCACCGGGCCACGGCCCGCCCCCTTGCCCCACCCCAATTCCGCTGATAAACATGGTTTGTCATAAATTGAAGGCAGGGGGCCCATGCCGCGCAAGCGTGAACACCCGGTAGAGGACGAGGCGAGCGACGCCGCGCCGCACCCGGCCGACAGCCGGCCCAAGCGGCCCCTGACGCTGTCGCTGCCCGAGGGCGCCGACGAGCGGCTGGCCGAGCTGGCGCTCGAGTGGGGCTTCCGCTGGGGCAAGCGGGGCAACCCGTCCGCGCTGGTCGCGGCCGTCGCGACGGGAGAGCTGGCCCCCATGCGGCTGGACGCCGCCACCCTGCGCGCGCTGCAGCTGGCCGTCTCCGCGCTGGCCGAAGATGGGCGCACCGAGGATGCCCGGACCCTCCTGACCCTGCTGACGCAGCGCGGCGCGGCGCCCCCGGGCCTGCACGAGGGGCTGCGGAGCCAGCTGGAGGCGCTGGAGAGCCCCTCCCGGCGGGAGCTCGAGCGCTGGATCGCGGCGCGGCTGCCGTTCCTGCTGCGCTACCGCAACCGGCTCGGGGAGGAGCGCGAGCTGACGGTCGTGCACGCCCGCATCCGGCCCGAGGAGCGGCGATCCTACCTGGAGGTCCGCGCGCTCGAGCAGAAGGGCAACCGCGAGATCAAGCCCCTGCGAGACAACTGGGTGCTCCGGCTCGACCGCGTGACGGCCGCCCAGCCCCTCGGCGGCGACGGAGACGAGGGGGCGCCCTCGCCCGACGCGCTCGAGGTCGAGCACACGGCCCCCGCCCCGGCCAGCGTCACGTGGGCCGAGGGGCTCGCCAGCCTGACGGCGACGCTGCGCCTGACGGGCTCCCTCGCCCACACCTACATGCGCCGCCCCGACGACGTGCACCACGCCCTCGAGGAAGACTTCCGCACCGGCCAGCGCATCCTGACCGTCAAGCGCGAGGTGACGAGCTCGTTCTGGTTCCTGCGGGACGTGCTGCGCCACGGCGGCGACTGCGAGGTGGTGGACCCGCCGGAGCTGCGCGAGCTGGTGGCCAGAGAGGCCCGACGCGCGGCCGCCACCTACGCCCCGCCCAGCGCCTGAGGGGCCGCGCGGCAGGCGGCCGGGGCGTAGCGACGGCCACGGGAGCCCGGCCAGCCGCGCTGGCCCTGGGCGCCAATCGCCACGCCGCCTCCAGCCCAGGCCCCGATCAGGCCCAGGATCGCCTTCCCGCGCCGGGTTCGGGGCTCAAGGGCTGAGCGCCTGAAAACTTTTTCCAAGATTTTTTATTTTGTACGTATAAATTTATTTTCCAGGAGGCATATATGTGATAGAACAGAAGAGTCCTGTGAATCGACCTGGAGGTGCCCCATGACCGCCACCCGTGACCTCGTCGCCACCCTGGTGATCCTCGCGCTGGCGGCCTGCCTGCGCCACCCCTGGCTGCAGTGGCTCGCCACGGCCGTCGCCGGGCGCTGGCTGCGCGGCTCGGTGGCCGGCCAGTCGCTGTCGGCGCGCGGCGGCGGGGGGCTCGGCTTCACTGCGACCCTGACCTGAGCGCTCCGCAAAACTTTGTGTCGATTTTCGACACCAACAACGTGCCACGATAGCCCCGCGTCCCCCCGAGAAGGAGGTCCACCATGGCTGCGCCCCGCCCCCAGCAAGCCCTCGTCCGCGTCGAGCCTGCCGCCCTGTCCCCCCAGGTGGCGCCTCAGCTCGTGGCGCAGCGCCTCAACGCCGTCGCAAACCTCTTCACCGCCGGCAAGGACCTCGTCGAGGCCGCGACGGACTACCTCAAGACGCGCGAGGCGGAGCACACGCGGCGCACCGCGATCGAGGCACGCGCCCGCGTCGAGGTGGCCAGGATCCAGGCCGACAGCGAGGTGCTGGCCACCGCCGTGCAGCGCACCTTCGACCAGCGCGACCGCGTCCTCGAGGGCCTGCTGGCGGAGCTCGACCGCGCCGCGGACCGGGGCGACCGGGGGGCCGTGGAGGCCGCCCTCGGCAGCCTCGTCGGCGTGCTCGGCCGGAGCCCGCTCGGGGAGCTCGCCCAGTTCCACCGCGCCCGCCAGGGCGAGCACGTCGAGATCTGAGCGCGAGTCCCGGCCCCCCCCACCATCAGAGTTTGAATCCCGTCCCCCCCCACCAGCCCAGGAGGTGTCGTATATGCCGGTCCCCCTCATCCCCATCCTGCTCTGGAGCGTCGCCGGCGGCCTGGCCGGCGCTGGCGCGGTGGCCAGCGTGGCCGGCGTGTGCGACATGGCGGAGGCCGAGCGGCGCGTCGAGGCCGCCAGGCGCCGCCATGGGGCGAGCGTCGAGGCCTTCGAGGCCACCCGGCGGCGCACGCTGGGCCAGGTCGAGGCGCTCGGGGCGCTGCGGCTCCAGGTGACGGGCCGCACGCTGAGGCGCTTCGCGAAGGTCATGCGGCGCTTCGGGGCCTCCGTCTCGGCCAAGCACCGCCAGACCGCCCACCCCAACCTGCCCCGGCTCGACGGCCAGGCCGTGGCCACGTTCGAGCAGGCTGGCAACGCGGCCCTCGTGACGCTGAAAGGCGCCGCGAAGGGGACGCTGGCAGGCGCCGCGCTGTCGGCGGGCGTCGGAGGCGGCGTGGCGGCCTTCGGCACGACGGCCAGCGGCGTGGCGATCGGCACGCTGCAGGGCGCCGCGGCCAGCAACGCGACGCTGGCCCTGCTCGGGGGTGGCTCGCTCGCCTCCGGCGGCGGGGGGATGGCGGCAGGCAGCGCCGTGCTGGGCGGCATCGCCGTCGCCCCCGTGCTCTTCATCGCGGGGCTCGCCCTCGCCTCGCACGGCGAGAAGGCGCTCTCGGCGGCGGTCGCCTACGAGGCGGACGTGGCCCGGAAGGTGGCCTCGGTGGGGCAGCTGGCGATCGTCCTGCGTGCCGTGGAGCGCCGCGCCGACGAGCTGTTCCACCCCACCGAGACGCTCGCGGGGCGGCTCGACGCCGTGCTGGACCGCCTCGAGCGGCTCTGGCTCTGGGAGCGGCGCCAGCTGACGCCCGAGGCCGAGGCAGACCTCGCGATGGCCTGGACGCTGGTGTCCGGCCTCGCCGCCCTGGTCGACGCGCCGCTCATGGACGAGGCGGG
>JAYKHR010000140.1:0-3485 GCA_035285125.1 Candidatus Sericytochromatia bacterium | reverse complement strand
CATAGAAGCGTCGTGGCTGGCCGACTACAGCCACCAGCGCATCGTCAACAGCTTCCTGTTCAACTACCTGAAGATCCAGGACAAGGTGGGCCGTAAGTTCTTCCGATTGGCGCTCCGGCACTGGCGCGAGTTGGAGTCGGACGACGTGACGATGCTGGACATCTTGCACCGCCTCGAGCAACTCCGGATCCTCGAGAGCGTCGAAGTGTGGGACCGGCTGCGCGAGGTTCGCAACACCCTGACGCACGATTACCCCGAGGAAGGCGACGTGCGCCTCGAGTCCCTAGCGCTGGCGCTGCGGGGATACGTGGAGATCAAGGCGATTGTGGCCCGGATCGAGGAACGGCTGTCGTCGAGTTGAGGCCGTTCCACACCCTTGGGAAATGGCTCCGGGGTCTGCTGAAACACGCCCAATCGCGCGATATGGGTGTGTGGCCAGACGCCTACTGGCCCGTGCTTGTACCCTCCACAATCACGATGTCGAAGTGCGCTGCGCCGGCACGCAGGGCGATGGCCTCCTGGTAGCCCGCCGAATGGAAGCAAGCGCGAGCCACCGCGTAGCTCGGGAACTCGATGAAGAAGGGGCGCCGTGGCACCGACCCCTCCACGACCTCGGCAGCCAGGCCCCGGGCGAGCACGCGACCCCCGTACGAGGCGATGACCGGCCCCGCGACGGCGGTGTACTTCCCGAACTGATCCTGATCGACGACCGTCGCCTGCACGAGCCAGTAGCCCTTTGGGGCTGCCGGCGCCTCGCTTTCGAGGGCCGGGTAGTCGACGTAGCCCTTCTCCCCCCCGTGGTAAAGGGTGTCGCGATCCGCCGGGGCCAGTGGCGCACCGCGCTCGAACCGCTTCACGAGGTCGGGGTTGGCGACGAAGGGGGTACCGAACGACACGGCGAGGGCTGCGCCGCTCGCAACGGCTTCTTCGGCGGCGTCGCGGTCGTAGCCGCCGTTGACGAGCAGGGGGCCTTGATAGCGCTCGCCGAACGTCGCGATCGTGTCGACCGGCCAGGACGGGAAGCGCGCTGCGTCCGGCGTGGCGCGCATCAGGTGCAAGTAGGCGAGCGGCATCGCGTTCAGCTTCTCGATGAGGTACGAGAAGGTCGCGAGCGGATCCGAGTCGACCATGCCGTTGTAGGCCAGCGTCGGGGAAAGGCGGATGCCGACCCTGCCCTCCCCCCAGACGCCCACGAGGCGTTCCAGGACCTCGAGGACGAAGCGCGCGCGGTGCTCGATGCTGCCGCCGAACTCATCGGTGCGATGGTTCGCGGCGTCCACGAGGAACTGGTGGGGCAGGTAGCCGAACGCGGCGTGCAGCTCGACGCCATCGAACCCCGCGGCCCTGGCGTTGCAGGCACCGCGCTCGTACTCGTCGATGGTCGCGCGAACCTCCTCCGTGGTCAGCGCCCGGGGGACCTCGTAGTCCTTCAGGCCGGCCGGGGTGAAGTGCTGCTGGCCCTCGATGCCGATCGCCGAAGGCGCCACGGGCAGCCGGCCGCCGCGCACGGCCGAGTGGCCGACGCGTCCGGCGTGCCAGAGCTGCATCACGATGCTGCCACCGGCGGCGTGCACCGCGCTCGTGACCTTCCTCCACGCCTCGACCTGGTCGGCGCTCCAGATGCCGGGCGTCATCGGGTAGCCCTGGGCCTCCGCGGAAATGTTGGTCGCCTCGGTGACGATGAGCCCCGCCGTCGCGCGTTGGGTGTAGTACTGCACGGTCAGCTCGCCGACCAGGCCCGCCGCGTCTGCGCGGCTGCGGGTCATCGGCGCCATGACGATGCGGTTCTCGAGGTGTAGCTTGCCGAGCTTCGTCGGCGTCATCAGCACGGAGCCTGGTGAGGCCTGGTCGCCCTGCCCCACCAGCGGGCGAGAGGGGTCGACGGGGGACGGTCGAGTGGGTTGGGTCACGGCGGGTTCCTTTCGGGGCCGGCGATGGCCGGGAGGGGGGTTATTGGAATGGTTGGTCAAAAATAGGGGAAAAAAACGGGCGCAGCCTGCGCCCTTGCAGGGGGAACCGGGTAACCCGGAGCAGGGGAATGACCCGGTCACGGAGGGTCCAGCACCCCCAGCGCCAGGTGCACCACGGCATCGAGGTCCCGTTTGTCGGGGATGGCGCGGCCCGTCACCCGCAGCCCGCTGATCACCACCATCATTAGCCGAGCCGCCGTCTCCGGGTCCACGTTCTGGCGGATTGAGCCATCGGCCTGTCCGCGGGTGATCAGCTCCTGGAACAACTCCTTCATCCCCTGCCAACCCTGACGCAGGCGTTCGGCGATCGCCGGCTCCTCGATTCCCTCCAGCAGTCCGGCCGAGAAGATGCAATTGTTCACGGCGGGATCCGGATGCTGGCACCTCGCCACGAAGTCGGATAGCAGGCCTGCGAGGGCAGCCCGTCCGTCAGGGGCCTGCGCGGCTTGGGCTCTGGCGAAGGCCTGTCGGGCCGCCGTCGCATCCAAGGCTTGCAGGTACAGAGCCTGCTTGTCGCCGAAGGCGTTGTACAGGCTCTGCTTGCCCAGCCCGATGGCGTTGGTCAGCATCGCCAGGGACGTGCCGCCATAGCCGTGGGCGGTGAACATGGCCGTCAAGACGGCGCGGGCTTCTTGCGCATCGAATTGCCGGGGGCGGTTCATGAGGCGACGATAGCCTTTTTTGACCAATCGGTCAAGGGGTGGTGCTCGCAGGGTGCCGTGGTCGCGCCCTGCCAGTTGGTCGCCTCGGTTGCGCTCGCCAGGGCCGAAGGTCAGGTGCTGCATCGGGCTCCTGGCTGGCTAGGGGTGGGCAGGGGAAGACGCCTGCCCGGAGGATAACTCCCAGGCGATGGCGCCGGGAATGAAGGTGGCGGCGTTCAGCCCCAACCCGAGGCCCGCGCCGAGGGCGCCCCGCAGGCTGAACATTGGGGCCCTGTGCGGGGGAAAGGCGGTGGATGCGCCGGCCGCGGCGGCCGTAGGAGGGAGCGCTCGACGCCACGGCATCCTCAGACGCAAGCGCGCCTGCTCTCGTCCCCGGATGCTCACGGGCATATCCGACCCTGCCGGGTGCCTCACCGCGTGAGCGAGAGTTCCGTCAGACGTTGAACCGGAACGCCATCGCGATGGCGTTCAAATGTGCGCCCAGGTTCGAGTGGCCTTTGAGGGCTTTTCGGGGATAACGGGTCTCCTCAACCCTCAGTGGGGCTTGCCGCCCGCACGGCGCTCAGCGGGAGGAACATCGCCGTCGGTTTTGGACGTGCCGCCGCCCCGCCAGACAGCACTGGCAGCTCCGTGAAGCCATAGCGGGCATACCAGCCTATGGCCTGCGGCTTGGCGTCCACCAGCACGCCCACGCAGCCTACGGCATCTGCCTGGGCGAGAGCCAGCTGAAACACGGCGTAGACCAGAGCTCCCCCGACACCCTGGCCCTGCGCCTGGGCGGCCACGGCGAGCCGGGCCAGCCTGAGCACGGGCAGGGGATAGCGCGGCAGCCGCTTCGCCAGGTCCGGTGGCA
>JAYKHR010000139.1:0-25563 GCA_035285125.1 Candidatus Sericytochromatia bacterium | reverse complement strand
GGCCGTCAGGAGGGCCGTCAGGAGGGCCGTCGGGAAGGCCTTGAGGCGGGCCACCGCGAGGCCGCGCAGAGGCTGTGCCTGCGGGTGCTGGAGGCCAAGCTCGGGTCGCTGTCGCCATCGACGGTGGCGCTGGTGGAGGCCCAGCCGGTGGCGCGCCTGGAGGATCTGGTAGGGGCGGTGTTCAAGCTGGCGGACGAGGCGGCGTTGCGGGGCTGGCTGGAGGGCTGATCGCGCCGGTGTGGGGTAGGGCCATTCGCTGCTGCGTCGGGCCGGGGCACGGGAGGCGTAGGCCTCTTGCACCAGGCTCGCTCTCGGTGGTCGTGCGTGAACGTGGGCCTGCTGCCCCGGGGCTGAGGGCCAAGCCCGGTGCTGGCCCGCCAGGCGAGTGCAATGCTCGTGCCGTGGCTGCTGGCCAGGCTCAGGCTCCTTGACCAAAAGGCTTGTTAACCTCTGGTGTGCTTTGCGTTAAGCCAGACAAGCCCCGAAGCACCGGACCGGATAACTCCCACGGAGTTTGCCCCCGGTCGGGGGCTGGGAGGCCGCCGCGCCCGGGGGGTGGGGCGGGCGTGGGAGGGTTGCGATGACGTGGGGCTCCTTGGCCGACGCCGCCGCCAGCAGGCTGGCCACTTACCAGCGGCAGTTCGCCGCGGTGCCGGGGGTGCCGGCGAGCAGCCAACCGGCCTGGACCGGCGACGCCTGGGTGCCGTCCGCCCCCACGCCAGCCCCATTGTGGCAGCCGCCCGCGGCCCCGTTGCCCCCCGTCCCGGCGCCTGCCGCCTGGCAGCCGCCCGCGGCCCCGCTGCCCTCCGTCCCGGCGCCTGCCGCCTGGCAGCCGCCCGCGGCCCCGCTGCCCCCCGTCCCGGTCCCTGCCGCCTGGCAGCCGCCCGCGGCCCCGCCGCCCCCTGCCCCGGTCCCTGCCGCCTGGCAGGCGCCCGCGGCCCCGCCGCCCCCTGCCCCGGTCCCTGCCGCCTGGCAGCCGGCCGTGGCCCCGCTGCCCCCCGTCCCGGCGCCTGCCGCCTGGCAGTCGCCTGCGGCCACCCCCGGCGCCTGGCAGCTGCCGGATCTGCCGCTGGCCCAGGCCCTCCCCCCGGCGGCCGCTCAGCCCGTGGCCCCGCCCCCCGCGGCGCCCGCCCCCCGGCCGCAGCCCCAGCCCGCCACGCGGCCGGCCGGGCCCCTGGCCGTCGGGCCCCTCGCCTCGCTGACGTGGCAGCACGCCGTCGACGTCGTGCGCTCCCGTGGCGGGACGGTGTTCCGCAACGGGCAGCCGACGGTGCTCGCCATCCGCACGGGCAACCGCCCCACCAAGGGCTGGGAGGACCACTTCGTGGTGCTCAAGCCCAACGGCGAGATGCGCGTCTTCTCGGGCACGACGCGGCCGAGCACGCGGAGCACCTCGGGGTCGGCGATGCTGGTGCCCGGCAGCTACGCGATGACGCCCCGCTGGAGGGACGCCAAGTGGCGCAACGCCTTCATCGTGCGCGACCTGGACGGCGACATGACCGTCGCGGTGGCGCGCGACCGCAACCGCGACGGCCGCTACACGGGCGCCGAGGTCACCTCGCCGAGCACCAGCTCCCTGATCCGGCTGCACCCTGGCTCGGCGTCGGGCGGCCCCTCGTCCTCCGGCTGCCTCAACGTGCGCGACTACGACGCCTTCATCCGGTACATGGGCGGTGCGAATGTGCGGTTCGAGCTGACGCTGGTGGAGGGCTGAGGGGCGGGGCCCACGTCGGCAAAACTCGGGACACATGTCCCGTGGCGCTGGGACCGCTTTGGGGGATGCAAGCCACCAGGGTGGCCGCGGGTCGCCCGGGAGGGACCTGGACCCATGCCGACGTCGTTCGACACCCTGCCCGGCACCCAGGAACGGGTGCGGATGTTCCTGGGCGAGGCCCTGGCCGCCGAGCTGGATCACGGGGTCTACCAGCAGGCCCGCAACACCCTCCAGGTGCCGGGGGTGGAGCACCTGTGCCTGATGCCGGACTGTCAGCACGGCTATGGCGCGCCCGTCGGCTCCGTGGTGGTGTCGGCGGAGCGCGTCATCCCGGGGCCCGTGGGCTACGACATCGGCTGCGGCATGGCGCTGTACCTCACGGACGTGCCGGCCGAGGCGGTGCGCGACAAGCTGAGGCGACGGGCCGTCATCGACGCCATCGATCGCGGCATCTGCGGCGTCGAGGAGCGGCCTCGGATCCCCGGCGTGAAGGTCACCGACGAGTTCTTCGAGGACGTCCTCAACCGGGGAGCCGTCGCGCTGGCCAAGCGGAGGGCCATCCCGACCGGCTGGGTCGATCGGTGTGAGCGCTCGTGCCACGCCGTGCCGTCGGTGGGGGCGCCCCAGCCCTTCACCCTGGAGGAGGTGCCCGAGCGCGCCCTGCGCGGCGTCCGGCAGCTGGGCTCTCTGGGGGGCGGCAACCACTTCATCGAGCTGCAGGCCATCGAGCTTGCCGCGGACCCCGCGCTGCGGTCCATCGCGGAGGCCTGGGGGCTCTTCGAGGGCCAGCTGGCGGTGATGCTGCACTCCGGCTCCCGGGGGTTCGGCCACGGGCTCGGCGAGTGGGCCTTCCGGGAGTTCAGGGCCTACAACGACACCCACCGGGAGCCGTATGCCGACCGGGAGCTCGTGCATGCGCCCGTCGGCTCGGCGCTGGCGCACCGCTACTTCCGGTTCCTGGCTGCCGGCGCGAACTACGCGCTGGCGAACAGGCTGCTGATGGCGCGGGTCGTCAAGGAGGCCGTCGAGGCCGTGCTGCCGCAGGCCAACGTCGGCCTGCTCTATGAGATCAGCCACAACCTGGCGCAGTGGGAGCCGGACGCGCAAGGTGACCTCAAGCTTGTCCACCGCAAGGGCACCACGCGTGCCTTGCCGGCCGGCCACCCCTTGATTGCGGGCACGCGGTGGGAGGCCACCGGGCACCCCGTCATCACGCCGGGCTCCATGGGCGACTGGAGCGCGATCCAGGTCGGGCTCGAGGGGGCGGCGGCCTCGTTCTACTCGATCAACCACGGCGCCGGCCGCCGGATCAGCCGTCGCGACGCCAAGCACCTGCTCGATCAAGGTGAGGTCGACGCCGAGCTGGCGGCGATGGATGTCATGCTCAACGCCTCCCATGCCCCCATCGACGAGGCCCCTGCCGTCTACAAGCGGCTGGACGACGTCATCGCGGCGGTGCAGCACTTCGGCCTGGCGGCCGTGGTGGCGAAGGCCCACCCGCTGGGCTCCATCAAGGGCTCCGACGAGCCCAGGGGCTCCCATGCCAAGGCCGGCTGAGCGCGGCCACGCGGGGGCCCGAGGCCTCTCCGCTGCCCGTGTCGCCCTGAGCCAAGCTGACGGGCCTGGGCTGGCGGCCAGGGGCTGCACGCGGGGCGCCATCGCTGCGTGGCCGCTGGCGGGCTTGAGGGGGTGAACGACCCCGGCGGCGCCTTCCGGCATTGGGGGGCGGGGACCCTCGCGGCCAGGCTCGAGGCAGCCCAGGGGCCGCTGCCGTTGGCGGAGGCCAGGGCCTGGCTGGTGCCGGTGGCCGAGGCCCTGGCCTGGCTGCATGCCCGCGGCGAGGCGCACCTGGGCGTCTGGAGCGACAACGTGGCCCGCGAGGCAGGGCAGGTGCGCCTGGGAGGGGCCGTGGCGCTTGCCGAGGCCCCTGCCTGGCTGGCCCGGCGTGGCCTCCTCCTGCCTGAGGCGCCCTCGGGCTGGCTGGGGCAGCCCAGCGACGTCCTGGCGTGGGGGCTGCTCGCCTGCGAGGTGCTCACGGGGCGCGGGATGGTGGCCTCTGGCTCTTCCCCGGCCTGGCCGGGTGCTGCCAGGCTGGCCCAGGCGGTGGCGGCGCTGCCTGCGCCCTGGGACACCGTGCTGGCTGGCTGCCTGGCCTGGTCCCCCCTGGCGCGTTGGTCCTCGGCGGCCGTCCTGCAGGCGCTCGCGCCCGGCAGGGGAGGTCCCCCCCCGGCCGCGGGGGCCACGCTGGGCGAGCTGAGCCAGGGTCACGCGGGGCCGGTGCTCGCCCTGGCTGTCGGGACGCAGGCCGGTGACCTGGTCTCGCTCGGGCAGGACGGCGCGCTGCGGTGCTGGCACGGTGCCTGCGAGGGTGCCTTGACGCTGGGGCAGGTGGTGTCCTGCCCGGGCGTTCGCTTCGTGGGCTTCGGCGCGCCAGGGCACCTGCTTGCGGTGCAGGCGGATGGGGCCGTCACCCGCTGGGCGACGCCGCTCGACGACGGCCACACAGGCCTGCCGCCCCTCCCCGGGGTGCCGCAGGCCCTCGGCGGCGCAGCGCCCTGGGTGCTTTGTCACCAGGAGCCGGCCTGGCAGCTGGTGGCCCTCGGCGCCGCTGGCGGCGTGGTGCCCCTGCCGCTGGCTGCGCCTCCGGACGGGCTGGCCGTGGCCTTCAGCGCCGATGGCGGGGTCCTGGCCTGTGCGGCCGAGGGGGCCATCCAGGTGCTGGAGCTGCCCGGCCTGAAGCCGCGCCTCGTGGTGGAGCGCCTGAAGGCCAGGCTGGGGCCCCTCGCGCTGAGCGCCGACGGCGCGCTGCTGGCTGCCCTGGTCGCGGCCGGTGCCGTGCGCGTCTGGCGAACCTATGGTGGGGCCTGCGTCCTGGCCTTCCGGGGCCAGGACGTCTCGCTGCTCTCGTTCTCCCCGTGTGGCCGGCTGCTGGCAACGGCCCTGCTGGCCGGGGGGGTGCTCGTCCACCGCCTGGCTGACGGGGTCCAGCTGGAGCTTGCCTCGCCCTGCGGGCGGGCCACGGCCCTGGCGTTCACGCCGGATGGCCGCCACCTCGTGGTGGGCGAGGACACCGGTGAAGTGCGGCTGGTGGCCGTGTCCGAATTGCCGGCCCTGCTTGAGGCCGAGGTGCCCGGGGGCTGCCTGCACGCGTTTGCCGTGGTGCCTGACGGCTCTCGCCTCTTCACGGCAGGCCACCACGAGGTGCTGGCCTGGCGCCCCGAGGATGGGGCCTGTGAGGGCTGCCTGGACCGCCCGGAGGGCGAGGTCCACGACATGAAGGTCTCGCCTGACGGGGGCCTGCTGGCGGTGCGGGGCCAGGGCGGAGACGTGGAGCTCTGGTCCACGGGCACCCTCGCCAGGCAGGCCGTCCTCGAAGGTGGCACGGACTTCGCCTTCGGCCTGGCCTTCTCCCCGGATGGCAGCACCCTGGCCGCCGGCTGTCTGGATGGGGCCATCCACGTCTGGGACGTGGCGAGCGGCTCGCGCATCGCCCACCTGTGGCAGGCAGGCAGCCTGCCCCTGACGCTGGTGTATGCCCCTGACGGGCGGTCGCTTTACGCGGGCTCGCGGGGCGGCGCGGTCTGGCGGTGGTGCCTGGCCGAGCAGGCCGTCATCGAGGCCTTCGAAGCTGGCGAGGGGCCGGTCTACCCCGTCGTCGGCAGCGCCGATGGGCGCTGGCTGGCGATGTGGTCCGAGGCCGGGGGCGTCAGGGTGCTGGAGCGCCCGTCGGGCCGATGGCTCGATGGCCCCACCGTGGCCGAGCGGCACCCCCGGCTGGCGTTGGACCCGGCTGGCCGGTGGCTGGCGATCGCGGACGGCGAGGTGCTGGTCGTCTGGCCGCTGGGGGGCGACGCGCGTCGCCTGCCCGGGGGCGCCCCGATCACCGGGCTGGCCGCAGTGGGGGGGGACGGGACGCTGTGGGTGTCTCGCCTCGGAGGGGTGCTGGAGGCCTGGCGGCTCCCCGCCGGCGAGCTGGAGCGCACCCTCGACGTGGAGCCGGCCGGGCGGGCCCGGGCTCCCCTGGTCCGCACCCATCCCTGGGTCTGGAGTGGTGACGGGGGGTGGGCGCTGCGGCGAGCCGGCGCCTTCAGGCCTTTTCCGGCCCCGGACCCAGCAGAGCTGATGGTCTCTGCCGATGGGGCGTGGGTGGGGTGGCAGGCAGAGGGGGCCCTGCACGTCCGGAGCCTGGGGGCGGGGACGGCCGCCGTGCAGGCCGTGCCGCTGCCGGAAGGCGCCGTGGTGTGGGCCCTTGCGCCGGGTGGTCAGCGCTGGCTGTGCCGCGCCGGGGGGCTGCTGTGGCTGGCGGGGGTCGCGCCGGGCGCTCCCCTGGTGCTGCCGCCCGGGGAGGCTGCCGGCTTCACCACCGACGGGGGAGGCGTCTTCGTGCGGATGGGCCGGGAGCTGCGACTGCTGGACGCGGCATCCGGGGCCTGCCTCGCGCAGCTCGAGGTGGAGGGTGACGTGACGGCCGCAGGCGCGACGGCGCGGGGCAGCCACTGGGTGGTGGCCACGGCCGGCGGTTGGATCGAGGCGTACGACCTCGAGGACCGCCCGCACCCGCTGACCTCCCGCTACCCGCCTGGCAGGGTCGTGCAAGCCGTCGCCCACGCCCTGGACGGGCGCCACGTGGCCCTGGCCACCCGCACGACGGTCGACGTGTGGGACGGCCATGGCGTCCTGGAGGCCTCGATCGCCCTTCCGGCCGGCCAGCGCCTTGCCGTGGGCTGGCATGGCCCGATGCTCGTGGCCGTCGCCTGGGATGCTGCGCAGGGCGAGGCCACGTGCTGGCGCCTCGAGCCCCCCGGCTTCCGGCCTTCGGTGTCGGGCAGGCTGGCCTGCGAGGGCCTCGCGTTTGCGGCGGATGGCCGCCTCGTGGCCCTGGAGGCTGGCGGCCACGTCGTGGTGCGTGAGGCCGTGGCGGGCGGCCTGGCCTCGGCCTGGACCCTGCGGCCGAGCGAGCCGACCCGTCAGCCCGTGCTGGACCCGACCGGGCGCTGGGTCGCGAGTTGCTCCGAGCGGATCGAGTTGGTGACGGTATACGACGCGGGCAGTGGGCTGCGCCAGCCGCGGCTGCAAGCCTGCCGGCAGCACCGGCTGGCAGGCGCTCCGCGGCGGCTGGCCTGCTGCGCCCGGGGCGAGCACCTCGGCGCGCTGATGGCCACGCCAGGCGGCGCGCACGTCGTGGTGGGCTGGGAGGTGGCGACCGGGGAGGTGGCGGGCGCCTGGCTCCTGGGGCCGCAGGGGCCCACCGCGCTTGCGCTGGCGCCCGGGGGCGGGCAGGCCGCGGTGGGGGTGCTGCTGGCCCCGGACCGTGGCAGCGTCGTGCTGGGCTCCCTGGCGCAGGACGAGGCGCTGGGGACTCTGGAAGCGCACCGGGCCGAGGTGACGGCGCTCGGGTACGACCGGGGCGGTGGCCGGCTGGCGTCGGGGGATGCCGAGGGGGGGATCGCGTGCTGGGTGACCGGTGGGTGGCGGCTGGCCTGGGAGGCGCGGGCGTCGGAGGCCATCACCGCGCTTGCCTTCACCCCCGATGGCCGGCTGCTGCTGGCCCGGGACCGCGCGGGCGGGCTCTGGGGGTGGCGCGTGGTGGACGGCGGGCAGGTGCTGGCGGCGCCGCCACCGCTGCGGCCACCCTGGGCGCCAGGCGCCGACACCGGGTTGGTGGACGGCCTCGCGGCGACCGACGAGGTCGCGGCCGTGGCCCTCGTGCCCGCGGGGGTGCGGCTGCTTCGCCTGCCGCCGTGACGCGGCCTCGGGCTGAGGGTGGGCCGTCAGGCGGCGGGGCGCCGGCTGCGGCCGTGACCCTTTGGTGGCATTTGTCCCGTTTGGGGGCGGCGCGGGTGGGGCACGGCAAGGGTGATTCCTGTGACCGAGCGGAGGACCGGACGGATGCACCCTGCCAGACCGAGGCGCCCCGTTGGCTTGGTGTTCGGCCTCCTCGCCGCTGTCCCCACGGGCCTGAGCGGTTGCGCGACCACCCAGGCGTTGGGGCTGCTCGCCACGCAGGAGGTGGCGTGCGAGGCGCGGGCCGACAGCGAAGGCGTGCACGTCAAGGCGTCGCCGCGGCGGACGACGCTGCAGGAGGGGCAGCTTCAAGCGCAGGCGCAGGCCGCGACCCCCTTGATCGTGGGGGGGACGGCCGTGGGCCTGGGGTTCGGCGCCTGGGCCACGCTGGATCGGAGCAATGCCTTCCCGTTGGTGGCTCCCGCCTTGCTGGGCGGCTTCGTGGCCGTCGTGGGTTGGGGCAGCCTGAAGGACGTCGATGTTGCCAGGTGGCTGCTGGCCTCCTTCGCACGCCCCGCCTTTCGCCCGATCCGCGCGATCACGGTGCAGTATCAGGACCTTGGGGGCCAGGCCCGGGTGATGGCCGTGCCGGTCCCGGCCTCGATGGCCCCGCAACTCGTCAAGCTCCCGCTCTCCGAGGGGAACGCGCGGCCACCCCTGACGATCACGGCCGTCGACGCCCTTGGCGCGCCCCTGGGCCAGGCCGTGCTCACGCGGCTGCCCCCGGTGTTCGAGGCGCCTCGAGAGGTGGTCCTCGAGGCCGTGCGGCCGGGGGAGAGCCGCCCCGCACCCGGCAGGGCCGTGGCGGTGTCCGCGCCCTGCGCGGGGTTGCCTCCTGCCTCCGCGGCCAGGGGCCTCGGGTCGGCGCGCGACGGCCTGCGGCTGAGCCTTCCTCAACAGTTGCGGGCCCTCAACGGCGTGGCCTTCCACCCTGCCCTCAAGCAGGTGGCGGGCGCGAGCGATGACGGGACGGTGAAGGTGTGGCAGGCGACCAACGGCCAGCCCGTGCGGACCCTGATCGGGCACACGGGGCCGGTGGAGGCCGTGGCGTTCAGCCCCGGGGGCGACTGGCTGGTCAGCGGGAGCGCCGACCAGACCATGAGGCTCTGGGATGCCGAGACCGGCGCAGGGATCACCACCCTTGCCGGGCCCACGGCGGGGGTCGGCTGTCTGGCCGTGAGCCCTGATGGGGGGCAGATCCTCAGCGGGAGCCGGGACGGGACCCTCGCGCTGTGGAGCGCCCGGACAGGTGACCGGCTCTGGTCCGTGCCGAGCCCGGATGGCCCCCTGGCCCGCGTGGCCTTCAGCCCCGACGGCAAGACCGTGGCCAGCGCCACGACCGGTGGCGCCATCAGGCTGCGGAACGCAGCCACAGGGGCTGCAGAGCGAGCCCTCGAGGCGGGCCCGAGCGGGGTTGCCAGCCTGGCGTTCAGCCCCGACGGGCGGCACCTCGTCGCTGGCACCCGGCGGCTGGCCCCAACATGGCGGCCGGCTGCCGAGCCGGCAAGCTGCCTGCTGACCGTCTGGGAGGTGGCCTCGGGCCAGCCCCTGCGCTCGCTGACGGGCCATGCGGGGACGGTGTGGGACGTCGCCTTCAGCCCCGACGGCCAGCGCCTCGCCAGCGCCAGCGAGGATGGCACGGTGAGGCTCTGGCACCCTGGCACGTGGCGGCCGCTCGAGGCCTTTCGCGACGGCGCTCACCCGGTCTATGGCGTGGCCTTCAGCCCGGACAGCGCTGCGCTCGCCAGCTGTGGGGTGGACGGGGTGCTGCGCCTGCGGGGGCCCCTGAGCCCTCCCGGCAAGGCGGCGCCGTGAGCTCGGCAGCGGCCTCCCGGGGCCTGGCCGTGTGTGACGGGCGACCCTGGCCGTGCCCTGAGGCCCGCGGGCCAGCCAGGGGCGGCCTCGGGCGGGTGGTGTCTGCGCCACCGGGGTGGTGGGCGTGATCGCGGGGACCCTGGCGGGCAGGCTCGCGGCGACGAGCGGGCCCCTGCCGCTCGACGAGGCCAGGGCCTGGCTGCTGCCCGTGGTCGAGGCCCTCGCTGTCTGGCATGGGGCTGGCCGGGCCCACCTGGCCGTGGTGGCGGACCACGTGAAGGCCGACGCCCAGGGCGTGAGGCTGGCTGGCCCGCGACCCGACGATGACGCCGTGCGAGCCGCGCGCGGGCTGCGGCTCCCGGAGCAGGGCTGGGGGACGTTTGGCCCCGCCAGCGACGTCTACATGTGGGGCCTCCTCGCCTTCGAGGTGCTGATGGGGTTCCCCCCCCTCTTGCAGGACAAGAACAGGGTGCAGGAGGGTGCCGAGCCCCTCTCGTGCCTGCCGCCCCCCTGGGACGCGGCCGTTGGTGGGTGCCTGGCCTGGTCGCCGGGCGATCGCTGGACCGCAGCCGAGGTGGTGTCCTGCCTGCAGGCCGGGGAACGCCCTGCGGCGTCAGGCGGAGACGCCAACGCCGTGCACCTGCCGCAGGGGCACGCGGGCGCCGTCCGGGGGCTGGCGGCGAGCCCCTACGGCACGATCGCCTCGCTTGGCGAGGACGGCACCGTGCGGCTCTGGCGCCTCGGGGCAGCGGGCACGGTGCGGCCGGCGTTGGTGGAGGTCCTGGATGCCCCCGGGGGCCAGCTGGTCGGCTACTGCGGAGCCGGGGACCTGGTCCTGGCCGGCCTTGAGGGGGCCTACTCGCGCTGGTGCTACGGCTTCGGCAACGCGCGCCAGGACCTGCCGGCCTTCACCGGGACGCCCGAGGCCGTCTGGACCGTGGGGCACGTGCCATGCCTGCTCACCAGCGTGTCGGCGAGTGACGGGGTCCGGTGGTGGCGCTGGGAAGATCGCCGGCGGGAGGGGCCTGTCGAGGTCCGCGAGCTGAGGGGCGTGCTGCCCGGCCACGTGGTGGCCAGCCAGGATGGGCTGATGCTGGCGGGCGTGCGACCGGATGGGGCCATCCGTGTGCTGCCCTTCCCCCGGAACCGCGCGGGCGTCGTGATCCCGAGGCCTGTGGCGGCGCGGTCGCCGCTGGCCACGGACGCGGGCGGCACGGCGGTGGCCGGGCTCGGCGGGCCGGGCGCCGTGCAGGTCTGGCACACCCACAACGGGTACTGCAACACCGTGGTGGCAGGCCTGCCACAGGCCCCCACGGCCCTGGCGCTCTCGCCCTCGGGGTCCCACCTGGCCATCGGCCTGGCTGGTGGTGGCTGGCGCCTGGCGCGCGTGCGCGACGGGGCCGTGGTCGATGGGGAGCTCGCGACCAAGGGAGAGGTGCGGGCGCTGGTGTTCACGGCCTCTGGCGACCGCCTCGTGGCCGGGACCTCGGCGGGCGCGGTGTGGTCGTGGCCGGTGGTCTCCCGGTGAGGCGGGCGGGGCGTGGCGCCCCGGGCCGGGGGCAGCCTCGGGGCCACACCCTGACGTCGGCTAGGGAGGTCCGTTGCCTGACGGGTGGGGGCGTGGTCGAGCTTGCCCCCGGAGGGGACGCGCCAGCAGCCTCGCCGCTGCCGGCTACTTGCCGGGCTTCCTCGTTGCCAGCTGCGCAGCCTGGCGTAGCAGCGCCTGCTCCTCGGCGGTCAGGCGTTGAGGGCCGGGCTGCAGGTGAGAGCCCACCGTGCCGCCAGCTGGGGCGATGGCGTGCTCGACGGTGGCTGAGCCCCAGCTGGCATGGCTGCAGCCGAGGGACAGCGAGGCCCCGAGCAGGGCAGCCAGGAACGGGGTGATGTGCTTGGGCAAGGTGAGGGTTCGCCTTTCATGAAGGGGAGAGGAGGGGAACGGCGAACTCCTTGCGACAGGCCGCGCACGTCGTTCACCACAACCCGAGCTTGCCGGTGGCTGCTCAGCTTGGCCTCGGGTGGAGCTCAAGGTTCTCTCAAACTGCTGGCGCCTTGCGGCCGCGGCCGAACGAGTGGCCCCAGGCCTTGAGGTCAGGGACATCTGTCACGTGCTGCGCCCTGTCTGGCCGGGGATTTAACCTGGGCTCCCCTGCCGAGGCGACACGCGATGTCACCCTCTCTCCTGCATCGGCCCAGCTTCTGCTTCAGCCTGGACGGCGCCTGGGTGGCCGATCCCGATGACCGCGGCGCCGTGTATCTGCGGGACGTTGCCACCGGCGATCGGCTTCGACGCCTGGGGCAAGGCCGCCAGCCAGTCAGCGCGACGGCCTTCGGCCCAGACCGCGCGTGGTTGGCCGCCGGCGATGCCAGGGGGCGCCTCTGGGTCTGGCCGACGGCGACCGACGCTGCGCCGCGGTCGTGGCAGGCCCACGAGGGGGAGCTCCGGCGGCTCGCTTGCGGTCCGTCCGGCCGGCTGGCGAGCGGGGGGGACGATGGCCTGGTGACGATCTGGTGCGCGGAGACCGGACGCGAGGAGCTCGTGCTGCGAGGCCACGAGGATGCCATCACGGACCTTGCCTTCGGCCCGGATGGTGCCGTGCTGGCGACGACGAGCGAGGATGGCACGCTGCAGCTGTGGGATGCCGCCACCGGGGCATCCCTGCAGGTGGTCGCCACCGAGGCCCGGGGCCGCCTGGCCTTCAGCCGGCTGGCGGATGGCCGGCTCGCGGCCGTCTCCTGCGGATGGCGCGAGGTGGTGGTCTGGGACCCGCTCGCCGGGGCGCGCGTCCGCACCTGTGCCCTCGACATTTACCCGACCGCGCTCGCGCTGGCGCCCGATGGCAAGACCTTCGCCTGGATCAGCGGTGACGACGGCAGCCTCCTGCTCTGGGACCTGGCCGAGGTCAGGCCGCTGCGCGAGCCGATCAAGCACCACGGGTGGTTCACCAGCCTGGCCTTCAGCCCGGATGGCAGCCACCTGGTGGTGCGCGGTCAGCGCGGTGAGTTGATGCTGCTGGCGGTCGAGCCGGACCCGCCCGCTCGCCCGCTCGGGCAGGTGGACCACGGCGTGGCGCGGCTGGCCGTCTGCCCGGACGGCAAGTGGCTGGCCGCTGCAGGGGCCGGCCCCACCATCCGCAGGTGGGCGTTGCCAGGTGGCCAGGAGCTGGAGAGCCTGGCCTGTGAGGGCAGGCCTGGTCGCAGCCTGGTGGTGGCCGGTGGCCACGGCCTGTTTGCCGGTGCGGGCCCGGCCGTCGAGGCCTGGGAGGTGGTGTCCGGGCAGCGGCTTCGGCGCCTGCCCCCACACCGGAGCCCGGTGCGGGCCCTCGCCGCCACCCCGGACGGGGCGCTGCTCGCCTGTGGCTGCGCCGATGGCTCCCTGTGGCTGCACGACCTCTCGGCCCTGGCCGGGGGCAAACCGGTCGGCACCCACGAGGGGGGCTTGGGCGCACTTGCCATCAGCCCGGACGGCCGCTGGCTGGCGACGGGTGGTGCGGACGGCGCGGTGCGGCTCTGGAACACGGTGGGCGGCGAGGCCCCCCGGGTGCTGGCGGGCCACCGGGGCGCCGTGAACGACCTGGCCTTCAGCCCTGACGGCTCGGTGCTCGCCAGCGCCAGCGACGACCACACCGTGGGCCTGTGGCAGCCTGCCAGCGGGACCCGCACCCGGGTGCTGGGGTGGCACGCGGGGCCAGTCACCGGCCTGGCGTTTGCCCCCGACGGCGCCTCGCTCGTCAGCGCGAGCAAGGATGGCACGCTCAGGGGGTGGGACTGTGACGGCGCACGCCCCCCACGGACAATCTGGCAGCCCACCCCCCCGGCCAGCGTTGCCTTCAGCCCGGACGGCCGCCTGCTGCTGAGCGCCGATGCCCGGGGCGGCGTCACGCTGTGGCCCTGGACGGCGCCACCCAGCGCCAGGCCTTGGGCCGCGGCAGACGCAACGAAGGCCCATCGCACCGACCTGCTGGCCCTGAGCCCGGACGGACGTTGGCTCGCCAGCGGTGCAGCGGGGGGCGAGTTGCTGCTCTGGGACCTGGCGACGGGGCGGCCGCGACACGCCCTGCGGGGCCACACGGCTGCGCCCGCCGCGCTGGCCTTCTCGCCTGACGGCCTGACGCTCGCGAGCGCCTGTCGGCTGGTCGTTCGCCTGTGGGGGGTCGAGGATGGTCAGGCACGCCAGATCCTGCACGGGCACAAGGTCGCCGTGCGGCACGTCGCCTTCACGCCCGACGGCGAGACGGTGGTCGGCGTCGCGCCAGACGGGGCCATCCGGGCCTGGGGCGTCGAGGGTGGCGAGGGCGTGCTGGCCTGGGCGCCTCAAGGGGGGCGGCGCCTGTCGGATGCGCTGCTGAGTCCCGATGGGGGGACCGTCGTCCTCGTGACCGAGGCCGGCGTGCTGGAGGCATGGGACCTCGCCACGGGCTGCCTGGCCTGCGAGGCGGGCACGGTGTCCCGCCGCAACACGGAGCTCACGATCGCGCCCGATGGGTCGTCCGTGCTGGCCCTGGTGCACGCCGAGCCCCTGGCCCTCCGGCGCCTGCCCCTGCGGGGGGGGGCGCCCCGCGAGCTGGTGCGGCTGCCCTTGGCCGCCGCGCAGCGCTTCGTGGCGGGCCCGCGAGGCCTGATAGCGGTGGCGGTAACCTCACCGCCTCTTGTTCTGCTGCTCGACGCCGAGACCGCCAGGCCGCGCTGTGAACCCCTCGGCCACCCGGCCCTGCTGACGGCCATGGCCCTCTCGGCGGACGGTCGCCTGCTGGTCACCGCTGCCGAGGATGGTCGCCTGCGGCTCTGGGACGCTGGCACCGGGGCGCTGGTGCGAGAGCTTCAGGGCGACGGTGGGGTGTAGCGAAGGATGGGACCCCCTTGGCGGGACCAGCGCACGGAGAGGGAGGGCGGGTGACGCGACGCACAGGAACGTCTTGGGGCAGCGACCCCGGCGCTGGCGGGCCTTCGGCGCCTGGGGCGCTGCTGGGCCTCGGCCTGGTGCTGGCACTGGTGACCGGGGCCTGGGCCTCTCCCCCGCCTGCCGGGGCTGGTGTCAGGCCCCCGGACGAGGGGCGCTTGAAGCTGCGGCTGGCTGGCTACCCGGCCGGGTTCCACGCGCTGACGTACAGCCCGGATGGGCGTCACCTGGCCACCGCCGGGGGCGGGGCCTGGCGCCTGTGGGAGGTGGCCTCCGGGCGGGTCGTGCGCACGGTGGCTGGCCCCCGTCTGGCGTCGAACCTGGCCTTCGGTGCTGGGGGCTCGTGCCTCGCGGCCGGGGGCGAGGACGGCGCCCTCCGCGTCTGGGAGGTCACAACCGGCGCCCAGCGGCAGGCCACGGTGGAGCCTGGCTGCCGCATCGAGGCGGTGGCCTTCAGCCCTGACGGGGCGGTGCTGGCCGCAGCGTGCAACTCGGACGTCTATGACGTCAGCGACCACCCCATCAAGCTTCGGGATGCCCGAACGGGGCGCCTCCTGGGCACCCTCGCGGGCCACACGGATCGGGTGCGGTGGCTGGCCTTCAGCCCGGACGGGAGGCTGCTCGCGAGCGCCAGCGACGACGAGACCGTGAAGCTGTGGGACCTTGCGTCCCGGGAGCCGGTGCGGACCCTGGAGGGCCACCTCGCCGAGGTCACGGCGGTGGGCTTCAGCCCGGATGGCACGCACCTCGCCACCCTGAGCGGCAAGGCGTTGTGGCTCTGGCGCGTGGCCACGGGCGAACAGGTGCGTGCCTTCGAGGGCCACGAGGCGGACCTGACGGGCCTGGCCTTCAGCCCCGATGGCGCGTTGCTGCTGGGAGGCTGCCGGGATCGCACGCTGAGGCTCTGGGACGTGGCGAAGGGCAAGCTGGTGCGGGCCATCTCGGGCTGCCTGGCCGCGCCGACCGCGGTGGCCTTCAGCCCCGGTGGTCGCCAGGTGGCGAGCGTCAGCGAGGTGGAGGCGCCGCGGATCTGGGAGGTCTCCAGCGGCCGGGAGGTGCGCCCGCGCCAGGACCGCCCTCACGTCGGGGGCGTCGAGGCCCTCGCGTTCAGCCCGGACGGGCGCCGCCTCGCCACGGGCGGCACGGATGGGGCGGTGAAGCTGTGGTCGCCGACCACGGGCGCGCTGCTCGGCACCCGCCAGGGCCGTGCGGGCCAGGTGCGAGGGATGGCCTTCAGCCCCGATGGCCGGCGGCTGGCCGCTGCGACGTGGCAGGGGAGCCTCCAGGTCTGGAACGAGCCGACTGGCCGGACGGCGTGGGCGAGGCCGGGCCGCGAGGAGGGGCTCTGGAGCCTGGCCTTCAGCCCGGATGGTCGGCGCCTGGCGACGGGAGGCGCCGGCGAGGAGTTCCAGGAGTGGGACGCGGCAACGGGCAGGATGCTGCGCAAGGTGGCCGTCTCTGGCGTGCAAACCGTGTACTCGATGGCCTACAGCCGGACCGGGAGGATGCTGGTCTTGGGGGGCCTGCAGCTGCAAGCCTGGGACCTTGCCAGCAACAGGCGAGGCCCCCAGCTTGGGGGTTCGATGCGCTGCAACGACGTGGCCTTCAGCCCGGACGGCCACACCTTGGCCGTCGCCGCGGAGGAGTTCAAGGCGGACGAGGGCGAGGTGCAGGTCTGGGATTTCGCTCGCGAGCGCCAGGTGCGCAGCCTCCGGTGGAAGGCCGGCGTGGTGGACGTGGTCGCGTTCAGCCCGGTCGGGCGTCGCCTTGCCACGGGCGGGCGGGACGGGCTGGTCGTGGTCTGGGACGTGCCCACGGGCCGCCAGGTGCTGGCGCTGAGGGGGCACCGAGCTGGCATCCAGGACCTCGCCTTCTGCCCGGACGGCAGGCTGCTCGCCAGCTTGGACGATGGGGGCGAGGTCATCCTGTGGGAGGTGGGTGGCGCCACGGCCGCGTCAGGTGGGCGCGGGCGATGAGGTCGGGGTGGGGCGTCCCCGTGATGCCTGCCATGCCACAGTGCCACGAGGGGGGCGGGTTGTGACGGTAGAGCGCTGTCCGGTTCATCGGATCCGAGCCTGGCACCGGGCGACGCGGTGGCCCCTGGCCCTGTGGCGGGCGTGGCCCGCGTGGCTGGTGTGCCTGGCCTCTTGGGCCACGCCCGGGGCCGCTGCCGCCAGCGAGGGCGCGTTGCTGGCCCTCGAAGGCCACGGGGACGTGGTTGGCGGCGTGGCGTTCAGCCCGGACGGCCGGCACCTGGCGGGCGGGGGCTCGGGGGCCCTGGCGCTGTGGGAGCTGACGACGGGCGAGCCGCGGTGGCGCAGGGAGTTCTCCCTGGCCGGCGAGGGGCTCCTGGCGCTCTCCATGACGCGGGTGGAGAGCCTGGCGTTCAGCCCTGGCGGGAAGGAGCTTGCGGTGGCGGGCTCCAACACGGTGCTGGAGGTGCTCGCGGTGGCCACGGGTGAGGCGGCACGGCCCCCCATCCCCGTCCTGGATTTCAAGCGTGCGGTGGCCTACAGCCCCGACGGGCGCTACCTGGTCTCCGGCGGTGAGGGCTTCAACATCGAGATCCGAGAGGCGGCCTCCGGCCACCTGCGAGGCCGCCTCGAGGGGCACCGCGGCACCGTGACGGGGCTGGCCGTCAGCCCCGACGGGCGGTGGCTTGCCAGCGTGGGAGAGGATCACCACCTGCGGCTCTGGGCGCTTCCCACCGGGAGGCCGTTGGGGGCATTGGAGGGCCACCTGGATCAGGGCCTGTGCGTGGCCTTCGGCCCCGATGGCCGTCGAGTGGTCACCGGGGGAACGGATCGGCGGGCGCTGGTGTGGGACGTCGCGTCGTTGGGGGGGCACGTGCGCCCGCCGGGCTGGCCGGGGGGTGAAGAGGTGGCGGTCAGCGACTCACCGGTGCGCGTGTTTCAGGCGCCGGCCCCCCTGTGTGCCCTGCGCTTCGCCAAAGATGGCAAGGCGCTCGTGGGGGTCGGCCAGGATCGGGCGCTCAGGGCCTGGGGCCTGACCTCAGGCGAGGCGCGGCAGCTGTTCACGGCCGCCTCGCACCCCGGGGAGCCCTTCGAGGCCGCGGCGTTCAGCCGTGACGACGCGCGACTCGCCACGCTCAGCCACGCGCGCCTGGAGCTTTGGGATGCCTCGCACGGCCGCAAGGTGTACACCTTCAAGGGCAGGGACTGGTTTTCCTCCACGTTCGAGTTCAGCCCGGACGGCAACCTCGTCGCGACGCTCGAGGGCCGGCGGCTGCAGCTCTGGCACGTGACGGGCAGCCGTCGGGCGCGCGTCGCGGCGGAGCGAGGCTGCGAGGACCGCGTGCTGGCATTTCACCCTGGCGGCATGCGCCTCGCGACCGCTGGCTCGGGCAACGACCTCAGGCTCTGGGAGCTGACGCCACGCGACGGCGCCTGGCAGCTAGCCGGGCCGAGGATCCTGGCAGGCCACCTCGACCGCGTGGCGGCCCTGGCCTTCAGCCCGGATGGTCGCTGCCTGGCGAGCGCCGGTGACGATGGGACGATCCGCCTCTGGGACGGCGCCACCGGCCAGCCGATCAGGGTCATGCAGGGCATCGGGAGCCGGATCGCGGGCCTGGCGTTCAGCCCGGACGGGCGCTCGCTCGCGAGCGTGGCCGACACCACGCTCGCGCTCTGGGACGTGGCCAGCGGCGCGAGGCTGCGGGCCTACCAAGGCCGACACGCCTCGCTCACCGACCTGGCGTACGACCCCGGGGGGCGTTGGGTCGCGACGAGCGCGCATGATGGCACCGTCTCCCTCTGGGACGCGGCCCGGCGCCCGCCGGGCTGGCCCGCGTCCCTGCCCTGACGGCTGCCTCCGGGCGCCCCCAGGCCCTGCGGTGGCGCCTGGAGGCGTCAACTGGGCTCAGGGCGCCGCGCGCCGCCCCCGCAAGGTCAGGACACATGTCCCGTGGTGGGTGGGGCCGAACGGGGGACGATACCCGCGTGTGGGGGTGGCACAGCAGGGGAGCCCGCGAGACGATGGTGGCATTCTTCGACATCCGTGGCCTTGGGCGCCCCTGCCCGGTCTTGAGCAGGCGCCCAGGCGGGGCGGCGGGTGCGCAGGATGAGCGAGCCCAGACGCTGCCCCGGCGCTTGGGCCTCAAGCTCTGCAGCCTGCTGCTGGCGTCAGGGGGCCTCCTGCTCGCCTGTGGCCCGGCCTCGGCAGAGGCCACCGTGGTGGAGCACACGGGTGACGCCATCTGGACCGAGCTGGACCTGCGTCGGCCCGGCGTCCGGGAGATGAGGCTCCAGCGGACCTACCAGCACACGATGGGGCGCAGCGGGCACTTCGGGGCCAACTGGGGGTCGTTGCTCGACACCCGGCTCGAGGTCGAGCCTGACGGGGGGGTCCGCGTGACGGCCTTCGGGGGTGACAGCATCGCCAACGATCTTGCCTTGCCCCAGTACGGCAGCCCTTCCCCGGCCTGCTGCGCCGTGGCCCGGTACGCCTATGCCCCGCCCCCGATGGCCCCCAAGGAGCTGGCCGAGGTGGTCGAGCGGCTGACCCGGGCGGCCTTTGACGGTCGCTCGCCGGGTCCGGAAGAGGAGGCGAGCCACCGCCGGCGGCTGCTGCGGGATCGCGCCTTTCGCAACGCCGAGTGGCGACGGCTGCAGGCGCACGTGCCGTCCAGGGACCTGAAGCCCGGGGCCCAGCTGAAACGGCTGACGCTGCGGCACGACTGCGACGTGTGGTGCTGCACGAGGGCTTATCCGGAGCTGCTGGTGCGGACTGACAGCGGTTACGAGGAGCGAGGGCCCTTCCGGGAGCGGGTCTGGTACGACGAGGCCGGCCGCCTGGTCGGCTCGAGCGACAGCAACGGCAACGCCGACCGGCTCACGTGGTCTGACGACCGGCGCGCCGTCGCGTGGGCAGACCGCTTCGGCCATGCGCTGCGCTTCACCCTCGATGCCGCGGGCAGGGTCAGCGCCGTGGAAGATGAACGCCAGGTGCGCGTGACCTACCGCTACAACGAACGCGACGAGCTCATCGAGGTCACGCACCCGACGCAGGGGGTCTCTCGCTATGGCTACGAGGATGGAGGCACGCATCGCCTGGTCGCCGCTCAGGACCGTCACGGGGCCACGCGCTTCGAGTATGAGGCGCTGGGGGCCGGCGGTCGGGTCTCCAAGTGTGTCGACCCGAATGGCGTCGAGTTCGAGTGGTCGTACAAGGATGGCCCGTCCGAGGTGGCCGAGAGGGACGGCAGCGCCGTCACGATCCGGCGGCTGGTTGTCGACACCAAGATCACGCGTCCTCATCACACCTCGGATCGCAGGCACGTTGAACTCTTGCTGCGACAGGAACCGGGTGCGCCTTTGTGGATCGTGCAACGACTGAGCGATGACGTGCTGTGGGTCTTCAACGCGCTCGGCAAGCTGGATGCCGCTGGCGGCGACCGCTACACCTACGACCCGAAGGGGCGCCTGGTGCGAGCGAGCACGTTCTTCAACACGCTCACGTTCACGTACGCGCCTGACATGCCTCGGGTGGTGCGCATCACCCATCCGGCGCCCGGCGGCGCTGGCAAGGCCCTGTGGGAGACCCTCAAGCACGATGACCGCGGCAACGTCACGGCCTTCGAGGACTCGCGCGGGCGCCTGCGGCACTGCGAGTACGACGCCGAGGGGCGGCTGGTCAGGCTCCACATGGACCGCCAGCAGACGCTGGAGGTGACCTATGACAATGACTGCAGGCCCGTCCGGCTGCGCCTGGCCGGGATCGGCCTCGAACCCGAGGAGATGCGCGTCTCCTACGACAGCGACGGGAAGGTGGTGGAGGTGGCGCTACCCGCGGCCCATCGCCAGGCGTCGCAGGACCGGTTCCGTGAGGCCTTACGTGAACTGGACGCTGCGCGGAACCCCGGGCGTATGTTCCAGGGTGCCTGGTGAGGGCAGGCTCGGCCGAGGCCGCGCCCCAGCCGCGTTGCTTGCCGGGCCGCCAGGCAGGGCGTCTAGCCCAGGAGAGCTGGACGGCGCCCCTAGCGCTACCTGGGCCTTGACCGCCTGCATGGCGCCTGAGGCTCGGTGTCCCAGACCACCAGCTGGCCATCCTGGCCCGCGCTGGCGAGGTGCTTGCCGTCCGGGCTGAAGGCGACGCCGAGCACCATCTGCGTGTGCCGCGTGAAGGATTGCCGGACCTCGCCCTTGGAGGCGTCCCAGAGCTTGACGTTGCCGTCGAGGCTCGCGCTGGCAAGCTGGCTGTCGTCGCGCCCGAAGGCGAGGCGGGTGACGGCGTCGTCGTGTCCTGAGAGGGTGCGCGTCAGTGCGCCGGTGGTGGCGTTCCAGATGAGCACGCGTCCCATCTCGCCTGAGCCGGCAACGAGCTGGCCACTGGGGCTGAAGGCCACGCCGGACCACGGGCCCTCATTCGCCCTCAACACTTGCAGGACCTGGCCCGAGGCCAGGTCCCAGATCCGAATGGTGCCATCCTTGCTCGCGCTGGCGAGGCGCCGCCCGTCAGGGCTGTAAGCCACCTCGACGACACCCTCCTCGTGGCCCATCAGGGTTGGTGGCGCGTCGCCCATCACGCCCATCCAGAGGTGGAACAGCCACCCCCGGCCAAAGCCGCGGAGCTGCGGCGGCGGAACGGGCTCCCCCGTTGCGGGCCGCCAGAGGCGGATGGTCGAGTCGAGCCCCGCGGAGGCCAGCTCGGTGTCGTCGGGGCTGTAGGTGAGCCCCCAGACCCCCTTCGCGTGCCCGTAAAGGGCGTGTTGCTGCACCTTCGTCGCCCAGTTCCACACCCTGACGACCCGAAAGCTGCCGGTGGCGAGCTGCTTGCCGTCGTGGCTGAAGGCCAGGGCCTGTATGCCACCATACGAACGACCGATGGGGGGGCGTTCCTCCAGCGTGGGCAGCTCGAAGACCCTTGCTCGGCCCGCAGCATCGCCGGCGACCACCACGGGCGCCGTCGGGCTGTAGGCCACGCACCACAGGGCATTCGCCACGTGCCTGATGTGGCAGGGCTGCGCCCCCATCGCGGGCTTGCCGGGGAGGCTGCGGGCGGCCTCTCCGAGCACGGCCTGATGCGTCACCCCCCAGGCCAGCGATGCGATGGCCACGGCTGCCGAGAGTCTTGGCATGGCTTCCCCTTTTCGCTCAGGGCGTGGGTCGACCCACTGCGCGTTGGTGCTGCCACGGGGCTTGGGCGTGGCGTTCAAGCTAAGGTCTGCGGCTCCGGGGAGTCAAGAGACAAATGCCCCGAGGCGCCGTGCAGGTGACGGCGCTGCAGGTGCGCCTCAAGGCTGGCGGTCAGGGGGCCGCCCACCCGGCGCGCAGCGTTTCCCAGACGGGTGGGTAGATCCACGGCGTCGCGCTGGGAGCCACCGGGGCTGCCCGTGGCGGTGGCGAGCCTGTCAGGGGCGCCGATGGCGTCGCGCATCGGGAGCCTGCCTCGCGCGAGGCCGGGCCGTGGCCAAGCAGGGCCGCCCGGCCGAGCCACTGGCAGGCCTCCGGGTGGCCTGCGGGCAGCCACATGCCCAGGCGATAGGCCCCCTCCGCCGACCCGGTGTTGGCGGCCATCCGGTACAGCGACCCCGCCTGGGTGGCCCCGCCACAGCAGACCACGCTCCGGTCATACAGCGTCGCCAGCTCCAGCATCGCGGGGACGTAGAGGCGCTTCACGGCAGGCTGGTAGGCTTCGACGAGCCGTCGCACCTCCCCCCGGTGCTGGAGGCTCCGCCCCAGCCGCATGCAGGCCTCGTCGTCGCCGGCCTCGCACGCCATCAGCTCCAGGGCGTCCTTGGCGGGCAAGTAGCCGCGCCGCGAGGCGATCTGGTACCAGGCGCTGGCGTCCAACCGGTCACCCATCCGCTCCTCGCGGCGGCCGGCCGCCAGGCAGGCCTCGTTCTCGCCCGCCCTGCACCGCAGCTGGTCGAGCGCCTCGGCCGCCCGTTGGTGGCCACGCTGCGCCGCCACCCGGTACCAGTCCGCGGCCTGACCCGAGTTGCCTGCACCCTCGAAGTACCCCCCGAGGCTCAGGCAGGCCTCGTTGTCGCCAGCCTTGCACTTCAACGACCGCACGGCCACGAAGGCCGGCTTGTGGCCGCGCTTTTCCGCGACCGCGTACCAGGCCAGGGCCTGAGCCAGGTCGCCGGCCTGCTCCTGCTGCCGCCCGAGGGTCTGGCAAGCGTCGTCGCTGCCTTCCCGGCAGCGCAGCGCGCCCAGCGCCTGGGCCGCGGGCTGGTGGCCGCGGTCCGCCGCCGTTTCGTAGGTCTCGTCGGCCCTGTCCGTCAGGCCCTGACGCTCCAGGCGCTGCCCGGCTGCCATGCAGGCCTGGTCCCGCCCGGCCTCGCACAGCCGAGCCAGGCCTGGCATGCCGGGCGCTGCCCCCGCGTCGGCGAGCTGACCATAGTAGGCGACAGCCCTGGCTGGGGCTTCCGCCTCGTACCGGGCCCCAATCCGCTTCAGGCCTCCCTGAACGGCCTCCGCGTCCACCTCGGGCAGGCCGAGGTACAGCTGCGTCGCACAGGCCGGAGACGAAGACTCGATCGTCTGCGCCACAAGCTGCGTCAGGCCCGCCTCCCCGCTCGTGGTCGCGGCGCCCCGCGCTGCCAGCGGGTCCTTGACGACATGGGCCGTCACCCAGGCGAGGGCCTCCTCGGCTGGCGGCTTGCCACTCGCCGCCCGCACGTACCAGGTGATCGTCTCGCAGGGGTCTGCCGGCACGCCCTCTCCCCGCTCGTACATCCAGGCCAGCCTGAGCTGACCGGCCGTCGTCAGGGCCAGCGCCCCGCGCGAGCCGCCGTGCCCCTGCTTGGCAGCCTTGTGGTAGAGCTCCAGCGCCTGTTGGGGGGAGTCGCGCTCGGTGAGCTTCCCGAGCTCGTAAGTCCCGGTGGCGTAGCCGGCCGCATCGGCCCGGGCGAGCCAGCGAGCCGCCTGGGCCGGGTCAGGCGAGCCCGAGGGCGGGTCGGTGTAGGTCCCGGCGAGGAGCAACAAGGCCTCGTACAGCCCCGCCTCGCCGGCCTGCGTGAGCAGGCCGCGGGCCTCGGCCAGAGCCCCCTCGTCGAGGGAGGCTTCGCCGAGGAGCAGCCTGGCCAGCTCCACGCGGGCCTCGCTGCTGCCCTGCGCCAGCGCCTTGCGCAGCCAGGGCGTCGCGTCGGCCGGGTGGCCCGCCGTGCGCAGGGCCTGGGCCACCGCCAGCTGCGCCTGCCCGGACGGGTCGTCGAAGGGGCAGCCGCTCCTGGCCTTCGCCGGCATCGACCACCCGGGGGGGAGCGACGGCTGGGCGGGGCACGCTGCCGCGGGGCGCCAGGGCTCGTCTTGCAGCGGTGTCGTGCAGGAGGCCACCGCGTTGAGCAGCACACCCAGCAGGACCGCTGCCACGCCTGACGTGCCGGGCTTGGGAGGGAAGCGCAGGGCCACGGTGGACCTCCGTGGGTCGGGGGTTGCTGGGGCTGGGCGGATGGGGGCCATCGGGTTGACGGGAGCCCGGCGCGGAAGGTTCCGTGGCGGGGGTCGCCGGCGCGCGCGCCAGGGAAGATTTTCAGGTGAGTTCGATATCTATATAAGCTGAGATGTCTCGGGAGGTTTTTGTGCGAAGGTTTTCACTTCTTCGTGGTACGAGGAGCGCATGCCACGCGATATCCAATCAAAAACTCCATCGCCGCGAATGGTGACAAATGTCCTGAATGTCGCAGGCCATTTGCCCTCGGGTTGGCTGTCCGCCCTCAGGGCCGCCGTCGCGTGGCCGGTCGTTGCGACGTGCTGCCTGGCAGGCTGCACGGGGCCGTGGCTGACCGGCGACGGCCCGTGGCGGGGCACTGGCCCCGCCGAGCTCGGGCCTGTGGGCAAGCTGGGCATGGTGCGTCACACGGGGCGGGTGCTGGACGTGAAGGTCAGCCCCGATGGGCGCAGCCTGGCTAGCGTGAGCCTGGATGGCACGGCCAAGCTCTGGGACCTGTCATCAGGCGTGGCGACACGCGCCTTCGTGGGCCATGCGCACGGCGTCGGAGGCGTGGCGTTCAGCCCGGACGGCGCCACGCTCGCGACGGCGGGCTGGGACCACACCGTGAGGCTCTGGGACGTGGCGACCGCCGCCCCGATCCGCACCCTTACCAGCCACACGCGGCCGGTGCAACTCGTGGCGTTCAGCCCGGATGGCGCGCGCCTCGCGAGCGCGGACTGGGACGGGACGCTGCGGGTCTGGGACGTTGCGGCGGGGGTGCAGCTGCACGCGCTCAGCCACCCGGAGGTCGAACACGTGGCCTTCAGCTCGGATGGCAAGCGCCTTGTGAGTGGGGATGACGAGGGGCACATCAGGTTGTGGTCGCTCGAGACGGGGCGGCTGCTCGAGGAAGAGGAAGGGCGCATGAGCGCCGCGTCCGGGCCGCAAGGCGAGTGGCTCGCTGTCGCGGGGCCTGACGGCCGTGTCACCGTGCGCCGGGTTGGGTCCAGCGAGGTGCAGGGGGCCTTCCAAGGCGAGCTACACGGGCGCCGCCTGGCCCTCAGCCGGGACGGCAGGCGGGTGGCAAGCGTTGGCTATGACTCCGAGCGGCGGGTGTACAGGCTCGAGGTCTGGGACGTGGACACCGGTCGCTTGCTTCGCACCGTGGCCACCCACCGCGAGGCGATCAACGCCGTCAGCTTCACGGCGGACGGCGGCCGCCTCGCCACCGCGAGCGATGACCAGACGATCGCGGTCTGGGACGTGGAGACGGGCGAGGCGGTGCCCGCCTTCGGAGGCCACCGGGCGGCCGTCCGGTGCGTGGCCTTCGGCCCCGGTGGCACCCGTGTGGTCAGCTCCGGGAAGGACTGGACCCTCCGGGCTTGGGAGCCGGGCACCGCGGAGGCGCTGGCGACCACCACCGGCGTCCGCGGCCTCGCGCTGGCGCCGGGCGCCACGCGGGTCGCCGCCTGGTCGGGTGACCGCCTCGAGGTCTGGGACGTGGCCGCAGGCAAGCCCCTGGCGACCACGCAGCCCCTCCAGACGGGCATCCTGCAGGCCACGTTCAGCGCCGACGGGGGGCGCGTCGCCACCCTGGCGGACGAGGGCCCCATCGAGGTGTGGGACGCAGGGACCGGGGCGCGCGTCGAGGCCCTCCCCGCCTTCGGGGGTGACTTCCGGGGCCTGGCCTTCAGCCCGGACGGCAGCCTGCTGGGCGGGGCCGCGATGGACGGCTCCGCGCACGTGTGGCGGCTGGGGGCGGGCAAGCGGGTGGAGGGCTACGGGGAGGAGGCGCGTTGGGCGCGGCTCGTCGGCGACCCCGATCGGCCCCGCGGGATCGCCTTCAGCCCGGACGGGCGGCTGCTGGCCGCGGCCGATGGGGACCGGGCCTTCCGGCTCTGGGACCGCGCCACGGGGCAGGAGGTCCGGACCTTCGCGGGCCACGAGGACTACG
>JAYKHR010000138.1:0-9118 GCA_035285125.1 Candidatus Sericytochromatia bacterium | reverse complement strand
GGTGCTCGACCCGCGCGCGCGTCGCCGCGAGGGCCTCTCCCCGCCGCTCCAGCCGACCGGGCACCGCCTCGAGCGCCCGGTCGGCCGCCTCCACGCGGGCCCGGTCGGCCGACAGCCGCGCCGCGAGCCGCCCGAAGGCGTCCCGCAGCCGCAGCTCCCGGGCCCGAACGGCCGCGGCCACCGTGTCCACGAGGTGGCGCCCGGCCGCCGTCGGAGTCCGCTGGGAGCGGGCCACCATGTCGAGCAGGGTGCGGTCGTGGTCGTGCCCGATCCCGATCAGCACGGGCCTGCGGCAGGTGCACACGGCCCTGGCCAGGCCGGGCGCGTTGAAGCCGTGCAGGTCCGCGCCCGCGCCGCCGCCGCGCACGATGGCGATCACGTCGACCTCGAGGGCCGCGAGCCGCCCGAGCGCCCCGACGAGGGCGGCCTCGAGCCCCTCCCCCTGCATCCGCACGGCCTCCAGCCGGAGGACGAAGGGCAGGCCGGACTCCTCCAGCGTGCGCCGGAAGTCGCGCGTGCCCTCGCCGTCAGCGCCCGCCACCAGGCCGACGCGCAGCGGCAGCTCGGGCCAGGGCAGCGCCAGCTGAAGCCGCGCGAGGCCCTCCCGGTCGAGCTGCGCGAAGGCCTGCTCCAGGGACAGCCGCGTCTTACCGACGGTGTAGGCCGGGTCGAGGTCCTCGAGCTGCAGCTGCACGCGGCCGAACCTGACCTCGAGGCGCCCCCGCACGAGCACGGGGAGCAGCTCGGCCAGCGCCAGGCCCTCCTTGGCGAGCCGCATATCGATGCGCGCGAGCGCCTCCCGGCTGATGTAGCAGGCCAGCTTGGCCCCCGGCTGCCCGGCCTCGTCCACGTCGACGAGGTCAGCCGTCATGTAGCCCTTCGTGGCCTGCCGGCGCAGCCCGCCCAGGCAGGCAGCCACCCACACGCGGTCCGGAAACGCGGCGTGGACGGCCCGCTCCAGCCCCTGTAGCAGCCCCTCCACCGAGAGGCCCGTCGGGGGCATCGGGGCCGGTTGCGGCCCTGCCACGGGCTCCCCGTAAGGATCTGGGGACGGCTCCCGCACCACGTCGGGATCCCCAAGGGTCGGCGCCTGGAGCAGCTCGGGGAAGCGCCGTTGGAACGCCGCCGTGGGCTCGAAGCCCTCCCGCAGCAGGTGCCCGACGGCCCAGGCTGCGTGCTCGATGCCGAACAGCCAGGCCTTCTCGTTGGGGCCGTAGGTGCGGCCGGGCGGCAGGAAGCCCTTCAGCCACTCCACGCGCTCGCGGTCGAAGCGCCCCAGGCGGGCGGCGAGCCGGTTCGACTGCGGCAGGTAGTCGAGGTGGTCCATGGGCCTCCAGCCGCACGGGGCTGCTAGCCCCTTACCCTTCACGCCGCGGCCGATAACGAGGCGTTTCCAGAAGGGCACATGGCGGCAGCCTCAGCCGCCGGCGAGCCGCACGATCTCGGCCAGCGGCGCGGCCCGCAGCCTCGCCCGGAAGGCTCGGGCCTCGGCCGCCTCCCGGAAGCTCGCGAGGGCGGCCAGCGAGATGGGGCCCTCGGGTGGGGCGAGCACCTGCCAGAAGGGCAGGCGCTCCACGAGCAGGCCGGCCTCCAGCAGCACCCGAAAGGCGGCGGCCGGCCCGTAGCCAGGGCCCCGGCTGGCGAGCACCCGGCCGAGGGGCTGCCCCGCAGCCGCCACGAGGTCGTCGTACCACTGCAAGAGGGCCTGGGCCGTGAGGGCCGGCTCGGGCGCGTCCTCCAGTGGCCACGCCACGGTCACGCGCGTCGCCCGGCTCGCGAGGCCCTGCAGCGTCGCGAGGTCCTCGGGGAGGTCCGCCAGCACGAGGTGGCCCGGCTGCGAGGGCAAGGCCTCCAGGGGGCCGACGACGCGGCCGGGGTGCCCGCTGCGCGCGAGCGCGTACGTGGTGTCGGCGTCCGGGATGGGCCCGGCGTGGCCGCGGCCATCCACGAAAGCGGCGGCGCTGGGCGCGGGCGCTCGTTGCAGCGTGACGACGCGGGGCGCGGGGGCCGGCTCCAGCCGGTCCACGGCCAGCTGCACGCGCCAAACGCCGTCGCGCTCGACGCGGCGCGGCGCGTAGCACACCGAGACCCACGGCGGCGGCGTCTCCTGGGCGCGTCCCCACCAGGGGAGCTCCCGCACCGTGCGGCCGTCGTCGAGCTGCACGAACAGGTGCTGCCCAGCCTTGCGCGTCTTCACCACGCGGGCGCGCAGCAGGCCGAAGGTGGGCGCCTCGTTGCGGGCGCCGAAGGGCTCGAGCTCGGCGAGGGCATCGAGCAGGCGCTCGTCGGCCTCGGCCAGCGGAAGCTCGGCATCGAGCCACACGGTGTCGGCAGGGCGCGTCCAGCCGCTCTCGCGCACGTGCCGCACGAGGGCCTCGCGCACGGCCGGCACGGCGTCGGGGCGGGCGGAGCAGCCGGCGGCTCCCGCGTGGCCCCCGAAGCCGTGGAGGTGCGCCCGGGCCGCGTGCAGGGCGTCGTAGAGGTGCAGGCCCTCAGGGCTGCGGCCCGAGGCCTTCCAGAGCTCGTCCTCGTGCCCCGAGAACAGCAGCACCGGGACGCGGTAGCGCTCCTTCAGCCGGCCCGCGATGATGCCCGTGACGCCGTGGTGGAGCCCGGCGTCGGCCACGACGAGGAAGGGCTCGGCGTCCGGGTCCCACTCGCGATCCAGCCGCGCCACGAGCGCGGCCTCCAACTCGTCGCTGAGGTCCCGGCGCGCCCGGTTCAGCCGGTCGAGCTCGGCGGCGAGCCCCGCCGCTTCCGCGTGGTCGTTCGACACGAGCAGCCGGAAGCCCACGTCCGGCGTCTCGAGCCGCCCGGCCGCGTTGAGGCGCGGGGCCAGGGCGAACGCGACGTCCCGCGCCGAGACGGCCGCAAGCTCGCGGTTCGCCACGCGGGCGAGCGCCGCCACCCCCGGGAAGCGCGACGCGCCCGCGTGGAAGCGGGACAGCCCGCCCCACACGAGGGGCCGGTTGGGCCCGTCGAGGGGCACCACGTCGCCGATGGTGCCGATGGCCACGAGGTCGAGGAAGTGGCGCATGCGGGCGGTGTAGCCACCCTCCAGGGCGATCGCGAAGAGGAAGGCCACGCCCACGCCCGCGAGGTCCGAGAGGTGGCGGAACTCCAGCTGTGGGTGCACGATCGCCTCGACGTCGGGCAGCACCTCGGGCACCTGGTGGTGGTCCGTGACGACCAGCTCCACGCCGAGCTCGCGGGCCCGCATCGCCGCCGCGTGCGCTGAGACGCCGTTGTCGCACGTCAGGATCAGCCGCACGCCCTGGGCGGCCAGCCGCTCCACGGCCGCCGGCGTCACGCCGTAGCCGTCGCGGAAGCGGTCCGGCAGGTAGGCCTCGACGTTCGCGCCGCAGCCGCGGGCGAGGTAGCGGTAGAGCAGGCTGGTGCTGGTGACGCCGTCGCAGTCGTAGTCGCCGTAGATCACCATCCGCTCGCCGTCGGCGATGGCGCGGCGCACGCGCGCCACCGCTTTGGTCATGCCCGGCGTGTCCAGCGGCGCCTCCAGGAAGGGGGCCGCCTCCCGGCTCGCCACGAAGCGCCGGGCCGTCTCGGGCGTGCGGCGTCCGCGCAGCCAGTGCAGGCGCGCCACGGCCCGGGGCACGCCCAGGGCTGCCGCCAGGGCTGCCACCTCGTCCTCTGCCGCAGGCCTCAGGCCCCACGTCGCCATGGGCGCGTCCTCAAGGCTCGAGGCGCGGGCGCGCCGGCGGGGGGGGCGTGGGCGACGGCAGGGGGCGGCCGTTACACAGCGAGTCGTAGGGGCAGTGCGGGCAGTGCGAGGGGTCGCGCGGGTAGGCCGGATCGTCGGGCGCGGCCTCGTCGAAGGGGGCCGCGACGCGTGCCGCGATCGCCTCCAAGGCGTCGCGCGTCGCGGCGTGGCGCACCTGGTTGTGGCGCAGCGTGAGGCCCTGCCCGGCCGCCACCTCCCAGTACGTCAGCGCGATGCGCTCGGGCGCGGGGGCGTCCGACCCGGCGAGGGCCGCCCCGGCCTCGGCCAGCACGAAGGGGTACAGCCGGGTCTGCCAGGTGGTCGCGAGGTGGGCCCCCACGCGGCCCGTCTTCCAGTCCAGGATCGTCCAGCCGTCTCCTTGCCGCACCAGGCGGTCGAAGCGGACCTCCAGCGGCAGGGCGCCGGCCGCGGTGGGCAGGCGCAGGTGGAGCGTCTGCTCGGTCCAGACCTCGGCGGCGGCCGGGGGGGCGGCGTGGGGAGAGGCCGCGAAGGCCTGCCAGCACGCGGACAGGGCCGGCAGCGCCTGCGCGGCCTCCGCCAGCGTCGCGGCCACGGGCAGCCCCAGGGCGTGGCGCTGCACGAGCCGGTGCAGCGTGACGCCCAGCGCCTGCGCCTCGGTGCTGGTCTCCCGCACGGCCGGCGCCGTGGCCGGCCAGAACCGCCGGGCCTTGTAGCGCAGAGCGAACTTGCGCGGGCAGCGCTCCAGCTGCTCCAAGGCGTGGGCGCTGAGGCGCGGCAGCCCCTCTCCGGCTGCGGGGGACGCCTGCGTCGTCATGGGGCCTGCCGTTCGCAGCGCTCGGCCAGCGCGAGCACCTGGGGCGGGGCGTGCTGGCTGTGGCACGACAGGTGCAGCTCCCGCTCGGCCCGCGTGATGCCGACGTACAGGAGCCGCAGCCGCTCCGAGACCAGCAGGCGGCGGGCCGCGAGGCGCGCCTGCACCAGCGTGGGTGGCGCGGCATCGTCCGCGTGGAGGAGGGCGTGCTCGGCCTCGAAGCCCTCCTGGTCGCGAAGCTCCACGTGGTCGAGGCTCCAGGGGAAGAAGGTGCCCGTGCGGCCGTAGAACCCGAGCGCGGGCATCCAGACGGCGTCGAACTCCGCGCCCTTGCTGCGGTGCAGCGTCAGCACCTCCAGCTCGCCCGGGCGGCGGGGCGCGGCCTCGGAGGGCGTCCGCAGCAGCTCGCGCCCGCGCGTCGCCTGCACCAGGCTGTCGAGCTCCGCCGCGAGGGCCGCGGGCGGGTCGTCCCAGACCTCCACGTGGCGCCGCGCCACCGCCACCGCCCGCGCGGCCAGGGCCGTCGCCGCGGGGTCGGGCACGAGCGCCTGCGCCACCGTGGGCAGCAGCTCGGATGGCGGCAGGTGGCGGGCCTCCAGCAGCCGACGCAGGACGGCGGCGAGCTCCAGCACCAGCGCGTAGTCGGGGGCGCTCAGGCTGGCGGGGCGAGCCGGCGGCAGGCCGCCCGCCGGGTACATCAGGGCCTCCAGGGCCGTCGCCCCGAGCCACTTGCGGACGCCCGCCTCGTCCCCCCACGTGGCCCCGCCGAGGGCGCTCCAGGTGCCCAGCAGCCGGGCGAAGAGGGCCTGGGGCCGGGCCTCGGGCAAGGCGAGGAAGCGCATCGCGTCGGCGAGGAGCCGCAGCACGTCCGCACCGTCGAGCGGGCCGACCTCGCCGCCCCCCACGGGGATGCCCATCGCCTGGGCCTGCAGCCGGTACTCGCCGGCCTGTTGGTTGCTGAAGAGCAGCACGGCGGGACGGGAGGTCGGGTGGCGCCGCAGGTGCTCGCGCACGCGCGTCAGGACACCCGAACGCTCCTCGTCCTTGCCCTCGTAGACCGTCCAGCTCGGGGGGGCCGTCGCCGCGGGGTTCGCCTTGCCGGCGGTGGCCGGCCGGATGTCGAGCCGCCGGAAGGTGCGCTGCACCTCCTCGTCCGGGTGGTGGCCCTCCACGTGCGCCACGAGGTGGTTCGCGAGCGCGAGCACCTCCGGCGCGCTGCGGCTCGACTCGTCCATGGCGACGTGCCGACCTTTGGCCTCCAGCTCCGCGCAGAAGGCCCGGAAGAAGCGGGGATCGTTGTACGTGAAGCTCGTCATGATGGCCTGGTTGCCGTCTCCCACGCGCACCAGGTTGCCGCTGCCGCCCGAGGCCGGGGCCACGAGCAGCTGCAGCAGCGCGTGCTGCACGGGGGTGGAGTCTTGCGCCTCGTCCTCGAGCACGTAGCGCCAGCGCCGCTGCAGGTGGGCCCGCAGCGCCTCGTCGCGCTGCAGGGCCCCGAGCGCCCGGGCCACGAGGTCGTCGTAGTCGAGCGCCTTGAGCTCGGCCCGGCGGGCCTCGTAGTGGGCGATCATGAAGGCCAGCTCGGGCTTCGACCCGCCGAGCACCCGCGTCACGTCGGCGACGCCCAGGCCCTTGCTCTTGGCCGCAGCCAGGGCCTTGAGGGCCGCCCGGTAGGTCGCCTGCCGTGGGTCTTGCCACGGGTCGCCGTCGGCGTCGCCGTAGCGCGCCCGCCAGGCGGCCTGCGCCCCCGGAAGGGCCAGGTGCTGCTCGAGGGCCTCCATCAGCAGCCGCACGCGCTCGGCGTCCGAGAGCACCTCCAGGCCGGCGCCGTCCTCGCCGCCCGCCTCCCAGGCGTCCTTCAGGATGGCGAGGCAGAAGGCGTGGATCGTCATCGCCTGCAGGCCGTAGGCCGTCCGGCCCCGCGCCGCCAGCGCCTGGGTGATGCGGCGCTTGAACTCGCGGGCGGCCGACCGCATGTAGGTCAGGATCAGGATCTGGGCGGGATCGACGCCGTCCTCGGCGATCAGCTTGGCCGCGAGCTGCGTCAGGGTGAAGGTCTTGCCGGCGCCGGGCACGGCCGAGATCGCCAGCGGCCCCCCCGCGTACGCGAGGACGCGGGCCTGCGCGGGCCTGAGCGTGGGGGCTGCCGTCATGCCGCCCCGCCTTCCGCGCCGAGCAGCGTCGCGCCGAGCAGGTCCGGCAGCGGTCCCAAGTTGTCCTGGCCCTCCTCGTCCACGAGGCAGCCGTGCACCCACAGGCGCTCCTCGACCTTCAGGCAGAGCGCCATCAGCACGCCCCCGAGCTTCTCGCGCGTGTCGGCCACGTCGCGCTCGGGCGAGTAGGGGCCGCCCGCGTAGGCGTTGGCGAGCACCCGGGGGTTCGTGAGCTCGCGCCGGTCGCTCTTCAGCCAGCGGGGCGAGCCGGCGTCGATCAGGAACAGGTGGCTGAGGGCCTCGTCGGGGCCGAGGAAGCCCTGCTCGGCGAGCTGGCTGGCCGTCGTGAGCATGACCGAGCCCAGGTGGGGCTCGCGCTGGAAGAACGGCCGCTCGGCGATCGGGTTGGCCGCCAGGAAGGCCAGGAACCGGTGCCCCCAGCCCGCCCGCTCGGCCCCGTGCAGCCGCCGGTCCACGCCCTCGAAGCGCGCCGCGAGCTCGACGAGCTGGCCGATCTGGCTGACCTCACGCAGCCACACCTCGTCGGGGCGCAGGCCGCCCGGCGTGCCTGCCCTGAACGGGACGTAGATGCGCGCGAAGGCGTCCTCCAGGAAGCCCTCGAGCCCCGGGGCCTCGCGCTGCCGCGCCTCGGCCAGCCAGTCCAGCAGCAGCGTGTAGCGCCCCACGTGGGCCGCATCCAGGCCGGGCAGCGTTTCCTCGAGCACGTCCGCGCCGGCGAGCCCGCCCTCCGTCAGCAGCCGCTGCGCGACGCGCCCGAGGCGCAGGGGGTCCAGGCCCGTGACGGCCTCGAGCAGCTCCAGCAGCTCGAAGCGCGAGGGCGGCAGCCCCCAGCCCGGGTGCCCGAGCCGGGCGAGCGTGAGCAGGAGGCGCACGGGGCGGTAGTCGCTGAGGCGGTTGGTGCCCGCGAAGACGTACAGCGGCCACCCCAGGGCCTCCAGCCGGGTGCGCAGCGTCCAGACCAGCAGCGGGCTGATGGCCGGCGTGACGATGGCCGTCCGGCTCGGGGCGGTGGTCGCGAGCACCCCTGCCAGGTCGGCGACGACGGCCTCCAGCATGTCCGTGGGGGCGACGTGGTCCAGCGCCAGGCTCACCGCCTCCGCTGGCGCCCGAACCTGCCGAGGGGCCCCGAGCAGGCCGTCTCGCAGGGCACGTCCGACATCGGCGAGGGGCGCGTGGGGCGGGGGCACAGCCTCGCTCGGCCAGCTGGCGGCCAGGGCCCAGGCCCCGGCCGGATCCGCGCCCACGTACTCGCGCAGCCCCCCCCTGTACGGGTGGGTGGCGACCTCGGAGAGGTCGCCGCGCACCGAGCACGTCACGCCCAGCCCCGCCTCGGCCAGCGCCCGGCAGAGGGCCTGGAGCCGGGGGGGCGTCTCGTCGAGGGCCTCCACCAGCACGTGGTCGGTCGAGGCCCGCAGGTGCGCCTGCCAGGCGTCCTCAGGCCAGAGCAGCGCCGCGAAGGCCTCCAGCACGAGGGCGTGGTCGAGCAGGCGGTGCCGCAGCATGCCGGCCACGTAGAGCGCCACGGCGGCGCCGACCTTGGCGGGGATGGCCTGGAGCTCCTGCACCGGCGTGGCCCCGGCCTCGAGCCGCCGCACGATCTCGCCCGCGAGCGCGAGGCAAGCCCCGGCCACGGGGGCCTCGGACGCCCAGCCGACCTCCGCCAGCCAGGCCGTCGGTGCCGGAGGCGTCAGCAGCGACGCGCCGTGCTCGATGCCGCGCGCCAGCCCGTCGAGGATCTGGATGGCCTGGAACCGCGGCTGGCCCCCCGTGCCTGCGATCAGGCGGCCGTCCTCGCCCCGGAGCGAGCCCGCGAACTGCTCCAGCAGGTGCTGGGCGAGGTCGATCTGGACGAAGGCCGGCTCGACGGCCGCCTCGCCCATACCCAGGGCCGAGAGCCGTTCGGCGACCAGCGGCCACCAGAGGCCGAGTTCCTGCTGCATCCAGGCGATCGGAGTGTGGATGCGGTGGCCCCCGGACGGCGTGTCCCGCCCTTCAACCAGGCCTTGCCAGGCCGCCCGGGTGCGCGCCTCCACGAGGACGAGGATGCGATCGGAGGGGACGCCTCGCGCCAGCAGGCCGGCAAAGCGGTCTTGCAGGGCCTGCCGAAGCGGGGCGCCGGGCAGGCCAACGAGACAGGTGCCGGAGCCGGCGGTCATGGCCCCATCCTAGCCTGCCCGCCCCCGACGGGCAACAGGCCGACTCGGGTGCCCCCCGCAAAGCTTGACCGGAGCTTCACCCCTTTCCGGTCCGTTTGTTGGCGCCTCGTTGGCCGCCCCCCAGACAACCTGATCATCCGAAGCGGTGGTGCACCACCCCCCCCACGAAACACCCCGCAAACGGTCCCCCACCCAAGGTCTCCAGCCCCCCCAACACCAGGTCTCCAGCCCCCCCAACACCAGGTCTCCAGTCCCCCCCCAACACCAGGTCTCCAGT
>JAYKHR010000137.1:0-40792 GCA_035285125.1 Candidatus Sericytochromatia bacterium | reverse complement strand
TGGTGCTGGCGCCTGGCGTGGGCACCGGGCCGTGGCGGCCCGTCGTCGTCAGCCTGGCGCGTCCGGCGGACCGCCCGGGCCACGTGCTGCTCCGGGGCGATCGCACGGGGGGCAGCCTCGCCTGGGGCCTGGAGCAGTACCTCATCCCGGAGGCGCAAGGGGACGTGATCGAGCAGGCGATGGCGGCCGCGCGGGAGGCCAGCCGGCCCATCCAGGTGGAGGCCAAGGTGGGCCCGGACGGCACGGCCAAGCTCGAGGCCCTCTGGATCGACGGCAGGGCTTACTGAGGGGGGCGGTCAGGGCCAGCGCGGGTGGCCGGGCTCCTTGGGCCGTCGCGCTCAGGGGAAGGCTGCGCCGCCTGTTGGTTCACGGCCCCGCCTGGCGTATCCATGCGCTCAGGGCCGCCCGTGTCGCGGCCGGGAGGCCACCCATGGAAGACCGCCAGCCCCCCATGGCCCCGGGAGAGGCCTCGCCTGAGAACCTGCGCGCCCTGCTGCGCCGGCACCTCCTGCCCGACGCCACCGAGGCCGAGCTCGACCTGGCGGTTCGCTTCTGCGAGCGCACCCGCCTCGACCCGCTCGCGGGCCAGGTCCACTTCGTCCGCCGCCGGGGCCGCGAGGGGGTGGCCACGCTGCGGCCACAGGTCTCGATCGACGGCTTCCGCCTGATTGCCGAGCGTACGGGGGCTTACGCAGGCCAGGTCGGCCCGTGGTGGTGCGGGCCGGACGAGGCCTGGCACGAGGTCTGGCTCGACGAGCGCCACCCTCCGCGCGCCGCGCGGGTCGGCGTCTTGCGGGCAGGCTTCCCGGAGCCGCTATACGCCGTGGCCCACTGGCACAGCTACGTGCAGTGCGACCGGGAAGGCCACCCGACACGGTTTTGGGCCGCGATGCCCGAGGTCATGCTCGCCAAGGTCGCCGAGGCGCTCGCGCTGCGAAAGGCCTTCCCGCTGGAGCTCGGCGGCATCCACAGCGCCGAGGAGCTCGCCCATGCCGAGGCGGCCGAGGTCACGCCCCTGCCGACCGATCTGGAGGCGCGCAAGGCCGCGCTGCGCCGGCAGCTCGGCAACATGTGCGACACCCACGGCATCGACCGCCGGGCGATGGCCCTCTGGGGCCGCCGGCTTTATTCGGGCTTCGACAGCCTGCGCGCCCTCGGCCCCACGGAGCTGGCCGACTGGGTGGCGCGCCTGCGGCGGGGCGAGCGCCCGCCGGCGTTGCCGGCCATCACGATGATGCCCGAGCAGGCCCCTGCGACGCCGGGGGCTCGCCGGCCCGAGCCGGGCCCGGGGTGAGGCTGGCTCACTCAGGAGGCCTGCGTCGCGTTGAGGGCCTCGAGGGCCTGCACGACCTCGGCCGTGGCCACGACCATCGCCGTGGTACCCGCCGGCAGCACCGTGTCGCTCGGAGGGTTCCAGTCCACGTGGTCGTTGTGTCGCACCAGCAGGAAGGTGAGCTCCAGCCGGGCCTGCACCTCGCTGATGCGCTTGCCCGCGAGGGCCGAGGTCGCTTGGACCGTCAGCTCCACCGTCTGCAGCGTGAGGCCCCCGACCCTGAACGAGTGAAGCACGCGCTGCGAGAGGGCTGACGCCGCGAACACGGGCGCTGCGAGCTCGGAGGTGCTGAAGGCCGCGTCGATCTCCCCGAGGCGCTCCACCTTGCGAGCCAGCCGCTGGTCGAAGAGCCTGACGACGGTGCGGATGCCCGGCGCCAGCTCGCGGGCCACCAGCGCCGTCTCGATGTTCACGACGTCGTTGTCGGTGGCCACCACGATGGCCCGCGCCCGCGCCACGCCCGCGGCCAGGAGCGTCTCGGGCTGCCGCGTGTCGCCCACCACGACGGGTACGCCGCGGGCAATGAGGTCGCGGCAGAAGGCGCTCTCCGCCACCTCGATGCCGACGCACTCGACGTGGCTCTCCAGCAGCTGCTCGGCCGTGCGGTAGCCGACGTGGCCGAGGCCGCAGACGACGACGTGCTCGCGGAAGGTGCTCGCTACCAAGGCCTGCCAATCCTTCACCTGTGCGCGTCGCTCGAAGACCAGCTTCGAGAAGCGCACGATCGCGTCAATGATGACAAACAGGCCGAGCAACGGCAACCCATAGAACACCACCTTCACAAACCACGGTGCCTGGGGGGGGAACTCCAGCGCCGCCTCGAAGGCCGTCATCACCAGCACGTAGTAGGCGGCGCGGTCCCACGTCATCGGGTGCTCACCCGGCGCCATCGGGTAGCCGGCGTGCAGCGCGCCCAGCGAGAGGCCCCAAACCGTGCCGGTGAAGAGCAGGGAGGCGCGGAACTCCACCCACACGCGCCGGAGGTAGAGCACCTCGGCCTGGGCCAGCCGCCAGCGGCGGCGCCAGGCGGCCCGCCGAGTGGGCCCGGCGAGCCGCCAGAGCCACTCAGGGCGCATCGATGCGTGCGGGCGCCAGCGCCGGCAGCGAGAGCGCGCTGCGGCCCCCGCGCCAGGCCAGCTCCGGCTTGCCGTCCGCCCACGTCACGGCCGCGAACTCGCTGCTCGCGTCTTCGGTGCAGCGCAGCGACAGGCGGGGCCTCCCGTCGGCCGTGCTGACGGCGCCGACGTAGCGCAGGGCTCCGCTTGCCACCTCCACGACGTAGTCGCCACCGAGGCGCGTCGTGCCGTCGAGGCCCACCGTGAGCCCGAAGCGCTTCATCGTCAGCGCGAAGCCCCGGGCCGGGTCCCGCAGCGCGGTGTCGCGCAGGTCGAGGGCGACCTCACGGGCCGCGAGGGCCTGCACGAGGCCGCCTGCCGTCATCGGCCGCGTCGTGACCGCGAGCTGGAGCGCGTAGCCCTGCAGCGTGGTGGCGACCGTGGAGCCCACCGCGAGGCGCAGGGCCTCGTCGCGGAAGGCCAGCGTGCCGCCCGTGAGCCCCGTGGCCTGCACCAGGGGGAACAGTGGGCCGCGTGCGCCCGCCGGGTTCAGCAAGGCGAGCGCATCGGGCACGTAGCTGTCGAGGCGGGTGAGGTCGGCCTCCAGCGGGGCGCCGGCGGCCTTGCCCGGGACCCCCTCGCCGTAGGTGAAGCGCAGCGTGAAGCCGCGGCCGTCCCCTGCCTCGCGGCGGTAGCCTCCCTCGCCTTGCCAGGCGTACGGGCCCAGGGCCGCGAGGGCCTTGCCGTCCAGCGACACGCCGCCTTGCAGGCCGCGGCCCACGGCCTGGGCCTGGCGCCCCACCTCGTCCACGACGACGCGCACGGCATCGACGAAGATCGCGGGGCCCTCGGCGAGCCTGGCGAGGTCCTGGGCGCCGACGGCCATGCCGCACGACGTCACCTGCGTCAGCAGCGGGGCGAGGCCGACGAGGCGGTCACAGCCGGAAAGGGCCGTGAGGCAGGCGGCGGCAAGCAGCAGCGAGGGTCGGAGCAGCGGGCGAGTCATGGCGACACCTCGGGCCTGGGGCGGCGCCGGCATACTACCACGGCGCAAGGCTCAGCCGTCCTTCGCCGGCCGGTCGAACCCGAGCACGAGCTGTCCCCGCTCCGCGCGCACCCGTCGCAGCGGGCCGAGGTCCACCTCCGCCACCCGCGACACGTCGAGGAGCACGCCCTGCCCGTCCTGGCGCGCGCCCGGCAGGGCGGCGAGTTCCGCGCGGATCGTGTTGGTGAGCACCTCGTCGCCCGAGGGCGTCAGGCGCAACCGGCCGTCCGGGTGGGCCTCCAGCCGCAGGCGGGCCGAGACCGGCACGCCGAGGTCCGGGGCCGACCTGCCGGCCGCGATGCCCCGCGCCAGGCCCTCCCGGCCTCCGAAGGCCAGGCCGAACAGGCCCGCGAGCGCGGCCATCGAGAGCTGGTAGCGCCCCGCCACCTCCAGCGTGTCGCCCGCGAACCGCGAGCGCTGGAGCTTGAACGCCGGCACGCGCTCTGCGATCAGGCTGGCGAGGGCCGCCTGATCGAGCACGGCCTCACCCGCGTCGCGCCGCATGTTCACCCACTTCGGCAGGTCGTTGAGCAGGATCGGGGCAGTTGGTCCGCCCTCCACGCGGGAAAAGGTTCTGCCGTTGCGCAGGATGCCCTGCGGCCCGCTCACGTCCCCGCGGGTCTCGATGGCGACCCAGTTCGTCGCGCCTTCGCGCGGCCCGGGGGGCCGGCTCGGCGTGGTGCCCGGGCCCAGGCTCACCTCCAAGCGGCCGTCACGGACGGCGATCGCCTGCATGTCGGCATGCAGCCGGGACAGCGTGCGCACGTCGAGCGCCAGCCCCCCGCCCGGCTCCAGTTTCGAGCCCGGGACGGCCTTTGACAGCTCGCGCATCAGGTCGAGCCCCATGGCCCCGAGCCCGAGCCGCGTCAGCCAGGAGAACGCGGGCACCAGCGCGACGGTGTTGCTGTCCCGCCGGGCCACGCGGAAGTCCAAGGCGACGGGAAGTGGTAGCCCCGCGCGCTGGGCCGTCGCCGCGACGCGGATGCGGCCGTCCGGCAAGAACCGCACGCGGGCGTCGCGCAACTGGTGCCGGGCAAGCAGCTCCCCCCCCGCCTGCTGCAGGAGGGTCGTGGCCTGGCTGTCGAGCAGCTGGACCGCGCCCGAGCGGATGTGGAGGTCGTAGCTGCCCCAGGCGAGTGGCGTCAGCGGATCGCCCGGCGTGCGGTCCACCAGCGTGGCGTCGAGGTGCGGCACGTTGGCCGACAACAGGGTGTCGGGCAGCTTGACCCAGGCGTGCTGGGCCTGCAGGCGCATCTGGTTCGTGGGGCGCGGCTCGCCGGCGGACCCGGAGGGTGTCGTGGGTGGCATTCGGAGGTCCTGCTGGTCGTCGGTGGTTGTCATGTTCCACGGGACGGCGCACTTGAATCACCTCGGCGCCGCGCCCCCGTTTCATAGGCCTTCGTTGGGGTACGGAACACGTGGAGGGGCGGTGCGCGAGCCGCTCCCAGCGGCCCCAGGAGGCCCCTGGCCATGTCTGACGCCATTCGCTCGGGCGACACCCTCAAGCTCTCCGCCCCGCGACCTGCCGGGGCGGCAGTGGCCCCTCAGGCAACGCCGGCCGCGCCCCAGCCGCGCTATGCGAAGGACGCGTTCGAGACCAAGCCGCCGACGGCCGAGCAGCTCGATCGCTTCAAGGCGGCCGAGGCGGCGCTGTACGCAGTGAAACGTCCCCCCGCGGACATACCGGGCAGGCGGGAGTGGGTGGCGCAGGTCAAGCCGGTCGCCGTCGAGCTGCACTGGGCCCGCGTGGCGATCCAGACGGCCGCCCTCCAGCACGGCACCGTGCCGCGCGAGAAGCTGGAGCGGCTCCAGAGCCTCGAAGAGAAGCTGGCCCTCGCCGTGATGGAGGTCGAGGAGGAGTGCGGCCTGCGCAAGCCGGACCCCCCCCGTGACCCGAACCGCCCGACGGGTGAGGCGACCAAGGCCGTGGTGGGGGGCATCGCGCCCACCCTCGGGGTCTCCGCCGCCCTGCTCCCGGCTGCCGTGATCGCCGACGTGGCCGACATGGCGGCCCGCCCCTCCGAGCGGTTTGCCTACCCCTTCGCCAAGAGGCTGTACGAGAAGCGCCTCGCGGTCTACGAGCAGGCCCTTCGCGACCACCCGCTCCCGAAGGAGGGCGCAAGCCCCGCGGCCTCGCCCAAGCCCTGAACGCCGCGGGGGAAGCCGGGGGCAAGCCTGCGGGGCGCGGCCGTCACCGCGCCTCAGGGGGCTCCTCAGCAGGGACCCGGGCCCTGCTGCGCCCCCCGCCACCGCCTGGCGAGACGCTCAACCCGGCGGGCCTGGACCCCGATGAGGTATGCCCGAGGGATGCCGAACAAGAAAGCCGGCCCCCAGCCCACGCTGGAGACCGGCTTCTCAACAGGCGCCCCGGGAGGGACTCGAACCCCCGACATCATCCTTAGGACGGACGCGTTCTATCCAACTGAACTACCGAGGCAACACCCCGATCATAGCACACCCGGGGCGGGTGGGCTCAGCGGTAGTGCAGGCCGTCCGCCGCGATGACGCCCTCCGGCGCCAGGCGCCAGTTGCGCCGGAACAGCTGCTTGGGGTCCACCGTCTTGCGGTCCCGCACCCACTCGAGCATCAGCTCGCGGATCTCCACGTTGATGGCCTCCTTGAGCGGCGCCTGCTTCAGCATCGTGTAGCCGCCCCCGCCGTTCTGCCTGTAGCTGTTCAGCGCCATCGTGAAGCTCGCGTCGGGCCGGACGGGCTCGCCCCGGTAGGTCAGCGCCGTGATCCGGCTGCCCGGCGGCTGCGTGACGTCGATGACGTAATCCACGCCCTGCACGAAGTCCTGGTTGTAGGCCGCCTGCCCCTCGTCGAAGACGGGCCCGCCAGGCTTGTAGGGGGCGTAGAAGCGGGCGCTGTGCTCCAGGTAGGCGCGCAGCTGGGCCCCCGTGATCGTGACGGACGTGAGCGTGTTTTCGTAGACGTAGAGCGCCGCGATGTCCTTCACGCGCAGCTCGCCCTTCGGCAGCCGGGCGCCGGCGTTGAACACGCTCGCCGATGAGAGCTGCGCCCCCGTCTTGGCAAGCTGCACCTCGTTCACGAGGTCCATGATCGGGGTGTCCTCCACGCGCGCCCGCTCGGAGGACCACACGTCCGTCGACGCGCCGACGACGGAGTTCACGTAGCGCACGGTGGCCTCATGCGCCTTGCGCGCCACGGCCAGCACCTCGGGGTCGGGCGGCACGCCCTCTGTGGAAAGGGTGTGCGAGTCCTTGTGCGTCAGCCGCCAGCGGTCGCCCTGGCGCACGAAGTGCAGGTCGACGACGGCGAGGCGCTCGCCCCACTTCTTGGCCTGCGTGAGCAGCACGCCGTGGTGCAGCAGCTTGGGCAGGTCCTTGTGCGAGTGCCCGAGCAGGATGGCGTCGATCTGCGGGTAGGCCTCGGCGAGCTTGGCGCAGACGTTCTCCTCGGGCAGCCCCTCGTCCTTCGAGTAGCCGCCGAAGGTGGCGTCATAGGGGTCGCCCAGGCCCGAGTGGATCACGACGATCACGGCGTCCACGCCCTGCTGGCGGACCTCCGGCAGCCAGCGGCCGCAGGCCTTCGCGATGTCGCCGAAGTCGTGCTTGCCCTGCACGAAGCGGCGGTCCCACACCGCCACGCCCGGCGTCGTGAAGCCGAGGATGCCGACGCGCACGCCGCCGACCTCCTTGATCACGTAGGGCTGGAACACGGGCTGCTCCGTGCCGTGGTGGTAGATGTTGCCGGACACGAAGGGGTAGCGGGCCTCCTGGCGCGCCTTGAGCAGGTAGGGGAGGTCGTAGTTGTACTCGTGGTTGCCCACGGCGAAGGCGTCGAAGCCCATGAAGTTGTAGGCCTGCACCATCGGGTTGGGGGCCTGGGGCTCGATGCGGGCGCTGTGGTAGGTCAGGGCCGTGCCCTGCAGGCAGTCGCCCGAGTCGACGAGCAGCGAGTGGGGGTGCCGGGCGCGCTGGCGCTTGATCAGGGTCTGGATCCGCGCCACGCCGACGGGGGCGTCGCCGTTGTCGCCGTAGTAGCTCGTCGGGTAGATCCGGCCGTGCACGTCGGTGGTGCCGAGGATCTGCACGTGCAGCCCAGCGGCCTCGGCCTTCGGGGCGGCCGGCGGGGGGCTGGCGGCCAGGCCTGGCGGCGCGAGGCAGGCCAGCGCGGCCACGGCGGCGAGCCCTCGGGTGAGGGCGCTGGTCGGGCGGATCGGGTTCGGCATCGGTGGCACCCTCGGCGGCCAAACAAGGAACGGGACGCCACGGTTGTACCCGCGCGTCCGGCGCCTCCCACGCCGTTCCCACAGGCCCCCGTCCGCTGGCGGGGCCTGACCAGCGAGCCGGGGCCGGCCCTCGAGAGGCGCCGGCCCGGCCACGCCCTGCTCAGGGCGCGTTGAAGTAGATGGGGTCCGACCAGGTGTAAGGGGACGGGCCGATCCTCAGCCTGGCGACAAAGGCCTTCGTCGCGATGCCCGTGCCGGCGCTGGAGGTCGGCAGGTTCGTGCTCGTGAGCCGGAAGTAGGTCTGGGTCGTCAGCCCCCAGATGAAGCTGGGCGTGCAGTCCGAGAGCCCGAAGGTCGCCGCGTCTTCCCGGAAGTCGAACCTGTCGGCGCCGCCGATGTAGAGCTTCAGCTCGGTCGGGGGCTCGGCGAAGTGGACGGCGAGCGTCACATTGGTGGTGGTGACGGCCTCGATGCCCAGCTCGACGGGGCCGCGGGAGAGCGTCCTTGCCATGAGGGGCTTGAGCGTCGTCACGGTGCCGAAGCTGTCCGTCGCCCGGATCAGCACGTGGTAGGCCGTGTTGGGCGTCAGGCTGGGGATGCTGAAGGTTTGCTCCCGCGCCAGCCCGGTCCCGGTGGGCACGGTGTAGGTTGGGTTGGCGAGGAGTTGCACCGGGTCGACGTCGAAGGCCACCTCCACGCGCTGGGGGGTCTTGCCGACCAACTTGAAGTTCAGGCTGCTCTTGGAGGCACCCACGAAGGTGGCCGTGATGGCCTGCTTGCCCGTCTTGACGACGCCGGTCTTGAGGGGCATCACGTCGCCGTTCGCCGTGGCCCCGCTGATCTGGTAGTAGTAGGAGGTGTTCGGCGCCAGCCCCGTCAGGTCGACGGCGTGTGAGCCCTCGTAGCCCGACGTCGCGACGATCGTGGAGGCGGCCGGGTCGGCGGCGGCCGCGGCCGTTGTGCCCCACCGGAGGGTCCCCGTCACGGCGGCCGTCGTCAGCCACGAGACCTTCGCCGTGTGCGTCTGGGCCTTGACGAACACCTTCGAGACCTTCGGCAGGGCCGTGAGGAACTTGCCGACGGAGCCCTTGGTCTGGAGCCCCGGCACGGCGGTGTCGCGGGCGGTGATCTGGTAGTAATAAGTCTTGGCCGTCTGCAGCCCCGCCAGCTGGACCGTCGCCCGGGTGGTGGGCGCGGCGACGGTGTACTCCTGGGGGTTCAGCGTCAAGAGCTTGTCTTCGGCCACCTTGACGGACACGAAGGCCGGCTCGCTGACGCTGAAGGTCAGCGTGGCCTGCGAGGCCGTCGGCAGCACCATGGCCTTGCTCAGCACAGGGGCCGAGTCGGACGGCATGGCCGCCAAGGCGAGCGCTTTGGGGATGTCGAGCCGCTTCGGTGCTGCCCCCGTGAACCCGGTGACGGGGGCCCCCGTGGTGCGCAGCGCCTTCATGACGACCTCGGGCGACCAGGCCTTGACCGAGCGAAGCAGGGCCACGGCGCCGGACACCATGGCGGCCGAGTAGCTCGTGCCGCTCTCCGTCACGTACGTGTTGTCATTCCCCGTGGTGCGGATGTTGGCGGCCGGGGCGCTGATCCGGACCCAGGGGCCGTAGTTGGAGGCCGACCAGCGGCTGTCCGTCGCGGTCGTGCCGCCGACGGACAGCACGGACTCGTAGGCTGCCGGGTAGACCGGGGTGGCGGTGCCCATGTTGCCCGCTGCGGCCACCACCACGACGCCCGACGCCACGGCCTGGTCGCACGCCTCGCGAAGGCTGGGAGAGTCGATCGGGGTCCCGACGCTGACGTTGATCACCTTGACGTCGCCGTTCGCCTTGGTGGGCGCCGCCTTGATCGCGTTGATGAGCGCCGAGGTCTTGAACGAGGGGAGGGATCCCCCGCCGCCGCCCACGGTGGCCGCCTTGAGGGGCACGATCATGCACCCGGGGGCGACGCCGACGCCGCCGAGGCCGTTGTTCGCGGTGGCTGCGATGATGCCCGCGACCCGGTTGCCGTGGCAGTAGTTGGAGCCGTCCGAGTAGTCGCTGGAAGAGCCGCCGCCGGCGTAGTTCAACGTGCCCTGGCCGAGCGCGAGCACGCGCCCCTGGAGGTCCGGGTGGTAGAGGCCGGACGAGATGTCGAGCCCCGAGTCGACCACGGCGATGGCCATGGTCGCCGCCCCCTGCGTCACGTCCCAGGCCGCCGGGGTGCCGATCTTCTCGTGGTGCCACTGCGCGGCGCTCAGCAGCTCCGGGTCGTTCGTCATCCCGAGGGCCTGGCACGGCGCGTCAGGCTCCGCGAGCAGGCAGTCGTCGTTCTCCCAGAGCTCCTCGAGCTCTGCCTGAAGCTCCGCCTCGCTGTCGAGCTGGTAGAGCTGCGCCCCCGTCGCCAGCTCGCCCACCAAGGTCCCGCGGGTGGGGCGCCGGGTCTTGGCGTTGGGGGCGAACCTGACGATCAGGTCGGTCGCGCCCAGCGTCTGCAGGCCGTAGCCCGCGACCCTGCCCACGGGGGCGTCCTCTGCCCCCGCCACGTCGGGTGTCGGGGCCTCCGCGTCCACGCCCATCGCAAACGTGCCCAGGGGCAGCCACGGCTGCGTGGCCGAGCAACCGGCGAGGGCGAGGGCGAGGAGACAAAGCAGCGTGCGCTTCAAGGTCGCCACCTCTCAGACATCTTGAACGGTGAGGATCCTCACCATACCCTGGACAGTCAGGCTTGGAACGGCCCTGCGGGACTGGATGCCAGGCTCAGGTCTGCCCAGAGCCGATCCAGGTGCTTGAACCATCTAAGCGGGAGGGAGCCCCAATTTTAAAGGCCGGGCCATCACGCCCTGGTTGAACATCCGGTTAAGCCGGTTGCGGGCGTGACGCCCTGGAGCGGGGGCAGCGAGTGGCCTCACGGCAGCGTGGTGAAGCTGATCACGCTGCTGGGCTGCGTGTTCGAAGCAGCGTCCGTGATCACCACCTGGGCGTAGTACGTGGTGTTCGGGCTCAGCCCCGTCAGCGGCGCGGTGAGCTGCGTCGTGGGGCTGGTGCTGCCGCCTGCCGGCAGCAGCGAGGTGGGCGAGAGGCCGAGGCGCAGCTCGGCCATCACCGGGAGCGTGGTGTGGCACTGCAGCGTCGCGCCGCTGGACGTGACGCCCACTGCCGCGAGTTCCATGATGCCCAGCGACATCGTCTTGGCCGTCAGCACCGGGGAGACCGAGACGTTGCCCCGGCCGTCCACGGCCGTGACCTGGAAGAAGTACGCCAGGGCCGGGCGCAGCCCCGAGAGCGTCACGGCGTGGCCGCTGGCCCGGCCGCTGCCCGTGGCGACCTGGGTCAGCGCGCCCTTCGAGAGGCCGTAGCGCACCGTGACGTCGGCCGCCGCGTTCGCCTGGGTGCCGATCGTGGCGGAGGTCGGCGTGAGGGCTGAGACGGTGCTCCTGGCGCTGAAGGCCGTGGTCTTGAAGCTGCCCGTCTTGGGCGCCAGGAGGCCGCCGTCGGTGGCGGTGCCCGTGACCCGGTAGTAGTAGGTCCGGCCCGGCACGAGGTCGCTCAGGGACAGCTCGTGCCTGGTGGCGTGGGCCCCCGTCATCGAGACCACCGTCGTCAGCTGGGTCGCAGACGGGCCGATGGCCACCACGCGCGTGGTGGGCGTGCTCGTGGTCCAGTTGAGGGTGGCGGCGTACAGCCCGGCTTTGGCCGTGAACACGTTGATCTTCGGGCCGCTCGTCAGGAAGCTCAGGATGCCCGTGGCGGCGGTGCCGCCGGCGGCGTCCCGGGCGTTGACGCGGTAGTAGTACCTGGTGTTGGCCTGCAGGCCCGACAGGCTGAAGGCGAGGCGGCTCGAGCCGGTTGGCAGGTTCAGCGTGGTGGCCCCCGTGAGCGTGCTGTTGGTCGAGAGCGACACCGAGCCGTAGACGGGCTCGCTCGCGCTGACGTTGATGGCGCAGATCGTCGAGCTGGGCGACGTGGTCGGGACGCCGAGGGTCGGGGGCTGATCCACCGGCGTCGTTGCCCCCAGCGTCTGGGGCACGTTCAGCCGCTTGAGGGCGGCGTTGCCGGTGAACCCCGTGACGGTGGCGCCCTGGGCCTTCAGGAGCCGCTCGAGCTGCTCTGCCGTCAGCGACGGCCTCGCGCTCCTGACCAGCGCCGCCGCGCCCGCCACCACGGGGCAGGCCATGCTGGTGCCGCTCTTGAGCCCGTAGCCGCCGTCGAACGTCGTGCTGAGGATGTCCACGCCGGGCGCTGCCACCTTGACCCACTTGCCGTGGTTGGAGAAGGCGGCCCGTGCGTCCGTGCTGGTGGTGGCCCCCACCGAGAGCACCCCCTCGTAGGCTGCGGGGTAGAACGGCGTCGTGACGTTGCTGTTGCCGGCTGCCGCCACCACGAGGGCGCCTGCCAGGGTGGCCTGGTCGACGGCCGCGCGCATGGTGGGCGAGTCCGCGTCGGAGCCCAGGCTCAGGTTGATGATCTTGGCCCCCTGTGCCACGGCGTGCATCACGCCGTCGGCGACGTCCGAGATGAAGAGCGACGCGTCGCCGGCCCGGATCGGCAGGATCTTGCAAGTTGGCGCGATGCCCGCGCCCCCGAGGCCGTTGCCGGCGACGGCCGAGATGATCCCGGCCACGTGGGTGCCATGGCCCTGCTCGTCGTTCGGATCGAGGTCGTTGTCGACGAAGTCGTAGCCGCCGGGGGCCAGGTTCGGCAGGAGGTCTTCGTGGTCCATGTCCACGCCGCTGTCGACCACCGCCACCACGACGCTGGCGGCCCCGGTGCCCTGGGGCAGGTCCCAGGCCGACGGCATCCCGACCTTGGCATGCCACCACTGCCCTAAGAAAAAGGGGTCGTCGGGGGTCAGGGCCTGCGGGACGCGGACGTTGGGCTCGGCCAGCAGCACCTCAGGGTCTTGCCAGAGCAACTCGAGCTCGGCCTTCAGCGCGGCCTCGGAGTCCAGCACCCAGAGCTCCGCACCTGTCCGCAGCCGCCGCACGAACGCCCCCTGGGACGGCGTGCGGCCGCGGGCGTGCGGCGCGAACCGCACGATGAGCTCGCGCGCCCCGAGGGTGGCCAGGCCGTAGCCCGCCACGGCGGAGGCCGCCTCCGCGGCGGGGGTCACGCCAACCTCCGGCCTGTTCAGCCCGAGGGTGGCGAGCGGGGCCGGTGGCACCGCCGAGCACCCCGCCAGCACCAGCACCAGGCACCCCAGCGAGCGCTTCAACATGGCTTGCCTCCGAGGCCGCGACCTTCGCGCCGGGCCCGTCGCGCGGGGGCGGCGGCCAAGCGGTTGTGATCGTTGTACCGCAGGTGGCCCGATGTCAAACCAGCGCGGCCTCCCGCGCCCGCAGCGCCCGCTTCCGTGCCAGCCCCCAGCGGAAGCCCCCCAGCCCGCCGTCGGCGAACCCGACCCGGTGACACGGAACGACCACCGCCAGCGCGTTGGCCCCGACGGCTGCGGCCACGGCCCGGGTGGCGCGCGGCGCCCCGAGGGTGGCGGCAAGCTGGCCGTAGGTGACGATCCGGCCGCAGGGGATGGCGCGCAGGGCCTCCCACACGCGTCGCTGGAAGGGCGTCCCCGTCAGCACGAGGGGCGGCCCCGCCCAGCCCGCCGCCGGCGTGGCGATCAGGGCCAGGACCGCGGCGAATGCGGGCTCCTCCGAGGGGGGCACGGGCAGCCAGGGGTGGCCCGGCAGGCGACGCCGCAGGGCCTCCCGCAGGCAGTCGTCCGCGTCGCCCGGCAGCACGGCGCACAGGCCGGCGGGGCTGGTGGCGACCAGCAGGCGGCCGAGCGGGCTGTCACCGATGGTGAGGCGCAGAGGAGGGGTCACGCCAGGATCATAAGCTGCCTGGGCCGCCGGTGCGATCTGGGTGTTGGGATCGTGTTGGCTTCTCGTTCGACTTTTGTGAAATCCCGGCGTGCCGGCCCGCGCGGCGGGGAACCTTGAGGGTTAAGGACCCACCCCGATGGCTGAACACGACCTCGAAGGCTGGTTGCGGCGCGCGGCCGGGCAGGCTCCCCCGGGGCCCGCGCGGGTGCGGGGGCTGCTGGCCTGTGCCGCGGGGCGCTGGCAGGAGGCGCTGGCGCCGCTGCGAGAGGCTTATCGGGCCGACCGGGCCGACGTGGAGGTGGTGCTGGCGCTGGCCCGCTCCCACCAGGCCCTCGGCGAGCACGAGGAGGCCCTCCGGGTCCTCCTCGGGGGCGGCGACCGCTCCGCCATCCACTTCGCGGCCGGCGAGGCCCTGCTCGCTGCCGGGCGCTGGGCCGACGCGGTGGCTGCCTTCGAGCGGGTGGTCGAGCTCCGGCCGCGCCACCTTGACGCCCTGCTCTGGCTCGGGGCGCTCCACCTCGACGCCGGCGAGGACGCGCAGGCGCTCGCCCGGCTGGAGCAGGCCCTCGAGGTCGCCCCGGAGGCCATCCAGCCGCGCCTGCACCTCGCGGCGCTGTGCCACCGGCGCGGAGACCACGCCCGGGCCCTCGGCCTGCTCTCGGTGGCCCTGCGCCTCGAGCCGGGGTGCGTGGCCGGCCACCGGCTGAGGGCGGGGGTGGCGGAGGCGATCGGCGACTGGCGGCTGGTGGCGCAGGCCTGGGGCGACGTGCTGGAGCACGGCGGCGAGGACGCCGACGCCCTGTACGAGCTCGCCCGGGCGCTGATGGCGCTCGATGAGCCGGAGGACGCCCGCAGCGCCCTCGCCTTCGCCGCGGAGCTGGCCCCTGGCGACCCGCGCATCGCGGCCTTGTGGGCCGAGGCCGAGGCCCGCGTCGGGCGCCTGGCGGAGGCCGTGCGGCGTTTCCGGGAGCTGCAGGGCGATCCGCGCTACGCGGCCCTCGCCCGGGCCGCCCTTGCCCGCCTCGTGCCCTTCAGCCCACGGCGCTGAGCGCGGCGGGGGGCTCAGTTCGCCACCGTCGCCGGCTCGTCGACGGCCACGGAGAAGGCCCCGCCCTGGGCCAGCGTCAGGGCCAGCGCCGCCTGGTTCATCCCGGCCCGAATGGGGAAGCCGGCCAGGGTGCCTGAGGCGATCATGGCGGGCGCCTCGTGGGCCGGGTCCGTGCCCGTGTCCGTGTCGAAGGCGGCTTCGTCGCCCCCCCGGTAGAGGCGCAGCACGAGCGTGTAGCCCTCGCTCGGCGTGAGGTCGTCGAAGGCGAGCGCGGCGCTGCGCACGTTGGTGGTTGCATCCACCAGGGCGGTTGCGCGCGCGCGGCGCGTCTCGAAGCCGGCCCGGTCGTTCGAGAGCCAGGCCCGGGCGGTGTCCCAGTCGAGCTGCTGCAGGTCCAGCAGTCGCAGCGCCGGGGGGGGGACGGTCTGCTGGACCCGCAGGCTGAGCCGGCCGCGCCCGAGGCCCTCGACCTCGGGCCGCAGCCAGCCCATCCCGCGCGCGGTGGCCGGTCGAGGCTGTGCGCAGCCGGTGGTGGCGAGGGCGATCGTCAGGAGGGCGGCGAGGGCTGGCAGGCGGCAGGGCATGGCGTGGTCGGGCTCCGGTGGCCCCACCAGCGTGCCGGACGCGCTGCCCGGCGTCTGTGCGCGGCGTCAGCCGGGCCCTGGCCAGCGCTCCCGGGGGGCCACCACGATCACCTCGTCGTCCGGGCCGGCGGGGAGCCAGGCCTCAGGCCCCGGCAGCGGCTGCCAGGCCCCGCCGGGGCTGCGGCGCGAGAGTGGCGTGAGCCCTTCGGCCGCCCAGGTCGCGTGGCTGGCCCCGACCAGCGGGTGGTCGGCCGCCAGCCGCAGGCGCCCCGCCACGAACAGCCGCTCGCCGAGGTCGAAGGCGTCGAGCAGGTCCTCCTCGGCGGCTGCCGTCGCGAAGGCCGGGGCGGCGATCGCGGAGGGGCTGCGGGCCAGGTAGATGCCGAACGAGCGCTCCAGGTGTGTGGCCAGCTCGGGCTCGAAAAGCCGCACGGCGCAGGTGGCCCAGGGGTTGAGCTCCTGCGTCACGAGGGCGAGCTCCAGGTTGGTGTCGTCGTCGTTGGTCACGGCGATCAGGCCGCGGGCGTCCTCGAGGTGGACGTCGCCCAGCGCCGCAAAGACGTCGGAACGCACGAGCACCGGCACCCCCGCCCGGCGGGCGCGCTCGAGGTAGCGGCTCTGGGCGTTGCGCTCGATCGCAACGCAGCGGTGGCCGCCCCGGACCAGCTCCGCCGCGATGCGGAACCCCACCGTGCCGAGCCCGACGATCACGAAGTGGTCCTGGGCCGGGACGGGCGTGCGCGCCAGCAGCGCCCCGAGCCGCAGGCTCAGCAGCTTCTCCGTGACGTAAGCCCCCAGCACGGCCATCGTGAGCGAGCCGAGCAACATGAGGGCGGTGACGAACCACAGGGCCACCGGCGGGGCATCCTTCAGGGGGATGTCGCCGAAGCCCACGGTGGTGATGATCTGAACGCAGAGGTACACGGCTTGCTGCCAGCTCAGGCCCATCAGGCCCGGGAACAGCAGCAGGCTGCCCACGAGCATGGCCCCGATGGAGGCCAGCACGACCCACAGCGCGCCGTGCTGCTGCAGCCCCCTGAGCCCGTGCAGGCCGCGCCTGAGCCACCGGTGCCAGCGCGGGCCGCCCGCCGGCCGCAGCGGCAGGTCGGCGTCGCCGAGGTCCGCCTCGCCCGCAAGGGTGGCGACGACCTGAGCGCCGTCGGCCGTCGTGCCTTCGGCCAGCGGCAGGGCCCGGGCCGGCACCCGGGCCGCCGGCCAGCGCCGCAGCACGAAGCGCCCCCCGGGCACGTCGAGGCAGTGCAGGATGTCGGCATGCAGGCTGCCATAGGCGAAGATCGGCGCGCTGACGGCCGAGACGTCCAGCACCTGGCAGCGGGGCAGGTCCCGCGTCACGCGCTGCGCCAGCCGCTCGTTGAAGAGCCGCAGCACGAGGCGCACCTCCGGCGCCTCGGCGCGTGCGACCAGCGCGACGGCCAGGTTCGTGAGGTCGTCGCCCGCCACCGCCACGAGCGCCTGCGCCTCGGTCAGCCTGGCTTCGTGGAGCGTGGCCGCCTCGCGGGCGGAGCCCCTGATCAAGGGGACACCCCAGGCCTCGCAGCGGGCCGCGAAGGCCGGCGGTGGGTCGGGGTCCACCACGCACACGGCCTCCCCGATCGCGCGCAGGCGCTCCAGCGTGCGGAAGCCCAGCTCGCCGAGGCCGCACAGGATGACGTGTTGGGTGGTGGTGGGGGGGGCCGTCATCCGGGGGGCGGCCTCCGACGGGCAGCGAGACGCATGCGGTTCGCCGCTCAGATCGCGAGCTGATGCACCCGGCCCTTGCTGCCAACGGGCACCGAGAACACCAGCTCCTTGAGCAGCTGCTCGGAGGCGTTCAGGACCCGGATCGTCAGGGGGCAGCCCTCGGGCACGACCATGGTGAAGCCGTCCGTCGCCATGGTCGTGCTGGAGACGGAGGCGGTGAAGCCCCACGACGCCACCGACGCGATCACGATCCGGGCCTCGGCGGCCCGCCCGTTGGCGGTGGCGTTCACCACCCGGAACTGGTGCTGGGAGGTCGCGCTACACGGCTTGGCGTTGGGCGAGGGTGACGTGGTCGGGCTCTGGCTGGGCGTGGGCTGCGGCGACGTGGTCGGACTTTGGCTGGGGGTGGGCGTTGGCGACAGGCCTGGGCTCTGGCTGGGCGTTGGTGTGGGGACCTGGCTCGGGAGCGGAGGCTCCGGGAGCGCGAGCGGCCCGGCGCCCTCGGCCTGGGCCGGGAACGTGTAGGACACCAGCCCGAGCCGGTTGCCCGCCTCGTCCTGGTACACCAGCTCCACCGCGCAGCCGACGGGCGCGTGCAGGTAGAGCAGCTCGCCGTCACGCACGCCGCGGTGCAGCAGCTCGCCCTGGCCCGGTTCGCCGCCAGGCCTGCGCTCTCGCACCTCGAGGGCCCACACCCGTGGGTCCGCGATGCGGGCCATGTAGCTCGTGGGCTCATCACACCGAGCCTCGGCGGGCGGCCGCGGGGTCGGGCTGCCGGGCGCAGCTGGGGCCTCGGGCGCCACCGAGGGGGCCTGGGGGGCGCCGGCGCGCAAGGTCTCGAGCGAGCTGCGCAGGGCGGCCAGCTCGGTGCGCAGCTCGCCCACCACGTCCCGCAGCTCGCGCACCTGGGAGACGAGCACGTCCATGCTGGCCTTGACGGAGGCGCTGTCCGTGAAGTCGGGGAGGTTCTGGGCCGTCATGTTGCGCGCCGTGGCCTCCGTGGCGCTCTGGAACTTGGCCGGGTTGAGCTCGCCGAGCTCCCCGCGCGGCAGCCCCTCGAGCACGCTGGCCGTGACGAGGGTGCTGGCCGGGTCGATCACGGTGGTCGCCCCGAAGCGCCCGACCCTCACGACGGTGCGGAAGCGGGCGATCGCCCCCGTGCCGGTGGGCACCTCCGCGATCACCACGAAGGTCGCCTCGGCGGGCACGCGCGGCAGGTGGAAGCGAGCCTGCCCGTCGGTCTTGACCTCGGGGAGGTCGGGCAGCGGCTGGCCGGCCACGTCCGCCAGGAAGACCCGCGCACCCTCCACCCCGGCGGCCGGGATCGCGCTCAGCGCGTAGCCGCTCCCAAGGCCGGCCCCCCGGTCCGAGACCAAGGTCCCGCCATCGATGCCGATGATGTTGCTGCCCGCCGCCACGACGCCAGCGCCCCGGTCGCTCACAAGCCTGACGCCGGGCCCGAGGGCGAGGCTGGCCGGGATGCGCAGCTGCCCCGCCAGCGTGACGCGGGCGCTCCTCGCGGCCGCCGGACGGGTGCTGGGGCCGGACGCCTCCGGGGCCACCGCGGGCAACGGGCCGCAGGCGGTGAGCGTGGCTGCGGCGAGGAGCAAGGCGAGCTTGGCGCGACGGGACATCTGCTGAAGGCCTCCGGGGGCGTGCTTCCACCCAGGGACCGTACCCCGTCCGGGGGCCGAGGTCACTCGTCCGTCTCGGGCTCAGCCTCCGCCTCGCCGCCCGTGGGCGAGAGGTAGTCCGCCAGGACCCAGCCCGTCCGGCCATTCGCCAGGCGCACCTGGACCCACCCCCCCTCCGTGTCCTGCACGGTGATGGCCTCGCCGCGGTCCAGGGAGTCCACCACGGGGGCCTGGCGGCCGGGCCGGGCCCGCACGTTGACGTGGTCGCCCAGCGCCAGCACCGTCGTGCCGCTGGCCAGCGCGGCCGCGCCCGCGGCGCCGATCGCGACGAGGCCCGCCGCACCGGCGCCCACGGCCGCCCAGCGGGCGGCCCGGCGCCAGCCGCGCTTGCGACGGGGCTTCTTCACGCGGTGGTGGCTCCAGGCGTGGCTGCTGCTGCGGTGGTAGCCACCGCCCCGGCGGCCGCGCGCCTCGGCCGGGTCCTCGAGCGTGGGCCAGGCCAGCACGGCGACCAGCAGGGCCGCAAGCACGCGCCTCACGGGCGGCGGCCCTGGTCCCGCGTCTCGCGGCGGCGCTGCAGCTCCTCGTCCGCGCGGGCGGCCTCTCGCCAGTGCCAGCCGGCCTCGGGGGGCGTCTGGTGGGTGGCGGCAAACGCCCGGTGCGCCCAGGCGGCGCGCGCGAGTGCCTCGTCAGTGGGGGGTTCTGCCATGGGGGCCTCCTGGTGGCCTCGCTGCGGCCACCAGGTTGGGTATACCCGGATTTGTCGAGTTGGCAAGGTTTTGTGCGCGGCGGCCGCCAGGCCCCGTCAGGACCCCAGCACGCCGTGGATGGCCCGGCTGAGCAGGCCTGGGATGCCCGTCGCTTGCAGCAGCGACTGGCCGAGGCCGTAGCCCACCAGGCCGCCGACCACCCCGAGCACGGAGGCCATCAGGCCGCTGGCGCCGAAGGCCCCCATCAGCACGCCGGCGAGGACCGCCGCGCCTGCCCCGCCCACGAAGGCCCCGAGGGTGTCGTTGGCGAAGCGTGAGACGGCCGTGCCGGGCCCCACGCGGCCCTGCAGGAGGTCGAGCCCGTTGCTGATGCCGGAGGCGATCGCCTGGACGGCGGCCGCCCGCTTCATCAGCGGCATGGCCCGCTCCAGGCTGCCCGAGAGGCCCTTGAGCGCGGGGGCCTTGAGGCCCGTGTAGATCGCGTTGTAGAGGCTTGCCAGACCGCGGAAGTCGACGGTGAGGGACCCGCCTGAGCTTGAGCGGCTGGCGCCCTGTGGCGGGGGGGCGAAGGCGCCAGGAGCCTGGGCCATCGGGGCCGCCACGGGGCCTGCGGTCGCCACGCCCGGGGGCGGCGGCGGTGGCGGCAGCACCGGCATCGCCGGCGGGAGCGGGGCCATCGGGGTCATCACTGCGTCCTCCGAGGTCGGGCGGGCGACGGGCCGCATGCCTGTCTGGGATTATCATCGCCAGCATGGCCCCGTGCCTTGCAGCCCGAGGCCCCCAATCGGAGTAAGGGCTGGTTAATAAAGGGCCAAACCTTGGGGAAGCGGGCGCAGCCCTCTCAGCGCCCCCCCGCCCAGGCCGCTGCAGGCAAGCGCTTCACCTGCCGCGCCCCCACGTCCACGATCAGCAGATCGCCGTTGGGGGCCGTCGCGATGCCCTTCACGTGGATCAGGCCCGTGTCTGGCATGTCACCCGCCAGGTTGGGCGTGCCGCGGCCCGCGATGGGCGTGTAGGCGCCGGTCTCGGGGTCGACCCGGTAGACGTGGCGCTTGCCGGCGAAGGCCACCACGCCGGAGGCCGTCGCGGCGAGCCGCCCGCCCTGGCTCTCCTCGGGGTGCCAGGGGATGGTGAGGCCGTCCGCGGGCAGCGCGACGGGCGGGCTGCCCTGCCGCCAGCGCCATGTCGCGCCGTAGGCCCGCACCAGCCAGCCGCCACCCGGCAGCGGCGCCAGCCCGTCCGCCGGGTGGCCATTGGGGCGCCAGCCTTGCGCGGCCTCGTCGTCCGAGTCGAGGTCCGCCCAGTCCTCCGGGTCGGGCAGGGGCGGCGCCGGGAAGGTGGCGAGCGGTGCGGTGCCCGCTGCCTCCGGCCAGGTGACGAGGCGCATCCCGTCCTCGCGTCGCACCAGCGCGACGCCCGCCGTGGCGCTGGTGGGCCACACGTCCATCCAGCCCTTGTCGATCGGGTTCGAGCGGATCGCGAGCGTGGTCAGGGCGCCGCCCTGCAGGCGCCTGACGGCCAGCGTGCCGTCCAGCAGCCACACGGCCCCATCGGGCGCGAGCCGCAGACGGCGCGGTGTGACGAGGTAGGCCTCGGCCGTCGGCCCGGCGTAGCTCTGGCCGAACTTCAGGTTCTGCGTGGTGCCCCCGGGCTGGAAGCCGAGCTCGTCGGGCTCCCCCGGCACGCCGCCCATCGCATAGCCCTGGTTCCAGGGCACGCCGGCGAACAGCGTCGCCACGCGGTCGACCACCCGCAGCACTTGCCGCGAGCTCTCCTCCACCACGAGCAGCGCGCCCTCGGCGTCCAGCAGGGCGGCCAGGGGGCGCGCGAGGGCCGTGGGGGTCGACACGGTGGAGCCTGAGGGGCTGAGCGTGCCGTCGCCCGCGAGCATGGTGATGCCGCCGTCCGCCCCGATCAGGCCCACGCCGGCGGCGCCCTGGATCCAGCGGCCCGTGGCAGCGTCTCCGCCCACCGCCAGCGACGGGTACGAGGCCATCTTCGCGCCGCCGAAGTCCGTCTTGACGGGGGCCGGCCGGAGCATCTCGGGCCAGCGGGCCGTGGTTGCGGCGCTCAGCGCCTGCACGGCCTGGGTGCCGGGCGAGACGAAGGCCAGCGCGCCCTCGTCGTCGGCCACGGCGAGGGCCCCGTCCGCGCACAGCCCGAGCCAGCGCCGGTGGTTGGAGGCGGCCATGTCGGCCAGGGGGATCTCCGTCTGGCCCTCGGGCACGGCCAGCGGCGTCGGCGTGGCCGTGTCGGAGCCCTGCCACCAGCCCTTCTTGTTGCCGCCGCCCGGGCTCGGCTGATCCGTCAGGAAGTAGGTGGTGCCGTCGGGGCGGCGGGCCATCGCCCGGAGGCCGGCGCCGGGCGGCGACGGCACGGCCTGCGCGCCGGCCACGCCGATGGTGCCCTCGCCCGTGACGACGAGGGCCCCGCCGGCAGGCATCGGCAGCACCTCGAAGGCCTCCAGGCGCCCCCCCTCGGGGCCTGGCTCCGGCGCCTGCCAGAGGCGCTTCAGCGTGCCGTTGGCCTCGACGCGGTCCAGCCGGTGGCGCGTGAGCAGCAGCGGCCGGCCCTCGGTGTCGATCGCCAGCGCCACGACCTCGCCGAGGTTGGCGGCCAGGGCCACGGCCCCGTCCGGCGGATCGGGGATCTCCTCGGTGCCGCCCCCGAGGCCCGCCACGGCGACGAGCTTGCCGTTCACGAGCTTCCAGAGCCGGCCACCGCCGCCGTCCATCACGTGGCGCGTGCCGTCGGGGGCGAGGGCCGCGCCCACGAGCTTGGCGAAGCGGGCCTGTGTGGCGAGCTCGCCCGCGCCGAGGTCGGACTGGCCGGCGACAACCATCGCCTTGCGGACCTCCTCGTAGAGCGTGTTGACGCCCGCCTCGCGGCCACGGAGCTCCTCGACGACGCGGATCGCCGTCGGCACGTCGAGGCGCTCGGGGGCCGCGGTGAGGGCCTGCCGGGTGGCCTCGCGGGCGCGGGCCTCGAGGTCTGCGGGCAGCCGCTCCAGCGAGGCCTGGGGGTCCGGCTGGGTGCGGGCGAAGCGCTCCAGCACGTAGGCGCTCATGACGGTGCTGGCGAGGTCGAGGTCCGCGGTCTGGACGGTGCGGGGCACGAGGGCGGCGGCCTGGGTGGCCTTGCCGGCCGCCTGGCACACGACGACGACGGCCCGGTCGGTGGGGATGGCCGGGAAGGCGTAGCGGCCCTCGGCGTCGGTGGTGGTGAGGTATGGCCGGCCGGCGGCGTCCCGCAGCGGCTCGCCGTCGGCGCCGACGAGGGCGATCGGCGAGGAGGCGAGGGGGGCCTGGGCGACGGCCTGGCCCTGGGCGAGCTGGAAGCGCTGGGTGCCGAGCAGTGTGGAGCCGTTGTTCGTCACCAGCCCCGCGCTGTGGTTGCCGATCAGCCCGCCGCTGTGGTTCCCGATCAGCCCCGAGCCGTGGTCGCTGATGAGCTGGGCCGGCAGGGTGACGCGGCCGCGCAGCGCGGCGGGGCTGGCTGCGGGCGGGCTGGTGGTGCCCGGCCCCGGCTCGGCCGAGGGCCGCTGCAGCGTCGCCAGGTCCGGCGCGATCGCGGGCGGCTTGCGCGTGGGGCGGCTGGCGGTGGGCCGCGTCGGCTCCGGCGTGCCCTGACAGGCCCCGGCCCCGAGCAGGGCGGTGGCAAGGAGGACGGCCAGGGGGGCGTGGCGCATGGGGCTGGACCCTGTCAGCGAGGGAGGCCCTGGCACCATACCCGGCGCCGGGCCTTCACCCCACCACCAGCCGCAGCCGCTCCTTTGCCACGCCGAGCCGCACGCCGACGCCCCAGCCCAGTGGGATGCGGTCGGCCTCCAGCCCGTCTCCGAACAGCGTGCCGCCCTCGTTCATCTCGGAGACGGCCTCCAGCGCCTCGCCGGCCGGGAGGGCGCCCGTCCCGAGCGAGGTGCCCGTGCCGGCGGAGGGCCACGGCTCGCGCACGAAGAAGGCCAGCGCCGCCTCCGAGGGGGCCGGCAGCGGGGCCGGGCTGGCGTGCTGGCGGTGGATCGAGAGCGCCCAGCCCGTGGCGCCCGTGCCCGTGGCCACGATCAGGCCCGAGGACGACTGCCGCTCGTGGCGCGCGCCCCAGCGCAGGGTGTAGCGCGCCGACTGGTGGGAGACGTGGCCGAGGAAGATCTCGTTGAGGGCGAGCAGGCGCTGCCCGTCGTCGAGCACGGCCTCGACCATCGTGCGGGCCTCCACGACGCCCCGGCCGGCGGCCACGGTGGCGAGCATGTCGCCGACGGCCTCTGGGCGGTGGCGGGCCAGCACGCCCGGGATCCAGTCCGGGTCCGGGTTCACGCCGACGACGGGCTGGCCCTGCAGGTACTTGGCCACGTTTGCGATCAGGCCGTCCTGCCCGACGGCCACCACGAGGTCCTCCGGCTCGAACACGAAGCGGGCGAGGTCCGGGCGGGCCAGGCGCGTGCGCCGCCAGGCCGAGGGGATGGCGCCCGCCACGGCCGTGAGGGCTGCCTGCACGCGGCGGTGGCGGCCCTCCACCTCTGCGAGGTCGCGCCCGCGCGAGGCCAGGAAGAAGCGGGCCTGCTCGCGCGTCCCGTGGCGCGCGAGCAGCCCCTCGTAGTCGGTGGGGCGCGTGATGACGACGATCCGCGGCGGCTTCATGCCTCGGGCCCCCGCAGCCGCTTCGTGCCGGCCCCGAGCAGGCTCTGGAGCATCGGGCCCAGCGCGTCGGGGGCGATCGTCAGGTGCTCGATGGCGATGTGCTCCAGCTTGCCTGCGAGCTGCTGGGCCGCCAGCGCGAGCAGGATCTGGGGCGAGAGGTCCTGGTAGACCCCCACCTTCTCGCGCTCCAGCCCCACGCGCGCCCCCTCGACGGCGCGCAGCCGCTCGGCCTCCGCCTCGCCCAGCACGCGCGTGCGCTGCGCCTCGCCCTCGGCCCCGATGCGCTTGGACTCGGCCTTCTCCGTGGCCAGCCGGCGCTCGTTGGCCCCCTCCTGCGCGATCAGCTGCTCGTTGCGGCGCGCGAGCTCGATGCGGTTCTGCAGCTCGTTCTCCTGGATGGCGCGCTCCTTCTCGACGGCCAGGGCGCGCCGGGCGAAGGCCGCCTCGTCGGCCTCCTGCTGGATGCGCTCGCGCACGGGGGCCTCCAGCGCCCGCTCCGTCTCGGGCTCGGGGCGCACGAACTGGATGGCGACCGAGGTGACGGCCACGCCCATCGCCGCCAACGTGGCGTCCTGCGAGAGCGCCGCCTCGATGCGGCGCCGAAGCTCCGTCGGGCCCTCGGCGAGGATCGCGCGCACGGGCGTGGCCGCCACGTAGGCCCAGGCCTCGCGCTGCGCCATGTTGGTCAGCACCGTGGCCAGGCTCTCGACGGGGTCGCGCACCCAGCTGCCGGTGGCGAGGTCGAGCGTGAAGTCGATGCTGCCTGCCACGGCCTCCGGGTCGACGATGCGGTAGGTCAGCGTGCCCTGCGTCGTGACGTCCTGGAAGTCGGTGGAGCGGGCGTGGAACAGGAAGCTCTGCTCGCGCTGGTCGAGCGGCACCTCGGCGATCGAGGTGGTCAGGGGCAGGAACCAGAGGGCGAGGCCGCGCCCGGAGGCCGCGAGGCGGCCGGCCTTCCAGCACAGCACGTGGCTGCTGGCGTCGGCGCGCAGGTGACGGACGAGGGGGTACGTGCGGATCTGGGCCATGGCCGGCTCCTTTCGGGCTCTGGGGGAACACCGGGGGGGTCCCCGGTGGCGCCGTGGAGGAAAGGGCCAGCCTGGCAACGGCCAGCGCCGCGGGCTGCTGCCCGCGGCGCTGGCTGGTCGGCGCGATCAGATTGTGGCGGGCGTGGCGCCGTCGGCGGCCGCGAGTTCGGCCTCGGGCGCGCCGTCGGCCGGCAGCGTCACGGTGGTCGTGGCGCCGCCGTCGTGGGCCTTGACCACCTCGGCGCCCTCCGCGCCGCCGACGTGCAGCTGGATCGTCTTCACCACGACCCCGCCGCGCTTCACGGTGAGCGTGCCGGTGCCCGTCACGGCGCCGTCGGCCGAGATCGTCTTGGTGAGGTCGACGAGCCGCTCCCCGTCCTTGGGGCCGGTGGCCTCGCCGTGCATGACGACGAGGTAGCTGCCGTCGGCCTGCAGCGTCTTGGTGCGCTGCAGCTTGGCCGTGGCGCCGAGGGGGCCCGCCTGGTCGAGCGTCGCCACGAGCTCGACGAGCGTGGTGCCGCGCAGGGTGCGCGTCACGGTGCGCGTGCCCTGCTGGGGCGCCGGGACGGGCACGGTGATGACCTGGGTCCGCGTGCCGTCGCCGTGGTCGGTCCAGGGGGCCTTGGCTGCCGCCTCCTTCAGGTCGGCCCGGACGGCCCGCAGCTTCTCCAGCCGCGGCTTTGCCAGCTCGCGGCGGGCCTTGCGGCGGGCCCCCAGCTTGGCTGCGAGGTCCTCGCGGAGGGCGCCGAGGCGCTGCTTGAGGCGGGCCAGCGGCGAGTCGGCCCCGGGCGCCCCGGCGGCCATCACCGCGTACGACCGGGGGGCCTCGTCGGCGAGCATGTCGAGGTCGTCGGCGTCGCGCTCCTGCACCAGCAGCGCGGTGAGGTCGGCCGCGATGGGGTCGGGGGCCGGGGCGTCGGGCTGCGTGGCCGGGGCGGCGACGACGCGGACGCTTGGGGCCGCCACCCGGGCGGCGGCCTTGGGGGCGGCCTGCAGCGGGAGGCGGCTCGTCGTGGGGGCGGCCTGGCAGCCAGCGAGCAGGGCGGCAGCCACGAGGGCGAGGGCGACGGGGCGGGTGGTGCGGGTCATCGGGGGGCTCCTTCAGGGCTCGGGGGGCTGACACGATGGATGTCCGGCCCCGTCCTTCCGCGGACCTTCCGCCAGGCCCGGGGAACATGATGGTTTGATTAAGGTTGGGGGCTGACCTGGCCCGTGGCAGGGCCCTGAAGCGCTGCGGGCCCCCTCCTTGGAGGGGGCCCGGGCTGGGTGGGGAGGGGCTTACAGCCGCCCCTGCTCGATGAGATCCTTCATCGCCTGGATCCGCTTGCGGGTCGGGGGGTAGCCACCCTGCAGGTACACCTTGTCGGCCGCCGGCTTGGGATCGATCTTCTTCAGGAACTCAGAGCCGACGTTGGGGTCTTAGCCCGCCCGGGCGGCGTAGCGCAGGCCGTCCGCGTCCGCCTGGGACTCCATCGTGCGGCGGATGGCGGTCTGCTGCTCATCGAACAGGGCCTTGATCTTCTCGCGGGTTGCCTTGGGCACGCCCTCGGCCTTGGCCTGCTTCTGCCAGGCGCCCATGCGCTCCTGGATCAACCGGTGCGCCCCCACGTCGCGGTGGACGTCGTGGGCCAGCTCGTGGCCCATCAGGTAGGCGAGCTCGTCGTCGGTCTTCGCGAGGCGGAGGATCTCGTCGTGGATGCCGAACTGGCCACCGCCCGCCGAGAAGGCGTTGGGCACCTTGCGCTGGAACACCGTGGTCTCGAGCGGGTAGGGGCGCTCGGGGGCGACCTTTGCGAGCCTCTCCATGATGGCCTTCACCCGGTCGACCTCGATGCCCGTCTGCTTCGAGACCCACACCACGTCCGCGTACTTGAACTTGCGCGTCGCCTGGTAGTTGGCGAGCAGCTCCGGGGCGTTCTCCAGCGTTGCCCACACCTTCGTGAGCAGGGTGTAGCCCTGCATCGTCTTCAGGGCCTTGGCCGTCTCCTCCTTCGGGTCGAAGGCGGCCGTCCGGCCCTTGGCGAGGTCGTCCCGCAGCAGCTTGGCGACGGCCGAGCGGGTCTCCGTCGTGGGGGGCGCGGCCAGCTCGGTCTTCATGCCGAGGAGGGCCTTCATCCACGAGGTCTTGCCGGGCCGCTTGGACAGGGTGTCAGCCAGGGCGCGCTCGGCGGGCGTCAGCTGGGACGAGACCTTGGCGATCGCCTTCTCGCGGACGGCAGAGGCCTGCTCCAGCCGGGCCAGCGTCTTCACCGACCCCGCCACGGAGGGGGCGAGCCCGTCCACGCCGAAGGCCGCCTTGATCAGGCCAAGTTCGGCGCGGGCGCCGGCGGTGTGGCGCATCAGCGCCTTCTCGGCGCTGGCCTGCTGCTTGTGGAAGGCGAGGCGGGCGATCTTCGCGGTGCGGCTCTGGATGGTCATAGGGGGGCTCCTTCTGCTCTCTCACGCACGTGCCGCCTGCCGGACCGCCGGCTGCGGCTCACGGGGACCTTGTCCAGCGCCCCGGTTCCAGCAAAGTTACGCGCGGGCAAGCCTGCGGTTAAGCAGTGGTTAATTCGTTGCGGGATCCGCATGGTTGATCGCAGGGGGGCCCATATGAAACCCACGATGACCCTCACGCCCCTGCCCCGCTTCCTGCAGCCCCTGCAGCCTCCCGGCTGGCGCCCGGCGCTGCCTGCGCCTCCCGCGGGGGGGCCGGCCTGGGCGCTCGACCTGTTCGCGTCGCCGGCGCGCTCCGAGGCCGCGCAGCCCGTGGCGGCCGCGATCGCGCTGCCGCCGCCGGGCCACGGCCAGGTGGCGGCAGCACCCGGTCACCCCGTCGCGAGCAACGCCGGGCTGCCCGCGGGCCACGGCTTCGACGGGCGCATCGCGAGCCAGACGCTGGCGGCGCTCACGCGTGCGGGGGGCGTGTCGGCCGCGTACGTCAGCCCCGCCAACGGCCAGCGCGAGGTCGCCGTGCTCGCCACCCCCGGCTTCGACCCCATGCGCCCCTACCACGTGCTGGTCTACGCCCGCGGCATCGAGGGCGACAACGCGAAGTCGCTCGAGGGTCAGTTCCTCACGCAGACGCTGCGGGGCCTGAACGAGGCCGGCCGCAACGTGCTGCTCGTGCTGCCCAAGAGCCCGACGGCCATGCACGCCTGGTTCACGGGTGCCGAGAGCCTGGGCGCGCTCGTGCCCGAGGCCCTCGACCGGTTCCGCGCCCTGACGGGACTGCCGCTCGGCGAGCCCGCGGAGCGCTGGCTCATGGCCCACAGCGGGGGGGGCAAGGCCGTCGAGAACGCGCTGTCCCGCGCCGATGCCCCGCGCCTCGACCGGCTGCTGCTCGCCGACAGCACCTACGGCACCTGGGCCACCGGCACCCTCGCAGCGCTGCGTCGTCAGCCCGGCATCGCCGTCGCCACCGTCGTCACGGCGCACAACGCCGCCCGGGCCCACGCGCAGCTCGGCCGCCACGGGCTGCGCGTCGATGCGATGCCGGCCTACCCGCAGCCCGGCCACAACGGCGTGCCGGCTTACATGCTCAAGGAGTTCCTGGGCGTGCGCCCCACGCGCACCTTCTCCGCCGTGCCTTGAGGGCCGCCGGGGGCACGCTCAGCGCCACCCCGCGCTCACGTCGCCCAGGGCGGATCCAGGGCGTCGGCCTGTCCGAGCCAGGCGACGTGGGCCGCAAGCTCCGCCTGGAGCGCGGCCTCCCCCAGCGCCGGGCAGGCCTCGCGCACGGCGCCGACGACGGCGAGCAGCGCGTGGTGCAGGTCCGCGGCGACGGGCACGCGAGCGGGGCGGGGGCCGAGCCCGTAGCGCCCGGCCTCGCCCACCGGCGGGCCGTACCAGGCCAGCGCCGTCCCGTCCGAGTGCACGAAGCCCGAGTAGTGGGCGAACGGGATGCTGAAGCGCGGATCCACCTGCACGGCCACAGCCTTCTCGCTCACGCGCGTGGTGGCCGCCCGGCGCACCTGGGCGGGGGAGAGGTCCAGCCGGGCGGACAGCTCGCCGAGCAGCCGGTCGGCCGCCTCCCGGTAGGGCCCGGCGGCGGCCGCGAGCCTGCTGGCGTCGGCCGGGGGAGCCGTGGCGGCGAGCGCCTCGAGGTACTGCGCGTTGGCCCAGGCCTGCTTGAGGGTGGCCATCTCGGCCCGGGCGGCAGCGAGGGCGGGGTCATGCACCACCCACCCGTACGCGAAGAGCTGCTCGATCACGGCGCGCGTCAGGATGGCCGCGTCAGCCCAGGCCCCCGCGCGCAGCAGCAGGACGGCGCCGCGGCCGGTGGCGACGGCCTTGGCCAGGTGGCGCCAGGCGAGGTCCTCCGCGGGGGGCGGTGCGGGCCCGGGGCCGGCCAGGTGGGCCTCGAGGGCATCGAGCAGCAGCGCGAGGGCCGTGAGCCGCGCGGCCAGGACGGCGTCGCGGTCGGCAGCCGGGGGCAGCGGGGGGAGGGGCGGCCTGGGCATACTCGCTTGTACCCGGAGGCCCGGCCCGTCAGCTGGACAGGATGGGGGCCGCTGGGGCCCCCTGGGGCTTCACCCGTCAGGGGCCTCCCGCCTGCTCGGCCGGCGCCGGGCGCACGACGCGCACGCGGTTGTCGTCGAGCACCAGCACGAGGCCCCCGGGGCCCGCGGCCAGGCTGTGCATGTCCTTGAAGCGCGCCTGCTCGACGTCGCCATCGTCGGTGCCCGCCTCCAGGTTGCCGGCGAGCGTCTGCAGCGTGGCTGCGGCCGGGTCGTAGGCCCGGACCCCGGTGCGGCCGAAGAGCAGCTGCCCGCCTGGCAGGAAGGCCAGCGTCATCGGCGGGTTCAGGCCACCCGTGAGGGCCGGGCCGTCCAGGAACGCGTGCGCCGGGTCCCCCGTCCCGGCCACGGTCTCGACGGTGGGGCTCGCGGCCCGCGGGTCCAGGCGGCGCAGGCGCCTGTTGTCGGCGTCGGCGACGTAGAGCAGGCCCTCGGCGTCCAGCGCGATCGCCATGGGCTGGTCGAACCGCGCGGAGGCTGCCGGGCCGTCCGCGAAGCCCTTGGTGCCGCCGGCCAGGGTGGAGACGGGGTGGTCCGGCCGCGTGAGGTCCACGGCCCGCACCCGGTGCCCGTCGCGTTCCACGACGTAAAGCCGGTTCGCCACGGGGTCGTGGGCCAGGCCGAAGGGGTGGTTGAACGACGCCTCCACGCCCGGGCCGTCCGTCCCCCCGAACTTGGCCGTCCCCGCCAGGAACTGGCTCACCCCGGAGCCGTCGGCCCGCAAGGTGATGCGCCGGATGACGCCCTCGCCCTCCGATAGGTACAGCGTCTCGCCCTCCTCGGGCCCGCTGGCCGACGTCAGGCCCAGCGGGTACCGCAGGCGGGTGTCGGTGAGGGAGCCCGCCACGAAGCCCGGCTCTCCCGTGCCCACCAGGGTGCCGACCGTCACCTCCCCGTCGGGGGCGAGCCGCAGCGTGCGGATCCGGTGGTTCTGCGCGTCCGCGAGGTAGAACAGCCGTGGGTCGCGCCGCGACGGGACGAGGCTGAACGGCTCGTTGAACCGAGCCTGCGCGCCCGGGCCGTCGGCGAAGCCGGGCTCGGATGCGCCCGCGAGGGTGGCGACGGTGGGCAGCACCGGCCGCTTGACGAAGGCCGGCGCCGCCTCGGCCGGCTCGTCGAGGATGCCGTAGCCGAGCTCGAGGGGCGCCTCCCGGGCCTCGGGGAAGGTGAGCCTGAACACCATCGAGCCGTTCGGACGGGTCGTGAGCTGCAGGTCGGCCACGGCCTTGCCCCCCTCGAGCGCCTGGCCGCGCCACTGGCCGGCTGAGGCCTGCTCGAGCTCGGCCACGAGCCCGTCTTGCAGGTCGTAGGTGCGCAGCCTGCGGGCCCCCTCCGTGCGCTGGCGCTTGGTGTACACGACCGCCCCCGTGCGATCCCGCAGGGTCGACTCGCCGTTGTACGTGCCGAGCGGATCCTCGTAGTTGATCGTGATGGCCCCGGTGGCAGGCCCCGCCACGTCCACCAGCGAGCCCGCCTCGGTGGCCTCGAGGTGCTCGTAGAGGTACTCGAAGGCCCCCGCCCGGGCGGCGTTGTCGACGTCGAAGCGCCGAAAGGCCACCGCCACGCCCGTGCTCGGCTCGCGCACCAGGCTGGTCGGCTCGGCCAGGAGGCCGCCCCGGCGCATCTCCTCCGCGTCCGTCTGCTCGGCGAGGTAGGCCAGCCGCTTCGTGATCGCACCCTCGCGCGTGAAGTCGGTGTTGATCCTCTCCATGACCTTCCAGCGCGCGTTGGGCCAGAAGGCCGTCGGCTGGTAGCGCTCCTCCCGGACGGGCAGCTCGCCACCTTGGAAAAACACCTTGCGCCAGCCTTTGGCGGCATTGAAGCCGTCCTGGCTGAACATGAGCATCCGCCGGCCGTCGAGCCATCGGCGGTCGGCGACGAGCGACTCCCCCGCGAGGGGCGTGAGCGGCACCTCGGCGGCCGTGGCCGGGAACTGCAGCAGCCGGTAGCCCGCCGGGCGGTGCCCCATGAGGCCGCCACTGTTGTTGCCGATGAGCCCCCCGCTCCGGTCGGTGATCAGGCCACCGCTGTTGTTGCCGATGAGCCCGACGCGGCGGGAGCCCGCGTTCAGGAGGGTCCGGTCGCTCGTGAGGCTGGTGCGGGCCTGTGCGAAGCCCACCTGGGCGACGGCGAGCAGGCGCTCGCTGAGCCGCCTGGCCAGGCTGGCCTGGGCCGGCGGCAAGGGGGGCAGGGGGCTCGGCGTGGCCGAGGGGGCCGTCGCGGGCGCCACGGACGGCCCGGCGGGGGTCGGGGGCGGGGCATCGGGCGTCGCGGTCGCCTGGGGCTCGGGCCCCGCGGTGGGCCCTGCCGGGGCCGTCGAGGCGCGCGCTGGCTTCCCCCGGGTGGGGCTTGGGGCGCTGCTCGGCTGGCCCTGGCAGGCGGCCAGCGCCAGCACCAGCGCCAGCAGCCAGCGCCCCGGGCGGCTGGGCAGGCAGGGACGCGGGGAGGAGGGCAGGCCGGGCACAGCTTCCTTGTACCCTTGCTCTCCAGGAGGGGGCCGGACGGGGTATTCTGGCCGGACGGCCATCGCGCCGGCCTGCGGCGGCCGCAGGCGTCGAGGAGGCGCAGCCAGTGTCGGACGTGATCGAGGTCCTGTTCGTGTGCATGGGCAACATCTGCCGCTCGCCGACGGCCCATGGCGTGATGCGCCATCTCGTCGCGACGCGGGGCCTCGCGCACCGCGTCCGCGTCGACTCCGCTGCGACCCACGACTACCACCCCGGCGAGCCCCCCGACCGCCGCACGGTGGCCCACGCCCGCCGGCGCGGCTACGACCTGTCGGACCTGCGGGCGCGGCAGGTGGGCCGCGACGACTTCGCGCGCGCGCACCACGTGCTCGTGATGGACGCGGCCAACGAGCGCGCCGTCGCCGCCCTGTGCCCGCCCGAGCACCTGCCCAAGGTCCGGCGCCTCACGGCCCACCTGCGGCGGCTCGACCACGACCACGTGCCCGATCCCTACTACGGGGGGCCCGAGGGTTTCGAGGTCGTGCTCGACCTGTGCGAGGACGCCTGCGCGGGGCTGCTGGAGGCGCTGGTCGCCGAGGGGCGCGCCGCGGAGGCCTGAGCGGCCGGCGTCAGGGCGTGCCCCCCTGCCAGGCTGCGGCCGGGAGGCGCTTCACCTGCCGCGCCCCGAAGTCGACGACCAGCAGGTCGCCGCGCGCGTCGATGCTGGCGCCCTTGACCCAGCTCAGGCCGTCGTCGACCCCGTCCCCGGCGAGCAGCGAGGTTCCCTGGCCCGCCACGGGCGTGTAGGACCCGGTGGTGGGGGCCACCCGGTACACGTTGCGCCTGGCCACAAAGGCCACGTGGCCCCGGCCGTCGCCCGTGAGCTGCCCCCCGTTGGTCTCGCTGCTCGCATCCGCCGGAGCCTGCGCCTCGCTGAGGCGGACCGGCTCGCTGCCCGGCTGCCAGCGCCACGTCACGCCGTAGGCGCGCACGAGCCAGCCGTCGCCCGGCAGCGGCGCCATCCCGTCCCAGGCGTGGTGGGGTGCGGTCCAGGCCAGCGGCGCGTCGTCGGCCGCCGCCGCCTCGTCCTCGGGGGCGTCCTCCGCGTCCTCGGCCGGCCCGGCGGCCTGCCGGGGGAAGACGGCCAGGGACGGACCCGTGGCGGCCTGCGCCAGCGTCCGCAGGTGCAGGCCGTCGGGCCGCAGCACCAGCACCATTCCCGTCTCGGTGCCCGTGGGCCAGGCGTCGACCCAGGGATGGCCGCAGGCCTTCCCCACGCCGGCCCCGGGCGCCACGGCCACGGTGGTGACCTGGCCCTCCCGGATGCGGCGGAGGAAGGCCCGGTTGTCGAGCACCCAGATGCTGCCGTCGGGGGCCAGGCGCAGGCGTTCCGGCTCGACGAGGCGGGCCTCGAGGGCGGGGGCGGCATAGTCTTGGCCGAAGCTCACGGGCGCGCCCGCCATGCTCCGCCATGTCAGCGCATAGCCGAAGGGCGCCGGCTCACTCGCGGTGACGGTGGGCCGCGCGTTCCAGGCGAGGCCGGCGAAGGGGCCGGCCAGCCCGTTCGTCACCCGCAGCACCTCCCGCGACGAGCCGTCGAGCACGAGGACCTCCCCGCTGGCGGTCGCCACGGCGGCGCGGGGGCGCGTCAGGGCCGTGGGCACCTCGCCGGCGGGCCGGGCCTGGCTCACGGTCTCGCTGCCCGCCACGATGGTCGCGCGGCCCTCGGCATCCAGGCGTGCGATCGCCTTGCGTCCCATCACCGAGTGGCCCCCCGTAGCGCTGCCGCTCACGACCATGTAGGGCATCGCGTAGCGCCGGAACTCTCCGTCGGCGTCGAAGACCTCCCGCCCTTCGGCGCGGAGGGTCTCGGGCCACTGGCCCGTGACCTCCGCCGGGTACGCGCGCACCTGCCCGTCGGGCGCCCGCAGCGTGAGCGCGCCCGTCGCGTCCAGGACCACCAGCCAGCCCGCGTCGTCCAGGCCGAGCCAGCGCCGGTGGTCGCGCGCCTTGGTCGAGGTCGGCTGCAAGGTGGCCGGCAGGGCGTGCGCCACGGGCGGCGTGGTGGAGGTGCCGCCCCACCAGCGCCAGCCTCGGTTGGGCTCGTGCGTGGTGTACCAGCATGCGCCCGTCGGCGTCACCACCAGGTGCTGGATGGCCCCCCCGTCGTCCCTGGCCGGCGGCGGCAGGGGCGGCACCGTGGCCCCGGCCACCCCCATCACGCCCCGGTTGGTGTTCACCAACACGCCCCCCTCGGGCAGGACGGCGATGCCGCGGGCTGTGCGGGCGTCGTCGCGCCAGAGTTGATTGAGCGTGCCCGAGGCCTCCAGGCGGTCGAGCCGGTGCTCGGAGAGCAGCAGGGGGCGGCCCTCGCGGTCGACCCTGAGGGCGACGAGGGGGGGCAGGTTGACGTCGAGAGCGACCTCGCCGTCTTTCGGGGCGCCCCCATTGCCGTGGCTCCCCTGGCCCTGGCCCGCTGCTGCCACCAGGCGGCCTTCGGCGATGCGCCACAGGCGGCGCGTGAAGTTGTCGACCAGCCACGTCGTGCCGTCCGGCCCGGTCACGGTGGCGCCCAGCCGGGTGAAGGCTGCCTCCGTCGCGAGCGCGCCCGTGCCCTGCTCGGACTGGCCGGCCACGACCATTGCCCGCCTGACCTCCTCGTAGACCGCCTCGATGGCCGGCTGGGCCCCCCGGAGCTGGTCCACCCGGGCGAGCAGGCCGGCCTCGTCGAGGCTGGCGAGCGGCGAGGCTGCAGCCAGGCTCTCGCCCGTGGCGCGGCGGGCACGTGCCTCCAGCGCCGCGGGGAGCCGCTCGAGCGCCGCCTGGGGATCGGCCTGCGGGCGGGCGAAGCGGGCCAGCACGTAGGCGCTGAGGGTCGTGCTGACGTGGTCGAGGTCCACCTCGGCGACGGCCCGAGGCACGAGCGCGGACACCTGTCCAGCCCCACTCGGCAGCTCGCACACGGCCACGCACGCAGGGGCGTCCTTCACGTCGAGGAAGGCGTAGCGGCCCTCGCGATCGGTGGTGGCCTGCCGCGGCTGGCCCGACCCGTCGCGCAGCACGGCGCCCGTCGCGTCCCGCAACGTCACGACGGCGTTCGGCACAGGCACCGTCGCGGGGGCCTGGCGCAGCGCGTAGGCTCCTCGCCCTGCAGCCAGCCCAGCCCCGCCGTTGGAGATGACGCCCGCGCCCCCGTTGGACACGACGCCGGCGCCCTGGTCCGCGATCAGGGGCTTGGTTTTCGAGAGCAGGTCGGGTGGCAGGCTCACCCGGCCCGAGAGGGCCGCGACGGCGCGGGGGGAGGGCGGGGTCACCCCGGGCTGGGCGGGCTCGGCCGCGGCTGGGCGTGTGCTCGGCCGCGGGCCCCTGGGGGCTGCTCGGGTGACGGTGGCAGGGGGGGCGCACGCGGATGCCGCCAGGGCGGCCAGAAGCATCAACGAGAGCGGCAGGGTGGGGCGAACGGCCATGGCCACCTCCGGTGGGGCTGCACCCGCCCCATATACCCGTGGTGGCAGCGCTTCCCTGCGAGGCTTGCGGGGTGGCCGCCCGGTCGTCCGGGCCTCACCCTCAGCGCAGCAGCGGGCCCTCGCCGGCGGCGGGCGTGATGAGGCGCACGCAGTGCTGGTCCGCCACCAGCAACCCGCCCTCTGGCGTCACGGCGAAGCCGTTGACGGCCTCAAATTTGGCGTCGTCGAGGTCGCCGTCCTCGACGCGGTCCTCGAAGCCCCCCGCCAGGGTGCGCAGCGTCCCGCTGGCGGCCGTGTAGACACGCACGTCCGACGCCCCCGTCAGCCAGTGGCCCGTCGGGTGCAAAAACAGCGCCGTCGGCGGGTTCATCCCGCCCGTCAGGGCCGGGCCGTCGAAGAAGCCCCGGCCCTGCTCGCCGCTGCCCGCGATGGTCTCGACGGTGGGGCTCGCGGCGCGCGCGTCGAGCCGCCGCAGTCGCTTGTTGCCGGTGTCGGCGATGTAGAGCCGGCCCTCGGCGTCCAGCGCGATCGCCGAGGGCTCGTCGAAGCGGGCCGTGGCGGCCGGGCCGTCCGCGAACCCCTGCGTGCCGCCGGCCAGGGTGGAGACGGGCAGCTCGGGGCGGGTGAGGTCGATCATGCGCAGCCGGTGCGGCTCGCGCTCCACGACGTAGAGCCGCCCGACCACGGGGTCGTGGGCCAGGCCGAAGGGGTAGGCGAAGGTGGCCTCCGCGCCCGGCCCGTCGTGCCCGCCCAGGTCGGCCGTGCCCGCGAGGAACTCGCTCTCGCCCGTGCCGTCGGCCCGCACGGTGAGGCGCCGGATGACGCCCTGTACCTCGCTCACATAAAGCGTCTCGCCGCCGTCGGGGCCGGGCGCCGTCACGAGCCCGGCGGGGTACTTCAGGCGCGTCTCGGCGAGCGTGCCCGCGACGTAGGCCCCCTCGCCCGTCCCGGCGAGCGTGCCGACGGTGACGCGCCCGTCGGCGGCGAGGCGCAGCGTGCGGATGCGGTGGTTCTGGACGTCCGTGAGGTAGAACAGCCGCGGGTCGCGCCGCGACGCGGCGATGGCGAGCAGCCCCTCGAAGCGGGCGAGCTGGCCGGCGCCGTCCGCGAAGCCCGGCGTGGCGTTCCCCGCCACCGTGGTCACCTCCGCCAGCGGCGGTGGCTCGACGTAGGCGGGCGGGGTGGTGGTGGGCTCGTCCTGGATGCCGTAGCCGAACTCCAGGGGCTCCCCAGGTGCCTCGGGGAGGGTGAGCGTGAAGAGCACCGAGCCGTTGGGCCGCGTTTCGAGCACCAGGTCGGCCACGTCCTTCCCGGCGTCTCGGGCCTTGCCGCGCCAGCGATCCTCGGCCTCCCACGTGAGCTCGGCGGAGAGCCCGTCGGGCAGCTCGTAGGTGCGGATCCTGCGCGTGCCCTCGGTGCGCTGGCGCTTGCTGAAGACGACGGCCCCCGTCCGGTCCCGCAGCATCGACTCGCCGTCGTAGGTGCCGAGCGGGTCCGCGTAGTTGAGGATGAACTTGTCGTCTTCCAGCGCCTCGACGTCCACGAGGGTGCCCGTCTCCGTGGCCCCGAGGTGCTCGTAGAGGTACTCGAAGGCGCCGGTCTTCTTCACCGCGTCGATGATGAAGCGCTTGAACACGACGGCGACACCCGTGCTGGGCTCCCGCACGAAGCTGCTCGGGGCAGCCATGATCTCCGCCTTCAGCGTCCCCTTGGTGGCCGTCTGCTCGGAGGCGTGGGCCAGGCGCCGGCTGATCGTGCCGTCCGGCGCGAAGTCGGTGTTGGTCTTCTCCTTCGTCTGCGCGACGTTGTTCGGCCAGAACGTCGTCGGGCGGTAGAGCTCCTGCCGGCTCGGGGCGTCGCCCCCGCGGAACTGCACCAGCCGCCAGCCGCGCCCCGCATTGAAGCCGTCGAAGGTGAACAGCAGGTTCCGGCGGCCGTCGACCCACCAGCGGTCCGACACGCCCGTCTCGCCCGCGAGCGGCGTCAGCGAGACCTCGGCCGCCCGCTCGGGCACCTGCGCCAGCCGGTAGCCCGCGGGCCTGTCGCCCACGAGCCCGCCGCTGTTGTTGCCGATGAGCCCCCCGCCGTTGTTGCCGATCAAGCCCCCGCTGTTGTTGCCGATCAGCCCGCCGCCGTTGTTGCCGATGAGCCCGCCCCCCCGGTCCGTGATGAGGCTGCCGGCGTTGTTGCCGATCAACCCCACGCGCCGGGCGCCGGTGTCGAGCAGGGCGCGGTCGCTCACGAGCTGGGTGCGCGCCTGCGCGAAGCCCACCTGCGCGACGGCGATGAGCCCCCCGGCCAGCCGCTGGGCCAGCGTCAGCTGCGGGGCGGGCAGCGACGGCAGCGGCTGGGGCGTCGGGGTGGCCGTCGGGTCCGCGCTCGGCGCCGGCGTGGTGGCCTGGGGCGTCGCCGTGCCCGTGGGCGCCGTGGTGGCGCTTGGCGTGGCCGTCGCCTCGGCCGGGGGCGTGGCGGCGGGCTTGCGACCCCGCGCGCCGACCGACGGCGCCGTGCCCGGGGCCCCCTGGCAGGCCACCAGGGCCAGCACGAGGGCCACCAGGCCGTGCCGCAGGCGTCGAAGTGGGAGGGACATCAGGCGCACAAGAGATTCATACCCCGTCCCCCTTGCTCAACGCGGCTGCCGGGGGGGCTCCACCTCAAGGCTCAGGCGGTCCTGGCCCTCTGCGCGCCACAGCGAGGCCTCGCGCTGCTGGCGCTCGCCAGCAGGGGTGCGGAGCTGCAGCACCACCGGCAGCCTGTGCGCCGTCCGGCACACGCGGCGGCCGTGCTCGGCCACCGCGACCCGCACCTCTTGCCAGCGGGCCTCGGGGAAGCCCACGTCCACGAGGCTCGCGTCCTCTCGGCGGGCCGCCCATAGCGTCCGGATCGAGGCCACGAGCCGGGTGCGCTCGCTCGCCGTCAGGGCCCCGTCGCCCTGCGCCAGACCGGGCACCACGACCCGCTGCGCCCGGCAGCAGGGCTTCAGGCTGGGCGCCGGCGGCTCCACGGCCTCGCCGGGGGCGGCGGGGGCCAGCACGGCCAGCATCAGGCAGGCGCTCAGGGGGAGGGCGGGGGTCATGCGGTGGGTCCTTGGGCGGGGGGCAGCGGGGGTGTCATACCCCGGCCTGCCCAGCCCCTTTCCAGGCCACGCCCTTGCCGGACGCACGCGGCGCCGGACACCCACCGGGGAGTGCCGCTGCCCCTGGATTTTATTTTGACACTTGATTTATACATTTTCTGTGTTACAAATGAGTCGTGACCACCCCTGAGCCCCCCCACACCCTCGACGCGCTGTGCCTGCTGGCGGACCTGCCGAAGCGGACGGTGCGCTACTACATCCAGCTCGGCCTCGTGGCTCGCCCTGAGGGCGAGACGCGGGCGGCGCGCTACGGCGCGCGGCACCTCGACCAGCTGCTCACGGTCAAGAAGTGGGCGGCCGCCGGGCTGTCGCTCGACCGGATCCGCGAGCTGCTGGCGGGCGAGGCCCCGGCGGTGCCGGACCCCGGGCCCCGGCCGGGGCAGGTGGTGGTCCGCAGCCACATCCTGCTGGATGCCGGCATCGAGCTCGTCCTCGACCCCAGCCGGGCGGGGCTGACGCCCGCCCAACTCCGCGCCCTGTGCGAGGGCCTCACCCAGCTGCTGACGCACGTGCGTCGGGAAGGAGCCACCGAGTGAGCACCGCGACCCCCACCCTCCGCGCCGCGAGCGGCGCCACCATGACCCTGCGCGCCGTCGAGGCGCACGGCGTGCTCGACGGGCTGCTCTTCGAGCTCACACTGCGCCAGCGCTACGTCAACCCGACGCCGCAGGTGGCCGAGGTGACGTACACCTTCCCGCTGGCGTGGGGGGCCTGGCTGCTGGACCTCCACGTGGAGCTCGGGGGAAAGCGGCTCGCCGGCCAGGTGCTGCCCAAGCGGCAGGCGGCGGCGCGCTACGAGGCGGCCATCGACGCGGGGGACGCGCCGGCGATGCTGGAGCGCAGCGCCGAGGGGCTCTACACGCTGAACCTCGGCAACCTCAAGCCGGGCGAGGAGGCCGTCATCGAGGTGCACTCGGCCCAGCTGCTGCGCTTCGAGCAGGGGCAGGTGCGGCTCGCCATCCCCACCACCATCGCGCCGCGGTATGGCGACGCCCACGCCCAGGGCGGGCTGCCGGCGCATGCGGGGGTCGAGCCGAGCCTCACGGCCAGCTACCCCTTGTCGCTGCGCCTCGACGTGAAGGGGGCCCTCGCTGGCGCCACGCTGGCCTGCCACACGCACGCCGTCAGCCGCGAGGACGGCCCCGGCGGCGCCACCTTCACGCTGCGCGATGGCTTCCTCGATCGCGACGTGGTCTTCACGGCCGAGGGCCTGAGCCAGCTGGCCACCTCGCTGGTGGTGCCGGACGGCGCCGGCTGGGTGGCGATCGCCAGCGTGTGTCCGCCGCTGCCGGCGCCGGCGCCGAGCCGCCGCCCGCTCAAGCTGCTCATCGACTGCTCGGGCTCGATGGGCGGGGACAGCATCGCGTCGGCCCGCGAGGCCCTGACGCAGGTGGTGGAGGAGCTGGAGGACGGCACGCCCTTCACGCTGAGCTGCTTCGGCAGCGCCGTGCAGCACCTGGTCGACCGCCCCCTCGTGGCCGATCGCGAGGCGCGGGAGCGCGCCCGTGGCCTGATTGCCGGCATCGACGCCGACATGGGGGGCACGGAGATGGACAGGGCGCTGCAGGCCACGATGAACCTGGGCGCGACGGCGGGTGGGGCCGACGTGCTTCTCGTGACGGACGGCGAGGTGTGGGGGGACCCCCGCGTGACCGAGCTGGCCCAGCGCACGGGGCACCGGATCTTTGCCGTCGGCCTCGGCAGCGCCCCCAACGAGGTGCGGCTGCGCCAGCAGGCCGAGGCCACGGGGGGGGCCTGCGAGCTCGTCACGCCGAACGAGGACGTCGCGGAGGCCATCGTGCGGATGTTCCGCCGCATAAGGCAGACTCCGACGCCCCTCGGGGCGATCGCCTGGCCCGCCACGCCGCTCTGGGAGGCGCCGCGCCCGGCCGTCCTCTTCGGGGGCGAGACGCTGCACCTCGTGGCGGGCTTTGCGGCGCCGCCCACCGGCGCGCTCACACTGACGTACGGAGAGGGCGAGTGCCTCGTCGCCCCGCTGGCGGCCCCCGACGGCGAGGCCGGCACGTGGGGTGCCACGCCCGCCCGGCTGGCCGCCGCCCTGCGCCTGCCGGCCCTCGACGAACTCGCTGCGACGGCGCTGGCCGTCGAGCACGCGCTCGTCACCCGCCACACCAACATGGTGGCCGTCCACGTGCGCGCCGAGGGCGAGAAAACGGTGGGCCTGCCCGAGCTGATCCAGGTCGCGCAGATGCACGCGGCGGGGGCCGGCGGGATGGGCAGCGTCCTGGAGAGGATGATGGGCGTGCCGAGGCCGTCCTCGGCGCCGTTGATCTGTTACTCGCGGAAGCCGGACCTGGGCGTCGTGGACCGCTGCCGGGCCGCGTTGGACTTCGAGGAGCTGGCCGCACCCGACGCCGCCTTCGGCCCCCCGCCCGAGGACAGCGACGCCTTCGCCACCCCACCGGGGGACGGCTTCCCCTTGGCCCCGCCCCCGGGTGGCGCCCCCTCG
>JAYKHR010000136.1:0-3081 GCA_035285125.1 Candidatus Sericytochromatia bacterium | reverse complement strand
CAGCCCTGGCTGGTTGGAATCCTCGTGCCAGATGGCTCCCCGCTGCCCCCCCTGCCTCCTGGCTTCCACGCCGTCTCTCAAGCTGACCCCGAGGCCCTCGACCTTCACATGCAGGACCTGCTGGATGCGCCGGTCGGGGTGCTGGGGCTGAAGGTCTCCGCCCTCCCTACCACGCACGGCACCAACTGGTTCCTCGGCGTGATGGAGCTGGTGCGCTGGACGGCCCGGCTGCTACCACTGGAAGGCCAGACCACCCTCGAGGTGTTCATTGAGCAGCGGGGGGACTACACGCCCGAGACCAACGTCCAACCCGGCGCCGATGAGCTGATGCGGCAGCTCGCCGAGACCGACCCGAAGCGCGCGCGGAAGCTGCGTATCCACCAGCGCATCGTCCGGAAAGACGCATCTCCACATCTGGGCTATGCCGACCTGGTCTCCTTTGCCTGGGCCCAGAGCAAGCCGTTTACGGCCTCGATGATGAGGCAGTCCGGCCTGCTCGGGGCCTGCCTGCAGCACGGCAACGCCTCGGAGCTGCGCCGCGCCTGGGAAGCCATCGACGGAGGGCGGCTGCCCGACGCCGCCACCTGGCAGCGGTTCTTGGTGTCTCCGGATGCGTCCGTGCCGGGAAGCCTGGTCCGGATGCTGCTCGAGCGCGTGGCGGAGGCCTGCCGCAGTGACGCTGACTACTGGAAGTCGTTGTGTGAGGGGGTGCTGGCCCATCTCGACGGCCGTGAGGTCAACCTTGTGGCCTTGGGGCGGGCCGTGGACGCCCTCCTCCAGTGTCAGCCTGTCGGGACGGCGCTGACGCCTCGGATGTTGCTGGCCTTCCACACCGCCCGGCTCTGGCGGGCCAATCACCTCGGGGCGATCGACCTGGCCGATGCCCAGACCCTGGAGCAATTGGGGGAACGCCTCTTCGAGGAGGTGCCCACCCTCGTGTGCCAGGCTGACCTGGTCCGGGCCGTCACGCACACCAACCTCTTCGACTTCGACGGGGCCGCCGCGGCAATTGCCCGCTGGCAGGACCAGCGCCCGGAGGTGGCAGGTCTGCAGCACCACGGACGCCTGCTCAGCACCCTCGGGCAGCATGCCGCCTTCCGGGGCGACGCGGACGGCGCCAGGGCGTTGTTCGAGCAGGCGCTCGCGTGCTTCGCCCGCATCTCTGAGCCGGACCTGGTGGTCAAGGACAAGGAGCAAACGGGTACCTACCGGGCCATCGCTGCCATCGACAGCCTCACGCTGACGCGAGACGCCGTGCAGGCCGCCCTGGCGGACGTGGCGGGCCCTCTCACGCCGGAGGCTCTCGCCGCCTGGCCGGGCGATGATGCGCGACCCTATCTCCATCACACCGTCGTGCGCTGGCTCGTGGCGCACGGCACCCCCGAGGAGCGGGCCGCCTACCGGCAGGCCGGTGGCACCTGGGTTACCGAGGCGTTTCATCCCTGGGAGCTGACGGAGGCCTATCGCGGGCTGCTTTGTTGGGACGCTGGCGATCTGGAGATGGCCACGGCCTTTGTCGACAGCGGCATCATGCTGGCGCTCGACCCTGGCCAGGGCCCGACCGTTCAGTTCATCGGCCTCTGCCTGGCCCGACTGGGGACTGGGCTCGGCCTTGAGGTGGAACAACCCGACGACGCCACCGTGCAGGCCCTACGCGACAGGCTGCCCCGGGCGCCGTGGGCGGCTTGGGAGGAGGCGACCTCCTTCCCGACGCTACCCGAGGCAACGGCCTGGCTCGCTCGGGTGCTGCCCTTCAACTTCCGGTGACGCCTTGGGGCCGCGCCTCCACGACACGCAGAAAGGAGCCTCGCGATGCCGGAAGGCGGGGTCAAGACCTACAACGAACTGACGGCCAACCGGATGCTGAAGCTCGCCAAGGTCATCGGGCTGAACCCGGGCATCTGCCTCGATGACCTCTATGAGGTTTACAAGGAGGCGTGGCCGGGGGAACCTTCCAGCAAGGGCACGATCAACAGCACCTTGCGGTTGTTGAAGGAGTTCGAACTGCTTCCGAAGCGTCCCAACCGCCACGGTTACTACCTGACGGAGCGCGCCATCGACCCCGACGAACAAGACGCCATCCTCGTCGCGCTGCGGCTGCACGGGGTAGACCTTGGCAACCCTTACGCCCGCAAGATGCACCAGGAGCTGCTGGAACGCCTGCCTCGAAACGCTGAAGACCGGCGGACGATGGCTTACCCCGTGGAGGCGATAGGCCAGCGGCGCATCGTGGACACCAGCGGGGAGGACACGGTCCGCTTCATGGAGGGCCTGCGTCCCAAGATCACCCGCGGGTCGGCGCTGCGCCTGAAGGAGGCCCGAGACCTCTACGATGCATTCTTCGTGCCGAAGGAACACGTTGTCTATCCCCTGCAACTGCTCTATCACGACATCGCGTGGTACCTTCTGTTCGAATACGCGCAGCCCACCACAACCCGCTTTCACGTCATTCGCCTCGACCGCTTGGAACCGAGGCTGACGGTGGCCCCTGAGCTGCCAGCGCGGGGCCCTGAAACCCAGCTGCAGAGCCTCCGCGAGGCCCGCGGCCACCTGTCGTACGGTTGGGGCATTGCAGTCCCGGACAAGATCACGCCGGACCACCTCGTGCGTGCCCGCGTGCGCTTCAAGCGCGAGGTCGTGCCCTTCCTGCACGAGGTGCGCGAGCACTTCCGCTCGCTGGCTGACATCCCGGACGAGCACCGCGAGGCCGCCCGCATCGAGCGCCGCCACGACGGGGATGCGCTGATCGTGGAACTTACGCTGGCCGACCACGTCGGGGTGCAGCACGAGTTTATGCGCTGGGTGGCGACGTGGGGGGATGCCGCGGAGGTGCTGGCGCCGGAGCCGATGCGGGCGGCGATGAAGGCGCGGCACGTGGGGGCGGCGCGGGTGTATGGGGCCCAGTTTCAGCCGACGCCGGCGCCCCCGGAGGGGTGACGATCACGCGGTTCTGCGGCGAGTTCAGCTGGGGCGGCAAAACGTGATAAGGAGGGAAGTGGGGGAGGGCGAAGCCACGGTTTCGAGCCTGTTTCTGCCCCGCCCGCGTTCGGCTCTCGCCTCTACCGTCCCAACAACCGTTTC
>JAYKHR010000135.1:0-47082 GCA_035285125.1 Candidatus Sericytochromatia bacterium | reverse complement strand
ACCCGCTCGCCCGGCCCCCCTCAGACCCGGCACACCACCGGGGGCGGCGCGAGGTTCTCGTGGTGGGGCTTTTTGAAGAGCGTGATCGTCAGCCGCGCGGGGTTGAACACGTTGTGGTTGTGCGTGGTCGGCGTGGTGAGGATGAACTGGGCACTGGAAGCCTTGAGGAAGTCTCCGACCTCGTCGATGCGCTCCACCGACAGGTGCGCGAAGGGCTCGTCGAGGATGAAGAAGCCAGGCCCCGCCCCGCCGTCCCCGTCCGTCAACGCCATCAGGAGCAACAGGCTCACAATGACCTTCTGGCCGCCCGACAGGTCGGGGTCGGAGAGGGGGCGGAGGTCCTTGCCATCGTAGGCCACCTGCACGTGGACCCCGGCCTTCTCGATGCCGTCGTCCTCGGGCGAGAACGTGGGCAGCTCCATGTGCAGCCGGATGTTGGCCTTCTCGGCGAGGCGCAGCGCGTTCTCGCGATAGTCGCCCAGCACCTGCTCCACCAGGCGAATGTAGCTCATCCGGCAGGCCTTGAGCTCGGTCTCACCCTCGTTCACCTCCCGCAGGCGACGCGTCACGAAGGTCTCCTGGGCCTGCACGTTCTCAGCCTGCTTTTCCCAGAGCGTGACGATCGCGGCGTCCGTGCAGCCCGCGTACCGTGCCAGCTCAGATTCCATCTCGTTGATGCGGAGCCGCACCACGTCAGGCAGCGGCACGGACGCCAGGGCCTCCGGCGTGCGTGCGCCGGCAGGGATCGCATCCTCCAGCCGTCGCCGCGTTGCCTCGAGCGCCGCAAGCTGCGGGCCGCGGCTCGCGAGCTGCGCCTGGAGGGCATCGAGCTCCCGCTGCAGGCGGGCCATGTCGTGCTCCGCCTGGCTGGCGTCGCGGTCGGCGTTCGCGGCGGCCTGCGCCTTCTGGATGATCTCCTCCTGGGCCGCCGAGAGGGCCTGCTCCAGCTCTGTGATGCGGGCCTGCCAGGCCTCGCGCCGCGCCGTGATGCTGTCGTACTCCGGCCGCAGCGCTTCCCACTCTTGCCGCTTCGTCTGATCGGCCACCGCCTGGCGGCGCTCGGCGAGCTCGCGGGTGTACAGCTGCATGTCGCGCTTGATCTCACGGGCCTCCTCCTCGAGCTCCTCGAGGCGCTTGAGGCCCTCCTCGGCCCGGGCCGATACGCCGAGTTGCCCGAGGAAGCACTCCCCGGGGCGCACGCCCACGAAAATGCCGCCCCGGCGGTCGACCTTGTAGCCGTCGGCCGTGATGGCCGCCTGGAAGCGCCCGATGGCGGCCTTTGCCGCCTGTACGTCATCGACGAGCGCGGTGTCGTTGAGGCGCTCCAGGATCCAGCGAGGCACGCGCGGATCCAGGACCTTCACGGCGGCCAGCGCCGAGCCCGCGCGGGCCGTCAGAGCGGGCTCGCGGCTCGGCTCGCACATGTAGTGACGGTAGCGGTTGCGGCGCGCCAGCTCCAGCGCAGCCACATGGTGCTGGGGCGTGACGATCCAGTTGAAGCGATCGCCGCCCACGACGGACTCGACGGCCACCTGCCAGTGCGGGTCCGTGACCTCGAGGGCCTCCGCGACCAGGGTCGCGGGAATGTCTGCCGCGCGCAGCGTCTCTCGCATGCCGTCCACGAAGGGGGGGTAGACGACCTGCCCCTTCTGCAGCGAGGCCAGCACCCCGAGCAGCTCCTTGCGCTGCTCCTCGACGCGGTTGAGGCGGGCCCGCGCGTCGCCGAGGGCCTCCTCCGCGACGGCCACGTCGGCCTCGAGGGCCTCCATGTCTTCCTCGAGCACGCGCTCGGCCACCTGCCGCACGCCCTCGAGCCGGCCGAGGGCGAGGTCCATGTCGCGGCCCTCGCCCATCGCAGCCTTGCGGTCGTGATCCATCGCCTGGCCGCGCGCCCGCGCGTCCGTGAGCTCCGCCGTCAGGCGGGCCTTGCCCTCGATCTCCCGGGCGTGGAAGGCCTTCAGGGCCTCGCGGTCGGCCTTGAGCGCCTCGAGCCGCTGCTGGCCGTTCTCGAGGTCAGGCCCGAGCCGCTTGAGGTCCCCGAGGACGTCTTTGTACTCGGCGAGGGGCAGCAGCGTCGTGCGGTAGTGCCCCACCTGCCGGTGGCGATCGGTGAAGAGATCGAACTCGCGCTTCTGGCGCTCGAGCTTCTCCAGGGTGGCCTGCTCGACGCCGAGCCGCTTGGTCTGCTCGTCCAGGTCCGCGAGGGCCTTGTGGTAGCTGTCCTTGGCCTCCTGGTAGCGGTCGAAGACCTGGCGCTGCCCCTTGATCTGCATCACGTAGGTGAACAGCTCCTGCGGCGTGCGCTCGCACAGCTTGTTGGTCTCGCCCTGCTCGATGGCCAGGATCGAGAGCAGCGAGCGGCTCACGCCCGCCTTGAAGAGGATGTCGGAGTACTCGCCAGGGCCGTAGAGCTTGTTCTGGGCGTAGGCGGCCTGGATGTCCGAGAACGGCGCGTCCCCCGGCAGGATCACGTAGCGGCTCTCCACGCTGCCGGCCGCGGGCACCAGCACGCAGGCCAGCGTGACGTGGTCCTCCAGGATGTTCAGACAGCGGAACGGACGCCCCACTTCGGACTCGTAGTTGCTGACGAGCGCCGACACCACCGTCATCTGGCGCTTGTCGCGCATGTACTTGTTGCGCCGGCGCTTGGTGGACAGGCGCGGCGCGTTCAGGATGATGCGGATGCCGTCGAGGAAGGTCGTCTTGCCCGAGCCGTTGGGGCCGGCGAGCATCACGATGGGCTCATCGAGGGGCACCGACACCGGCCGCCAGCAGTCCCAGTTCGAGAAGGAAAGGCGAAGGATCTTGAACATGCGCGTGGGGGTTCCTCGGGGGGGTCAGGCGTCGGTGGCTTCGGCTTCGGCCGGTGGTTCCTCGGCGGCGTCCGGGGCCCAGACGATGGGGCCTGCCGCGGCCTCGGCCAGGGCCGCGGCCGCGTGCCAGCCAATCCCCGTGCCACCGTCTTCCGCCTCTTCGACGGCGGGTTGCTCGGCGAGCACCTTGGCCAGCGTCGACTGCCGCAGGTAGGCCGAGAGCTTCTGGCTGTCGCCGAGCAGGTCCAGGAACGGCCCGGCCTTGATCTCGTCCTTGCGGTTGTACTCCAGGAAGCCGAGGCGCTTCAGCTGGCTGATGTACATCTCGAAGCGCCGACCGCCCAGCTTCTTGCCGAACTCGGCGTTCAGGGCGTCGAAGGACACCACGGGCTCGGCCACGCCGCCCTCTCGGCCTTCCTCGGCCAGGCGCTGCGGCAGCACCAGGCGCGCCCACAGGACCACGAGCAGGGCGAGGGCGTTGCGGTCGAGCTCCTGCATGTTGGTGATGCGCTCCACCCGGTGGCCGGGGCCGTCCGCGAGGGCCAGGCCGTAATAGCGCGAGTAGGGGCTCCAGGCCAGCGTGAGGCCAACGGCGTTGAGGCGGCGCTCGGCCTCAGCCCGCTTGCCCGGGTCCATCAGGCCGCGGGCCTCGCGGCGCGCGACGAAGCCCTTGTGGAAGAAGGGGGTGAGTAGCTGAGAGATCTCGTCGTTTTCCGGCACCCGCCCACCCTCGTCAGCAGCGGTCGCGGTGGGCTCGGGCTCGAGCCCGGCGTCGTCCCAGAGCGAACCGGGTGCAGGCGCGGCAGCCCAGGCGGCAGCCGGGCCGAGCGTCGGTGGTGCGGCTTCGGGGGCCGCCTCCGGCACGTCGGCCGCGGGGGCGATGCCGACCGGGGCGGGCTCGGCTGGCACCTCGGCCAGCTGCGCGACGTGGGCGACGAGCTCAGGATCAAACCGCGCGTCCATGGGCATCCTTTCGAGGCAGCGCGTGCGGGCGCAGGTAGGCTTCCGTGATTTCCTTGATCAGGGGCGTGGGGGCCACCAGCACGGTGGCGTCCTCGGGTCGGTCGAGCCCCAGCGGCACCAGCTTGAGGCGCTGAACGGGAGAGTCCGTGCGCTCGCCCGGCGCGACAGGCGTGCCGACGAGGGGCAGCAGCGACAGGCGGTACATGGCCAGAGCCGGCTCGTCCACCGTGGCGTACTCGTAGAGGGGGATGGGGCCGCGGGCGGCTGCGTACCGCTCGAGGTCCGCCACGGCCTCGGCGATCGTCTCCCGGTTGTGCGTGACGATCGTCGTGGTGGCTGCCGGCACGGGCTCGTTCCACTCCTCCTCCTCGACCTCGATGAGCTCGCGGAAGAGGTGGTACTCTGCGGCCGAGAGCAGCAGGCTTTCGTCGAAGAACGGTGGGATAAAGGCCGGGCAACGGAAGGCCTCTGCCGCGATGGCCGCCAGCGCGTCGACGTCGGCAGCCATGAGCATCCGCGTGATGTCGAGCTGGTTGATGCCGCCTTCCAGCGACACGAACTGCTCGCCCATACCGGTGAGCACGCGAATGAGCTCCGAGCGGTAGGCGTGCAGCTGGCTCAGGTGCTGGTGGATGGCCTGGTACTCGTGCTGGATTTCCCGCCGCGACAGGTCGAGCCCGTCCAGGACCCGGCGCGTCTCCTGGGAGAGGGCCAGGCACTGGTCGAGCTGATCCTGGACGGCCACCAGGCGCACCTCGGAGTGAGAGTCGAGGGCCTCCAGCAGGGTCTGCGCCAGCACGTCGAACCGGGAGCGCAGGTTGTAGAGCACGTCGAGCGGGTCGTAGCCCATCTGCAGGCAGAACTCCACGCCGTAGAGGGCGATGCCCATCTCCTGGCGCTGCGGCGAGGCCTGTGCGAGCATCCCCAGCATCGCGGCCGCGTTCACGCCCATCTCCGTCCAGAAGTAGCCCCGGGCGCGGTCGAAGTCCAGCCAGCCGTACTGGCGGAACGTGGCGACGAGGTTGTCCAGGGCATCCGGGTGCAGCCAGGGCAGCACGCGTGCCATCGCGTCCTTGTCCCAGAACCGCTCGCGGCAGCTGGCGAACAGCTCGCGAATGAAGGCGACGCGCACCACGAAGGCCGCCTCGTTCGCGCCGCGCGTCAGCGCCAGGAACAGCGGAAAGAGCGCGTGGAAGCCGTGGTGGAGGCGCAGGGCCTCCACATTGTCGGCCCGCCACCCGTCTGCCAGGAAATGGTCGACGGCGCGGCGCCGGGCGCCGGCGGCCTCCCCCTCGTGTTCCATGGGCGGGGCCTCGGGCACCAGTGGGGTGCTGATCAGGGCGGGTGGCTCGAGCGGCATGCAGGCTCCGGACGGGGCGAGACGATGCGGCCGGCGCGGCCTTCGCCGCAACCGACCGCGCCATTGTACCGTGTTATGTCCGAGGCAGTGGTGCGAGGCGTCACCGACGGGCTCGAAGCGCGACGGTCAGGGCTCCAGGAACCTCGCCTCGTCTGCGCGCGGCCCCACGTAGGGCGGCAGCCCCAGCGCATCCAGCGTGGCCGTCTGGAGCGTGAGGTTGACGGAGTTCGGGAACAGCGGCGGGGCCAGCGTGAGCAGGCGCTGGTCGTAGCGAGGGTCCTTGTCGTACGAGCTGTTGCCGAGGCCGATGGCGCCCCGCTTGCGGGCCACCAGGCCGCCGAACAGCGTGAGCTTGCCGCGCGTGGCGGGGAAGTTCGGGTTGTTCACGCGTGGATCTTGCAGCCCGGTGTAGCTGCCGTTCGGGCCCCCTGCCGTCGCGGAGGTGCCGTAGAAGGGCGAGTAGGGGTAGGGCGGCGTCGCCGGGGCCGTTGGGCCGGTCTCAGGGTAGCCGTCGGTCTGGTGGTTGAAGAGGGCGTCGTTGCCCCCCACCATGGCCGCAGGCCACAGCACGTCGTAGCGTTCCCCCACGTCCGGCGCCCAGACGTACATAAGCCCCTCCGTGGTGAAGGAGCCACGGCGCTGGTAGGCCAACCCCTCCGGCGAGGTCATCGAGTCCGGGATGGGCGGCTGGGTGTTGGTCACCGTGTCGTAGGCCGGGTCGCCGAGGGCCGCTAGGGAGGCCGTGACGACCAGCCCGGAGTTGGCGCGGTTGGCGTCGGCCGGGGCCGCGAGGCCCACGACGATCTGCTTGTCGGAGACGATCCCGAGCACGTCTCGCGACTGGCGGGCCGTGACGTTGTCCCGGCGAAGGCGGTCGGTGCCGTTCTCGAGGCCGCAGGCCTCCGCGATGCCCTTCACCACGACGTGGTTCTGGATGAAGATGTCTCCCGCCGCGATGATTGTCAGGCGGCTGGCCCGTGGTGGCGCCGTGCCGCCGGGTGCGGCGTCCTCCGTGCAGACGACCTCTGCCCCGGCCATCGCGGCGGGGAGGTTGGCGCTCCAGGCCCACGGAAACGCCCGCTTGGTCTGCGGGGCTGTCGAGGCACCGGGGTCGCCGAGCGAGAGGATGTGACCCGTGAGCGGCCGGGCGTTGGCGGCCGGCGCCACGCCGCTGGCCGGGCGGGCCGGGTCGTGTCGCGAGTAGTCCACGAAGATCAGCCCGTTGAAGGGCGCCTCGGTGCCGCCCACCGCCGGGGCCAGAAAGGTGTGCTCGGCGGGTGCGATGGCCGGGATGCCCGATCCCGGGGGGCTCCAGACCGCGAAGGCCCTGGGGTCATTGCTGGCGCTGACGGGGGCTTCGATGGTGGCGAGGGGCTGTCCGACGAGCGCCTCCAGGGTCGAGTCGGCCCCGAAGGCCTTGAGGCGAAGCTGACGCGAGACGCGGTCCGCGATGACGACGTAGGTTCGCCGCCTGAGACCCTGGCGGACGTAGCCAACCTGGAAGAAGTAGAACGACTTCGTGTCGGTGGCGGCCAGGCGCATGACCTCGACGGTGCCGCGCACGTAGATGCCCCCGCGCGGGTAATCGTCGGCCCCGCCGTAGGCGGCCGTGCCGCTGTCGACCATCCTCCGCGTGGGGATGTGGACGCCGTCTGGCAGGTCCCGGAACCAGGCTTGCCCCGAAGGCGCCTGACCCTCAGGCATCCCGCACACGGCGCCGAGGCGGGCCCGAGAGTTCGGAGGCATCTCCACGGGGCCAGTCATCAGCGGCCCGGCCTTGCCGTCGATCTGCGCCTGGTTGTCGGGTGCCAGGAAGATTGCGCGCGCGATGTCCGCGGTGTAGGCGGCGCTGGTCAGGGGCTGGTCGTTGTAGACCACGGCGGTGGAGAAGTTGGCCGCGTCTTCCAAAACGCCTGGCCGCGTGTCGAACGCCATCGACACGGTGTCCGTGAAGACCGGGTGGGAAGGCGCGCCAGCCGGGACGCTGAAGCGGCCCGGCGCCTGAAGGGACAGCTTGCTGCGGCCGTTGGTGATGAAGAGGTTGCCGGGCCGCAGGTTTGCCGGGGCGTCCACGTAGCCCCGGTTGATGTGCACCGGGCCCTCCACCCGCTCGCCCGGGACCCAGTTGGCGACGAGGTCGATGTCGGTGAGGGTGGCGTAGCGCGAGAGCGTCTGGCGCCCGACGGTGGCGATCAGCACCCGATCAGCGACGAGCCGGGCGCCGCGAAAGGGGCCGGCGGCCGTGTTGCGGCTGTCGTAGGACCAGACGCGACCGGCCACGCCGATGCGGTACTGGCGGGGAGCGCCCTCCGCGACGCGGAAAGGCTGAAGCCTCACCCGGACGGTGGCGACATGGTCGCCATACCGCCCCACCACGTACTCGCCGGCTCCCTTCGGCTCTATGATGTCGCCGATGCGTGTCGGGAACGCGCGCGAGCCGACGTTGGGCTGTTCTCGGGGCAGGTCGCCGAGGTCTGCCGGCACCAGCCCCTTCAACTCGGGCGACTCGAACATGCTGAGCAGGGGGTTCACCACCTCGCCGTCCGCGATCTCCCACTCGACGGGTGTGGTCCGGGTGCGGTCGATGGTCGACCGGGCCCAGGCGAGGCACATCGAGAGCCCGGTCTGGGCCGCATCGGTTGCCACGGTGCGCCAGCGGTCCGCTTGAGACCGCCGCATGTCGGCGCTGATCCAGTTGAGGCCTGCCACCACGACGCCCATGACGACGGAGGTCATGATGAGCGCCACCGGCAGCATCGAGCCCCGGCGGGCCCGTTCAGGGCAGGGGACGGACCTTGGAGAACTGTTCGATGCCATCGAGGGGAATCTCCGATGTGACGGTCGAAAACTGGAACGGGATGTCGCGTCGGGATCGGTAGCGCACGGACATGCTGACGAGGGCTCGGGCAGGACGGACGCCGAACGCGCCAAGCGCCGTGTCTGCCGTGGTGTTGCCCGTGAGGGCGTGGACCCGGTTCTCGAAGTAGTCGCAGCCGGGCCCGATGGGCTCGACGAAGCGGTGGTAGAACCCACCCGCGCCGAGGGCGATGCGGCCGTCGGCCCCGGGCGCGGCCGTCGGTTCATGCACGTTGTTGACGAACCGCACGCTGGTGCCGGGCACAGTATCTGGGTCGACATATGGCATCAGGAGGGTGTCCGTGACGGGCCGGACGCGGATGACGCCCGTCTCGTCGGGGAACTGCGGCGCGATCCGGTTGCCGAAAACCTCGGCCGTGGGCGGGTCGTTACTCACCATGCCGAAATTGGCATGCCGGCCGACACCGGCGATGCGCGGGCCGCTCGGGGGGCGGCCGGTGCGCGCCCCCGAGGGCAGGGTGTACCGGAAGATCGTCGTCAGACTGTCCTCGTCGAAGGCCGCGGCCGGGGGGTTGGTCATCGGGATGGCCACCGGGTCGTAGTTGGCCCGCCTGCTGGCGCTTCGGCCATCGTAGTCGAAGGGCGGATCGAGGAAGGCGGCGTCCACCCCGGGGGCGGCGCCCGGGGCCAGGAGGCGCCGCCCCTCCGGATCGTACTGCCCCTGACTGGGGGCCAGCGAGCCATCTGCCGTCGTGACGTTGTAGGCCCCCGCCGCCGCATTGAAGGCCCCCGCGCAGACGTCCGGGATGGTCAACAGGCGAAGCTCGTAGGGCACGGCCGTGCGGTCGGCGTTCGTGCCGGTGACGGGGGGCGCCAGGCTGTCTCTGGGGTTGCCGGGCATCGCGAAGTTCGGGTCGTTGGCCTGCAGCTGCATCGGGGCCACGTACAGCACGTAGAAGGTCCAGCTCCTGGGCAGCAGGGCCGTCGGGTTGCTCGCGTCGCCCGTGAGCGTCTTGCGGAAGTCGGCCACCGCGAAGTAGGCCAGGGGGCCCGGGAAGCGATCGTCGTAGGGATCTCCCGTCCGTTTCCCAGGCGCCACGCGGAGCAGGAAGTTGGGGTCGCCACCGCCCGAGGCGTCGTCCGTGGGCGAGGTGAACCGGAACCTCCGCTTCGAGACCGTCGGGGCCGCCAGCCACACGTCAGGCCGGGCGAACCCCGTGTCACCCGGGGGGCGGGGCGCCACGGACACCTCTGCGAGGTCCACGAGCGGCTCGGGCAGCGCCGAGCGCGGCGCATGGTCCGTCCCGCTCCTGCCGGTGCAGACTGCCGTCTGCGCGGCCATCGGGCGCGCGGAGTAGTAGAACACGTGCCCCCGTCGCACGAGCTCGCCGACGCGCGTGAGGGCGGTGTTCGCGTGGCGCTGGGCGTCGAAGCGGGAGCGCGAGGCCGCGATCGTCCTCGCGATCTCCGAGAAGGCTGTCACGGAGAGGCCCAGGATCAGGCTGCCGACGGCCGCCGCGATGAGCAACTCCGGCAGGGTGAAGCCGCGCCGTTGCATCACATGATCCCCACGATGCCGACGAGCTCGGCGAGCACCATGCGCGGGTCGTGGCCCGGTCCTTCCGTGCCGCTCGCGTTCGGGGACGCCTTGATGTTGCGGACCTTCCTGTCCTTGAGGAAGACCCGCACCGTCACGGCCACCCCGTAGGGCGGGGCGACCACGAAGGCGGGTGCATTCGCGGGCACGCCGGCAGCCGGGGCCTCGGGGAACATCGGGTGCATCGGCTGGACCCAGACCTCCCGCACGAAGCGTAGCGTCGGCTCCGCCACCGACGCCCCCTCGCGCAGGTGGTCGTTGGCCCGAGGGGCGGGGATCGCGAGCGTCGCGTCCGGGTGCACCACGTTGGCGGGCACGGTGGCGTCGTGGCCCGTGTTGGGAAACACGCGCGTGACCTGCTTGCCTGCGACGCGCGACGGGGTGGTCGGGATCTCATTCACGGCGAAGCGCTGCCCCGGCACGTAGGCCCGGCGCCGGGCCGTCTCACTGTCGACGTCGCCACCGACGGCCGAGCGAGCCACCTCCGCCGTGTCATACAGGTACTCGCGCGCGAACAACGCCGGCCGCCGGTTGAAATCGACGTTGTGGTAAGCCGCGATGCGATTCTTGTCCTGGCCCAGCAGGCGTGCATCGGCCGGCGGGGGGTAGTACGTGCCGCCAGCTGCGACGAACCCGGACACGCTGCCCCGCACGAGGTCGCTGCCGAGGGCGCCGTGCTGCGACCTGAAGTAGTTGAGTCGCTCGGCCGCCAGCCAGGCCCCCTTGCTGACGTCGTCGGGTGTTCGCGCCTTCCGCGTCAGGCTGGCGCCCACCCCGGCCATCGCGCCGAGGGCCGCGACCAGGATGCCCACGGCCACCATGGCCTCGATGAGCGTGAAGCCTTTGCGCGCGCGCGCTTCCGGGAACTTGTGAGGCAAGGGGCGCAGACCTCCCGTCTTCACTACTACCCGCCTGTCCCGCTTCTCAACCCCGGTACGGACCGGGGCTCTGCGGGCATGAAGGACGTGGGGCGCAGCGCTGCGCCCCGCTGGCCGGACACGCGAGGGACGAGGACGTCGATGGGCAAGCTGGGGCTGGTGTTGGCAGGGGGCGTCGCGAAGGGCGCCTACGAACTGGGCGTCATTCGGGCTCTCGCCGAGCGCCACATCGAGCCGGACGTCATCGTGGGCATCTCGGCCGGGGCGATGAGCGGGGCGATGATGTCGAGCCTCATCGTGGCCCGTGACTTCACACCTGAGCGCGTCGACGCCTTTATGATCAAAACGTGGACGGAGCAGGTGAACCTCCACGCCCTCTACCACAATGTGGATGGGGACGACGGGCCCGACGACCTGGAGCACAAGTCACTCAACAACCTGTTCATGAGGTTCGGCATCGATCCCTTTCAGCGCGTCTTCTTTCCTACGCGCATCGACTCGCGGGCGGCCAAGACCCTGGAGACGATCCTGCGCGGAAACTTCATCTCGGTCTTTTCCCACGCCCTCTTCCGCAAGCTCGCCCAGGAGTGGCACTTCCCGATGGACATTCAGAAGTCCGTGAAGTTCTCGGCGGCCATCTGCAACCTGCTGGGGCAGACCAGCCTGAACCTCCAAGACGAGACCATCGAGCGCGCCTGGGCCCACTTCGAGGACTTCCAGTGGTACCCCGGCATGCCCCGCACGCAGAACTTCGTGCAGTTCAGCCGCATGATCGACGTGGTGATGGCAAGCTCGTCCTTCCCGCTCGCCTTCTCCCCGATGCGGCTGACGCTCCCGGGGGCGAACACCCACGGCCTCTTCATCGACGGCGGCATGACCGACAACGCCCCCATCGGCAAGGCGATCAAGCTGGACCCCGAGGTCGACACCATCCTCGTGGTGATGGCGACGACGCTCGTGCCCCCGCCGGAGTCCGAGCCGGACGACATCATGAAGGTCTTCAACCGGATGGCCGAGATCCTGGCCGGCAAATTCATCATCAACAACTACCACCAGGTGTTGAAGACCAACCGCCAGATTGTGGCGCTGCACCGCCTGATGGAGCGCACCGCCGAGGGCGGCATCCGGCACAGCGCCTACAACCAGGACCTGGCCATCGCGGCGGGCTTCAGAGACCTCGAGGACTTCCTGAGCCGCCGGGTCGTGCGCCTGATTCCCCTCACGCCCTCCACCCCCCTGCGCGGCGATCTCTTCGCTGGCTTCAAGGACCGTAAGCTGATGCAAAGCTACATCGACCTGGGCCTCGCCGATGCGCGGCAGGTCCTCGAGGCCCGGTTGCCGTGTCACCCCGCGGAGCTGCCCGAGGGGGCCTTCGTGCCGTGACTGGTGGCGATGAGGGCGGTATACTTGCGCCACGCTCGGAGGTGTTGATTCGATGACCAGACCCTTGCCCGGCATCCTTTGCTTGCTGGCCCTTGCTGCCTCCGGCTGCGCCGATCTTGCCGCAGCCGGCGGCTTGAACCTTCCTGTCCTGGGAGGCGGGGGGCCGACCGTGGCCGGCTCCGTGAAGGGCATGAGCGGCGCGGGCGTGCGCGTGGGGGTGCTCGGCAGCAGCACGGCCGGCGGCAAGCAGCGTGAGATCGTCTCCACCGAGGTGGCGGACGGGGCGTTCAGCCTCACCCTGCCGGCCCGGGCCCCCGTCGACATGATGGAGCAACCCGCCGAGACGCGGTCCGTGGTGTTCACGCTGCGGGCCTACGCAGATGCGAACCGCAACGGCCGCTTCGACGATGGTGAAACGTTGTGTGACTGCTCCTCGGGGCAGTTCCGCTACTTCGAGTCCGACGGGCCTGCAGGCAGCTACAAGGCTGGCTGGAACGTCGTCCAAGGTGGCCGCTTCACGCAGAACTTCTCGACGGCCTTCGTGATCTAGGGCCCCTCGGGGCGCGAGGTCGCAGCGGCCTGCACCACCCGGTCACGGCCTGTGCGCTTGGCCTGATACATGGCCCGGTCCGCGTCTGGCACCAGGTCACGGGGAGACCGACAGTCCTCCGGCCACGTCGCGCAGCCGACGCTGGCCGAGATGGGCTCCCCGCGGCTCACGGGCCAGGCCGCCACGCGTCGCACGGCCTCCAGCAGCTTGTGCGCCGCCCGCGTTGCGCCTGCCCGGTCGGTGTGAGGCAGCAACACGACGAACTCTTCGCCACCGTAGCGCGCGACGCAGTCCGTCGTCCGACCTGCCCGGCGCAGCTGTCGCGCGATGGCCCTGAGCAGCGCGTCTCCCGCGGCGTGGCCGTGGCGATCGTTGAACGGCTTGAAGTGGTCCACGTCCACCAGCAGCACGGACAGCGGCAGGCGGTGGCGCTCGGCGAGGCGGGTCTCGCGCTCCAGCATCGCCTGCCAGCCGCGCCTGTTCGGCAACGCCGTCAGGGGGTCGTGCCCGGCTTCCCAGCGCAGCCGCTCCAGCCGCTGCGCGGCCTGCAGGCCTGTGGCGAAGAGCTCGAGGGCTGCCCCCACGACCCCGAGGTGGTCTGGCTCGAAGCCTGGCGCGGCGGGCACCACCTGCAGCAGGCCCACGATCGTTCGGCCGCGTCGCACCGGGCCCACCACGCAGGTGCGCAGGCCACCGCCTGGGCCCGGCACGGCCACCGTCCTTGGCAACCCCGCCTCGCCTAGCTCCCGCAAGAGGCCCGCGGTCAGGGGCAGCACGGGGCTCTGGGGCGTGGCGTGGGTGGGCGTCAGCGACGTGCCACCTCCATCGACGGCCCAGAAAGCCACCTGGGCGGCTTGCAGGCGCTCGCGGAGGAAGGTGGTGGCCCTGGCCACGAAGGCATCACAGGTGCAGGCCTGCAGGGCGATCGCACAGAGCTCGGCGCGCAGGCGCCAGCCGTCCGCTCCCGAGGCCTCCATCCTGCCTGCCTTGCTCACGCCGCAACCTCCCGGCCCCTCCCTGACCGGGGGCGTGCCGAAGCCATCGTGGCCCAAGGGCCGCGTGCGGGCCTCGGCGGCGTGCACGACTCCACCCGGTGTGCCTGCACGAAAGTGGGCGAGCGTTAGCCTCGGCCGTACAGGCGCTGGTAGTTCCAGTAGCTCGCGAAGACCTTCTTCACGTACAGGCGGGTCTCGTTGTAGGGGATGCTCTCGACCCACTCGTCGAGGTCGCCCTGGAAGCCCCTACGCCAGCGCGCCACGGCCCCTGGGCCCCCGTTGTAGGCGGCCACGGCGAGCGCGGAGGCCCCATCGAAGGTGCGGTGGGTGTGGCCGAGGTACCACGCGCCGAGTTGCAGGTTGGCGTGGGGGTCCGTCAGGGGACGCCCCGTGACGTCAGGGACCTGCTTGACCACCCACTCCGCGGTGAACGGCATGAGCTGCGCGAGCCCCGTGGCTCCGACCCAGCTCTTGGCCCGTGGGTCGAACCGGCTCTCCTCGCGCACGAGGGCTGCGAGCAGCAAGGGGTCTATGCCGTGGCGACGGGCGGCCGCGAGCAGCAGGGGCGCATACCCCAAGGGGTAAGACAGCCGCGGCTCCCCGCGCTCCTGCTGGATGGCCTCCGCGTAGCGGTGTTGAAGCAGGCTCAGCCAGGCGCGCAGGTTTGGAGAAGCGCCCGAGCCGATGTTCGCCCCCGCGACCTCGAACTGGCGCAAGAACAGCAACTCGCGGACGGCCTCGGGCCACTCGCGCATCTCGCGCGGCAGCGGGCTGCCGCCGGCCCCCCCCGCCAGCGCCCGCTCCTCGGGGCCGAGCAGGTCGGTGTAGCGGACGGGCAGGTCCGCGACCGTGCGGCCCGGCACCGTGGCGAACCAGGGGTCCGCGCCGCGTCCCGAGAGCACGCGGTCGCGGAAGGTGGCGCGCCAGCCATAGTAGCTGGTGGGCGATCGCCCGATGAGGGCCCGGTAGGTGCCCACCGCCTGCTGGCGCCGGCCCATCTTCTCGTGGATGCGGCCGATCCAGTACTGTGCGGCCAGCCCGTAGGCGTGATGGGGGTTGTGGGTCGCCAGCCTGCGGCCCGCCACGAGCGCGTCCTGGAAGCGGCGGGTGCGGATGGCGCCAATGAAGTCCGCCCAGGCGATGTTGGTGGCCTCCTCGCTCCAAGGGTACTGAACGAGGATGGCGCGCTCCAAGGCCTTGGCCCGGGCCGACTCGCCCTGCTCCCTGTAAGCCTTGGCGAGCTTGGCGCGGGCGGTGACACCGGCCTCCCCCCCGAAGGAGGCGGCCTTGTGGTAAGCGGCGACAGCGGCCCCCCAGCGCCCGCGCTGGCCCTCGATCTGGCCGATGGTCAGCCAGGCCTTGCCCGTGAGCGAGCGGTCGCGCCCGACCACGGCCTTCAGGGTGGCCACGGCCCGATCGAGCTGGTCGAGCCCCCAGTACGAACGCCCGCGCCGGTAGTCGGCCATCGGGCTGTTGACCCGGGCGAAGTGCTCGGCGGCGAGGGCATACTCGCTCTTGAAGAAGAAGTAGCTGCCGATGCGGTACCGCGTGTCCGGTGTCAGGCCCGGCCGCTGGGCGAGGTCGCGCACCACGTCGTCGAGCCAGCGTCCCTCGGGGTAGGTGTTCCAGTACCGCTGAAGCAGCGCCTGCCGGCCCCCGTTCTGCTGCGCCAGGAGGTACAGCGCCCGCTCGGCGGCAGGCTTGCGTCCCCCCTCCATCACCACGGCCTCGAGGATGCGCCGGGCCCGCACGGGGTCCTTGGTGCGCTCGGCAAGCATCACCCGCGCCTCCATCCGCAGGGGGCTGTCGGGGTGACGCTCGATCAGGGCTGTCAGGTGGCGGGCGGCCTGGCCCGCGTCGACCGCCGCCAGGCGCCAGAGCACCCAGTCGGCGATGGCCGAGTGGCGCCCGGCCTGGGCCTCGAAGCGGGCGGTGGCCTCGGTGTTGTCCCCGGCGCGCGCCAGGGCATCGGCCGCCAGCAGGGCGGCCCGCCGCCCCACCAGGCTGCCGCCCGCTGCGCCGGCAAGGCCGTCGAACTCGGCAGCCAGGGTCCGCCAGTCCTCGGGGGTGGCGCCTGGGCCCCCGTCGCCTGCGAGCCGCATCGCGCCGTAGCGGTCCAGCGCGCTCGTCAGGCCGAAGAGCTGGTCCCGGGCAGTGGCGAGCGCGCCTTCGGCTTCCTCGCGGGAGGTGGGGGTGCCCGCCGCCACGCGCCAGGCTCCAAGGGCCGCCTCGCTGTGGCCCAGGCGCCAGGCAGCGCGCCCCTGCCACAGGGCTGCCTCCGAGGCCTCACCCCGCCCGGTGGCCTCGGCGAACAGGCGCTCCGCGCTCTCGTAGTTCCCGAGGCGGTAGGCCAGCTTGCCCTTCGTCATCGCGGACACGGGCGCCATCGCTTGGAGCGGCGCCACGGTGACGAGGATGAGCAGGGGCGTGAACCAGCGGCGGACCGGAGCCATAGGGCACCAACGAGGGGGGGCAGGGCGCGGCGCATGATAGCACACGACTCGGGCCCCACGTGCTAGCATGGCGCCCGCCATGACCGTCGCCGCCGCCACCGATGCCACCACCACGCCTGCCCCGCGCCGCCTGGCGGGCTGGGGCTGGGGCTCGCTGCTGGCGGTTGGCGTCCTCACCGCCCTGGGGGCCGGGGCGATCGCCCCTTACAACCCGCTGCTTCAGTTGCCGGACGGTCTGACCGCCCTGGGCGCGCCGCTCCCGCCCACCGCCACCCACTGGCTGGGCACCGACGAACTAGGGCGGGACGTCCTCTCCCGCCTCCTGCACGGCGGGCGCGTCTCGTTGCTGGTCGCGGGCACCGCCACCGCCTTGGCTGGGGGCATCGGCGTCACGCTGGGGCTGCTGGCGGGCTACGCCGGGGGGCTCGTCGATCATGCCGTGATGCGCCTGACCGAGGTGGTGATGGCTTTCCCGGCCCTCCTGCTCGCCATCGCGCTCGCCGCGGTGTTGCCGCCGGGCGTCGCCTCGGCCATCCTGACGCTGGGGCTCGTCGGCTGGCCCAGCCTGGCCCGGATGGTCCGCGGCAGCGTCCTGAGCCTGAGGGAGCAAGAATTCGTGGAGGCTGGGCGGGCCGTGGGGGCCGGGCACTGGTGGCAGCTGTGGCGCCACATCTGGCCCAACGTCCGGCCGCTGGCCCTCACGCTGCTGGCCCTCAAGTTCGCAGACATGCTCTTGATGGAGGCGGCGCTGGGCTTCTTGGGGCTCGGGGTGCCACCGCCGACGCCCACCTGGGGGGCGATGATCGGCGAGGCGCGGGGCTACTTTTATCATGCGCCGTGGCTGGGGTTGCCTGCAGGCGCGGCCATCTTCACCGTGGTGTTGGCCGTGAACCAGCTGGCTGACCGCGGCGGCCGCTTCAATCGCTGAATCCAAGGTTAGGTCAAACTTAACTGGCCCTTAGGTAAATGGTCGCAAGCGGCGTCCGCGACGATCGGATAAGCCCGGTGTGCCGACTTTGCCCTCGCCTTCGGGTGAGGCATGCCGAGGACCCCTCGATGACCCAGCCCGTCGTCCCGTCCGTCCCCAGTGCCGGCTACCTTCCTCCTGCCCCCCCGGTCGCGCCGGCGCTCCCTGCTGCGCCCGCCGCGCCTGCCTTCGGCGCTGATCGGCTCGCGCCTCCGGTGGTGACGGTCCACGCTGCGGCGCCTCCGGCGCCGGCCAGCCCGTCGTACGCCCCGATGCAGGCCCCCAGCGCCTGGGGCGCCTCGCCTGCGGCGCCCTGGGCCGCTGCCCCTGCCCCGGCGCCCCAGGCCGTGACCGCTTACGGGGTCGCTGCCGCGCCTGCGGTGAACCTCGGTCAGGGGCCCATCGCGCAGACCGGCGCGGCAGGCCTCGCCCAGCTCGGCGCGCGGGTTCTGCCCGCCGGCACCGCCGCGGCCGTGGGGGCCGCCCAGGCGATCGCCGCCAACACCAACGGCACGATGGTCAAGGGCGTCGCCAAGATCGTAGAGTCGGCGGGCGAGCCTCTCCTGAGGCTCAGCTGGGCACTCGTGGGCAACACCCTCGAGGCGGTCGGCAGCCTGCTGACGCTGCAGTTCGGCAAGGCCTTCCAGGCCTTCGGCAAGGTCTTCTCGGAGGGGGCCATCAGCCTCGGCGCCCTCGGCAAGAAGCTCGCCCAGCCCTTCACGCTGACGGCGGCCACCAGCGGCGGCGCGCGCCTTGGCCTCGGCCAGGCGATCGGGGCCGGCCTCTCTGGCGGCATCAAGGCCTTCAAGTCCTCGGCCATCTGGGCGATCCCCGCCTCGGCCATCAACGCCTTCATCGACTACAAGTACCGCGACCAGTCCGACGTGAAGCGACTGGGCACCAACTTCGCGGCCGACGTCGTCGGCTACACGGCCACGGGCATGGCCGGTGCCGCCGTGGGGGCCACCATCGGCTCGATGACGGTGCCGCTCGTCGGCACGCTTGTCGGGGCCGTCGTCGGCATCGGCCTCGGCTTTCTGCACGACAAGATCTCTCGGCCTATGCTGTCCGACACCCTCTACGACATGATCTAGCCTGGCTGGTCCTGCACCCCGATAGCGGCGTCAGTCGTCGCTCACGTACTTGCAGTACGCTCGTTCCTCCTTCCTTGCTCTCGGGGCGCAGTCCTGCGCCAGGCTGGGCTGGATGAGGATGGCTGTGGGGGGCTGCGCCATGGTTTGGTAGTCAGGGGGCCTTCGCGGCGCTTGCGTCCTTGCAGGACGCTTGCGGCGCGTTGATTGGCAGGGTTTCGCTGTCCTTCGCAGGATTTTGGCGGTGAGGGGGGCCTTCGCGGCGCTTGCGTCCCTGCGGACGCTTGCGGCGCGTTCAATGCGCCAGATCTTCGATATTAACCATTTCTTAGGTATTTCATTGTTCCTGTGAAACCTCCTCGAAACCAGTTCGGGCCATAACGCTATCGTGTGGTGCAGGGCTGTCCGGTGGGCGGCCGCGGTTGGAGAGGACGACACGATGAGCCAGGCAGCGGTGGGCAAGGCCACGGTGACGTGGGGGCAGACGGGGCGGGCGGATGGGGTGCGCGTCACGCGCCTCGCGGACACTGCCGCCAACCGGGCTGCGCTCGCGGAGGCCGCGCGCCGGGACCGGCTGCCCTCGGCTCTCGTCGACCTCGGGGCTGACGTGGCTCTGCTGTCGGGCTCCCGGCTGGCCACAACCTCGCCCGTCGACAATGTCGAGGGGCTTCATGTCCGGGCCGGTCGGGCCGTCAAGGTCGATGGCCAGGCTGGCACCGTGCTGACCAGCGACGACGGGTTCGCCGAGATCGATGCCTCGAAGGTGGTGGTGGCCGTGATCGACACGGGGCTCGACATGGCCCACCCTGCCTTTGCCGGTCGGGTCGTGGCCCCCTTCAACGCAGTGGACGGCAGCCGGGATGTCACGGACAAGCTCGGCCACGGCACCGCCGTGGCCGGGGTGATTGCCGGGGCCCGGGGCCTTCGCAGCGACACCGCCGGCGTGGCAGCCAACGCTCGCATCATGCCCATCAAGGCTTTCAACGACAAGGGCCTGGCCGAGCCCAAGGACGTGGCCCGCGGCATCGATCACGCCGTGCGCCACGGCGCCAAGGTCATCAACCTGAGCCTGGGCGCGAACGAGGCCACGCTCCGGAAGCTCGGGCTCTGGGACCAGGTGCCCGCGCTGGAGGCGGCGATCGCCCGGGCCCGCAAGGCCGGCGTCCTCGTGATTGCGGCCTCGGGCAACGACGGTCGCAAGGCCATGGCCGACTACCACCCGGCGCAGGGCGAGGACGTCCTTGCGGTGGGCGCGATCAACCGGCGCCGCTCCCGCGCCGGGTTCTCGAACGCGGGCAAGGAACTCGACCTCACGGCACCCGGCGTGGACGTGCTCACAACCAAGCCCGGCAAGGGTCGGCCGAGCTACGCGCGGACCTCGGGCACCAGCTTCGCTGCCCCATATGTGGCTGGGGTGGCGGCCCTGGTGATGGCCCAGCACCCGGGCTGGACGGTCGCGCAGGTCGAGGCGCACCTGCGACGGGCCGTGACGGACCGGGGCGCGCCGGGCCGCGACGAGGCCTTCGGCCATGGCGCCATCGACGCCCGCAAGGCGGCCTTCGAGCCGTCGCTGCCGGCCCAGCCCCGGCCCGCCGGCGGGCCCACATGGCAGGAGCGCTTGCAAGAGTTCTTCTGCCTGCAGTGAGGCCCCGCGACCAAGCCCTCAGCCTACCTGCCGGTGCAGCACGATGCTGGAGCGCTTCTCGGTGAAGCCCACCTTGGCGTAGAGGTGCAGGCCGGCCTCGCTCTCGGCGTCCGTCACGAGGTCGACGGCCGTGAAGCCGTGGCTGGCGGCGTAGGCGAGGCCGGTCTGCAGCATCACGTAGCCGAGCCCGCGCCGGCGCAGGGCAGGCACGACGCCCATCTCGAAGATGCGCGCCACCGCGGGCTGACCCGCGGGAGCGTCGGGCTCAGCCTGTTGCAATACCGTCACGAAGGCCACCACCTCGCCGGTGCCCTCCACCGTCAGGAGCAGGCATCCCTCGGGGTCGAAGGTCGCCCGCCGGTTCCAGAGCTGCACCTCGGGCGCCTCCAGTGGCACGAAATCCCAGTGGTCGGCGAAGGCGGCATTGAAGGCCTCGACGAAGCGGGCCTCGTCGCCGGCCTGGAAGGCGCGCAGCGAGAACCCCGGCGGCGGCTCCGGCGGGTTGTGCCCCGCCTGCATGGCGAGCCGCAGGAGGTCGAAGCGGCGCAAGCGCTTGAAGCCGTGGCGCTCGAGGAAGCCCAGGCTGCGGGGGCTCGCCTCGGGGATGGCCGTCGACACGTAGCGGGCCCCCCAGCCGTGGGCCGTCTCGACGACGGAGGCCACCAGGGCCGAGCCCACGCCCGCGCCGCGCTGATCGGGCGCCACGTGGATCGAGTCGAGGTTGGACCGACCCTGGGCGAGCAGGCGTTCGTCGGTGTAGAGGTGGTAGAACCCCGCCACCTTCCCGTATTGCTCGGCCACGACGATGCGGCTCGTGAGGGGGAAGTCCGCGCCGTAGAAGTCGTACCGAAAGCGGTCGAGCGTCATCGAGTAGAAGTCGGGGCTCAGCTCGATGGAGGCGTTGCGGATGGCGGCGATCGCCGGGATGTCCCCCATCTGGAACTCACGCAGCTGCATGGCCACCTCGCGCACTCGTCGACGCCGCTGCCTTGGCGAAGCGCTCGTCCGCGCCCGTGCCAAGCAAAAATTCGCGGTGGCCTGACCTCCGCTGGCGCGGCCCCTTTCCCGCCCGGAGAAGGGAGCGGACCTGCTTGAACCCAGGAGGGTGGCAGTCCGCACGGCTCGGCCGTATCAACCCCTTACCGCGTTACCACGGCCATCATAACAGAATGAGCCGGGCGCCTCCGGGGTAAACAAAACGAGCCGCCCGGCGGCACGTCGGTTTTGCGTCGCGCGCAGCGAGGAGGAAGCGGATGAGCCTGTTGATCAAAAACGGCCGGGTGATCACCGCCGTGGACGACTACCACGCCGACGTGTATGTCACGGGCGAGCGCGTGGCCATGATCGGGGAGCACCTCGAGGTCGAGGGCGCCCAGGTCCTCGACGCCGCCGGCAAGCTCGTCATCCCGGGGGGCATCGACCCCCACACCCACTTCGACATGCCCTTCGGCGGCACGAACAGCGCCGACGACTTCGAGTCTGGCACCATCGCGGCCGCCCACGGCGGGACGACCACCATCATCGACTTCGCCGTGCAGGTGAAGGGGCGCTCGACCTTCGAGGCGCTGGAGACCTGGCACGAGAAGGCGCAGGGGCGGGCCGCCATCGACTACGGGTTTCACATGATCGTCACGGACATGCCCGACGAGCGCCTCGGCGAGATGCCGCGCCTCGCCGACGAGGGAGTCACAAGCTACAAGCTCTTCATGGCCTACCCCGGCGTGCTGTACTCCGACGACGGCACCATCTTCCGGGCCATGCGCAAGGCGGGCGAGGACGGCACGCTGGTGTGCATGCACGCCGAGAACGGCATCGTCATCGACGAGATCGTGAAGCGGGCCCTCGCCGAGGGGAAGACCGCCCCGCGCTGGCATGCCCACACCCGGCCCACGCGCATGGAGGGGGAGGGCGTCCACCGGGCGATCGCCATCGCGGAGGTCGCCAACTGCCCCGTTTACATCGTCCACCTGTCCAGCGGTGACGCCCTGACCGAGCTGAAGCGCGCCCGTGACAGGGGGGCCCCCGCCTTTGCGGAGACTTGCCCCCAGTACCTGTTCCTCGATGAGAGCTACTACGACCGCCCCGACTTCGAGGGGGCCAAGTACGTGATGACGCCGGCCCTCCGCCACCACTCGAACCAGGAGGAGCTCTGGACAGGGTTGCGGATGGGGGATCTCTCAGCCATCGCCACCGATCACTGCCCCTTCTGCTTCACCGGCCAGAAGGAGCTCGGCCGAGACAGCTTCGCGAAGATCCCGAACGGGGCACCCGGTGTCGAGAACCGGCTCGCCCTGATCTACAACGGAGGCGTCCGGCAGGGGCGCATCTCGCTCAACAAGTTCGTGGAGCTCACCTCGACGGCCGCCGCCAAGATGTTCGGCCTGTTCCCGCGCAAGGGCACGATCGCCGTGGGCTCCGACGCTGACATCGTGATCTTCGACCCGAACCGCAAGGAAGTCATCAGCGTCGACAACCCGGCCACGCACCACATGCGCGTCGACTACAGCGCCTACGAGGGCTTCGAGGTCCAGGGCTACCCGGACGTCGTCATCTCTCGTGGGCAGGTGGTCGTCGAGCGCAACGTGTTCAAGGGCCGGGCGGGCGCGGGCAGCTTCATCAAACGCGCGCGCTACAACGACCTGCTGCGAGCCAGCCAACCCACCTCGGTGGGCTGACGCCCCGGCCGGGCCGCGGCTCAGCCCCGGCCCCTTGCCCCCTCAGGCCGCCGATGCGCAGGTCCGGGGGGGCGGGGGTGAGGGGACGACCGTCAGGCCTCGAGGTAGACGTCGCAGAACTGGCTCCACCAGGCCAGGGGCGCCCGCACCGGCACCGGGACCCCAGCCGTGGTGGGCTCGGGGCTGGGGTTGACGCCCTCTGCCAGCGCGTAAGCCTCCGGCGCGTACCCGAGGCCGGCCTCCAGCAACGGCGCCTCGAGGTTGGTCGCCAGCACCTCCACCCGGGACGCCTCCTGCCCCAGCAGCCGCAGAACCCGCAGCATCGCAGGCGTCTCCCGCGGATGCAGGACGGCCTCGTGAAGCTGTTGCTGGTCCTGGTAGACGCGCTCGGGGGTGTCGCGCGCAATCAGGCCGAAGGCGCGGGGCTCGGTGCCCGCCTCGCCAGGCCTTTTCACGAGCAACCTGTTTCTGGCCACCTGCCAGAGGTGTTCCAGCTCCAGGCGGGAGAACACGTCCTCCCCCAGCCAGGCCGCCGCCTCGATCCCCACGGCGCAGGGGGTGCCGTCGATCCGGTGGTCCAGCGTCACGACGTTGTACAGGTACTTCGCATGGTCGTTCCAGAAGACGGGCTTGTAGGCCTGCCGTGCGACGGCCTCCACCTCCTCCAGCTCCGTGACCCAGTCGGTCGCGCCGGCCTCCCGCGCCAGCGCCGCGCCCGTGCGGAGTGCCCGCAGCCACATCGCGTTGAGCTCGGGCAGGTAGAACGTGGGGTACTGGTACTGCTCCCAGGTGTAGTGGCTGTCCTTGAACTCCGCGATGTCCTGAAGGTGCCACGTCGTGGGGCACCGCACGGGCAGGTCCGTGACCGTCAGACGCTCGGAGAACACCACCCGGCGCCCGTCCATCCAGCCCTCGTGCGGCAGGCTCAGCAGCAACCCGTTTTCCAGGAGCACGGGCAGCCCCTGACGTCGCGTGATGCGGGAACCCCTGAATCCGGCGAACATGCGCTGGAAGCACGTGAAGAGATCGGCCCGCAGAGAGGCGTCCCCGAATGGCCTGTCGAGCTCGTCGAGCCAGGCGAACAGCAGCACGGCCTGGTCCGAGCCCACGTAGTGATCCGCCGGCAGGGCGCCTGTCGCCTCGAAGCGTCTGCGGGCGTCCGCCGTCGGCGCCAGGTGGTGCGGCAGCCGGCCCGACTTGGGGTCTTGCCAGCGAATGGCGGCGCGGACCACGTCTTCGAGGCGCCCGCCGAGGCCCAGGCTCTGCAGCGTGCGCCAGTTGTGCCGCAGGCCCTCGAGCACGTGGCGCGTGCGCGGCAGGCGCCGTCCCGACAGGTCGGCGTCCGGCAGCAGCGTGTCGCCCACGCGCACCCAAAGCTTCTCGGCCATCATGTAAGCCCGTCGCTGCAAGGCCTCGGAGGCGTTGGGCAGCCGGCCCGCGAACGACTCCCACCGGCCGCGCTGCGACGCCAGGCGGGCTTCGGCGTCAGCCTCGCCGTCCTCGAGCGCCGCGAGCAAGGCCTGCTCGCCCGCCCCGGGCTGCACCAGGAGCACCACCTCGCCGGAGGTCGGGAGGCGCCAGAACCCCGGTGAGAAGACGCGGGCCTCCGTGGCCTTGAACCGAACCCCGTCTTTCCGGGCCAGCCGCTCCCCGACGCCGAGCCTGTAGCTCACGTCGCGCTGCTCGCGGGCGGCCTCGAACGGGCAGGCCTGGCTCCAGCGGAACCCGAGCCAGCGTTTGGCGTTCACCACCGTCAGCGAGCGGTCGTCGATGGGGTTCACGCGGTGGCGGGCCGGGTCGCTGGCCTTGTCCACGGGCCGGATGTCCAGCACAGGCTTGACTCGCAGCTCCCAGCCCGGCCCGGCGCCGGTGAGGGCCAACCTGACGCAGAGCGTGGCGGCTTCCCCTGGCCGGGCTTCGATCAGGGCATAGCGCACCTCGAGCCGCGCCCCCCCGGCCGTGGTGTAGGCGTACGTCGCCTCCTCGGGCGTCACGGAGACGGGGGCGGGGTGCAGCGGCACCGGGACCTCGCCATCGACCAGCTGGAAAGCCAGGCGGTCCAGGTAGCGGTTGTTGTTCCCGTCCATCAGGCACCACAGGCCGTCTCCCGGGCGGTTGCAGGCAGGTGCCCAGTAGCCGTCGGGGCCTGCCTCGCTGGCGGTGGGGGCGCTCCACTCGGCCTCGGGCGTGCGCAAGATGGCTCGGCAGGTCCGGGCGTGGTCCCAGTCCGGGGTCGGCGCGGGCGCCACGGTCAAGGGGGCGGGGCTGGTGAGCGGCGGGCTGGGCAATGGTGGACCTCTGGTTTCCGGTCATCATACCGCCCGGTGCGGCCGACGGGCAAACGGCCGCTTGACCTGGCGAAGTGGCCCTCCTAAGATGGCGGTTTTGGACGGAGAGCCCACAAGCCACGCCATGACGCCCTTCCTCTCGCGTCTCACCGCGAAGCCGACCCTGGCCCCGTTCGTGCTGGCGGGGCTTGCTGCCCTGGCGATGGCAGCCCCGGCGGAGGCCCAGCCCCAGCCCTGGGTGTTCCGGTACGAGCCCTCGCTGGAGTCCACCTCGAACCTGCAGCAGCAAGCTGGCGGCACGCCCGATTTCGTGCTCCGGAACCACCTCGACGCCTCGTGGACGCCCTGGTCCGAGCCGGACCGCTCCGTGCTGGTGAGGCTCTCGGCCCTGAGTTCGCGCTTTCAGTACAACAGCGACTACGACTCCACCTTCCTCAGCGGCACGGGCATCGGGTCGGTGCGGGTGGGGGGCCCGCTGTATGCCTACGGCGGCTACCAGCTGCTCTACAAGCAGGGCACGCGTCCTGGCACGACGACCAGGCTCGACGGGGACGCCTTTGGGGGGGTGGTCGCTTACTGGCCCCTTGCGGAGTGGCTCTTGCTGTTCCACGGCTACCAGGGCGATTGGCTCCGCGCGGCGGTCCAGGAGACGGGCTACATCGGGCACTCGGTGTACGTGACGGCGCGCGTGGTCACGACGCCCGCCTGGACCCAGGCCGTGTCCTTGCGCTCCCAGTTGCGGCTGTACGACGCGATCGGGGAGATGGAGTGGCGCAACCAACTCACGGGGGAGAGCGCTTACCGCTTCACAGACTGGTTCAGCCTGGTGCTGGAGGGCTTCGTCGTGAATACCACCGCCTCCCAGCCCAGCTTCAGCTTCCTCGGCTCCAACGTGGGGCTGTTCTCTCGCTTCACCTTTTGAAACGTCGCCGGAGGTCTGCATGGCCAACCCCCTCACCATCCACATCTCGGCCCGCTCGGTGGTCGTCACGATCGCCGTGCTCGCCCTGGCGGCAGCCCTGGCGCGCATTCCAGACATCCTCGTGATGGTGCTTGTGGCCGCCATCCTGGCCTCTGGGCTATATCCTGGCGTGAGGCTGCTCCATCGGAGCTGGGGCTGGCCTTATCCGCTCGCGATCGCAGGCATGTTCGGCGCCGTCTTCGGGACCCTGCTGCTGCTGCTTGCGGCCATCGCCCCGACCTTCGTGGAGCAGGCGCAGCAGCTTTCCGTCCAGGCCCCTGGCTACGTCAAGCAGGTGCAGGCGTCGTATGTCTGGCTGGAGGGCCTCGACAGGCGCTTCGGCATGCTGCCGAGCCTGGACGAGGCGGCCCGCACGGCCTCGGGCTACCTGGGCCGCTGGCTCGCCTCCACCCTCGGGTGGGCGACGGCGCTGGTGGGGGGCATCGCGACGGTGGCCATGGTCCTTGTGCTCACATATTTCCTGCTGCTCGACGGGGCGCACCTCAAGCGCGGGGTGCTGGCCCTGACGCCCCCCGCTCACCGGGCGTTGCTCGAGGCGCAGTTCGAGCCCGTCGCCCTGAAGCTCGGCGGCTACGTCCAGGGCGTCCTGACGAGCATCGGGTTTCTGACGGCGTACCTCGCGCTGGCGCTCACGCTGGCCGGCGTGCCGTTCAGCCTCGCGCTCGCGCTGCTGGCCGGATGTTGTGAGCTGATCCCCCTCGTCGGCTCCGTGCTCGGATCCGTCCCAGCCCTCCTGGTAGCCCTCACCGTCGGCTGGAAGACGGCCCTCGCCGTCGCCGCCATCTTTGCCGTGGGCAACCTGATTCAGGGCAACGTCGTGGCCCCGCTGGTCTTCTCGCGGGCCGTGGCCGTGTCGCCCATTGGCGTGATGCTGGCGCTGCTGGTGGGCGCCGCGCTGTACGGGTTTGCGGGTGCCCTGATCGCCGTGCCGCTGCTCGCGATGGTGCAGGTGCTCGTCCAGAACCTTTACATCGAGCCGATGGAGCGGGCCTGGGCAGAGGCTCATCCTCCGGAGCCGCCTGCGATTGAGCCGGAGCTCGTGCAGCCTGTGACCAGGGGCGAGCTCCCTTTCGACGCGCCCTCGGCTTGAGGCCGGGAGGGCGGTCGCGTTAAACTGGGCGACAGCCGGGCGATTATGTCAGCGGTTAGACGGCGATCCTTACAAGATCGAGGTCACTGGTTCGAATCCAGTATCGCCCACTCCCTGCGCCTCAGCCCCGGCGGCGCCCCGCCTCCCGGACCACCCAGTAGCTCTTGACCTCCCGGCCGTCCGTGCGGGTCTCCACGGCGCCCGGCGCGATCACGTGGGTGGAGCCGCCCCCGTCCAGCGTGTACGCCTCGATGGCGCCGAGGCTGCGCAGCAGCAGCGCCGCCTCAGGGTAGCCGGCCCCGCGCCCCCGCTCGGCGCCCTGGCCGAGCGTGACGAGCAGCAAGGTGCCGTCCTCGCGGCGCCCCACCAGGGTGCGAGCGATGCCCGACGTGAGATCCGTGTTGGGGAAGCTCCGGTCGGTGACGCTGGCCCGCAGGCGGCCCAGGAAGGCCCCGCTGGCGACATCGCGCGGCAGGCTGTCCACCTCGGTCTCTCCATAGAGGCGTCCGAGGCCGCCCACGAAGCCGCTGGGGGCCAGGGCCCGCGCCTCGAACTCCGAGAGCCCGGCGCGCCCGAACCGGGGCAGGCCGTCTGGCCCGATCGCCAGGTGCCAGCGCCGGTCCGAGATGCTGTCGTAGGCAGAGCCCAGCGCCTCGTCACGGTAGGCCCGCCCGGCGCCGGCGAGGTCGCCGTAGGTGCCGGCCGTCTCGCCGAACCCGAAGAAGGTCGCATTCACGGCGGCCAGCAGGCCCGGAAGGCCGCGAGCCTGCGTGGCCGATAGAGGCTTCACGCCGTCGACAAACGCGGCCTCCAGCCGCGTAGCCCCCGGGGCGGCCTCCAGCACGGTCACGACGGCGCCGTTGGCCGTGCGCCGCGTGCGGTCGAGCGTCACGCCCGGCGCCAGGTTGGCGCGCACAGCCTGCATCGGGCCCCAGCCGTCGAGAGGCCGGAGCATCCCGCCCAGGCTGCGGCGCAGGGCGATCATCGGGTCCGCGGCGGCCAAGGGGCCAGCCGGTGCCGAGGTGACTCGCTCGTTCGCCGCCGGCCTCGGCGCGCGGGCCGGGGCCAGCGGGGGGCGTGGGTTGGATCTGAGGGCGTTTGGCATGCTTGCCTTGTCTCCCCCTCGGTAGGGGGCCTGACGCGGGTGCACGGCACTGTTTATTAAAAAAAGATTAAGCAAAGGTTGTATTTGGTTGATGCTTCGATGCCTGGCCACTATCCTGAGAAGCGCCCCTGCTTGAGAGGAACCCCACCGTGCCCCAGACCAGCCTTCCACGCGTCTCGCTCACCTTCGGTCTGGCCCTTGCCGCCGCCGGCTGCGGGCACCCCGCGCGCCAGTCACTGGACGCTGCTGTGGCGTCGGGGGCGACGGCCCGGGCAGCCTCGGCGGAGCGCTGGGTGGTTGGGCTGACGAGCTGGCCGGACAGTGCCGCCCGGTCCAGCCTGATGGCCCGCGTGGGCGTTCGTGTCGTGCGGGAGTTGCCCGCCGTGCGGATGCTGATTGTCGAGCCGTTGGGCGCCACCTCCGCGGGCCTCGCCGGGATGGCGCGGCAACCGGAGATCGCCTTCGCAGGCCCTGATCGGCTGCCCTCGCGGGAGCGCCCCGAGGCCGTGCGGGCCGAGGCGCGTCCGGCCACCGCCGTGAACGGGGATGACCCGTACCGCCGGGCCCAGTGGTACCTGAGCACCATGGGCCTGCCCCGCGTTTGGGGCAGCGGCAAGGTCACCCGGACCGTCCGCGTGGCGGTGGTCGACAGCGGGGTGGATGCCGCCCACGTCGACCTCAAGGGCGTCGTCGAGTCCGGCTACAACGCGATCGCCCCCGGAGCCGGCACCGGCGACGCGAATGGCCACGGCACCATGTGTGCCGGCCTGATCGCCGCCGTGGGGGGCAACGGCTACGGCATCCACGGGGCGGCGCCCAACGCGCGCATCGTGCCCGTGAAGGTCGGGGACACGGTGTCCTCGCTGGTCGACGGCCTGACGTGGGCGGCGTCGAATGCCGACGTCGTCACGATGAGCCTGAGCGTGAAGCCCACCATGAGCGAGTACCCGATCGCGCTCGACGCGACCAAGCGGGCTGCCGCCGTCGTGGTGGGTAAGGGCGTGCCGATGGTCTGCTCGATGGGCAACACCGGGGACGAGTCGCGGAACGTCCCTGCGGCCTTTGCCGGCAACGAGGTGGGGGCCCTGATCGCCGTGGCGGCAACGACCAAGGGGGATGCCTGGGCTCCCTTCTCGACCTTCGGGGCCTGGTGCTCGGTGGCGGCGCCGGGCGACACCGTGGTGACGACGGCGATCGGCAACCAGTACATGTACGCCCGTGGCACCTCGTTCGCGACGCCGCTCGTGGCGGCCACCGTCGCGCTGATGCTCGGCGCCGGCCTCCCGCGCGACCCGGCCTCGGTCAAGCGCCGCCTGATGGCGACGGCGGCCGACGTGGAGGGTGCTGGGGTGGATCCGCGAACGGGCGCCGGCCGGGTCGACGCGGGGCGCGCCGTCCTGGAGTGACGCCCCGTGGCTGGCCGCTCAGAACGTGCCGGCCCGGTTGAGCGTTTGGCCTCCGACGGCCCAGATGGCCTCCTCCGTGAAGGGGTAGACCGCCTCGACGCGCGTGTTGGCTTCCACGGGGTCGGACCACGTGCGGCCTCCGTCGCGGGTGATGAGGAACTGGTCGCCCGCGGCCTGGGCGAGCCACGTCGTGGCCGTGATGGGGTGGAAGGCATCGACGCGGTCGCGCACGAGCCGCGTGGCGTCCTTCAGCGTCTCGGGCATGGGCTCGAACGTTCGCCAGTCGGTGGTCCGGTACCAGCGCTGGGGCCAGGCGGAGTCGCGCGCCATCGCGACTCCGCCGGCCTGCCGCACCCACCCCGGCCGCTCGGCCCCGGCCACCCTCACCTGCACGAAGGCCCCACCCTCCAACCGGTGCAACTCGCCGCCGTAGGGCCGGAAGTGGACCACGCCCCCGAGGCCGTCGGCCACGAACTGCTCGCCAGAAACGCCGACGGGATCCGTCCAGGTCTCGCCGCTGTTCCGAGACCGCAGCACGGTCTGCCCGTCCGTCAGCAGCCCCATCCCGTTGGGCCGAGCACGACCCGGCCGGGGCGAGGCCGCCGGGCCGAGATGGCCGCACCCTCGGGGCAGATACCCTCGCACGATGGCCTTGGAACGCCGTCTGGAGCGCGTCCAGACCGCCTCATGGCACGGCTTCGACGCTGGCCATCGGCAGCTGCTTGATCTGCTTGTTGCCCCTGTCGACGAGATAGAGCGTGCCGTCCTCGGCCAGCGTGGGGTAGTTCGCCAGCCTCAGGGACGTGTCGACGGTGGCGCCGTTGAGGTGGGCCCCCCCTGGCCCCGCGACCACCACCCTGGCCCCAGTGGCGGGGTCGAGGCGCATCAGGAGGCCCCGGCTGTCTGGCAGCAGCAGCCTCCCGCGGCTGTCGAACAGGACGCAGGAGGGCGTCCATAGCTCGAACAGCTCGTTGCGGGCCACCACCGCCGGGGCACCGCCGACCGGCCACCGTGTCAGCTCGCCGGATCCGACGGTGTGGATGGTGCCGGCCCGGTCGAGCAGCAGGGCCTGGTGGTCAGCAGGGCGCCCGAAGGCCACGGCCCGGGTCCCCAGCACCGCGGCCCGGCCGTCCTTGCCGACGGTGGACAGCGTGAGCCGCCCTTCGGCGCGGTGGTTGGCGATGGGGGTCGTGAGCTCGGCCTCCAGCACGATCAGGGAGCCGTCCGGGCGCGCGAGGAAGTCCGCGATGGTGCGCGGTTGGTCGGGGTGCTCGGGCGGGGCATAGGCCGTTAGCAGATCGCCAGTGGGCGACAGGCGCCGGATGCGGTTGCCTCCCGGCGCGCTCGGGGCCGTGGTCGCGGGGGCCGGGTTCTGCATTGACAGGGGTTCCGGTGGCTGGGTGGTGCCCGGGCCTGGCAGGGCCTTCCCGCTGGGCCCGCCTGACCGCGCGCGCGCCGGTCTGCGCGGTCGGCGCCGCGCAGGCAGTCAGGCCCAGGACCAGCAAAAGGCTCGCGCGGCTGCTGCGCTGGAGCCAGACTCCCACTCCCATCACACATCCTTCTTGGCGCCCTGCCCACCCTACAGCGTTCCCCAGAGCTGCGTGGGCCTACCGCCGTGCCGGCCCTCCGTGTTTCTGACCGCAGATCCCATGGGTACAAATAAATCAAGAAAGGTTCGAACAACAAAAGGTTATATAGAAGTTAAATACAGGGAAATTTGGGCGTTCGAGCGTCCACCGTCGCCCCACCCCGAGGAGCCCCCGATGTCCAACCCCATCAACTCTGGCGCGCCCCGCGTCAACCCCGTCGCCGGCGCGACCGTTCCCCAGCCCACCCGCGAGGCCGCACCCGCGACGCGCTCGGCGGCGCGGGACGGCGTCCAGCTGTCGCGGGGCGCCAAGCTGGCGGAGCTCGCGCAGCTGATCGAGGAGACGCGCCGGCAGCTCGAGTCGCTGGAGCGGGCGGTGTCGGTGCTGGAGGGGCGGGGTGGCTCAGGGGCGACGCCACCCTTCGTGCCGGCCGGGCCCCAGCTGCCCCCCGGCGTGGACCTGCCGCCCCTGCCTCCGCGCCCCGCGGCCCCTCCCCGGCAGCCGGCCGCCTCGGCTGCGCCGGCTGGCACCGAGCGGGTCACGATGGACGCTGCCACCTGGGCTGGCGTCCCGATGGATGCGGTGCGGCACGTCATCGCGGGCGCCAAGCTGGAGAACCTGACCTCCCAGGAGGCCAAAGTCGTGCGGAACGCCCTTGAGCGGGTCCGCGAGATCGGCCTCGCCGTCGGCCGCGGTGAGCGGCCCGGGCCCTACCAGGCCGAGATGTTCGCCCTGCGGCACACGCTGGCGGAGCCCGGCGGTGCGGGCCGCAACGGCCTCGCGACGGCCGGGGCGCAGGTCATCGCCCAGGCCGAGACGGCCAAGGCGAGCCTCGAGGAGCGCGTCGCCACCCTGGAGGCCAAGCTCTCCACCGATGGCGACGCCGCAACGGCCAGGGCCCTGATCGACGCCAACGCGCGGTACAGCGCCCTGGTGCAGATCGAGCGGGCGCTGTTCTCCGCGCGCCTCACGGGGTTGGACCCGGCGGCGCAGCGCACGGCCCGGGGCGTCGTGGAAGAGCTGCGCACGCTGGGCAGCCAGATCGAGACGGGGGCCGTCGACCCGGTGGCCGCTGACGCCCGCGTGGCCCAGCTCCGGGACCAGCTGCTGGCAGCTGCGCCCGCCGCGGCCTCCACGGCCGCCCCCGCCCCGGCAGGACCAGCGGCGGCCTCGGCCCGGGTCGATCAGGCGAAGGCCGCCCTGCGGCAGCAGCTCGCGGCGCTTGATGACAAGGTCGTGGGAGGGGCCCCGCCGGAGACCGTCGCGGCGGACCGCGCCCGCCTGCTGGCCGCGGCAGAGGCGCTGCACGGGCTCGGGCAAGAGCTGGCGGCCCCCCGCCCCGCGGCGGCCAGCTCGGCCGAGCGGGCGGAGCAGGACAAGGCGCAGGCCCAGGCGGCTGCGCTGGCGGACCGCCTCGGCCGGGGCGAGCACCCCGGGGCCCTGCGGGCCGAGCTCTACGTGGCCCGCCAGAGCCTCAAGGACCCCATCGGCAGCAAGAACAACGGGGCGATCCAGGCGGCGGCTGCGGCGTTGCGCGTGATCGGTCAGGCAGAAGCCGCCAACCAGACGCGCCGCGAGGGCTTCGCCGCGGCGGTGGCGGGGGGCGTGGACCCGCGGACGCTGGACGCTCAGACGACGGCGATCGGCCGCCAGTCCGAGGACCTTGAGGCCATGCGACTCGGCATCGAGACGGCGGACCTGCGTGGCCTCTCGCCCGAGCAGGTGACCAAGGGCGTGGGCATCATCGGCCAGATGCAGGGCATCGCGGAGCAGGTGGGCGGCGGGGCCGACTTCGGTTCGCAACGCAAGGCCTATGAAGGGCTCGTGCAGCAGCTGCAGGGCCTGCGGCAGGCGCCTCCTGCGCCGCCGGTCGCGCCTGTGACGCCTCCCGTGATCCCGGGGGCGGCCTCCCAGACGCCCGCCGGCCAGCCCACCTCTCACACCGTCAAGGCTGGTGATTACCTCTCCAAGATCGCCAGGGAGCAGCTGGGCGATGCCAACCGCTGGCGGGAGATCGTGGAACTGAACAAGGCCAAGTACCCCAGCCTGGCACAGAACCCCGACCTGATCCACCCGGGCTGGGTCCTCCAGCTGCCGCCTCGCGAGGGGGGAGCGGCTGCCCCGCAGCCCGCGGGCACCCCACCGGCGGCGCCCCAACCCGGCGGTGCCGCGCCCTCGGGCGCCCAGCCTGGCGGCCCCCGGCCCCCGGCGCCGCAGCCGGCCGGGACCACGCCCGGCGTCACCCGTCCCCCCGCCCCACCTCCGGCCGGTCAGCGGCCCGGTGGCGCCAGGCCCCCTGCCCCTCAGCCCGGTGGCGCCCGGCCTCCCGCGCCACCGCCGGCCGGCCCTCGGCCCCCCGCGCCGCAACCTCCCGCGCCGCAGCCCCCCGTGGCACCCCCCGCGGCGCCAGCGGTGATGTCCGAGAAGGACGCGGTGATGTGGCTGCGTACCAACTCGGACCCGGCCGGGATGGTGAGCCGCGAGACGGTCCAGAAGATGCCCGCTGGCCCGGCGCGTGAGGCCTTGCTGAAGCACTTCGACACCCTGCTGTTCGGCCACATCGACGGCGGCGAGAAGGGCTGGTCGCTGCTCCACAAGGGCGACCTCGATCGGCTCGCCAAGGCCGTGGACCAGGGGCAGTCGATCACGGCCTTCGCCGAGGCGCTCACCCGGCAGGTCATCGCCGACAACGCCCTCCAAGACCAGACGGGCGACGGCAAGGTGGACGGGCAGGACGTGGCCGCGTTCGCGGCGTCCCGGCGCACGACCCCCGCGCCCACCCCGCGGCCCGTGCTGACGGGCGACCCCCGCCTGCAGGCCGACCTGGAGACCTTCCTGGCCGCGCCGGAGAACCGGAGGTCCAGCGTGATCCGTGACACCTTGGAGCGGCAGCCCGCGTACTTCGAGGCCGCCAGCCCGGCCCAGAAGGCGCGCGTCTTGGCCCTGCTGGTCGAGGGGATCACCACCAAGAAGGACCGGCAAGCCGCGCTCAAGGTGCTTGAGATGGCCGAGAAGCGCGGGGAGGTGCTCACCACGCTCCACGCGGCCTCCGAGGCCCGCAAGCTCGACCACATCCTTTCGGATCTGGGCGACCACAGCGACGGCGTGCGTGCCGCGGCGTTGTTGCAGCGGGCGGGCGCCTACCAGGACCCGATGGTCTGGCGGGCCATGGACGACGACGCCGTCCGGGGCTACGCGAAGGCCCAGGGCTACACCGAGCCGATGATCGGCCTCAGCGAGACCCTGGGGGCGCTCTCGGAGGAGGCCCGCAAGCACATGATCGCGCAACTCCTCGGGGGCAACCTGACGTGGGAGGAGCATGGCATGGCCCGCTGGATCAACCAGCACAATGCGGAACCCGTCGACATCCCCGTCTACAACGACCCGAACCAGGGGCGCTGACCCCTTCTGACGGCCTCGCGCAGGCTGCCACCAGTGGTACAATCCCTCCCCGGCGAGAACCGGGGAGGAGTTGAACGATGCCCACGACCGGCAAGACCCCGCGCGAGTCGCGCGTCGAGATGGCGGAGCACGTGCTCCCCAACGACACCAACCCCCACGGCACGATCTTCGGGGGCCGCGTCATGGCGCTGGTGGACCTCGCGGCCACGATCGCGGCATCGCGTCATTCTCGTCGGGCTGTCGTGACTGCCTCCATCGACGAGCTTCACTTCCTGGCGCCCATCAAGCTGGGCCACATCGTGCTGCTCGAGGCTCAGGTCAACGAGGCCTTCTCCACCTCGATGGAGATTGGCGTGACGGTCTCGTCCGAGAACCCCGTCACCGGGGAGCGCCGGCTTACGACCACGGCCTATGCCACCTTCGTGGCGCTCGACGATCTCGGCAGGCCGACGCAGGTGCCGCCCCTGCTGCCCGAGACGGACGAGGAGCGAGCCCGTCAGGAAGCCGCGCGGGCGCGCCAGCAGGACCGCATGGCCCGTCGGAAGGCGGCACGGGAGGCCTGAGCCGGCTCAGGGCCCCTCGCTCGGGAGGGGCCCGGTGGCGGCCGGCGCGGCGCGACCCGGATCCTGCAGAGCCTCCCAGACGCCGTGGGCCTGCAGGATGCGTTGCCACTCCCCGCTCTTCCGCAGGGCTTGTAGTGCCCCGTCTAGGGCCTCCCGCAGGGCGGGGCTGGCGGCCCTCACGGCCGCCCCATAGGGGCGAGGCAGCACGGGTCGGCCCACGATGCGGTGGCCCCGGCCCTCGCGCTTGAGCCAGGCCCGCGCCATCGCGGCCTCGGTGAGCACCGCGTCCACCTGACGGGCCTTCAAGGCCTGCAAGGGGCCTTCGGTGCTGGCCGCGGCCACGACGCGGGCGGGGGGGTGAAGCCGAAGCAGGATCGCCTCGGCGATGGAGCCCGTGGTGGCTCCCACCTTCCGCCCCGCCAGGCCCTCGAGCTCGAAGACGGTGCTGGCGCCCGGCACCAGGATGGCCTGGGAGGCGGTGTAGTAGGGTTTGCTGAAGCGGATGCCGCCCCCGTCCTTGATCTCGAGCGCGTTCCAGGCCGCATCGGCCTGTCCCTCCACCACGGACCGGCGCAGTTCCCGCCAGGCGACCTCCTCGAAGGCAACCTTCAGACCCAGGCGCCGCCCCACGGCGCGCGCAAGATCGGGCTCGAAGCCCGCCAGCGCGCTGCCATCGGCTCCCGTGCGGGCGCAGTACGGCAGCCCGGAGGTCGGGTCGAGGGCCACGCGGAGCGTGCCGTCCGCCTTGATGGCAGCAAGATCCCGCGGGGCGGGGGGAGGTGGCAGCGCACTCGGTGGGGTCCGGACCAGCGACGCCAGCAGCCAGAACCCGCCGAGCAGCGCGCCCACCCCGAGCACGCCAGCCCGCGCCTCGGGGCCGAGGCGCGTCAGGGCTTCGCGAACACGCCCGAGCCCGCTCACGTCGCCACGCGCTGGCGCGCCCCGTCGATCAGCTCCCCTGCGGTGGCGATGGCCGAGGCCACTGCGGCCGGGTCCCCGCCGCCCCCCTGGGCGAAGTTGGCCTTGCCGCTGCCCCTGCCCCCGACGCGGCCCATGAAGGCCGCCAGCACGGTGCCCGCAGCCACCTCCCCTGTGCGATCGTCTGACACGCAGGCTACGGCCGACACCTTTCCGCCTGCCACGCCGGCAAGCAGCACCACCCCGGAGCCGAGCCCGGCCAGCAGGCTCTGGGCGGCGGCGCGCAGCTGGTCGCCCGTCATCTCGTCGAGCGAGGCCGCCACGTAGGGCACCCCGCCGGCCTCTGCCTTGGTCGCGAGCAGGGCGCCGGCCTTGGCCGCCGCGAGCTCCGCCCGCAGCGCCGCCACGTGCTTCTCGGAGGTCTTGAGGGCGTCCTGCAGCTTGTCGAGGCGCTCGGGCAGCTCGGCCGGGGCTGCCTTCAGGCGGTCGCCAACCGCCGCCACCGCCTGTGAGAGGGTCCGCACGTGGTCCACCGCCGCCATGCCGGCCACGGCCTCGATGCGCCGCACGCCGGCGGCGATGCCGCTCTCGCTCGTGATCTTGAAGAGCCCGATGTCGCCGGTGGCCCGGACGTGCGTGCCGCCGCAGAGCTCCTTGGAGAACGCCCCGATGCTCAGCACCCGCACGCTGTCGCCATACTTCTCGTCAAAGAGCGCCATCGCGCCGCTGTCGCGGGCCTGCTCGAAGTTCATCACGTCCGTCTGGACGGCCTCGTTGCCGAGGATCTCCGCGTTGACACGCGTCTCGATCGCCGCGAGCTCAGCCGGCGTGACGGCGCGGGGGTGGGAGAAGTCGAAGCGCAGCAGCGTGGGGCCCACCAGCGAGCCCGCCTGCGTCACGTGGGTGCCGAGCACCTCCCGCAGCGCCGCGTGGAGCAGGTGGGTCGCCGTGTGGTGGCGCCGGATGTGCCAGCGTCGCTCGGCGTCGACGCGCGCCTCGACGGCATCGCCGACGGCCAGGCCGTGGCCGGCCTCGACGGCGTGCACGATCGCCCCGCTGCGCTTTTGGGTGTCGAGCACGGCAACCTCCCGGCCAGCCGCCACGAGGACGCCCGTATCCCCCACCTGCCCACCGGACTCGGCGTAGAAGGGGGTGCGCGACAGGACGATGCCTTCCTTGCCGGCCCCCAGCGGCACGATGGCCGTCACGTGGTCCTGCTCGCTCGTCGAGACGTAGCCCAGGAACTCGGAGGTTGCATCGATCTCGGCATCGGCCGTGAAGGTGATGCCCGCCCTCTCGCGCGCCGAGCGGGCGCGGTCGCGCTGCTCGGCCATCGCGGCCTCGAAGCCCGCCGCGTCGACCGTGATGCCCTGCTCACCGGCGAGCTCGACCGTGAGCTCCAGCGGGAAGCCGTAGGTGTCGTACAACTCGAAGGCCGTCCTGCCGTCGAGCTCGGGCTTGCCGGCGAGGGCGCCGAGGGCCTCCTCCAGCAGCGCCATGCCGCGATCGATGGTCAGCCCGAAGCGGCGCTCCTCCTCGGCCAGCGTGTCCACGATGTGGGTGCGACGCTCGACCAGCTCACCGTAGAAGTCGCCGTAGAGGTCAATGACGAGAGGCACGAGCGTGTGGAGGAACGCGCCCTCGATGCCGAGCAGGCGGCCATGCCTGTAGGCGCGCCGGATGATGCGCCGCAGCACATAGCCGCGCCCCTCGTTGGAAGGCACGACGCCGTCTGCAATCAGGAAGGTTGAGGCCCGGAGGTGATCCGTCATCAGCTTGAGCGAAACGTCCGTGGCGGAATCCTTGCGGTAGGTCACCTTCGCCAGGGCGGCGAGGGCCTGCAGGATCGGGAACAGCATGTCCGTCTCGAAGTTGTTGGGGACGCCCTGCAGGACGGCGGAGATGCGCTCGAGGCCCATGCCCGTGTCGATGTTCTTCGCCGGCAGCGGCGTGAGGTTGCCCGCCTCGTCGCGGTTGAACTCCATGAAGACCAGGTTCCACACCTCGAGGAAGCGGTTGTCGTCCTCCCCGAGGCGTGCGTCCGGGTTGCCGTTGCCGTGCTCGGCGCCGAGGTCGACGTAGATCTCCGAGCAGGGTCCGCAAGGGCCCGTGGGGCCGGCCGCCCAGAAGTTGTCGGCCTCGTCCATGCGGACGATGCGATCGGCGGGCACGCCCACGACCTCGTGCCAGATGCGGAAGGCCTCGTCGTCCGTGCGGAAGATCGAGATCCAGAGTCGCTCCTTGGGGATGCCCATTGTCACCGTCAGGAACTCCCAGGCCCAGGGGATCACCTCGCCCTTGAAGTAGTCGCCGAAGGAGAAGTTGCCGAGCATCTGGAAGAAGGTGTGGTGCCGCGCCGTGCGGCCCACGTTGTCGAGGTCGGTGGTGCGGAAGCACTTCTGGACGGTGGTGACGCGGGAGACGTCGGGTTTCTCGGCGCCCATGAAGATCGGCTTGAACTGCAGCATCCCCGCCGTCGTCAGCAGCACCGTCGGATCGCGCCGGGGCACCAGGCTGGAGCTGGCCTTGTGCACGTGTCCGCGGGCCTGGAAGAACGCGATGTAGGCCTGCCGGATTTCCTTGAATGAAAGCGCTTTCACGGGGTGGACCTCACGGGCTGGGGTCGGCTGGCACCGACACATGGGTGCCCGGCACCGACCGGGCGGCGCCATGTTACCAGACTCGGGCCGGCCGTTCGACGCCCTGTCGGCCTCGGGCCGGACGGACCGGGCCGAGGCCGGGGGCTACGGCCCGGGCGGCCCCAGCCTGCGCATCAGCGCGGCGAGGCACTGGGCCAGGGGGGCGGGCTCACCCTCCGCGAAGGCCTCCAGCGCGGGTTCCAGCGCGTCCAGCAGCGGGGCTGGCATCCCGTCTCGTCCGGCGCGGCCCGACAGCCCCCCCAGGCAGAACCTCACCTTCGCGAGCAGGCCCCGGCCCGGGCCGTCAGGCGTCACGTCGCGGAGGTCCTCCACACGGTGCAGGAGCGCCTGGAGCTTGCGCCACTCGGGCCTGGCCGTGGCCTCCGGGGCCTCGAGGCGGCGCCGGAGGTCCGAGAGCAGCACCTCGAAGGTCTCGGCGTCCCAGAAGGGCTCGGCGGCCACGCGGTCGAGGTCCCGGCAGGTCTGCTCCAGCGCCCCTTCCCCGGCGGGCCCCAGGCGGGTGGCCTCGACCTCGAGCAGGGCGTCGCGCAGGCGCTCGAGCTGTCGCAGGCGGTTGCGCGCGGTCAGCACGGCCTTGGGGACCTCGTTCGAGGCCTCTGCCCGGGCCAGCCTGGCCGTCGCCGCATCCCGCCGGGACGTCAGGCTGCTCAGCCAGCCAAGCAGTCGCTCGAGGCGGGCCTCGAGCCCTGGCTCGGCCGGGCTCGCCAGCTCGTGGCGCAGCCGCAGCAGGCCCGCCTCCCGCGCGTCTGGGGGCTCTGCCGCAAGGCGTCGGTGGACCGCCGGCAGCCGACCGAGCAGCCCCGCCAGCGCGTTTCGCTCGGCCACCTGGGCTGCGGCAAGGTCGAGCCGGAACACCAGCCGGTAGATGGCGTTCCGAGCAAAGCCGTCGGGATCGTCGGCCACCTCCAGCGCGGCCAGCGCCTCGGTGGCCTGCTGCGTCGGCAGCGCACCGCGAGGCGGCGCCAGCAGCAGCTGCATCGCCTCGAAGAGCCTGAGGCGCGTCAGGCTGGTCCGCACGTCTCCCTCCGTGAGGGCGGCGCGAAGCGCCTCGGCCTGGGCCAGCACGTGAGCGTGCCAGGCCGTGTCCTGGGGGGGCTGGGGCATGGCGCCCAGGCGCCGGGCCACCGCCCGCAGCGCCACGTCAGCGCGGAAGCTGTCGCTGCGGGGGTCGGAGGCGTCCGCGGGGAGGTCGCGCAGGCCGCGGGACACCACGACGGAGAGGCGCTCCCGCGCCTGCAACAGCGGATCTTGCACCAGGTCAAGGCGCTTGAGCAGGGCCTGGGCCCGCGGCCGGTGCTCGGGGCGCGCCCCACTAGCCAGCCCCCGGGTCGCCGCCAGGCGGGTGGCCCGCAGATCCTCCTCCGGCCAGCTCGCGAGCTCCTCTGCGGTGCAGCCCGCCGCCAGGTCGAGCACCAGCAGCTGGTAGGGCCGTGCCCCCTCGTCGGTGGGCGACTCCGAGAGGTAGGTGGTGACGGCGTCGAGGGCTGCCCGCAGCAACTCGGCGCGCGCTGAGGCCGCCCAGCCCGAGGCCTGGGCGGCCTCGTAGAGCTGGCGGGTCGTGCTGGCCAGGCGCTTGGCGGTGGCAGGTTCCAGGGCAGTGGTGCCGCTCATGCCTCCGAGCATGGCCGCCAAGCTTAGCCGGTGCAGCAATCGCCGTCACGTGCGCAGGCCGGGCCCCGTCGCCACGCCGGGCGTTACAGGGCATAATGGGGGCGCATCCGAGCGCCACGTGCCGAGGGGAAGCCATGTCCAAGAAGAAAATCATGGTGATCTACGAGACCGCCGGCGGTGGTCACTACGCCGCAGCCAAGGCCATCGAGGCCGCGCTCGCGTCGCTGCACCCCGGGGCGTTCGAGGTCGTGCTGATGCCCGTGCGGGCGGCGACGGGCAGCCAGCGGGTCTCTCACCTGATGGACGTCTACAACCACCTGCTCAAGATCAAGCCCTCGTACTCCAATATGGGCATGCGGATGATGAACCGCCTGAATGTTGAGAAGGTGGCCATCCCGTTGCTGCCAAAGGCCGCGCGGAACCTCAAGAAGACCCTCGAGAGCGTGAAGCCTGACATGATCATCTCGGTCTTCGCCGTGGTGAACCACATTGCCATCGAGACGCTCAAGGACCTGAAGTGGTTCGGCAAGGTCCCCTATGTGATCTGGTGCACCGATCTCACGAAGGGGTTCTTGCGGAACTGGGCCCACCCCGAGGCCAACCTGACGATCGCGCTGCACGACCAGGCGCGCGAGCAACTGGTCGAGTACGGCGTGCCTGCCGACAAGATCCGGGTGCTCTCGGGCCTGCCTGTGAACCAGAAGTTCCTGTCGAAGGTGCCCAAGTTCGAGGCCCGCCAGCAACTCGGCCTCGATCCCACCCGGTTCACGGTGCTGATCTCGATGGGTGGCATGGCTGTCGGCGCCACGTACTACTTCACGCGGGAGCTTGTTCGCAGCGGCTTGCCGGTCCAGGTCATCGCCGTGTGCGGCCGCAACGAGCGGCTTCGCGCCCGCTGCGAGCGGCTGGCTGCCTCGGTCGACGTGCCCATCAAGGTGCTGGGGTTCACGGACCAGATGCATGTCTTGATGGATGCCGCCGACGTGATGGTGGGCAAGCCGGGGCCGGGCACGATTGCCGAGGCGATCGCCAAGGAGCTGCCGATGTGCATCGACGCCACCCGGGAGCCCATGCTGCAAGAGGCCGGCAACCTGGAACTCGTCGTGAAGCAGAACCTCGGCCGCGCCATCACCGCGGAGCAGAGCCTCACGGCCCTCGTGCGGCAGTACATGGACAACCCGAACATGTACGAGGCGACGCGGCAGAACCTGCGTCGGGCCAAGAACGACCGCGCCATCGAGGAACTCATCGAGATAGCCCTGTCCCAGCTTCCCGGCGGGCCACCGCCGCGCGTGCCGGCAGGCGAGTCCGTATGAGCGACGCCCGGCCGCCGCGGGAGTCTGCCACTGTCCTGCTCCTGCGGGACGGCGCCGCGGGGCTCGAGGTCTTCATGGTGCGGCGGCACCTCGCGAGCGACTTCGTGGGCGGGGCCTACGTGTTTCCCGGGGGCGCCGTGGACCCTGAAGACGAGTCCCCGGAGCTTGTCTGTCGGCTCGGGGCGGATGACGCCGCGAGCTGGGGCGAGCGCCTCAGGCTGGCCCCGGCCCGCGCTGCGGCGCACGTCGTGGCGGCCTTGCGCGAGACCTTCGAGGAGGCCGGCGTGCTGCTGGCGCGGACGTCGGCAGGCACGCGGGTGAGCACGGGCGGCGACGACCGAGCCCGCTGGGAGGACCTGCGGGCCTCCCTCCTGGCAGGACGCCTGTCCTGGCAGGCGCTGGTGGCGGCGGAGGGCCTGACGTTCACGACGGAGCAGGTGGCCTACTTCGCGCACTGGATCACCCCGCTGGGTACGCCGAAGCGCTTCTCGACCCGCTTCTTCCTGGCCGAGGCCCCGCCTGACCAGGAGCCGCTGGCCGACAATCGGGAGGTCGAGGCGGGCGTGTGGCTCCGCCCCGAAGAGGCCTTGGAGGCCCGGCGCACGGGCCGGATGACCGTCATCTTGCCCACCGCGCGGTCGCTGGAGGCCCTGTTGCCCTGCCGCACCGCCGCCGAGGCCATGGCCCAGGCGCGCGGGCGCCGCGTCGAGCCGATCCTGCCCCGCATCGTGATGCGAGACGGCGAGCCCGTGGCCCTGCTGCCTGGCGACCCCGGCTACGACGAGGCTGCGGAGGCGCCCCTGCCTGCCTTTGACCCGAGCCGCATGTGAGCGTCCCCGTCCGAGTTGCCCCCGGGATCCGCTGCCTGGTGGCACCGAACCCGGGCCCGATGACGGGGCCTGGCACCAACACCTGGCTGCTCGGCGACCGGGACGTCGTGGTGGTGGACCCCGGCCCAGCTGCCGATCGCCACGTGGAGGCCATCCTGGCCGCGTGTGCGCCGGGGCGCGTGGCGGCCATCTGGCTGACGCACGCCCACCCCGACCACGCCTGCGCCGTGCCGGCGCTGCAGGCCCGCACGGGGGCGCCACTGGTGGCAAACGCCGTGCCGGCCCCCACCTACCAGATTCCCGGCCTCCAGCCGCCGGCCCGTGCCCTGCACGACGGCGTCCGGTTGCTGGTCGACGGCGTGAGCTGGGAGGCCCTCCACACGCCGGGCCACGCCAGCGATCACTTCTGCTTCCTGCGCCTCGAGGATCGGGGGGTGCTCACGGGGGACGTCGTGGTGGGGCAGGGCACGGTCGTGGTCGCCCCGCCTGATGGCGACATGGCGGCCTACCTGGCCTCGCTCGAGCGCCTGGCGGCGTTGCGACCCGCCGTGCTCTGGCCGGGCCACGGGCAGCCGATCCACGACGCCTCGGATCGGCTGGAGGTCTACCGCTCGCACCGCCTGCGCCGCGAGGCTCAGGTCCTCGCCGCGGTGCGGGCCGGGGCCGGTGACGTGGCGGGGCTGACGGCGAGGCTTTACCCGCACGCCCACGGTGTCATCGCGCGCGTGGCCGCCCGGCAGATCGAGGCCCACCTGGGGAAGCTGCGCGCAGACGGGCGCGTGAGGGCGGGCGCTGACGGGGCCTGGCACGCGGTGGGCGAGGCTACGGGGCGTCAGGGCGCCCCGTAGCCCGCCTGCAAGGCTGCAGCCGTCGGCGTGTCCGCCGTGCGGAAGGCCTCGTGGGCCCGGCCGCCACCCGCCCAGGTGTGCCAGAACATGCCTGCGAACCAGGGCTGCTGCCAGACCGTGGCGAACAGCGCCTCGGCCGCCCGGGCGGGCAGCCCCTCGTCCCGCGGGGCCGTGGCGTCCGGCAGCGCAGGCGCGATGGCGCCACCCACGACGCTGGGCACGCCCACGGCCGTGAACAGCACGGGGCGGTCGGGCGCCTGGCCGCGCCAGGCCGTGAGCTCGTCGACGACGCCCTGCCACCCCAGCCGCAGGGCCTCGCCATCGGGCTCGGCCGTGCGGCTCAGGGGGAAGAAGGCGTCAAGGCCGACGTAGTCCACCGCGTCCCACCAGCTCACCTGGCGATAGGCCGCCTCCTCCACGCTGCTGGCGTAGGTCAGCCGCCCGGTGTATTGCGTCCGCGCCCTGGTGGCGAGGTCCCGCCAGCCGGCCTCGGCCTGCAGGCGCGTCATGTTGGAGCCCAGGCAGAACAGCTCGACGCGCTCCGCCTGGGCCAACGTCAGCCAGGGCTGCAGCGCGCGCTCCCAGCTGGCGAGCCAGGCCGTCGGGGCGGGCGGGGCGATCGCCTCGCGGCGGGTGCCGTCGGCTGCCGCCACCAGCGGGCGCAGCATGACGGCCAGCCCGGCGGCGTGCGCCTCTTGCAGCACCTTGCGCCAGCGCGCGAGCTCTTCGGGCGGGGTGGCGTCTGCCGGCACCTCGGGGGAGGTCCCGGTGGCCTGCGTCAGGACCGGGCGCAGCGCCACCCAGCGGGCGCCCGTGCCGGCGATCGCGCGGAGGGCTGCCAGGCTGCTCGCGTCGTCGACGGGGGCGCCAGGGGGGGGCAGCAGCGTGAAGCCCCGCACGCGCCCGGCCTGGTCGGCTGCCGGGCTGGCGGCCGCGGCGTCGGGCCCCGCGCCGGCAGGTTCCCGGGGCGTCACGACGGGCCTGTTGGTGAGGGTGATGACGATGTAGACCAGCAGGAAGCCGCCGGCCAGCCCCAGGAGCTGTCTCGGGTTCATCTCGAGGGCCCTCCTGCCGGCTATCTACCCCGAGACGCCTGCGACCTTCAGCTACAATGGGAGCGCCTGACAGCGGGCGGGAGGCGCGATGAAGAAGGACGAGGCGATGGCGTGGGCCGAGCGGCTGGCTGCGGTGGCGGCGCCGTTGGCAGAGCGGCTCGGCACGACGCCCTGGCGGGTGGCGCCGCGGCTGGTGCACGACGAGGTGGGGGACGAGGCGCGCTGGGCCTGGCGGCTCGCCCCGGCGGGCTGGCCCTTCGAGGCCGGCGGCGACGGCGTGCCCCACCGGCCGGGCCTGCGCTGGGAGGCCTGGTTCCGGCCCGGCAAGCGGCCGGATGCCCCGGTCGGCCTGTTCCTGGTCTGTGACGGTGAGGACGCCCTCGCGGGTCTGCGAGGGGACCTGCACGCCCCCCTGGAGGCCCTCGTGAAGGGGGGCAAGACAGCCGGCCGCTACAAGCCGCTGGCCGAGGTCGAGCCCCTCGCCAGCCGCCTCGATCGCCAGGCCGTCGGCCTCGGGCGCCTGCTGCCGCCCCGGCCCGACAAGGTCGAGCCAGCCCTCGCGCAGCTCCTCCTCGACACCTTCAAGCCGGTCGACCTGGCTGTCGTGGCCTGGCGGGAGGCAGACAGCGGGACCTTCGCCAGCGCCGCGGCGAATCCCTTCGCGGCCCTGGCAAGGCGCTTCGGGACGGGCGGCTGACGGGAACCTCAGTCGAGGTCGAGGCCGCGCGGGTCCCGGTCCATAACCGTGATGTGCCTGCACACGGGGGCCCCGTGGTCGGTGCCGAGCCGCACGATGAAGGCCTTCACGTGCTGGGGCAGCCCGCCGACCCAGGCCTCCCAGACCTCGTGGTCCTCCCGCCACATCGGGGCGCCCACCGAAGCCTGCGGGCCCAGCTGAGCGTGCACGTAGGCCGTCAGCAACTCGTGGGCCTCTTCAGGGGTCATGTCGCGGGACGTGCGGTCCAAGACGCAGGGCCTCGTCGGGGGTGGGGGCGTCCTCAACATACCCGCGCGGCTCGGTCGGCAACCTGCCACCCCGCCTTGCCCCGGCCTGGCTCGACCGCAGGGGCCCCCGCAGGGCGCCGGCCGTCGGCGCTCGCAGACCTTCATCGAAAGTTTTTGCCGTCATAATCAGGTGTTAAGAAACTTGTTAAGAGACTGTCCGATATACCCCCCAGTTGACCACGCATTGCGCACCGATTGGGAGACGCCCGATGCCTTCGACCCTCAGCCTGATGCAGCCGGCTCACGAGGCGACGCGGTCGCTCGCCACCCTGATGGCGACCTACCCTTGCTATGCCTACGTCGGCAACGCCGACGGGACCGGGGCCCGGGCGCTGTTCCGCGGCCGCTGGGGGTGGGACGTGGTGGCTGCCCACCTCTCGAATGAGGTGCACAAGGTCGTGGTCGATGACGAGCGCGCCAGCGGCTACGTGCGCTTCCGCCTGTACCACTCGGGCGAACATGGCCCCCTGTGCGTCGCCGAGGTCGAGGTGTACTTTGCGCGGGGAGCTGGCCGGACCACCTTCTGGTGCGAGGCCGGTGACCTCCACGGCGCGCTGGCGATGGCGGCCTGACGCGCCGTCGTGGCCGAGGGTCCCCTGCCGCGCGGCCGGGGACCCTCTTGCTTTGGCAAGTTGCGGGGGCGCGTGCTTCAATGGAGGTTTCCCGGCCGGCACGCGCCACGCTGGGACGGAGCCCCGCGCCATGCCCACGTACGACGGGTTCAAGTCCTCGGTAGGCGTCACGTTGATGGAGTCTGCGGGCTTCGCCCCGTGGACGGCGGGACTGCCTGCGGGGCTGACGGGCGTCCGGGGGTGGTTCCTCGAGGGAGTGGCGGGCGCGTTCGCCGTGTTCGTGCTCGACGCGGCGGCCGAGGAGCCCGATCACCTGGCGCTTCGGTTCGCCTTGTGGCACGAGGCGATGGCCGCCTTCGCCCTGCGCGAGGCCATCCTGCTGGTGGTCGGGGAGGGCGTCGTGGGGTCGCCTGACGGGCCGTTCCGGGCCTGGGGCATCGATCTGTTGGAGGGGCGGCTGAACCGCGCCGCCGAGGTGGTCGAGGGGAGCTTCGAGGCCGCTGTGGACGCGGCCGTGCGCGCCGCGCTCGACGACCAGGCCATCACGGTGGCGGACCTCGTCGAGGAGGAGCGGGCCAGGCTGGCCGGGCGGGTCCCCTTCCGGCTGTTTCTGGCCTCACGCACGCCCGTGGCGGCCCACGCGCTGCTGGTCGTCATCCTGGCGATGTTCCTGGGCTCGACCTGGCTCTCGCTGACGGGCTCAGGCCTGCAGCCTGCCGCGTGGGTGGCTCAGCCCGGCCGGGTGTGGGCGGCCCTGCAGCATACCTCCCCCGGCGCGCTCGTCTGGCTCGGGGCCACCATGCGCCCGCTCGTCGAGCAGGGCGAGGTCTGGCGGTTGCTGGCAGCCAACTACCTGCATGCCGGGTTCCTGCACCTCTTCGTGAACGCCTACAGCCTGTACGCCATTGGACCCTCGCTGGAAAAGGTGTTCGGCGCGCCCAAGTTCCTGGCCATCTGGGTGATTGCCGGGGGGGCGGGGGCCACGGCCAGCGTGGCCTTCAACCAGCACGCCTTCAGCGTGGGGGCGTCGGGTGCGCTGTTCGGCCTGCTCGGCGCGATGCTCATCCTCGGCACGGTGTTCCGTGGCATCATCCCGCGCTACCAGATGCGCACGATGCGCGACGTCTCCCTCATCACGCTCGGCATCAACGTCATCCTGGGGGCCACCATCCCGCACATCGACAACATGGCCCACCTCGGGGGGCTGCTCGGGGGCATGGCGGCGGCGGCCCTGCTGGGCCCCGACCCCGCCTTGCTGCCCGCGCGCCGGGCGCCCCGCTGGCTGCCCGTGCTCTGGGTGCTGCCGGCCCTCGCCGTCGTGGCGATCGGGTGCGGCCTTCACGCCGTGTGGGGTGGCGTCTTCCCGAGCGTCCGCCTCGAGGACCGGGCGGGCGGCTACACGGTGGAGGTGCCCGTCGGCTTCGTCTTCGAGCGCCGAAGCCCCCGTCTCATCGTCACCTCGTCGGTCGCGAAGGGCAGCTTGCGGCTGGAGAGCCTGCCGCAGGGACCGGGGGGGCTGGTGCCACCCGTGACCGAAGACGACGCCCGGGTGCGCCCCGATGCCACCCTGCTGCGACTGTGCGCCCCCGGCGAGCGCCCCGTCGGCCGGCCCGTCGTGGAGCGGCATGCCGGGGTGCTGCTGCTCTCCTCCGTGG
>JAYKHR010000134.1:0-10175 GCA_035285125.1 Candidatus Sericytochromatia bacterium | reverse complement strand
GGAGCCGCCTGACAACCCATCAGCAGCAGGGTCGCAGCCAGCACAGCGCGGTTACGGCGAGCATTAGGCATGATGAACACCTCTGCCTGTCGGCGTCACCGCCGAGGCATCGATTCACCGTACCCTTCCCTCTGGTGATATGCCCCACAATGTGATGGTCATATCAAGGGAGACAAGAGAATGATCGACTGTTCTTAATGCACCACCCTGTTTTCTCGAGCATGACAGATAACTTCAGAATGGTTCGGGATCTTGAAAAATACGCTCGGACTTGATTTGTGGGTTTTAGTTTTTCATAACGCTTTTTAGGTCTGTCTTTGATCAAACGTGGTGATCAGGACGATGGGCCCATCTTCAGGCGATCAGGGAAGACATAAAAAAAGCTTCGCCGAAGCAACGACGAAGCTTAAAGAGGCCAGGGGCTGAGGCGGGGGCCTGGTCTCACCTCCCCCGAAGCCGTCAGATCAGGGGTTCTGGATGAGCACGGTGGACGTGAAGGTCCGCAGCACCCGGCCCTCGGGATCCAGCGCCGTGAGCGTCAGGCGGTGGGGCCCGTTGGTCCGGCTGCGGGTGTCCAGCACCAGGCCGAAGCGTCGGTTCGCGTCGGTGCCGGTGCCGAGCAGGGCACCGTCGAGCTCGAAGCGCACGCTCGCCACCCCGGCAGCCTCGTACTCCCAGCGCAGCTCCACCTGACCGGCCAGCACCGGGTACACCGGGGCGACGTTCTCCAGCGTGTTCTGGCAGCCTGCCACCGGCAGGCCCCCCAGCAGCAGGCACGCCACGGCCCGGATCAGAACTTGCGACGGCATTCGAGGTAGGGTCCTTGCAGCGACTGCGTGTAGTCTGCGCGGTACGAGGTGAGCAACTCGAAGCGGTAGCCGGCCTCCAGCACCGTGCCAAACAGCGGCTCCCAGCTCAGGCTGGGCTCCGCGACGGTGCCGAACAGGGGCCCCGTCGCCACGACGGCGTCGTCGCCATGGGCTAGGAGGTAGGGCCGACCCTCGAGGCGGGTCGACCAGCGCCAGGCCCCACCCAGATCGCCCCCGAAGGCGGTGCGCACGGCCGGCCCGTGGTAGAGCTGGAATGGCGAGGTCAAGAAACGCCCCGTCGCCGGCGGGGGCATGTTGTTCGAGATGGAGACGTAGCGCCCCCAGTAGCCTGCCTCCAGCTGGCTGGCGATCGGACCGAGCGAGAAGGCCCGGCCCGTCATCCAGGACGCCATGAAGTCGTCGCGCTGGTGTCGGCTGTCTGGCAGCTGCCGATCTGCGATCGTCAGGTTCAGGTAGGCGAGTTGCACCTCCGACTGCCAGCCGTCCGGCGCGAACAGGCCCAGGCCGGCCTCGAGTCGCTCGATCGTCTCCGGCCGGAGCGTCAGTCCGCCGAGCCCATGCTGCTCCTGGTAATAAGGAAAGAACGTCCGGGCCCAGGCGCGTGGCGCAAACCGGGGCAGCTGGAACATGCCGGGCCCCGGGGCCTCCGCGGGGCTCAGCACCCGCCAGCGGCTCTCCAGATCCACCCCGATCGGGCGCATCGGGCGGTACCCGCCCGGCACCAGGGCGCGCAGCGCGCCGGGGCGGGCCGTGGGCTCCTGGGCGCTGGGACGCCAGACGGGCAGGGGCGTGCCCCTGATCACCCTGGGCTTCGCCGGCCTCGAGGTCACGAGGGGGCGCAGCGGCTGGTCCGGCGGCAGCGGCTCCGGCGTCCGCAGTGGCCCCTCCGGCGCGGCGGCCCCGGCGGGGCCGGCAGCGCCCGCCAGCCCGAGCGCGGCGAAGGCTGCGCCGAGCGCGAGGCGCCGCAGGAGCGGGCGCGGCAGCAGCCGGGGGGGGCGGGGAGGCGGCGGCTTGGTCATCGTCGGGTCCTCAGTCCCCCAGGCGCGGCACGAGCAGGATGCGACCAGTCACCTGGTCCTCGAGCAGCTGGACGCTGCCGCCGTAAGGCAGCACCAGCATCGCGCGCACCGCCTCCCGGTTCAGGCGCGGGGCGATCAGCCAGAAGCTCATCAGCGAGTTCGACACCGTGTCGAACTGCACGGCCGTCGGGTTGAGCGCGGCCTCCGGGAAGTCGAGGTACACGACGTTGCGCGTGAGGCGGGTGAACGTGTACCGCGGCACCTCGCCCCGGTAGTCCAGCGCCAGGCCACCGACCTGCTCGTCGAAGGTGGCCGGGCCCAGCACGGTGCGCACCGTGCCCTGTGTCGTGGGGCCGGTGTCGCTGCTGAGTTGCGGGAACACCAGCAGCTCCTGGCGGGCGTCGTCGCGCGCGACCACCACCTCGCCGGCCCCCGTCAGCGCCAGCTTGAGGGAGGTGGCGCCCCGCGTCGGGTCCTGGGTGGCGGACCAGGCGGCCAGCACCGCGTCGCTGGTGGGCCGTGCCGTCGTGACGGGCTGGCCAGTGAGCAAGGAGCGGGTGAAGTCAACCCGCAACTCGGCCGGGGCCAGGGCGGTGATCTCGAAGTTCGGGGCCTCTCCTTCATAAGGGAGCACCAGCGCGTGGCGATCGGGGGCGAAGGTGGGCGTGCCGATGCGGGTGCGCGGGGGCTCGAGCCTGACGGGGCGCACGGCCGGGTTGAGGGGCCGCACCACGGGCAGCGGGGTTGTCACGGGGCCCGGCAGCGGCGTCGGGGTCGCCAGGCGGCGCGGCGGCAGCGGTGAGGGCACGGGGGGCACGTACCCCGGGGGGTACACCGGCCCGGCGCTCCGGGCAGGCGTCGGCCGAGGGGTGAACACGATCTCCGGCGTCGGCCAGGGGGTGGGGGCCTGCCACGGCGTGGGCACCGGCGTGAGGACAGGCGTCGGGCGGGGCGTCGGCACCGGCGTCGGCACCGGCGTGGGGACGGGCGTCGGGCGGGGCGTCGGCACCGGCGTGGGAACGGGCGTCGGGCGGGGCGTCGGCACCGGCGTGGGAACAGGCGTCGGGCGGGGCGTGGGGACGGGCGTCGGGCGGGGCGTGGGCACCGGGGTGGGGACGGGCGTCGGCCGGGGGCTTGGCCGCAGCGTGGGGGCCTGGCTCGGGGCGGGCGTGACGCCTGGGAACAGCCAGGCCGGGAATTCGAAGACCGGTGGGGGCGTCGGGGGAGCCTGCTCGGGCCGGGGCGGCGGGGTGCGGCGCGCCAGCGTGAGCGTCACGGGCGTGGGCTGGGCAGAGGGGCGCGGCGTTGGCGCGGGCGGCGGCGTCCGACGAGCGCTCGCGGGCGAGGGAGCGAAGATCGGCCGCGCCTGGAAGAACCAGTCAGGGGGGGCCTCATCGGGGGCGAGCACCGAGGGCCTGGGCGGGATCGGTGAGGGGGTGCGCTCCGGGGCCTGACGCAGGAACGGGTAGATCTCGAAGCGTTGCTCTGTCGTGTTCAGGCGGATTGAGGGCGCGGTCGGGGCGGCCGTCTCCAGCGTCAGCCTCACCACGTCCGCGCGTCGCGCGGCCAGGGCAAAGCGGCGCAGCGCCCCCACGGCCTCGTGGACCTGGGGAGAGGCTCCCGTCAGGCGCGCCCCCTCGAGCTCGAAGGCATGCACCGTCGGCGACAGGCGCACGTAGAATGCCCGCGGCGGGGTGCCCGTGAACGGCACCACGATCGCCCGCTGGGCACCCTCGTAGAACGCCGTACCGACGCGCGCCGGTTGCGCCACCTGGGCCTCCAGGGGCAGCGGGGCGAGCGTCAGGGTCGTGGCGAGCAGGAGCGCGTTCGGACGAAACAGGCTCATTCACGGCCCCTGTGTGGCCATAAAGCGCGTTCGGGGGACATCGTTCCTTTACTGAAGCACACCGGCCCCCTCCATTTCTGTGTCGTTTCACCATGCGGGCGCAGGCAGGCTCCGCGGGCGGGCGGCGTGATCGTCCCAACAGGCAGCACGGCTTCGTGTCGATTAGGATGGTCGGAGCCCTGACCCGATGACGGACGCAACCTCGACGTGATGCGCTGGTGTAGCCCGGCCCTGAGCCGGATCCTTCCCTTGGCCCTGTGGGTCGGGCTGTGCGCCTGCGCGCGGAACCCCTATGACACGGGCGCTCTTGTGCCTGGCCCTGCGGGCGGGGTGGGCATCGTGATCGTCGAGGTGCCGTCCCCCACGCCGACGCCGACCCCCACGCCGACGCCGCGCCCCGCCACGACGGCCTTCACGCCCCGCCCCACGCCGGCGCCCACGCCCACGCCCACGCCCACGGCGACCCCGTCCGTGCGCCCCTCGGCCAGCCCGAGCCGGACGCCCACGCCGAGCCCGAGCCGGACGCCCACGCCGTCCCCGTCGCCCAGCCCGAGCCCTTCCCCGTCGCCGAGCCCCTCGCCGAGCCCTTCGCCGAGCCCTTCGCCGAGCCCTTCCCCGTCGCCGAGCCCCTCGCCGAGCCCCTCGCCGAGCCCCTCGCCGAGCCCCTCGCCGAGCCCGTCCGCGTCCCCCGGAGGCGGCTCGTGATGGCCCGTGTCCTCGCGGCCCTCGCGGGGGCCGTCGCCGTGCTGGCGGCAGCCCCCGCGCGCGCCCAGCTGGAGCCTGTGCCCGTGGCGACGGTGCTCGGGCAGCCGCTCTTCGATCGCGAGAGCGGCGCGCTCGCCGTGCCCTATGCGGGAGCGATGCCCTCGTACCGGCTGGTCTGGCGTAGCGGGCGGCAGGTTGAGCTCAGCTTCCCGGGCAGCTCGCTGCGGCCTGCCGTCACGCGCGGGGATCGCGCGGACGGCTCCACCCCGCTGACGGCTTGGCTGGCCGTGCCCGAGGACGCCGGCGCCCCGCCCCGCATCCTGCTGACCGTCATCGGGGCCACCGACGTGCGCGTCTTCGACGACCCGACGCGGGGGCGGCTGCTGTTGATCCCCAAGTCGATCCCCGGCGCGCGTCCCCCGCTCGAGGCCGCCCCCACGTTGCCCGCTGCCGCGGCGACGGTGCTGGAGGCCGGGGCTGCCTGGACGAACTGGGCCGAGGTCTTCGGCGCGGGCGATGCCGACACAAACGTCCGCGGCCTGCCCACCGCCCAGGTGGCGCTCTCCTTGCCCGCGCCGATCACCGAGGGCATGGGGCCCTGCCTCGAGGTTCGCGGGCGGGCCTTCTCCGTGACCTTCCAGGACCGGCTGCTGCCGCTGTCCTTGCACGCCCGCACCCAGCTGCAGGCCGAGGCCTGGGGAGGCTGGCGGCTGGCGGGAGAGGCCTGGCGGGCGCGGCTCGGGGCCGGGGCCCTCGGCGTCTTCACCCAGGGGCAGCACTCGGGGGCGCCGCCGATCCCCAGCTACACCTTCTTCACCGCCCGACAGCTCTACGGCCCGATGCTCGCAGGCAACGGCGTGTACGCCCTGGGCGGGTGGCTGGCGGGGTGGCGCGTCACGACCGAGCTGGGCTGGTCGCCGGCGCTGCTCTCGAGCCTCGACTTGGGCCTGCCGGGGCTGCCCCTGCTGGCCTGGGCGTCGGCCGAGGCCGGGCTGGAGCGCGAGCTCGGGCCGCTGCGGCTGCGGCTGGGGTACCGCGTGCAGACCCTCTACGGCCCTGGCTTCACCGAGACGCTCATGGGCCCTGCCCTGACGCTGGGCGGGGGCTGACGGTGCGTCCCCTGGCCGTGCTGCTGCCCGCCTTGGGCCTGCTTGCTGCCTGCGGTGCCCCGCCGACCGTCGGGGCCTCGCTGGCCTACGCCCTGATCGTGAACAGCGGGAAGGCCGACCTCACGGGCCACACGCTGAGCCCGGTGCTGCGCGACTCGCCCTTCGGGGTGGGCCACGCGCAGGCGGCGGGCATCCGGGTCGAGGCCGTCACGCTGGCGGAGGCCCCGCGCGCCGAGCCCACCCCCGTGGTGAGCGACGGCGCCGGCTTCTTCCGGCTGAAGGATCTGCCGGATGGCGAGCCCGTCTTCCTCAAGGCCCGCTTCTCGCTCGACCCGCCGCGGGTCGCGTATGCCTTTGGCCGGCCGCGCGCCCCCGTGACGTGCGTCGGGCTGCTCGAGGGCGTGGTGCCGCCTCGGCGGGTGTTGAGCCACCCCCCTGCCGACGTGGAGCTCTCGCTGGCCTCGACGGTGCTCGCCCGGGCGATCGCCCGGTCGGACTGGCTGCCCGAGTCGTTCGATCCCTACCAGACGCCCGACCTGCTGGTCCGCATCGAGGCCCGGTTGGCGGTGGTGCTGCCCGAGCTCGCCGCGGAGACGGGCCTCACGCCCGCCGCCCTCATCGACGCCTTCCTGGCGCAGGAGGCCCTCGGCGACCCGCGCGTGGGCTGGGTGGACGGCCAGGACGTGGTGAAGCGCGTCATCTGGGACGATCCGGAGCTCGCGCGGCTCGTGGCCGAGCTCGGCCAGGCCTGGCTCAACGTCACCTTCACCATCCAGGCCGTCGGCGACAACCGGGCCACCTACCCGGGGCAGCGCCTCTCGCGGCACGTCGCCCGCGGCTCGACCCGCCTGGTGTGCTCCCTGCCGCCCGACGCGCCGGCCTACGACGGGGTGTCGTTCTGGCTCAACAACGAGCAGGTGGCGCAGGCCGACCGCAAGGGGCAGACCTGGCAGGCGCGCATCGAGACCGGGCGCTGGCCGGACGGCGGGTACGTCGTGACGGCGCAGGGCCGCCCGGCGGGCGGCGGTGCGCCCGCCACGCTCACCAAGGCCTTCCTGTACCTCGACAACGGCCGGGGCCTGAAAGGCTGCCCGCCGTGACCCCGTGCATTGACAATGCTGGGCCTGCCTTCTTACCATCGGCTTTCGACGTGCGCCCGGCCGAAGGCCGGCGCCTGGCGGGCCCGGCGGAGCTGGTCGTGGCCCGCGTGGAGGCCTCCCGGTGACGCTCTCGCCCCCCTACATCCGCTGCCTGACCGGCCTCGCCGTCGGCGCAGGCCTGCTCGCCGCCCCGGCGGGGCACGCCATGACCCGCCGTGCCGCCGCGCCGCCGTCTGGCGCGCCGTACATGCTGCCAGGCACCGTCGAGGGGGCCGTCACGCTCCACCGCGTGCAGCCAGGCGACGACCTCAACGAGCTCGGGGTGCGCTACAAGCTCAACCCCGTGCGGATCGTGCGCCCGAGCGGGGTGCTGCTGGCCGACGGGATGGAGGTCGGGGAGACGATCCGCATCGACCAGCGGCGCGTCCGGCCCAGCTTTCCGGCCGACGCGGATGGGCTGGTGCTCAACCTCCCGGAGGCCCATGTCTACCTGCTTGCTCACGGCAAGCTGCTCCGAGACTACGCCGTCGGCGTCTCCACCGCCGAGCGCAAGGCGCCACTGGGCCCCACCCGCGTGCGCAGCATGTCGCGCAACCCCGTCTGGTTCGTGCCCCGCTCCATCCAGAAGGAGATGGCAGAGCAGGGTCGCGTCGTCAAGACGCGCGTCCCGCCCGGCCCCGACAACCCGCTGGGGTCGCGCTGGATCGGGTTCGCCGACAACACCTTCGGGTTCCACGGCACCACGATGCCCTGGTCCATCAAGCGCTACGCCTCCCACGGGTGCGTGCGTTTCTTGCGCGACGACATCGAGGACCTCTACGAGCGCGTACGCGTCGGCATGCCCGTGAACGTCATCTACCAGCCCGTCACGATGGCCGTCGACGACAAGGCCGTCTGGGTCTCGATCTACCCCGACTACTACAGCACGGGCTACGACTACCGGGCCGCCATCGCGGCCCTTGCCAGGCGGGCTGGCGTCACGCGGCGCATCCACCCCGTCTCGCTCGAGCGCGCCCTGCGCGACCGCGACGGCATCCTCGTGGACATCGGCAACCCGCCGCCGAGCCCCTCGCCCTCCCCGACGGCGCGCCCCGCCCGCTCCCCGCACCCCCTCGTCACGCCCATCGCCGTGCCTGCGGCCTCCCCGTCCCCCGTGGCGACGCCCACGCCGACGCCCGCGCCCTCGGCTTCGCCCACCGCCACCCCCACGCCGACGCCGCCGAGCCCCACGCCGGGCCTGCGCCGGCCGCCGGGTTGGCCCGCGTACCCGCAGGGAGGCTGAGCCGTGGCGCCCCGCGGGCTCGGGCTTCTGGGTCTGGTGGTGCCCCTGGCTGCCGCAGGGGTCCTCGCCCTGCTCGCGCCCGCCGAGGCTTCCGCCTGGCTGGTGTGCCGGCCCGGGGCGCTGACTGGGGCGGTGCTCCGGCAGGCCCTGCGGCGCGGGGAGTCCGCGGCCTGGGTCGCCGTGCACCACGGCGTCAACCCCGTTCGCATCAGCCGGCTCGGCGGGGGGCGCCTTCGCGTCGACACCCGCCGCATCACGCCGCGCTTCGAGGCAGCCGTGCAGGGGGTGGTGCTCAACGTGCCTGAGGCCCACGCCTACCTCGTGCATGACGGCCGGCTGGAGCGGGACTACCCCGTGGCCGTCTCCACGCCCGACCGCCCCGTGCCCGTGGGGCTGACGCGCGTGGTCTCGAAAGAGAAGAACCCGACGTGGTATGTGCCGGCCTCCATCCAGAAGGAGATGGCGTCGCGCGGCCAGCCGGTGCGCACGGAGGTGCCTCCGGGCCCCGCCAACCCCCTCGGGCCCCGCTGGATCGGGTTCTGGAACGGCCAGTTCGGCATGCACGGCACCAACGCCCCGACCTCGATCAAGCGCTACGCCTCCCACGGCTGCGTGCGCTTCCGCGCGGCCGACATCAAGGACCTCTACGACCGCATCTGGATCGGCACGCCGATCCGGGTGGTGTACCAGCCCGTGCTGCTCGCGGCGGATGCTCGGGGCGTGTGGCTCTCGGCCTACCCGGACATCTACGAGGCGGGGTTCGACTACCGGGCCGCCGTGCGCGCCCTGGCCCGGGACGCTGGCGCCCTCGGCCGCCTGGACTGGCGCCGCGTCGCTGCCGCGATTGCCAGCCGGGACGGCATCGTCCGCGACGTGAGCCGCCAGGCCGGCCCGAAGCTGCCCCCGCCTGCGCCGACCGCGCCGCCCCCCGAGGAGGCCCCGGGCGGGGCCGGGTCCGCCCTGCCTGCCGCGCCGTCGCTGGGGGGGCCATCCACGGACTCGCCTGCGCCCGCCGACGACCCCCGGCCGCCCCTGCTGGAGACCGTCCCCGCAGAGCCGCCGCCAGAGCCGCTCGTCACGCCCTGATCAGGAGCCGGCGAGGAACATCGTCCAGCGGCCCTGCGCGTCGATGCCCGTGCGCCAGCCCGTGTAGCCCTCCTGCCGGAAACGCTCGATGCGGGTGGCGGGGTAGAGGCCCTTGAGGTCGGCCCAGGCCGTCTCGTCGGGGTTCATCGCCGCGGCGGGCCACAGGAACACGCCCCGGCTCTGCACGGGCCGCAGGCGCATCAGGGCGACCAGCTTGAGCAGCGGGGCCTCGCCGCGGGCCGCCCGCTGCCGCCAGTAGGCGGCGGGGCGGCGCTGCTCGAAGCCGAGGTGGTAGACGAACCCCTTGCCGGGCGCCAGCGCGAGCCGGGCGAGGCCGTCATAGTCGTGGTGGCTGGCGAGGCGCAGCAGGGCCTCGCGGGTCCGGGCCACGGCGGGCGGCAGGCCGCGGGTGGCGGCCGCCTCCGTGGCCTGGGCAGCCTCGGGCAGCGCGCTCGGGCTCCCGAGCGCGACCAAGGCGAGCGTCAGGGCGGTGGCACGCGGGGTGCGCGGGCGTGCGCGGGGGTCGATCGCCGCCATGGGGAGGGTCCTCCAGCGCCGGGCCCTCAGGGCCTGCAGACGCGTCCCATATACCCCGCTTTCGGGGTACACAGCGCTCGTGCGCCTTGCCGGAGGACCTCCCTTGAGAGCCCTTGCCTGCCTGCTCGCAGCCTCGCTGGTGGGCTGCGCCTCGCCCGTCCGGGAGATCACCACCGACGTCTTGGACCCACCGCGCCTCCCCGATGGGCCGCCTCCCTCCCGGGACGGCGGGGGCCAGCTGCTGCCGGTCTACTTGCCATGCGGGCCCGACGCCGTGTTCCGGACGGCCCTGGTCGAGGCGGGGCGCGTCGGCTGGCGGGTCGTGCGCCAGGACCCCGCGGGGCGGGCCTTCGAGGCGATCGGCACGGCTGGCTGGCTCCGCCTCGAGACGCGGGCCGTGGTCCGCGTCCGGCCCGAGGGGGCCTTCAACGCGCGGGTCGACGTCCGGACGGCTGCCGAGGGCCTGGGGCCCTGGCTCGGGACGCCCGGGCAGCAGGCGGAGGCCTACCTGACGCGGGTGCGGGGCGGCAGCTGTCCCTAGCCCTCCCGGGCCCGCCGCGCGGCCCAGGTGCCTGCCACCCAGCCCGTCGTCAGTGCCACCGTGATGTTGTAGCCCCCGGTGTGGGCGTGCACGTCGAGCAGCTCGCCTGCGAAGGCCAGG
>JAYKHR010000133.1:0-6089 GCA_035285125.1 Candidatus Sericytochromatia bacterium | reverse complement strand
CTCCAAGAAATATTCTCGGTGAGTCAGCTTCAACTCGCGTTGAAGGCTAGCTCTCTTTTTGCTCTCTTCTTGAATCGACAAGAGCTTGGTGCGTTCGCTTGGCTATTCAGTTGTCAAGGTCCTGATGTACCGGGCAGTTAACTGTTCCTTGGGGAACCCTTGGCTCAGGCTTAACCTTCCGGCGTGAAGCAATCATCTCAGAAGACGCTTCGTTTGTCAACCCCCTCTTTCGAGAGGCTTGCCCGTCGGCCCGATCACGCGGACCTCGCGGGGTGCGATGGCGACACGGCTTCCGGCAGGCCGGACCGTGGAGCGCGCCCCTCACTTCACCGAGGACGCCCGCTTCGGCCCGCCATCGCAAGACCAGAAGCGTGACCGACACACCGCTCTTCTTCAACACCGTGTGGTGGCATTCAAGAAGGGAAATGACGGGCCGTCTGAAAGACGGCGGGTCAAGGGCGTTTCGGTGATGCGAGGTCACCATTCACGGTGCTTCGCTTTCGTCGCCCGACCACTGTCGGTGAAGACAAGGTACCGCATCCTGCCTGAGAGCGCAAGCCCCCAGCAGCCAACATGGGCAAGACGCCGCCGTTCAGGGCGCGGGCAGTTCCATCGCGGCGTAGCCGTCGCGCAGCGAAAGGGCTGTCCGCAAGGCCGTCGCCGCCCGCGCGCGGCGCCCCTTGCGCTGGTGGGCCTGGCCGAGCAGCCAGTGGGCCACGGCGTTCTCAGGCTCCAGCCCGACCACCCGCTGCCACAGGACGATCGCCCGGTCCACCTGCTTGCCCTCCGCGAGCAGCCACCCCAAATAGACATGGGCCCAGGGGTCCTTCGGAGCCGCCACCACGAGGGCCTGCAGCTCCTGGCGGGCAGCCTCACGACGGCCGTCCAGGTACAGCCCGGCAGCCAGCCGGAAGCGCGCCTCGCAATCCTGGGGATGGGCCGCCAGCACGAACCGCTGGTGCTCGACCAGGCGGGCACCGTAGCGGGGATCGAGGGCCAGCAACCGATCCACCACGGGCCACGCCCGCTCGGGGAACGGGGTGCGCAGGTGGGCCAGGGCCAGGTCAAACTGGGCGTCGGCGCTTTGAGGCGCCTGCATGGCGAGCGCCGTCAGGGCTGCCAGCCTGGCCGGCGGGATGCAGCCACCGCCGGCGGCACGCGCCGGGTGGGCCGCCAGCAGATCGGCCGCCGCGACCAGGACACAGGCCACGGCGCACACGCGCCACAAGGAGGCAAAGACGGGAGGCTGCACGACAACCTTCGCAACGGGGCCTCCCCAGCCTAGCGCCGGTACCGCGTCCCGGGCTGTGACGGGCGCGCGCGCCGCTCATCGCGGCCTTGAAGCCGAGCAAGCAGGGTGCCGTGCGAAAGGCGCGAGGAGGGCGCAGAGGACCTGGCCGACGCGCGGCGCCGCAATCGGGGTCAGGGCCAACGGTGCTGGCCGGGCCCCTCGGCCGGCGCTCTCAGGCCAGCCTGGCGACGAGGGCGTCGGCCACCGCGTCTTCCGCACCGGCCGCCCGCGCCGCCGCCCAGAGCGCCTGCGCCTCGCCCCCCGTGAAGTCCCGCGCAGGCAGCTCCTCGCCGCCCAGGAGCAGCACCCGAGGCGGCGCCGGCCGCTCCAGCCGCGCCACGAGCTGCCGCATGTTCTCGACGTTGCCGCTGCCCCAGGCCACCTCCGAGACCACCACGACGTCCACGGCCTCGAGGCGTCGGGCCAGCGCCGCAGCGGCCTCCGGACCGACGGGCGAGAAGGGTGCCTCTGCGATCACCTCGGCCCCGAGCCGGGCGGCGAGCGCCGCGTCGGTGTCCAGCGCATTGACGACGCCGACGCTGAGGTGCCACCCGCCCCGGTACAGCGCCGGCAGCAGCCGCTCGCCGGAGCCTCCCCCGCACACGAGGTGCAGCCGGCCAGCCCGCAGCCGACCACTCACCCGCGGGCCAGGCCCCTCGGGCACGACGGGCAGCACGTACGGCAGCCCCGTCCGGGGGTGGTGGCGCACCTGCACGGCCTGCCCGAAAACCATCGCCACGAGGGCCGGATCGAGCACGGCGGCTGGCGGCCCCTCGGCCAGCAGCTCGCCCGCTCCGCCCTCGGGGCCAGGCCCGAGCAGCAGCAGCCTGTGGCAGAACTGCGCGGCGAGGTTGAGGTCATGCAGCACGGCCACCACCGTGAGCCCCTCGGAGGCGGCCAGGTCGCGCACCACCTGATAGAAGGCGAGCTGGTGCGTGAGATCAAGGTGGGTGGTGGGCTCGTCGAGGAAGAGCAGCGGGGCCTCCTGGGCCAGCGCGCGCGCCAGGTGAACGCGCTGCCGCTGCCCCCCGGAGAGCGTCGCGAGCCTGTGGTCGGCCAGCTCCGCGATGCCGGCCGATCGCAGCGCGCGCGCCACCGCCGCCTGGTCCCGGGCATCGCGCACCAGCCCCCAGCCGCTCTGATGCGGGAAGCGGCCGATGGCGACGGCGTCCTCGACCCGCCAGGCCAGCTCCGCCGGGGGGTGCTGGGGCAGGTAGGCCCGGCGCAGGGCCAGCGTCCGGGGCGAGAGGCTTGCCAGCGGCTCGTCGCCGAGCCACACCGCGCCGGCCAGGGGCGGCAGCAGGCCAGCCAGCGTGGCGAGCAGGGTGGACTTGCCCACGCCGTTGGGGCCGAGCAGCCCGACGAAGGCCCCCGCAGGCAGCGCCGTCGAGACACCCGCGAGCACCGCCCGCCCGCCGTGGCCGCAGGCCAGCCCGGCCGTCGCCAGCGCTGTCATGCCCCCCGCCTCGCCAGCAGGAACAGGAAGAACGGCGCCCCCAGGAGCGCCGTCAGCACCCCCACGGGGATCTCCACCGGCGCCCACAGCGTCCGGGCCGCGCAGTCCCCCAGCGTGAGCAGCGTGGCGCCGAGCAGGGCCGAGACGGGCAGCGACCGGCGCATGTCGGGGCCCGCCAGCAGCCGGGCAAGGTGGGGCACCACCAGGCCCAAGAAGCCGATCATGCCGCACACCGAGACGACGGCCGCCGTCAGCAACGCCGCGAGGCCGACCAGGATCTGGGGATCGCGGCGGTGGTCGACGCCCAGGCTCCGGGCCGTCTGGTCGCCGAGCTGCAGCAAGTTGAGGCGCGGCACCCACCACCACAGGCCCAGCACGGCCACCCCGCCGTAGCCTGCCAGCAGCGCCACATGCTCCCAGCCGCGGCCCCCGAGGCCCCCGATCAGCCAGAGGTAGAGCTGGGGGAAGGCGTCCTGCCGAAGCAGCATCAGCAAGGAGAGCACGGCAGACAGCAGCGAGCTCACGGCGACGCCCGCGAGCAGCAGGCGCTCGATGGCCAGCGGCCGCCCGGGCTCCGCAGCCAGCCGGTAGACGACGCCCACGGCGGCCAGCGAGCCCGCGAAGGCCAGCAGCGGGAGGGCCAGGCTGGTGCCGCCCCCCACGCCGAACAGCAGGGCCGCCGCAGCCCCCACGGCTGCCCCGGCCGAGGCGCCCACGAGGTACGGGTCGGCCAGCGGGTTGCGCAGCACGCCTTGCCAGGCGGCACCGGCGATGGCCAGGCCCGCGCCCGCCAGCGTGCCCATCACGACGCGGGGCAGCCGGATCTGCCACACGATCGCCGCCGCCCCCTGAGGCTGCCCGACGGGCCCGGCCACGAGGGCCTCCCGCAGGGCCTCGGGCCCGATCGGCACGGCGCCGACCACCACGGCGCAGAGCGCCGCCGCCAGCCAGCCGAGCAGCAGGACGAGCAGCAGGGCGCACCAGCGCCAATCAAGGAGCCCGCGGGCAGACGACGTGACCACGGCAGGCATGATCGCAAAGGGGGCCAGGAAAGTCCACGCGGCCACCGGGTACCATGGAACCGTCCCCCCCATGCCCCCCGTGATGCCTCGAAGCCTCCCTTTCCTTGTTTCCTGTTCCCTGGCCGCCTGCCTCCTCGGCGGGCTGGCGGCCAGTCCTGCGCAGGCCAGGCTCGGCGACCGGGTGGGGCCGGCGCGCGACTTTGCCAAGGCCCAGGGCGCGCGGGCGCTGGAGCTACACCCGGGCGCGCCGCCGTGGGGCATCGGCGAGCCACTCGTGCTCGCCGAGACCTGGCAGGCACCGGCCGCCGGCTGGAGCCGCGAGGAGGCCAACGCGATCATCAAGGCGCTCGTGAACAACCGCCGCCGACTGCTGCTCAAGACCAGCCGCGAGGGGGACGGGTGGACCTTCACGCTGCGCTTCGAGGACGAGGTGGCGGCGACGTGCCGCTTCATCGACGGCCGCGTCCGCGAGCTGCACGTGCGCACGCCGGCCTTCGAGCGGGCCGGGGCCACGGCCGCGAGGGCCCTCCGCTACGAGTTCCCCCCCCAGCCCGACGCGGCGCAGCCCCCGGCCCCGGGCCACCACCGGCCCTGACGGGGCCCTCGGCCCGCCGCCGTCAGCCAGCCGTGCAGGAGCCCCCGGCGCCCGCGTGGGCCGTAGGGCCGCCGAAAACCCGGACCGGGTGCTATGCTCCGGCCATGCGCACCGACCACCGCCGCACCTGCGGGCTCAGGGGAGAGGGGCTGGCCTACGGCTTCCTCACGGCCAGAGGGCTGACGGTGCGGGCGCGCAACTGGCGCACGGCCCGCGGCGAGCTCGACCTCGTCTGCCTGGCCGGCGACACCCTGGTGTTCGTGGAGGTCAAAACACGGCGCACCCTCGCGTGCGGCACGGCCGCCGAGGCCGTGGACCGGCGCAAGCGGCACCGCCTGGCGCAGCTGGCCGAGGCCTACATGGCGCGACACCCCCACGCCGGGCCCTGCCGCTTCGACGTGGTCAGCGTGGCCTGGACGGGCGGAATGCCTCTGATCGAGCACCTCGTCGGCGTCGACCCGTGACGGGCTCAGCGGCGCCCGGGGCGGACGCGCACGGGCACCGGGACGGGCACGGGCGCCGGCTCCCCGACCAGCAGGCGGCGCAGCGTCTCGAGAAGATCGCTCAGGTTCGGCATGCGTGGAACCTCGTGTCGGGGCCTGCGGCTAGGGACCCCGATATGGTTATACCCGGCACACCGCGGGATGCAACGCCCGCTTTCCACCGCGGATGTCACGGCAACCTCGCCCCCGCTGACGCGGATCCTCGGGTGGGGGGATAAGGTCGAGTCCTCCGTGGGACTGTTTCCGTGGTCGGAGAAGGGGCGTCTCCCGCTTGCCCATCCACGTGGTTACGTGAACATCAGGCCATGACGGGCAGGGCCTTGGTGGCTTCGTGGGACCATCGATGCTTCAGGCAGTGGCTGATGGTGGTGGCCAGATTGGCCTCGCCCAGGCCTTCAGCACCCCCGTGAGCCTGGCAGCGGCTGCTGCGGGTGGCCGTCTCTACCCCTCGACGCGGAGCCAGAAGGGGGCCCCCAAGCCAGAAGGTCGCGGGGCCGCCAGGGTATATGAGCCGGTGGCGCCCCACCCCGAGCGACGGAGAGCCTCCCGCGATGTCCGACTCCATCTACGACAAGCTGGCCCACGTGAGCGCCGCAGAGATCGCCGAGGCCCTCACGGGCCAGGAGGTCCTGACGCCCGAGCAGCGGGCGGCGGCGGACCTCAACGCCGATGGCCGGATCGACGCAGCGGACATCGAGCTCGCGGCCAAGGTCCAGCTGGACCTCGCCAACAAGATCTCGGGCGCCATCGTGGGGATGGCCCCCCTGACCGACGAGGAGAAGCTCGCCGCAGAGCGCAACGGCGATGGCCACATCAACCTGACGGACTCCCACCGCCTCGCAGACGACTCGCGCGCGGCCCGGCGCATGGCCGCCGAGATCAAGCGCAAGGGCACGGGCCCGCTGGCCTGAGCCTCTCCCGGCCCGTCAGATCCAGCGCTGCAGCCGGAAGAACGTCAGCATCCCGCCCCCGACCAGCGCCATCAGGCCGATCACGCCCCAGAACGCCTGGGGGTGATGGGCGTAGGGCAGGGCGATGTTCATCCCGTAGATGCCGGACACCAGGGTCAGCGGCAGCATGATCACGCTGATGGTCGTGAGCACCTTCATGACCTCGCTCGTCTGGTAGCTCGTCAGCGAGGTGTGCGTGTCGTTGAGGCTCTCCGTGATGGTCTTGAGGTCCTCGAGCGAGTCCCAGATCTTGCCGAGGTGGTCCGAGATGT
>JAYKHR010000132.1:0-37056 GCA_035285125.1 Candidatus Sericytochromatia bacterium | reverse complement strand
GCAGCGCCCCTGAGCCCCTTACGCAAAGCGACAAAAGTCTGCTGCAGGATCTCTCATCGTGCGTGCTGAGGCTCGGACGTGCTGCGCGCCGTGGCGATCGCCCTGGCTGCCGGGGCGGCCCTCGGGCCGTGGCTCGCGCCCCCACCCGCCACCCTCGTGGCGGTGCCGCTGGCGGGCTGGGCCGCGTGGCGCTGGAAGGGGTTGGCCGGGCGGCTGGCCCTCTTGACGGCGCTGCTGGTGGGGGCTGCCGCCTGGCGCGGCGTGCGGGCCCCTGGCTTGCCCCCGGCGGACCTCGCGCGCCTGGCGCCGCGACGCTACCTGGCCGTCGAGGTCGTCGTGGAGAGCCCACCCGAGGGCGGTCCAGGGGCCTGGCGGGTGATCGCCCGGGCGCCGGCAGCCGCGCGCTGGGGATCTTCCCGCGTGCTGGTGCGTTTCCCGGCGACGGCCCGCCGCCCCGCGCCCGGCGAGCGCTGGCTGCTGGCCGGGCGCCTCGCGCGCCCCGCTGCCCCCGCCAACCCCGGCGCCCCCGACGGGCGCGCGGCCTGGGCGGCCCGAGGCGTCCACGCGACGCTGAGGGCCGTGGAGGGGACCCCCCTCGGGGCCAGCCCGCGCCTCGACGACCGCGCCCGGGCCGCCGTGGACGGCCTGCGCCTGCGGCTGCTCGCAGGCCTTGCGCCGGGCCTGCCGCCCGATCGCCACGCCCTGCTCGGCTCGCTGCTGCTCGGCACCGGGGCGGCGCCCGTGCCTGAGGCCCTGGCTGGCTGCTTTCGGGACGCCGGCCTGGCCCACCTGCTGGCGGCCAGCGGCGCGCAGGTCGCCATCCTTGGTGGGCTGGCGGTGGCGCTGGCGCGGGGGCTGGGCGCGGGGCCCGGCCTCCAGGCCGCGCTCGGCACGGCGAGCCTGCTGCTGTACCTCGCGCTGACGGGGGCGGCCCCGGGGATGATCCGGGCGACGCTGATGGGGCTCGTGGGACTCGCCGGCCTGGTGCTGGAGGCGTCGCCGCTGCCGTTCGCGGCCCTCTGGCTCACGGTGGCGGTGCTCGTGGTGCTGGACCCGGGCTGCGTGGGCGACCTCGGCTTTCAGTTCAGCGTGCTGGCCACCTATGCCCTGCTGCGCCTCGCGCACGGGTTGCCCGGGCTCGGCCTGCCGGGGCCCGCCTGGCTGTGGAGCAGCCTCGCGGCCCCCATCGTCACGTGGCTCTGGGTGACGCCGTGGCAGGCCCACGTGTTCAGCGTCGTGCCCCTGGCCGGGATCCCGGCCAACTGGGCGAGCAGCCCGCTGGTGGCGGTGCTGACGCCCTGGGCGTTTGGCGTGGCCTTGCTCGGGTGCCTGTGGCCCGGGGGGGCCGCGCTCGCCAACCAGCTCACGGCCCTGGGGCTGGCGACCCTCGTGGCGATCGCCGAGGCCGCGGTGGCGGTGCCAGGGCAACTCGTGGCCGTGCCCCAGGTGGCCCCTACCACCCTGGTGGGCCTCTATGCGGCCCTGGCCTGTGGCCTCGCCCGCTGGCGCTGGGCGCTGGTGGGCCTCGGGGTGACGCTCTGGACGTGGCCGGTGGCCCCGCGCGGCGTGCTGGAGGTGGCCGTCCTGGCCGTCGGGCAGGGTGATGCCATCGTCCTCCGCACGCCGGGAGGGGCCACCGCCGTCGTTGACGGGGGCCCTGCCAGCGCCGGCAGCGACGCGGGGGCGCGGGTGGTGCTGCCCTACCTCAGGCGGCTCGGGGTGCGTCGAGTGGCGCTGATGGTGGCTTCACACCCGCACCAGGACCACGTGGGGGGGCTGCCGGCGATCGCCCGGGCCCTGCCCGTGGCGGAGGCCTGGGATGCGGGCCTGGCGGGAGAGGGGGGCGCGGCCCAGGCGCAGCTGGCCGCCTGGCTTCAGGCCGGCGTGCCCTGGCGCACGCCGGGGGACGGCCGGCTCTCCTGGCGGTGCGAGGGGGTGGAGCTCAGCGCCGTGCCGCGGCGCGACCGCCCTGCCAGCACCAACGACGCCTCGCTCGTGCTGCGGCTGCGCTACGGCGACACCACGATGCTGCTCCCCGGCGACGTGGAGGCGCCGGGCGAGCGCGCGCTGCTCGCCAGCGGCCCGGCGCTGGCCGCGCAGGTGCTCAAGGTCGCCCACCACGGGGCGCGGGGCTCCACCGCCGCGGCCTGGCTCGCGGCCGTGCGCCCGGCCGTCGCGATCGTCTCCGTCGGGGCGAGCAACGTGCACGGACACCCCCACCCCGAGACGCTGGCCCGGCTGGGCGCGGTGGGGGCGGAGATCCTACGCACCGACGTCCACGGGGCGGTGGTGCTGCGAAGCGACGGCCGACGGTGGCGGGTGACGGACGGACGGAGCCGCTGGCAGGGCTGGCGGGAGGTCAGCGGGCAGGCGGCGTCGCGGGGGCGGGGCGCACCAGCGTCACCAGCACCGTGAGCACGGCCGCCACGTTGGCGGCGACCAGCGCCCAGAGCAGCGGCTCGCTGTTGAGCAGCTTGGACTCCTCGGCGCGGCGCGGGGGAGGGAACAGGGGCTGGCCGTCCATCGAGATGCCCACGACCTGCTCGTAAGGGATGAGCAGGGCCTTGCCACTCTCGGGCCTCAGCACCAGCCCGGTCGGCTCCACCCGGAGCTTGCCGTCGAAGGTCCGGCCGTCTCGGGTGTACACGAGCGCAGCGTCCGCAGGCGTCGCCGGCGTCGCGGCCAGTCCGAGCGCCAGCACCACCCCCAGCATCCAGCGTTGCAACGTCATGGCTCCTCCCTCAGCGCATCGCGCCGACCAGGGCGGCCACCACCGCCGCGACGTTCGCGGCGACCAGCGACCACACCACGGCGTCGTGGTTCAGCACCCGGCTCTCCTCGACCCGTTGCTGCTCGTAGGCGATGGGCTCGTCCGTGAACGAGATCGCGCGGACGGTGCTCAGCGGGAAGGAGAGCTCTGCCCCGGCGCCGGAGATGACCACGGCGCTCTCCCGGAGCGCCACCGTGCCGCGCACCACGGTGCCGTCCTTGAAGTAGACGATGTGGGCCTCGGCCGGCAGCGCGGGGGCTCCGAGCAGGGCAAGCGTCAACAGCGTCGTGGAGGTGGCGCGCACGGGGACCTCGTGGAGGCACGGCGACGGGGCGCCGCAGGCAGGCGAACGTCCTATCTATACCAGGCCGGATGCGGCCCCGCCACGCCCCGCGGGGGACGCGCCTCGCGTGCGGACGCCCTGATCCGCTAGAATGGGACCAGGTGGGGCTCAGGGCCCCGGGGCCGGAGGGACACGCGGATGGCGGAACGGATCGCGGTGGCGATGAGCGGGGGGGTGGACAGCAGCGTCACGGCCTCGCTGCTGGTCGCTGAGGGCCACGACTGCGTGGGCATCTCGATGGTCATCTGGCCCGAGTCGCGCTGCTGCAACACCGAGGCCATGAAAGACGCGGCCGAGGTCGCGGCGTCGCTGGGCGTGCCCTTTCACCGCTTCGACTTCGTCGAGACCTTCAAGCGCAAGGTGGTGGACCACTTCACGACGTCCTACCTGTCTGGGCTCACGCCCAACCCTTGCGCCATCTGCAACAGCGATTTCAAGTTCCTGGAGCTGTTCGACATGGCCCAGCGCCTGTTCGGCTGCGAGCGCGTGGCCACCGGGCACTACGCCCGCGTGAGGCAGGATGCGGCCTCGGGCCGCTGGCAGCTCCTCAAGGCGCTGGACCCGAACAAGGACCAGACCTACATGCTCTACGGCCTGACGCAGGCGCAGCTGGCACGGTGCGTCTTCCCCGTGGGCGAGCTCGCCAAGGCCGAGGTCCGGGCGCACGCCCGCCAGCTGGGCTTCACGGTGGCGGACAAGCCCGAGAGCCAGGACCTGTGCTTCAGTGAGGACCCGCAGGCCTTCCTGCGCGAGCAGGCCGGGGATCGCATCCGGCCGGGCGAGATCGTCGATCTCGAGGGGCGGGTGATCGGGCGCCACGCCGGCGTCGTCAACTACACGGTGGGGCAGCGCCGCGGGCTCGGCGTCTCGGCCGCCACGCCGCTCTACGTGGTGCGCATCGACGCCGAGCTGGCCCGGGTGGTGGTGGGGCCCAAGGAGGCCACGCTCGGCACCACCCTGATCGTGGAGGCCGTGAACTGGCTGTCGCTGGCGCCGACGGCCGAGCCCTTCGAGGCCGAGGTCAAGATCCGCTACCGCTCGGCGCCCGCCCGGGCCGTGGTGGAGCCCCGCGCCGACGGCAGCCTCCTGGTCCGCTTCTTCGAGGCCCAGCCGGCCATCACGCCGGGCCAGGTCGCGGTGTTCTACGACAGCGAGCTGGTGCTGGCGGGGGGGCTGATCGCTCGCGAGACGCCCGTGGGGGTGCCGGCCGCGGCGCATGCCGCAGGCTGAGGCCTGGCCCGTGCCAGGGGCTAGCCGCTGGACGGCCGAGGCCCTCGCGGCCGCCTCACGCCAGGCGCGTTATAATCGATCCCACGCCCATGGCCGACCTCGCGCGACTGCAGCGGGCCCTCGCGATCGAGGCCCGCCACGACTTTCAGAACCTTCGCGGCAACGCGACGCACTTCGCCGAGTTCGTGCGGGAGGCGATCGGGGCGCTGGCGCGCCAGGGCACGCCCGAGGACAGGGACGCGCTGGCGCCCGTGACCACCATGTTCGCGCGCTACGAGCTGATGGACGCCGCGGGCCGGGCGCGGGCCGTGGAGCGGCTGGCTGCCCTGATGCCGCGCTGGCAGCGTCAGCCGCCCGCCCGGCGGCCGGACGGCGAGCCCGAGGACTGGCGCGACAAGCCCGTGCAGTTCGTGAAGGGCGTCGGCCCGCGGATGGGCACCACGCTCGCGCGGCTCGGCATCCACACGGTAGACGGCTTGCTGCGCCATTACCCCCGCCAGCACCTCGACTACCAGCAGCGCGTCCGCATCGGGCAGCTTCAGGCCGGCAACCGCGTGACGGTCTGGGGCGCCATCAAGCGCGTCGAGGCCTACAACTCGCCCGGGGGCAAGCCCCTGAGCATCCTCACGGTCCACGTCTCGGACGGCACGGGCACGGTGGCGGCCCGCTGGTTCGGCCGGAAGGCGACCAAGCCGGGGCTCGATCGCCAGAAGGCCCGGTTCCCGGTGGGGCAGTCGGTGCTGATGTCGGGGGAGCCGCGCCTCGACACCTTCACGGGGCGCCTGATCTTCGACCGGCCCCAGGTCGAGCTGCTCGGCGTGGCCGACCCCGACGAGCCGGGCGGCAAGTCGCTGGCCGTCGGCCGGATCGTGCCCGTCTACGACCTCACGGAGGGGCTGCACGCCAACGCCCTGCGCAAGGCCATCCGCACCGCGCTGGACCTGCACCTGCCGCTGGTGCGCGACTGGCTGCCCGCCGAGGTCCGCGACAGGCTCGCCAGCGGGCCGCCAGACAGGCGCGTGGTGCTCGTGCCGCTGAAGCAGGCGCTCGAGGGCATCCACTTTCCCCGCAGCGCCGAGGACCTGCAGGCCGCTCGCACGCGGCTGGCCTTCGACGAGCTGTTCTGGATGCAGCTCGGCCTGGCCTGGCGGCGGGCGCAGGTCGAGGCGCAGGCCGAGGCGCTGCAGCTGCCGCCTGCCGGGGAGCTCGTCACGCGGCTGCGGGCGCTGCTGCCCTTCGCCCTGACGCACGCGCAGGAGCGGGTGCTGCGCGAGGTGCAGGCCGATCTGGCGTCGGCCAGCCCCATGAACCGGCTGGTGCAGGGCGACGTGGGCTCGGGCAAGACCGTCGTCGCGCTGTTGTCGCTGCTGGTGGCCGTCGAGAACGGCTACCAGGGGGCCCTGATGGCGCCCACCGAGATCCTGGCGGAGCAGCACCACGCCAAGATCCGGGAGTGGGTGGAGGCGCTGGGCCTGAAGGCTGCCCTGCTGCTCGGCAAGCAGGGCCGTCGGGAGCGCCAGGCTGCGCTGAGGGCGATCGAGGCCCACGCCGTGGACCTCGTGGTCGGCACCCACGCGCTGATCCAGGAGGGCGTGCGGTTCGCCCGGTTGGGCCTCGTGGTCATCGACGAGCAGCACCGCTTCGGCGTCAGGCAGCGGGCCATGCTGCGGGAGAAGGGCCAGAACCCGGAGGTGCTCGTGATGACGGCGACGCCCATCCCCCGGACGCTGGCCCTCACGGTCCACGGCGACCTGGACGTCTCGGTCATCGACGAGCTGCCACCGGGCCGCAAGCCCGTCGAGACGCGCTGGTGCCGGACGGCCCGGGAGGGTCGGGACGCCTGGGAGCACGTGCGTGAGGAGCTGCGCGCCGGCCACCAGTGCTACGTGGTGTATCCCCTGATCGAGGACAGCGAGCAGCTTGCGAGCGTGAAGTCTGCCACGGCCGAGCACGAGCGCCTCGCGGGCGAGATCTTCCCCGAGTTCCGCGTGGACCTGCTCCACGGGCAGATGACGCCCGAGGAGAAGGAGCGCGTCATCGCGGGCTTCCGGCACGGGCAGACGGACGTGCTCGTCAGCACCACCGTGATCGAGGTCGGCGTCGACGTGCCCAACGCCTCCGTCATGGTGATCGAAAATGCCGAGCGCTTCGGCCTCGCGCAGCTCCACCAGCTGCGGGGGCGGGTGGGACGCGGCTCGGCTCGGTCTTACTGCTACCTGATTTCGTCCAGCCGGTCGGAGACGACGGCCCAGCGGCTCGGCATCATGGAGAAGACCAACGACGGCTTCGTCATCGCCGAGCAGGACCTGGCCCTGCGGGGCCCCGGGGAATTCCTCGGCACCCGCCAGAGCGGCCTGCCGGATCTGCGCGCGGCGGATCTCGTGAACGACACGCTGCTGCTCGAGCGGGCGCGCGAGCTCGCCCGGGACCTGCTCGTGGCAGACCCAGGGCTGGCGCGGCGGCCGTGGATCAAGGCGGACCTGTTCCGCTACTTCCAGGCCAACCTGGCCTTCCTGGAGGTGGGGTGATGTGGCTGACGCTGGGGGACCGCTGGGGCTTCCGCCGCGAGGTGCGGCACGTGCCGTGTCCGGGCCTGCGGGCGCCGCTGCGCATCCTGCACCTTTCCGACACCCACCTGCTCCCCCACGACAGGGCCAAGCAGGCGTTCGTCCAGCGCGTGACGGATGACGACCTCGACCTCGTGGCCTTCACCGGCGACGTCGCCGAGACCCCGGAGGCCGAGGCGCTGGTGCCGGGCCTGTTGTCGCGGCCACCGCGCCTGGGCGCCTACATCGTGCTGGGCAACCACGACCGCCTGCGCCAGACCTGGGCCACCCACCTGCAGGAGTTCGTCACGCAGCGGCCCACCGGGCGCGGCCATCGGCCGGCCGGGCAGGACCTCAAGGCCCGCTACGAGGCCGGGGGCGCCTGGCGGGTGCTGATCAACGAGGCCGTGGCCCATGAGGTGGGGGACCAGCGCGTCGTCGTGGTGGGCGTGGACGACCCCTACACCGGCCACGGCGACCTGCAACGCGCGATGCACGGCGTGAAGCAGGCCGACGTGCTGATCGGCCTCGTGCATGTGCCGACGGACCTCGCCTCGTTCTCGCAGCGCAGCTTCCACCTGGTGCTCGCCGGGCACACCCACGGGGGCCAGATCCGCCTGCCGGGCCTGGGCGCCGTCGTGACCCAGTGTGACCTGCCCCGGCGGCTCGCTGGCGGGCTGCACTGGCACGAGCGGACGGCCGTGCACGTCAGCCTGGGCCTCGGTGCCGGGCCGCTCATCCGGCTGCGCGTGAACTGCCCGCCGACGGCCCACCTGCTGGTGCTGGAGCCTGCCTGATGCGGTGTGCCGTGAGGACGGGAGCGGCGGGACGCGCCGGTGGCAGGCCGGAGAGGGTCCGGTCCAGGGGTGAGGGCGAGTGGGACAGGGCCGACGCGGTGACGGCCCGCGCCAGGATGGAGGTGACACGATGGGCATTCCCGAGACGCTTCGCTGGGACGGTGACAGGCTGGTCCTGATCGACCAGACCCGGCTGCCCGCCGACGTCCACTGGGTGGCTTGCGAGACGCCTGAGCAGGTCGCCGAGGCGATCCGGGGCATGGTCGTGCGGGGGGCGCCGGCGATCGGCGTGGCGGCCGCCTGGGGAATGGCGCTCGCAGCCCGCGGGGCGCGCGGCCACGGCCGGGATGCAGCCCTCGCGCGCCTGCGGGAGGCTGCCAGCACCTTGGTGGCCGCACGGCCGACGGCCGTGAACCTGGCGTGGGCGGTGGCGGCCCTGCTTGCCCACGCCGAGGGGACGCCAGGTGACGGGGCGGCCCTCGCGGAGGCTCTCACCGCCGAGGCCCGGCGGCTGCACGACGCGGACGTCGCCACCAACCGCGCGATCGGGCAGGCCGGGCGGGCCGTGGTGCCTGACGGGGCGAACGTCCTGACGCACTGCAACGCCGGGGCGCTGGCGACGGCGGGCTACGGCACGGCCGTCGGGGTGCTGCGGGCCGCCCACGAGGCGGGTCGCCGGCTCCACGTCTGGGTCGACGAGACGCGGCCCTACTGGCAGGGCGCGCGCCTCACGGCCTGGGAGCTCGTGCAGCTCGGCATCCCGGCCACCCTCATCACGGACTCGATGGCCGCCCACTTCATGGCCAGGGGGGCCGTCGACCTGGTCGTGGTCGGGGCCGACCGCATCGCCGCCAACGGCGACACGGCCAACAAGATCGGCACCTACGGGCTGGCGGTGCTCGCGGCGGCCCACGCCATTCCCCTGTACGTCGCCGCGCCGCGCTCGACCTTCGACGCCTCCGTGGCCTCGGGGGCCGGCATCCCCATCGAGGAGCGCCCGGAGGCCGAGCTGACCCACGTGGCGGGCCGGCGGCTGGCGGCGGAGGGGGTGGGCGTGGCGAACCCGGGCTTCGACGTGACGCCGGCGCACCTCATCGCGGGCATCATCACCGAGGTCGGGGTGCTCACCCCGCCTTACGGGCCTGCCATTCAGGCGGCCCTGGCGGCCCGCAGCCCCTCGTACAGCGCGACGTAGCCGTCCACCATCCGCGCGGCGGAGAACCGCCGGGCGACGTGCTGGCGGCAGGCCTCGGGCGGGCAGCCTCGCACCCGCTCGACGCCCTCCGCCAGCGCCGCGAGGCTGGCGTCGCGAGGCACGATCCACCCCGTTTCCCGGTGCGCGACCACCTCGGGGACGGCCCCCCAGGCCGTCGCCACGACCGGGGTGCCGACGGCCATCGCCTCGATCATCACCAGCCCGAAGGGCTCCTCCCAGCGGATGGGAAACAGCAAGGCGCGGGCCGAGGCCAGCAGCTCCCACTTGGCGCGCCCCCCCACCTCGCCGACGTGCCGGCGCCGCCGGCCGTCCAGCCAGGGCGCGACGTGCTCGGCGAAGAAGCGGGGGTCGTGCTGGGTGCGGCCGGCCATCACCAGCGGCCAGTCGGCCTCCGCCGCGAGCCGCGCCGCGAGGTCCGCGCCCTTGGCCGCGTCGAGGCGCCCGAGGAACAGCAGGTGGTCCCGAGGCCCGGTGGCGAGGGGCAGGGCCTCGAGGTCCAGCCCGTTTGGTACCGTGCCCACCACCCGCAGCCCCGCGAGCTGGTGCCGGTGCGCCTCGCTGAGGGCCACCAGCGGGTGGGTGGGGAACCGCTCCAGCAGGGCGCGCCGGGCGGGGGTGGGGGCGTTGTGGACCGTCGTCAGGACTGGCTGCCGCGCCCCGGCCGCCGCGGTGATGCCGGCCGCCTTGAGGTGGTCGTGGACGAGGTCGAGCCCGCGGGCCTCCTCGAGGGCCCAGGCCGCGTGGGCCGCCTCGGCCGCGTCGATGGCGGCGCGGCTCGCGCCCTGTCCCTCCAGCGAGGCGGCCAGGCGGTGGCGCAGCGTCGCGCGGGTGGCCCCGTCCCCGGCCGCGAACAGCACGACCTCGTGGCCGCGGGCCACGAGCCCGTCCGCCAGCCAGCCGACCACCCGCTCCGTGCCGCCATAGGCCGCTGGCGGCACAGGAAGCGAGAGCGGGGCGAGCAGTCCGATGCGCATGGGGCCTCCGGTTGGGAACGGTCGGGGCGATCGCGCCCCAGCACAGGGCGTCCTTCGAACCCCAGCTTAGGGCTGCCCGGGCCATCGCCGAACAGGCTGACGGCGTCGGGCGAGCACCGGTTGTAGCCCCCCTGCGCCGCTGCTAACGTCGGGAGGCCGGTCGTGGGACGGGGGGGGCACCATGGGACAGCGGCAGGGCGCCAGGCGCGCCGCGCCACGTGATGCGCTGGAGGCGGCCGCCCACGAGCAGCGCCGCGCGCTGGAGGCTTTCTGCCACCGGCACCTGGCGGGCAGGCGCCTCTGGCTGGCGTCGAACCGCGGGCCCTACGAGCTTCAGGAGCGCGATGGCGCGATCGAGGCGACCAAGGGGGCCGGCGGGCTCGTGACGGCGCTGGGGGCCTTCGCCTCCGTCGCGCCCGTCCACTGGGTCGCCGCGGCCATGACCCGGGCCGAGGCGCAGCTGACGCGGGAAGCCGGGGGCGCCATCCCGGCCCGCTGGGGCATCCCCCCGCTGCACGTGAGCTACGTGAGCCCCTCGCGCGAGCAGTACGACGGCTACTACGACGGGATCGCCAACGCCGTGCTCTGGCTGCTGCAGCACCAGGTGGCCCACCCCACCACCGAGCCGACCTTCGACGCCGAGACGTGGCAGGCGTGGCGGGCGGGCTACGTGGCCGTCAACCGGCAGTTCGCCGCGCACCTGGGGGCGCTGGCGGCGCGGGAGGCCGCTGCCCCCGTCTTCCTCGTGCAGGACTACCACCTGTACCTGGTGCCTCAGCTGCTGCGCGAGCGCCAGGCCCAGGCGGCGATCGCCCACTTCACCCACATCGACTGGCCGGGGCCGGATGCCTGGCGGCCACTGCCGGCCGAGATCCGGCGGGCGATCCTGGAGGGCCTGCTGGGCGCGGACCTCGTCGGCTTCCAGGGGCGCCGCCATGTCGCCAACTTCCTGGCCTGCTGCGCCGAGTTTCTCGGGGCGCCGACGGACCCCGGTCGGGGAGAGGTCGAGGTGGCCGGGCGCCGGGTGCGCGTCCGGGCCTTCCCCATCTCGATCGATCCGGTGGCGCTGCGGCTGCGGGCGCGCTCGGCCGCCGTGTCGCGGGCCGGCGAGGCCTGGGCGGATGCCGAGCGGGTTCGGACGATCGCCGTCATCGCCCGCACGGACCCTGCCAAGAACCTCTGGCGCACGCTGCGGGCCTACGATCACTTCCTGGCGCGCTGCCCGGACTGGCAAGGTCGCGTGCGGCTCGTGGCGCTGTTGCCGGCGTCCCGGCAGTCGTGCGGGCCTTACCGCACCCACCTGGAGGAGCTCCTCGCCGAGGGGGAGGCGATCCGGCACCGCTGGCGCAGGCCCGGCTGGGAGCCCATCGAGCTTCACCTCGAACACGACTACGATCGCGCGATCGCCCTGCTGACGCAGTACGACGTGCTGCTGGTCAACTCGCTCTCGGACGGCATGAACCTGGTCGCCAAGGAGGGGCCCACCGTCAACCGGCGGGCCGGCCAGCTGATCATTTCCGAGGGCGCCGGCGCCGCCGAGGAGCTTTGCCACGCCTCGCGCATCGTGAACCCCTACGACGTGGTGGCGCTGGCCGAGGCGATGGAGGCTGCGCTGGGGGCCCACCCGACGGAGCGCCGCTGGGCGCTGGCTGCCCAGCGGCAGGCCATCGGGGCCCACACCATCTGGGCCTGGGCGCACGCCCAGCTCGCCGAGTTGTTGCCGCGAGGGGGCTCGCGGGGGGAGGGCCGTGGATGCGGCCGAAGGGAGGCATGATGCGGAGCGAGGACCGGTCGGTGGCTGCCCGACAGGCTGTTCGGGGGGCTGAGCTGCCCGTCCCGGACGAGCTGGCGTCTGCCCTGATGGCCCGCCTGCTGCAGTGGCGCGTGGCGGGGCGAGACCTGTCCCACAGCCGGCAGGCGAACATGGCGGCGATCGACAGGCTGCTGCGGGGGGACCCGTTCTACACCCTCGGCATCGACGTCGTGACCCGGGCCCTGGCGGCCGGTCGGCTGACGCGGGAAAGGGTGCTCGAGGCGCTGGCCGGGCGGACGGGCTGCAGCAAGGACCCCGCCCTGCGCGAGGGGCCCAACTACATCAGCCCGCGGGCCTGCTTGGAGGGGCTGTGGCGCGGGGCCCGGCTGCTGGCGACGGTCCGGCAGCACGGGGGCACCGTGGTGTTCGGCACCGGCCATCCGGGCACGATGGTGGGGCTCTACAGCCGCCTGGCCGAGGGGTGTCGGACGGCCGGGTGCCGGGTGCCTGTCGCAGGCGCCGGCGTGGAGGTTCAGCGTGACTGGTTCCTCGATTTTGTCGGCCCGGTGGCCTGCGTCTCCGACACGTGCGGCCTGCACCACACGCACATGACCGCCGCGATGGAGGCTTACCTTGAGGCCCTGCCGGCGCCACCAGACCTGGCCATCTGCGACCATGGCTTTGCCGCGGCTTGCCTCAACCGGGGCGTGCCGTGCATCGTGCCGATGGACACCAACGATCCCGCCCTGGCGGTGGCCGAGGAGGAGGGGGCCTCGTTCGTGCTGGTGCCGATGAACGACAACCTCCCCAACCACGTCATGGCCCGCGTCGCCGAGGTTTACGAGGCGCTGATCCTCGTGGCGCCCGCGGTTGATCGGCCAGCGTGAGTTTGCTGGCGGGACCCTGGCGCACTCTCGGGGGGTGTGATACTATACTTTTGCTCGTTGAGCGTTGGGGCTGTAGCTCAGTTGGTTAGAGTGCCTGCCTGTCACGTAGGAGGTCGCGGGTTCGAGCCCCGTCAGCCCCGCTCATAGCACGAAGCAGCCCGGTGAAAGCCGGGCTGTTTTTTTTGCCGAAATAGGATTAACATAACGTGGTGATGGGGCGCACTTTACGGCCCGCGTGCTTCGCGGTAGGATTATTGACATCAGGGGACATCTCCGGCACCGGATTCGATCCGCGGCGCAACTGGCGCCAGGCGTGTCACGCGAGGTTTCCACCCGCAGGTGCGAGGGCCCACGTCTGGCGTCGCTCCACCCTCACATCTCACTTCGAACGCATGCCGCCCGTGTATCGGACGTCGTGGACGTTGGGCCAGCCCGCCCAGAGGGGCGCTGAGCCCGTGCGAAAGGTGAACCTGCAATCGTCTTACGAGAAAGGAAACTATGATTTTCCACGCTGTCAATGGTGACAAGCTAGGGAACGGGAGACTCGGTACAGCACACGTCGGGCAAGAGGTTGTCCCCACGCTGTACGTCAACAAGGGAGACCGAGGCTACTCGGATCAGGCTGAAGCCCGCGTGTTTCTGATCGGTCAGTCCCACCGAGACCATCCCCGCCGCTGACGCGCTCCCCCTTCCACCTCGGAAGGGGGATTTTTTGCGCCGCCGGGAGGGCCGCCCGCCCATTGTTCAGGACCGCCCCGCGCCTTACATTGACGGGGGCATGTCTCAGGGGAGGGCGGGCGCATGGAGCTTTCCACGAGTTACTTCGCCACGTGCACCAAGGCGGAGGTGCTGCTGCTGGAGGACCTGGCGCGGGAGCACCGGCACTGCCTGCGGGTGAAGCACGTCGAGACGCCCCACGCCGTCCAGATCGTCATCGAATCCGACAGCCAGCAGCTGCGAGACTACATTTTCTTCATGTTGCAGCGGCTGCGGAACCAGCAGCGGGCGCTGGAGCGCACGCTCGGCCGGGGGCAGGCGGAGGGCCCGGGCCGGGAGCCGGCGGCCTAGGAGCCCGCCGGCTCAGGTGCGCCCGCGCGACGGCCAGCGCTGACGTCCTACCGCAACACCGGCCCTCCCGGGCTATAATGGAGGCCCCCCATGCCAAGAGGTGCCCCATGACCACGCCCGTCGCCGCCGATTTCGACACCCGCTATCAGGAGCTGCTCGACCGCTACGAGGGCGGTGAGGCCATCGAGGCCTTGATTCCCGAGTTCCTCAAGCTGCGCCAGGAGCAGGCCGACGTGCGCGTCTCCGTGGCGCTGGGTTGGCTGTACGTGCTGGCGGGCCAGAAGGATCGCGCCCTGCACTTCTGCAAGGAAGCCAAGAGCGTGCCGCAGGGCAAGTACAACCACGCCCTGGCCCTGCTGGCCTTCAACGAGAAGGGCGTGCGGGAGAAGCTCGACGAGGCCTACCGGCTCGGGGGCGACGAGGGCCGCAAGGACGCGATCGAGAACCTCAAGGACGCGCTCAAGCGCCGCGGTGGCGTCTTCCCGGCTGCCGAGAAGATGATCCGCTGGCTCGAGTCGGACGCCTGAGCGACGGGAAGGCACGCCATGGCTGTCTTTGCGCCGCTGCGCCTCGGGGACCTCACGCTCGAGAGCCCCGTGATGCTGGCCCCGATGTGTGGGGTTTGCGATCGCCCCTTCCTCGAAGTGTGCCGGGACATCGACCCCGTCAGCGTGCTCGCGACGGAGATGGTCTCGGCCAACGCGTTGACGAACGGGGGGCGCAACACCACCGAGATGGTGGACTTCGACAGCGTGGACGGCCCGGTGATGATCCAGATTTTCGGCCACGACGCCGCGGCGCTGGCGGCGGGCAGCCGGGTCATCGAGGAGGCGGGGGCTGACCTCATCTCGATGAACTTCGGCTGCCCGGCCAAGAAGATCGTGAAGAACTGCGACGGGGCCGCCCTGCTGCGGACGCCAGAGCGCATCGGGGAGCTGGTCGAGGCCTGCGTGAAGGCCACCCGGCTCCCGATGGTCTGCAAGATGCGGATTGGCTGGGACGACACCTCCCGGAACTACATGACGGTCGCGCGCATCATCCAGGAGGCCGGCTCCCACGCCATCGCGGTCCACGGCCGCACCCGCGAGCAGGGCTACAGCGGGACGGCCGACTGGGAGGCCATCGCCGAAATCGCGCGCGGCCTGGACATCCCCGTGATCGGCAACGGGGACATCGACAGCCCCGAAACGGCCCAGCAGCGCATGAAGGAGACAGGCGTCGCCGGCGTGATGATTGGCCGGGCGGCCATGGGCAACCCCTGGATCATCCGCCGCACCGCGCACCTGCTGACCACCGGCGAGTTGCTGCCGGAGCCCACGTGGGAGGAACGGCTGAGCACGGCCTGGCGCCACGCGGAGGCCCTCGTCGCCTTCAAGGGGGAGCGGGTGGGCGTCTTCGAGTGCCGCAAGCACCTGTCGTGGTACACCACGGGGCTGCCCGGCTCTGCGGAGCTGCGCCAGCGGATCAACCACGCCAAGACGGCCGACGAGCTCTTCGCGCTGCTGCGCGGCGCCGGGGCCCCGTTGGCGGCCTGAGGGCGGCTCAGACGGCGAGGGCCAGCCGGTGGGCCAGCGGCACGAGGGCGAAGCCCTTGCCGTCGAGGAACAGATGCTTGAGGTAGCGCAGCGGCAGCGAGTGGAGGCCCCGGCCCTCGTAGCGCATGCCGGGGTAGTCGGCCACGGCCTCCCCGACCGCGCCGCACTCGGCGGCGTAGGACAGCTCGGGGTTGCGCTCGGGGTCGAAGACGAAGAGGCGATCGCCGATGACGTGCATCGCCACGAGCTGCTTGCGGCGCACCCCACCGGCCTGCTCGCAGCCGGGGGCCGGCAGCGAGAAGATGATCTCGTCGGCGCCGCCGCGAAGGGCCTTCTCGACCTCGCCGAACAGCCGGGTCTTCACGTGGTTGGGGTGGGTCTTCTTGGCTCGCATCCGGGTCCCCTCCGTCGTTGTCCGCGCTCTCGGTCGCGAGCGCCGCTCACGGGTATGTCATCGCCCCCGGAGGTTGCAGCGAGGTTGCAACCCCCAGGGGCGATGTTAATTGGCTGTTATATAAAAGGGCGAGAGGCTTAACCTGCCCGCACCTGCTGGGCGTCCATGTTGCCTGGCGTCAGAGCCTCATCGGAGGCGGGATGAGGCAGTCGAGCAGGCTGCCGCGCCGGCTCGGCTCCATGAAGATCCGCTCGTAGGTCTCCCACTTCTGGGGCGTGCGGTTGATCGTCTTGAGCGAGGTGAGCTTGCGCTGCTCGGGGTCGAACACGCCAAGCAGGGTGAGCGGCCGCTGTTCCGAGGCGTATGGCACCGTCGGGTCCCAGCGCTCCGCCCGCGAGGCGAAGGCGTAGGTGCCGTCGCGCAGGGGCTTCACCCGCAGGGAGTAGTTGGGGGAGTAGGGCTGGTTCACGGGCCCCACACCCGCCGAGCGGGCGTGCAGCAACTGGTTGATGATGGGCTTCGACTCCTCCGCGGTGGGCTTCAGCCAGCCGGCTGCCACGAGGAGGCGCCGCACCAGCGAGGTGCCCTCGGCCGGGGCGACCTTGCTGGCCCGCCGCCCAACCACCCGGGCGTCAGCGGCGAACGCCCGCTCGGTGGCTGCCTCGGCCTGGTGGGCCAGCGACGGGGCGGCGCGGTGGGCCACCTCCGAGGCTGCGTGGCGGGCGGCCTGGACAACGGGGGTGATGGCTGACATGGGGCACCTCTCGGCCTGGTGGGGGCGACGAGAGGGTTGTCCTCGACCGGGCCAACGCGGCACCAACACCCGGCACCTTGCTGGTTATCGAGGTGTTAAAGTTCGAGGTCTTCCTCGTCGTCGGCAGCCGGGAGGGTCGGGGCCTCGTCGTCGTCGCCAACCCGCTCGGGCGCGTCGTGCGTCAGGGTCCGCAGCAGCTCCTTGCGTCCCCGCCCGGTCCGGGACGAGAAGAGCACGGGCTCTTGCCCCAGCGCTTCCTCGACCTGGCGGCACACGCGGGTCTGCTCCGCCTGCTTGAGCTCGTCGGCCTTCGTGAGCACCACCATGAGCGGGATGCCGTGCTCCAGCAGGAACTCGCGCATCTGCATGTCGTTGGGCTGCATCGGGTGGCGGGAGTCCATCAGGTGCAGCACCCCCTGCAACGTGTCGCGTCCCCCCAGGTAGCGCGAGAGCTCCCGGCGCCAGCGGGCTTGCATGGCCAGCGAGACCTTGGCGTACCCGTAGCCTGGGAGATCGGCGATCAGAAACGGCCCGAAGTCGAAGTAGTTGATGCCCTGCGTGCGGCCCGGCGTCTTGGAGATCCGGGCCAGCCCCTTCTGGTGCGCCAGCGTGTTGATCAGCGACGACTTCCCGACGTTGGAACGGCCGACCACGGCGAACTCGGAACGCCCGAAGTGCGGGCAGCCCTCCAGGGTCATGGCGGTGGTGACGAACTTGGCCCTGATGTCCAAGGAAACCTGGCTCTCGTGGTTGGCCGGCGCTACAGCCGCGGCGCAGGCAGGGTGGGGGGCAGCGGAGCAGCGCCGCTGTCCCAGCTTCCCATCTCGCGCATTTTCTGGCGAATCAGACGCTCGCGGGCCCTCAACGCGGCATCGAGCTCGTCGTCCTGCGTGAGGACGCCGCCATCACGGGGCGAGACGGACTGCACACGCTGCAACCAGGCCAGCACCGCCGGGTCGCCGGGCTTGAGGGCCAGGGCCTGCCGGAAGCAGTCGACGGCTTCCGCCGTCCGACGCTCGTAGACGAGGGAGATCCCCCGCAGTCGCCACTTGTCGACCTCCCGATTGCGCAGCGTGATGTCGTTGTTCGCCACGCGCCGGAGATCATAGCTGGGCGTGGGCTCCGGCATTGGCGTCGCGAGGGCGAGGGTGCCTGAGGCCCCCTGCTGCGCCTGCGGTGGCGGCGTGGCCCCGCGCTTGGTTTGCGGCACCAGCAGGGGGGCCACCCAGGGCACGCCCGCGGGCCAAGGGGTGATGGCCCCGTCACGGCCGTCGGGGGTGGTCATGTACGCGGTGGCCAGGCTGGGGGCGAGGCTGGCAAGGTCGCCTCGCAACGCGTACTCCTTGTTGCGCTCCACCATCGGGCGACCCGCACGCCCCGCCACGCGGATGGTGTAGTCGCTGCGCCCGAAGGACACGGACACGGTGCCAGGGCGCTTCGGCGTCTCGTTGAAGACGATCACGAGCGGCTCGGTGGGGTCGTAAGGGTTGCGCGGATCGAGGTCAAGCTTGAAGAGGTGCAGCTCGATGGCGTTGGGGCTCGGGGGCAGCTTCTGGCGCTCTGAGACGTACGACCGCAAGGCCTGCTCCACGGCGGCGCAGTTGATCTTGTGGGCGGCGATCATCTTCGAGGACTCGCCAACGAAGGGCAGCGACTCCAGCAGCGCCGCGAGCTCGAACCGGGGCATGTTGGGCACGACGAGGGTGCCGTTGGCCACCGAGTACGCCCCGAAGACCACGGTTGCGACCGTGGCAGCCGTCAGGCTCGACACCAGCAGCCGACGGCCGCTCGGCAGGCCTGCCAGGCCACCCTCGCCGGAGGGCTCGCCCACGCGCTCGGGGCGGTGGCCCCCGGGCCTCGGGGCGGGGCGACGCGGGGGTGCACCATAGGGCGCCTGTCGGCGCGAGTGGGGCGCGGCCTCGACGGGCTCGGCCTCGGCGTCGATGGTGTGCGGCCGCCGCGGGGGCGGCGGCATATCGTCCTCGTACATGTAGCCGTGCCCGCCGGCCCTGCGCGGGGGCGCGCGCCGGAAACCGAAGGCCTCGTCGTCGAGGTCCTCGTCGAGCGAGAAGTCGAAGTGGGAGGGCGACCCGAAGCCGGAGCCTCCCCGCCACTGCCCGCCAAAGCTGGCACCGGAGGCAGGTTCCCAACCTTCGGCCCCCTCAACGCCTTCGCTGGCGACCTCGTCCTCGTCTTCCTCGACGTCCACCGGCCCGTCGTCGCCGTAGTAGACGTCGTCGTCTTCGTCCTCGGCGACGTACTCGGGCCCGTTGTCGCCATAGTAGATATCATCCCGCAGGTCTACATGCTCCGAGGTCTCGTCCTCTTCCTCGGCGACGGTCTCCTCGGGGTCGGGCTCTTCCTCCGAGGAGGCCGGGCGGGCCTGCAGATCCTGCAGGAACTCGTCAAAGAAAGCCGCAGCGCCCTCGTCGACACCCTCCTCGAAGGCGGCGACGGGGTCGAAGGCCGGCGGCGGCGGCGGGGGCGGAGGCGGGGGGGGCGGCGGCGGGGGGGAGGGCCGGGCCGGGCGAGGTGGGGGCATCACCTCGTCGAAGTTCAACGGGTCCGCGGAGCGCCACGCTGCCGACACGTCGGGCAGCTGCCATCCATCGTCGGCAATCGGGGGGGCCTCCGCCTCTGGCGTCGAGCCCCGGGTCGCGTCCTCGAGCACGCTCTCCCAGGCCGCCTCGCCTCGACGAGGCAGGGTCCAAGACGACGGCACCTGGTCCTCGCCCGACCAGGCATCTGCCTCGGAGCCAGGCAGCATCCACGATGCGGGAGGCTCTTCCCAGCCGCCATCACTCCCCGGGCGGGGAGCGTTGGGCTCATCAGGTGGGAAGGGGGGAGCGGGCATCCGGCGGGCTTCAGAAGACGAGCGTCGGGTCGAACGACGGCGCGGGTTGCGGCGTGCCGGACACGGGCGGGGTCGGCGGCCCGGTCAGCGGCGGCCCGATGGGCGGCATGCCCGGGGCGCCCCCGGCCCCGCTGGCAGCCTTGGTTTCCTTGCGCTTGAGCTCGTAGGCGGTCTCGATGGCGTCCAGCCACATCGGCACGCTGCGGTCCTGGGGCTTCATCTGCTGCGCGGCCTTGAAGGTCTCGCGCGCCAGCTTGGTCTGGCCCTCGTAGACCTCCCGGATGCCGCGGCCGCGAACCTTGTCGAAGGCCAGGTTTGCCACGAGTTGGGCGGCCATGTTCTTGGGCGTCGGCTTGGGCGTGGGCTCCGGCGTGGCCTGCGGGCGCGGCGGGGGCGGAGGGGGCGCCTCCGTGGTAGTGGTGGCCCCGTCTCCGACGCCCAGCATCGCGCCGAGATCGGCCGCGTCACAGCCCCCCAGCGCCAGCGCGGCGGCGAGGAACAGGACAGATAGGCGGTGGGGTCTGACAGGCATGATCACTCGGGGGATGGGGGGACTCTGGCAACGTACCCGTGACGGCGGATCCTTTAACGGTGCTGATTTTCAGGTTCTTGGTTATGGTCTTTCGGCAGGAGGACGGCTGGCCTTGGCGTGGCTGAGCAGGCGGCGGGCGTTCTCCCGCCCCACGATGGCGAGCTCGTCGGGCCGCAGCGCCTCGAGCAGCACGGAGAGCGCCCGGCTCTGGCTGAACAAGGGGAAGTCGGAGCCGAACAGCACGCGCTCGACGCCCATGGCCGAGATGGCCTCCCGGATGACCGGAGCGGGCTGCCAGGAGGTGTCGGTGTACACGTTGGGGTAGTCGTGGCCGAGTGACAGCACGTGCTCCGCCTGATCCCAGCCAATGTGGGCCAGCACGATCGGCACGCGTGGGAACGCCCGGATGACGGGCTCCAGGGCCAATGCGTTGTCCGCGCTCTCGCACAGCGGGAAGGGGAACGTCCCGGTGTGGATGATGACGGGCAGGTGGTGGGCATCGGCAAGCGCCACCAGCTCGAACATGCGCTCGCTCGTGGGCACGGGGCCAGCCAGCGAGGGGTGGATCTTGAGCCCGTAGACCTGCCCGGTGGCGACGTAGGCCGCGAACTTGTCGGCGTACTGCGGATCCTCCGGGTCCACCGAGCAGAAGACCGCGAAGCGCGATCCGTGGGGCGCCAGCGTCTCGAGCAGGTCGAGCGTCTCGAAGAACGGCTCGATGGCGCAGATGACCGTCGTCTCGATGCCGGCCTGGTCCATGCTGGCGACGAGCGCCTCGGCCTGGTGACGGTTGAACTGCCGGAGGATCTCGTTGAAGCCCACCACCTTGAAGCGCGGGTAGAGCCGCGTGAGCACCCGGTGGCGGCCGTAGCGTGCCATCCACTCGACGCCTTGGGCCAGCACGGGCTCGAACACGTTCGCGACGGCGCGGAGCAGGGGGATGTGAGGCGCAGCCGGGTGGGCCACCTCCTTGCTGCCGCGGAGGTGGGCGTGAAAATCGACGAAGAGCCCGGGTGGCGTGGTCAGGTTCAACGCGTGCTCCCCACTGTTCCCAGCGCGGATCCTCCCCCATGATGCGAGCGGGTGGGGTGACGGTGCACCAGGGTGGCAAGGCTTCCTGGCCACGGCAAAGCCCCCCCGCTTGGGCGTCGGCTGCCTCGATTATCGGCACCGGGCGACGCTCGCCGCCGTGCCACCCGTCACCCGGGTTCGCCGTCCTCGGGGCCCTCGCCGGGTTTGCCCCGGAGCGTCTCGTAGAAACGCTGGAAGTCCGTGGCCGTTACCCGGCTCAGGAACGAGTGGAACTTCCTGGCGTCTCGTGCTCGGGCGCTCTGGATCTGGTCCATGTCCTCGAGCAGCTGGGTGACGTCGAGCCGCAGCAGCTCGGTGTCGGCCAGCATCGGGAGGCCTTGCCGCAGCGCGAGCTGGATGGCCTCGGTGGCCGTGAGCGCCAGACGCCTCGCCCGTCGCCCCTCGTGCCGGAACATCAGCCAGCCCTGCACGTACGAGCCGTAGCCTTCCTTGGGCTCCGGCTCCTCATCGGCGACGGGCTCGAGCTCGATACGCACCAGCTCGCAGCCCAGCGACTCCAGCACGTCGCCCAGCGAGGCCGTCAGGCGCGTGGGCAGGCCAGGGCGGGGCGGGGCGATCAGCGACACGATGTGCTCGATGCTCTCACGGCTCGTCTCGATCACGAAGCCGAGCGCCTCTCGCCGGGAGCCCAGGATGAGCCCATCCCGGTTGGGGGCGTTGTCTTCTGCCTGAATCTCGAACGCGCCGAGGAGGGACACCCGCCGCTTCTTGCTCGCCATGCGTCACCATCCACAACGGTGCGGCCCCTGCCGCTTCACGGGGCCTCGGGCTTGCTCGCCATCATACCACCCTGCCCGGGGGACCCAAACCGCGTGAGGAAGCTGCGGCGATGGTGCTCGCTCAGGTCGAGCTCCCGCAGGGCCTCGTAGTGGGCAGGGGTGCCGTAGCCCTTGTGCCGGGCGAAGCCGTAGCCGGGACAGGCGGCGTCCAGGGCCACCATCAAGCGGTCCCGCGTCACCTTGGCCACCACCGATGCCGCCGCGATCGACCAGGACAGCCCGTCGCCGCCCACGATGGCCTGCTGCCCCTGCGTGAGGCCCGGGATGACGTGCGGGCCGTCGATGAGCAGGTGCCCCGCGCCTTCACAGGCCGCCACCGCCCGTCGCATCGCCTCGAAGGTGGCCTGGAGGATGTTCAGCGCATCGATCTCCGCAGGCGTGGCGACGCCCACGCCCACCGCGAGCGCGACCTCGTGGACGAGGTCGAAGTAGCGGTCCCTCGCCCGGGGCGACAGTCGCTTGGAGTCATCGAGGCCTGCCAGCGCCCGGGGGGCGCGCACGGGGAGCCGCACACAGGCCGCGACCACCGGGCCGGCGAGGGGCCCTCGGCCAGCCTCATCCACGCCCGCCACCCCCTGGTGGCCGGCCCTGACGGCTGCGCGTTCTAGCTCGTACACTTGCCTGTCACCGATGCCGCGATGCGCCATGGTATAACATGGGCCCAGATGTCTGACACCAAAACTCCGAAGTCGTCGCCCCGTCGCACCTCCCCGCCCGCTGCCTCCGAAGGCGCCGGGGAGGCCAAGCGCCCCCGGCGTCCAGCCAAGGCTCCCAGCTTCCCTGCTGAAGGTCCCGGGGAGGCCAGGCCCCGCAAGAGCCGGGCCAAGGCTGCGAGCGCCTCTGCCGAGGGTCCCGGGGAGGCCAGCCCCCGCAAGAGCCGGGTCAAGGCTGCAAGCGCCTCTGCCGAAAGTCCTGAGGCGGCCAAGCGCCCCCGGAGCCGGGCCAAGGCTCCCAGCCCGCCTGAGGCACCCGCGGCGCCCGCGCCTGCCCCCGAGACGCGCGGTCGCCAGCGTGCCGCGGCCTCTGTGGTGGCTGCCTTCGCCGCCACGCAGCGGTTCCCGCTCGACGAATTCCAGCTCGACGCGATGCGAGCGCTCGAGGCAGGGCGCAGCGTGCTGGTCTCGGCGCCGACGGGCTCCGGCAAGACGATCGTGGCCGAGTTCGCCATCTTCCTGGCGCGCCACCGCGGCCGTCGCTGCATCTACACGACGCCGCTCAAGGCGCTCTCCAACCAGAAGTTCCGCGACCTGCGGGACATCATGGGTGACGACGTGGGGCTCGTGACGGGCGACGTCGTGATCAACCCCGAGGCCCCGGTGCTCATCATGACGACGGAGATCCTGCGCAACATGCTGCAGGTCGATCCGACGCAGGTGGACGACGTCTCCCACGTGATCCTCGACGAGGCGCACTACATCGGGGCGGACGGCCGCGGCACCGTCTGGGAGGAGACGATCGTCTTCCTCGGCAAGGACACCCGCATCGTCGCCCTCTCGGCCACGATCCCCAACGCGGACGAGCTCGCCACGTGGGTCTCTGAGGTCCACCAGCCGATGGACGTGATCCTGCACGAGGAGCGGCCCGTCCCCCTCGAAGCCTATGTCTTTGCGGACAAGGTGGAGCCTCTGCTCGATGCGAAGGGCCGCGTGCGGGTCAAGGCCTTCTCCAAGGACGGCTGGGTCGAAACGCCCCTCTCGAGCCAGGTCGCCCACGAGCTGGCTAAGAAGAAGATGCTGCCGGCCATCTTCTTCGTGTTCTCGCGCCTCGGCTGCGAGAAGGAGGCCATCGCCACCATCCGCGGCGGCAATGACCTCACCAGCGCCGACGAGAAGCGCCGCATCCGCGAGGCCGTCGAGCGGGCCGTGGCCCAGACGCCCGGGATGCTTGGGTCCAACGCGACCAAGGGCTGGCTGGAGCGCCTTCCCTCGGGCGTCGCGCCACACCACGCCGGCCTGCTTCCGCCGCTCAAGCTGCTCATCGAGGAGCTGTTCCAGCAGAACCTCCTCAAGGTGGTCTTCGCCACGGAGACGCTGGCCGCCGGCATCAACATGCCGGCCCGCACCGTCGTCATCACCAGCCTCTCCAAGCGCACGGACGAGGGCCACCGAATGCTCGCCGTCAGCGAGTTCGCACAGATGACGGGCCGGGCCGGGCGGCGCGGCATGGACACCGTCGGCTACGGGGTGGTGCTCGGTTCGCACCGCTACGGCCCGCACGACGTGGCCGCCCTGTTCCAGGGCTCGCCGGAGCCGCTGCGGAGCCGCTTCACGCTGAACTACAACATGGTCATCAACCTGGCCCACCTCTACGAAGAGGGGCAGTCCCGGCGCATCGTGGAGCAGTGCTTCAGCCAGTTCCAGAACAACGCCACCGTGCGAGATCTGCGGGCCCACCGGCTCGAACTTCAGCGGCAGCTCGAGGGGCGCGAGGGGCCCTGCCCCCGGTTCCCGGAGCACCGCATCGCCGACCTCATCCCGGGCTACCTCGCGGCCCGCAAGGTGGTCGACGAGGCCGCGGGCACGCTGCGCGACCTGGAAAAGAACATGCGCGGCCAGAGCGACCAGGATGCCCAGCGCGTGGCGCTTGCGGCCCCCTTCGACTCCGTGGTGGTGGTGCAGCGCCCCGGGGCCGCGCGGCCCGAGATCGGCTTGCTCGTCAACAAGTACCGCACCAAGCGCGGCGTGCAGATCGGCGTGTTCCTGCCGACGGGCCACCTGATGCGCCTGTCGGCGCGGGAGCTGGTGCTCTCCACGGGAGCGGTGGTGCGTGGCGTGCCGCGGGCCTGGCGGGACGCCACCGAGCCCCTGAGCCACGGCCAGCGTCACCGCGTCTCGTTCGACGGGGAGCGCTGGCTCGAGTGGATGGCGCAGGCCGGCGTGGAGGACGAGCTGGTGCTGCCGCGCCGGAAGGTGCCCGCCGCGATGGGGCGGGCGCGGGAGGTGCTGGAGACGGCCGAGGCCGCCTGGCGCGAGCAGACGTGCTTCGAGTGCCCCAAGGTCCCGTCCTGCAAGCAGGCGGACGCCGAGGCCGCCAAGCTGCGGCGGCAAATTCGGGCGCACGACGTGCAAATCGAGGCCATTCGGGCCAGGTTCTGGAACCAGTTCGTGGCCCTGCGCGACGTGCTGCAGCGCGGGGACTTCATGCGCGGTCGGGAGCTGCTGCCCCGCGGCGTGGCGCTCGCCAACCTGCGCACCTCGAACGAGCTGGTGGCTGCCGAGGTGCTGGCGTCCGGCCTGCTGGAGTTTCTCGAGCCCGACGAGCTGGCCGCCGCCGCCAGCCTCATCGTGGCGGAGCCTGTGCGCGGCCGGATGGCCTGGCGTCCACTGCGGCCGAGCCCCCGGGTCGTGCAGCTGTCGGAGGAGGTCATCGGGATGGCCCAACGCCTCTACGACATGCAGGCCCACCTGGGTGACGACGGGCTGCCCCTCTACGTCGTGACGGACTACTGCGGGATGGTCCAGGCCTGGGCCGCGAACGCCGGGTGGTCCCACGTGTGCGAGATCTCGGGCATCGATGAGGGGCAGCTCGTGCGGCACCTCCGCCAGGCCATCGACATGCTCAACCAGTTCAAGGACGTGCCGGGGATGAGCCCGGGCTTCCAGGAGCGGGTCATGAGCGCGCTGGCGGCGATTGACCGGGACATCGTGCGCGAGGTGTTCTGAGGGGGGCCGGCTCGACCTGGCCCCAACCCGTTACCCGATAGCCGGCGTCAGTCAGAACCCCGCTTCAGGCAACACCAGCCTCGGGAACTCCCGCACGCGCACGCCCGTGCCCCCGCCGGCCAGCGTGAAGCGGGGGCTCAGGGCGCCGTCGGGCAGCCTGTAGTACCGCGCCGAGAAGGGCCGACCTGGCACCCTCAGCTGGCCGGGCAGGTCGAGGTCCAGCGTCCGGAAGCCCAAGAGCCGCGTCGACCCGTTGTCGCCGCGCATCTCCAGCATCTTGTACTGGTGGCGGGGGTCGGTGGCCTGCTCGGCGCCGTCGAGGAGGTTCGCCAGCGCCCAGTCGTGCAGCACCGCCGTCAGGCTGGTGCCGCGGGCTGCCAGGAGCGCCTGGAGGTTCGCGGCCCCGAGCCCCTTGGAGGTGACGACCTCCTTGATGAAGTCTTCCCCGAAGCGGTCCGCAAGGTAGACCGTCAGCAGGTAGACTGGGCCGTAGCCGATCCCCTCGGGGTTGCCCTCCCAGTCTGAGAGCGAGTAGGCCTCCGGCTCGGCCTGGAACTGCCGCACGTGGTTGGCGAGCACCTCGCCGCCCGCCATCAGGCCGTAGCCACAGGCCTCGATGGCGTACATCGACATCCCCTCGTCGACCCAGAGGTCGTCCGAGATGCGGTTCTTGCCCACGAGCACCTTCTGGTTGAAGTTGATCATGTGCTGGAACTCGTGGGCAATCGTGCCCATGTAGTCCTCCGGGTCGCCCTCCAGCACGATCTGGCTGCTGACGTAGAGCAACTCACGGGCGTTGCTGCGCGCCGTGGGGCCATCGGCCCGCGTGTCGGCCGGGAAGGCGTCCCGCTGGGAGAAGTAGCCCAGCGTCGTGTCTCGCCCGTAGTCGCCCACGGCGGGCGTGAGCAAGATGAAGACGCGCGGGTCGCCGTCGACGCCCGGGCTCGGCTCGCTGCCGAAGAGGCGGGTGTTGGTGGGGTAGACGGTGGCATCGAAGGTCCGGGCGACCTCGCGGGCCCGCGTGCGTAGGCGCTCGCGGCTGGCCGCACGCGTGGTGGCCGCCTGGTCCACCAGCACGTAGCAGTGGGTGCCCACCTCCACGACATCGGCCCGCACACGCACCTCCTTCGGCGCGACGGCGTCGAACTGGGTGATCACCCACAGGTCCTGCGTGTCTCCCACCTTCAGGGGCCTGGACGCCTGGCTCAGGGCGTACCGGGGCTGCTGCGGCAGTGTGGCGACGAGTTGCTGCTGCCAGCGCCGGAAGGCCAGGTGCGCGTCGCCCCGGGGCGGCGGCGACGCGGCCTGGGGGGCCGCCAGGAGGCGCCACGCGCTGGCGCCGCCCGCCTCCGTGGCCGCCAGCGTCCATGAGGCCACGGGCTTCTCGTTCGCGCCGCTCAGCACGAGGTAGTTCTCGGTCTCCGCGGCCAGGCCGATGCTGCCCGCCGCGTTCAGGGCCACGGGCAGGGCCGCGAGCTCGGCCGTCGTCTCGGGGGCCGCGCTCGGTGGCGCTGACGGCCGCGCCGGCGCCCGGGTCACGCTGGGGCGCGGCGGGGTGGGCGAGGGCGTCGGCGAAACCCGCCCGGCCGATGGGGGCGCCGTGCCCTGCGCCGCGGGCGCCGGGGTCTCGAGCCGCCGGGCGGGCGGCACGTAGAGGCCTGGCGCTGGCTGGCGCGGCGTCGTGCAGCCGGCCGCCACCAGGCAGAGACCGGTCACGGCCAGGCGCAGGGTCTCACGGGGGGTGAGGGGCATTCGAGGACCAAACGGGTGGGGACGAGGGCTTTGTACCACAGGATGGGGGGCAGCCCGCGTCAGCGGGGATGAGGCATCAGCCGGAGCCTGGGCCGTCGGCGAGGCTCAGCGTGTCCCGGCGCCCGAGCCGAGCGCTGCTGGGGGTGTCACGACGGTGGCGCCACCCCGGGGGGCGGGTGCCGGCACACTGGCGCTGGCTGGGGGCGTCACGGCCACCGTGCCGCTGGCCTGGGCGCCCCTCCCGAGCCCCATGTTGGCCCTGAGCTGCTCGACCAGCGCGACCTCGGGGGCCAGGGCCTCGTCTTGCAGCGCCTTCCGGGCCGCTTCGAGTTCGCCCTGGACGGCCTCGAGCAGCCGGGCCGCCTCCGGCTTGTTCCTGGCCTCGTGGGCCCTCAGGGCGGCTGCCAGGCCCAGGCCCATGTTCGTGAGCGCCACGGCCTTGCGCGCCGGCGCCGGCGCGAAGGTGGCCTCTCCGGGCGTTCTGGGCGCTACTGCCGGGGCGGCTGCCACCAGCGCCTCCGAGACGGCCGCGCCGCCCGTCGCAGGCGTGTAGCTCAGCTTGCCCTTCGCCACCACGGCCCCGCCCCCGCCGGCGCCCGGCGTGAGCTCCTCGAAGCGCAACACGATGGCCCCGCGGTGCTTGCTGAAGAAAAGGCTCTTCACCTTGAGCGAGTAGTCGCCCTTGGCCTCCGCCACCTCGCTGACGCCGTAGGCGTGGGTGAGCTTGAAGCCTTGGCCGGGCCTGACGGCGAGGCTGAAATCGTGGGCGACGGGGGTCATCAGGAAGTCGAAGTCCTCGGCGAACACCTCCCGGACGTCGGCCTCGTCCCGCAGGAACACGTAGTTGCCGCCCTTCTGGTTGCCGATCGTCTCGCCGAGTTCGGCCCCGAAGTCAAGGCCGATGCCGAAGGCCGTCAGGCCGATGCCCTCCTCGGCGTACCGCGAGATGAGGCCCGCGAAGGACTCGGGATCCTTCGGCCCCAAGGTGGGCACGGCGTCCGTCAGCAACAAGATGCGGCGCTGCATCCCCGCCTTGGCCTGCAGGGCCTCGAACAACGCGCGCCCGGCCTTGAGGCCCCGGTTGATGTCGGTGCCCCCGTCGACCTGGAAGCCGGCGATCTGGGCCTTGAGCTTGGCCTTGTCACCGAGCGGCCCGAGGGGCTTCTCGACGCGCGTGTCGTCGTCGAAGAGCACGATGCCGAGCTGGTCTCGCTCGTCGAGCTTGTCCACCAGCTGCTTGAGGGCCTCTCGCAGGGCCTCCATCTTGGGGCCGCCCATCGAGCCGCTCTGGTCGGCCACGACGACGAGTTGCAGCGGCGGCCGGGCGAGCTGCTCGGCCGAAAGCCCCGTGCCCAGGCCGACCTGCACCCAGTGGGCGGGCTTGCCCTCTGGCAGGGCGGGCGCGATCCCGAGCCCGAGCGTCAGGTGCAGCAGCTTGCCAGCCGGCGCCTCGCCGAGGGGGAGGTCATGCTCGGCGTACAGGCCCTGCAGCTGCAACTGCTCGGCCCTGGGGACGCCCCCCTTCGCGATCACCTCGCGGGCCAGCTTGATGTCCTGCGCACCGCCGACGTTGACGCCGGCCGCCATGGCCGCCGCTGCCGGCATCGCGCCTCCGATGCGGCCCCCCATCGGGCCCACGCGGCCAACGCCCGGGGTCGGCGTGCCGGCGACGCAGCCGCTGAGCAGAGCCAGCAAGGCGAACAGGGCGAGGGGGTGGCGGCGGCGCTGGCGCATCGGGGGCCTCCTGAGGATGCGGGGGTGGCATGATTCTCGGCGACCAGGCAGCCAGGCTGGCGGGTACCGCCCACAGCTGGGGCGTGATTGTTGTCACGGGGCCGTCAGCGTTCCCCATCAGCCTGATTCGGCCACACCCGCATCCCCGTTGCCGTGGACCTGCCAGCGGGAGGGGAGCGCATCTCAAGGCCAACCACCGGGAGAACGCGCGTGCACGTTCCCTCTGTCTCCAGGAGGGGGCGGCCGCGGGCCGGGTGAGGGTTGCCCGCGGAATCAGGGCGTCAGCCCCCCCGCAGCTTGGCTCGCCACTCCGGCGAGAGCGCCTCGACCGCGGCCAGCGAGGCCGCCTCGTCGGGCCTGGCCGCGCGCTCGCGCACGGCCGCATTCACGCGCGCCATCGGCCAGTCGGGGTGGGGCCGTGAGGCCACGCGCACGGCCTGCCCCGCCGCCACGTGGCCCTCTTGCAAGACCCGCATGTACCAGCCCGTGCGCCCGGTGCGTTGCACGAGGGCGACGATGTCCGGCCGCCGCAGCCTGCGGGCCAGCTTGGCGCAGGGCTGGCGGGGCTCCGAGACCTGCAGCAAGGCCTCGCCGACGGCCCACACGTCGCCGAGGCAGACGGAACCTTCGTCGAGGCCTGCCACCGTGAAGTTCTCGCCGAAGGCCCCCGGGGGGAAGGCCGGTGTGTCGAGCTCCAGCTGCCAGGCCGGGTAGTGGCCTGCGCCATAGGCGAGCACCGCCCGCTCGGGCCCGCCGTGGAAGGCAAGTGCGGCCTGACCGTCCCCGGCCAGGTTCTCGCGGCCGAGCCAGACGGGCCCGGCGACGGGCGCCTTGAAGATGCCGGAGCGCCAGGGCGTGTCGAGTGGATCGGCGGCGTCGGGGCTGCCGAGGTCGCGGGGGAGCCCAACCTGGAGCGAGGCGAGCCGGGGGCCATCGGGCGGCGGGGAGGCGGGCAGCTGGGTCATCCCACCAGTCTACCGCACCCTGTGGGGCCTGGTGCCGTCCTTGCATGGGCACGACAACCGCGCGCGGAGGCGGCCCCAACAACCGCGGGCGGGCAAGACAACCCCACGCGGAGGTGGCCCCACCGGCCTCGGGCTGGCAAGACAACCCCGGGCGGAGGCGGCCGCACCAGGTGGGGAAGGCATCGTCGCGCCCAGCTCTCTTTCAGGGCGTTCCCGCGCCAGCCGGGGCGGGGCAACGCGGAGCCAGGGCGGGCCGCGACGGGGGCCTGGCGCGCCCCCGGGCGCCGCCGTTTGACAGCAGCCCCAGACCCGGGTCGAATAGACCAGGCGCAGACAGGACGAGGGGCGAGGACGGCGTGGCACGTTGGGTGTGGATCGGGGCATTGAGCCTGGGCTTGGCCGGCGGGGCCGGCCTGTGGTGGGCGCGCGCGGGCGGTGAGCCCCAGCCCGCCTACACCACGGCCGTGGCCGATCGGGGGATCCTCGAGGCGAAGGTCTCCGCGGCCGGCACCGTCTCTGCCCTGGTCACGGTGCAGGTCGGCAGCCAGGTCTCCGGCCGCATCGCCGACATGCTCGTGGACTTCAACGACACCGTTCGCAAGGGGCAGGTGCTGGCCCGGCTCGACCCCCGCCTCTTCGAGGCCGAGCTGGCCCGGGCCGTGGCGTCGGAGGTGTCGGCCCGCAGCGCCCTGGAGCGGGCCCGCATCGACGCGGAGCAGGCCACCCGGCAGCTGGCGCGCTCGCAGACGCTGTGGGGGCGCCGCCTGATCGCCCGGGCCGACCTCGACGCCGCCCAGGCCAGCGCGGACGCCACGCGGGCCCAGGTCGAGGCCGCGCGCGCCCAGGTGGCGCAGGCGGGCGCGCAGGCTGCCCAGGCGCGGCTCAACCTGGCCTACACGACGATCGCCTCCCCCATCGAGGGCACGGTGATCGCCAGGTCCGTGGACGTCGGCCAGACGGTGGCGGCCTCCCTCCAGGCCCCGACGCTGTTCCAGATCGCCCAGGACCTGCGCAAGGCCCAGGTGCTCGCGGCCATCTCGGAGGCCGACGTCGGCAAGATCCGGGCTGGCATGCCCGCCCAGTTCACGGTGGCGGCCTACCCGGGCGAGCCTTTCCTCGGCAAGGTGCGCCAGGTCCGCAACGCGGCACGCACCGAGCAGAACGTCGTCACCTACGACGCCGTGATCGACGTCGACAACGCCGCCCTCAAGCTGCGGCCCGGAATGACGGCCAACGTCGCCTTCACCTGGGCCTCGCGGCCGGCCGCCCTGCGCGTGCCCAACGCGGCGCTGCGCTTCACCCCCGCCGGGGAAGGTCGCGGCGAGGGGGCCGCGGGCTCCCGGCGCCAGAAGCTGTCGGAGGATCCCACGCGCCGGCGCGTGTGGGTGTTGCGCGGCGGCGAGCCGGCAGCCGTCCCGGTTCAAACCGGCATCACGGACGGCAGCCTGACGGAGATCGTCTCGGGCGAGTTGCAAGCCGGCGAGGCCGTGATCACGGAGGCGGCCGGGGGCGCAGCGGGTGGGGCGGGCCGGCCCGGGCGCTCCGGCGGGCCGCGCATGCGGCTCTGACGCTTTCATGACAGCCGCCCTCCTGCAACTCAGCAACCTGCGTCGCGCCTATGGCGCGGGGGACTCGATGGTGCGCGCCCTCGACGACGTCTCGCTGACGATCGCCGAGGGGGAGTTCGTCGCGGTGATGGGCGCCTCGGGCTCTGGCAAGAGCACGCTGATGAACGTCATCGGCTGCCTCGATCAGCCCGACGGAGGGCGCTTCGAGCTCGCGGGGCGCGACGTCTCTCGCCTCGATGCCGCGGCCCTGGCAGACCTGCGCAATCAGGCGCTCGGCTTCGTGTTCCAGAGCTTCAACCTCCTGCCGCGCACCTCGGCGCTCGAGAACGTCGAGCTGCCCCTGGTCTACGCCGGGGTGCCGGCCCGGGCGCGCCTCGCGCGGGCGCTGGAGGCCCTGGAGCGCGTCGGCCTCGCCGCGCGGGCCCACCACCACCCCAACCAGCTTTCGGGCGGGCAGCAGCAGCGGGTGGCGATCGCCCGGGCGCTGGTGACGCGCCCCCGGCTGATCGTCGCGGACGAGCCCACCGGGGCGCTCGACTCGCGCACCTCTGTCGAGATCATGGCGCTGTTCCAGGCGCTCTGGCGCAGCGGCATCACCCTGGTGATGGTGACCCACGAGGCCGACATCGCGGCCTGCGCCGGCCGCGTCATCGTGATGCGCGACGGCCGCATCGCCTCCGACGAGCGCCAGGCGCCGCGTGAGCTGGGCCAGCCGGGGGGGGCCGCATGACGATCTGGCAGACCGTCCGCATCGCCCTCAAGGCCCTGCTGCGTAACAAGCTGCGGTCGTTCCTGACCGTGCTCGGCGTGATCATCGGGGTGGCCGCCGTGATTGCGATGGTGGCGATCGGTGAGGGCGCCAAGGCCCAGGTGCAGGCCCAGTTCGCGACGATGGGCTCGAACCTGATGGTGCTGGTGCCGGGCGCCCCCTCCTCGAGCTCGGGCGTACGGGGTGGCGCGGGATCTGCCTCGACGCTCACATGGGACGACGTCCGGGCCCTGAAGCGCGAGATCCCGGGCGTGGCCGCCACCTCGCCGCAGCTGCGGGCCGGGGCGCAGGTGGTGTGCCAGGGCCAGAACTGGGCCACGACGGTCACGGGCGCCAACGAGGCCTTCTTCGCCATCCGGAACTGGCGCCTCCAGTCGGGGGCCTTCTTCACCGACGCCGAGGTCGAGGGCCGGGCCGCCGTGGCGGTGCTGGGTGCCGTCGTGGCAGATGCGCTGTTCGGCGGGGGCTACGACCCCGTCGGCCAGACCGTGATGATCCGCAACGTGCCCTTCCGCGTGGTGGGGCTGCTGGCGCCGAAGGGCCAGTCGGCCATCGGGCAGGACCAGGACGACGTCGTGGTGGTGCCCTCCACCACCTTCCTGACGCGCATCCAGGGCGGCTCAGGCCGCTTCGTGGGGGGCAGCGTGCTGGTGCAGGCCCGCTCGGCGGACGCGATGGCGCGCACGGAGGCGGCCGTCACGGCCCTGCTGCGCGACCGCCACCGGCTGCCGCCGGGCGAGGATGACGACTTCTCGATCCGGAACCTCTCCGAGTACGCGGCTGCCAGCCAGGAGGGCTCGCGCACCTTCACGCTGCTGCTCGCGAGCATCGCGGCCGTCAGCCTGCTGGTGGGCGGCATCGGCATCATGAACATCATGCTGGTGTCCGTGACGGAGCGGACGCGCGAGATCGGCCTCCGGATGGCCCTGGGCGCCCGGCCGGCGCACATCCTGCAGCAGTTCCTGATCGAGGCCGTGGTGCTGTCGGCCATCGGCGGGTTCGCCGGCCTCGGCGTGGGCTTCGGCATCGGAGAGGCCCTCGGCGCCAAGTTCGGCTGGCCCGTGACCTTCTCGCCCGGGGTGGCGGCCCTGGCGATTGCCTTTGCGGCCGCGGTGGGGGTGGCGTTCGGGCTCTACCCCGCCCTCAAGGCCTCCCGCCTCAAGCCCATCGACGCCCTGAGGTTCGAGTGATGCGTGCGCTGGCCGCCCTGCCCCTTGCTGCTGCCCTGCTGGCGCCGGCCCCTGCGCTGGCCGCGCCCGCCCCCACGCTGACGCTGGAGCAGGCCGTGGAGACGGCCCTCGCCCACCAGCCCCAGGTGGCCAGGGCCCGCGCGGAGCTCGCCGGCGCGCGGGCGGGCGTGCGCCAGGCCCAGGGCGCGCTCGGCCCGCAGCTCTCGATCGCCACCAGCTACCAGCTCGGCCCGGCGCGGCAGAACGTGAACCAGGTCGGCGTGCCCGTGACGAACCTCGGCACCTACGCCGCCGGCCTCAACGCGGACCAGCTGGTCTGGGACTTCGGGCAGGGCTGGCGCCGGGCGGAGGCCTCGGCCAGCCAGGCCGAGGCCTCAGCCCTGGGCGTCGCCGGCACGGAGCAGGACGTGGTGTTGCAGGTGCGCACGGCCTACTTCGCGGCCCAGGCCAGCGAGGCCCTGCTCGGCGTGGCGCGCGACACCGTCGCCAACCGCCAGCGGCACGAGGGGCGCGTGCGCAGCCTGGTGGAGGTGGGCTCGCGGGCCCCGATCGAGCTCGCGCAGGCCACGCGGGACCTGGCCCGGGCGCGGCTGGACCTGCTCAACGCCGAGAGCGGGTTGCAGCTTGCGCGCGCCCAGCTGGCGCAGGCGATGGGGCGTCCTCCGGCGGCCGGGTTCCGGCTGGCGGCGGCCTCGATGCCGCCGGTGACGGGCGAAGGGCGGCCGCTGGATACGCTGGTGGCCGAAGCGATCGCCCGGCGGCCCGACGTGGCGGCGCTGGAGGCCCGCGTGCAGGCGCAGGCGCTGACGGCGGAGGCCGCCGAGCGCGCCACCCTGCCCGGCGTGCGGGCCAGCGCGGGGGCGGGCACCAACGGCTCGCCCGTCGGCACGCCCAACAACTTCTGGAGCCTCGGCGTCGGCCTGAGCTGGCCGCTCTACACCAGCGGCCAGCGCGAGGCCCAGGCCGAGGCCGCGCTGGCGGCGCTGGAGGCCGTGCGCGCTGAGGCCGAGGGCCTGCGACAGCAGGTGCGGCTGGGGGTGGAGCAGGCGCAGCTGCGCGTGGCGACGGCCCGGGCGGCCACCCAGGCGGCCGACGCGGCCACGCAGGCCGCCTGGCGGCAGCTCCAGCTGGCCGAGGGGCGCTACGCGGCGGGCGTGGGGTCCATCCTCGAGCTCGGCGACGCGCAGCTTGCGCACGCCAGCGCCCGGGCGCAGGGGATCCAGGAGCGGTTCAACCTGGCGACGGCGCGGGCGGCGCTGGTGCGGGCGTTGGGGCGGGGGTGAGGGGTCAACACCTCACTGTGGAGGCGTTTTGCCCGCCTCCGCCGCCCGCTTCTCCCGCTCGCGCTCGGCCAGCTCGTTGATCTTCGAGATGGCGCGCTTGGCGAGGTCCTTCATCTGCTCCCTGGCTGCGGCCACGTTGGGGTCCATGCCGCTGAGGAACTGGCTGCGGGCTGCGTCGTGGGGCATCATCGCGAGGATATCCTGGCGCTGGCTCTCGGGCATCTTGGCCCACTGATCGGCCTTGATGGCGCTGCGGTCGTCGGCCCAGAGGGGCTGCTTCATGACCCACGACAGGGTGACGCGGGGCTGGTGGCCGAAGTACTGGTGCTCGTCGGCGCGCGGGGCGCCCGCCAGCGCGAGGGTGTCCGTCCCCATCTTGGGGGCCTGGGGGGCCTCTTCGGGCTTCGCTGCCAGCGGTTTCTGGGTGGGGAAGGATCCCGTGGCCGGGGCCGCTGCGCTTGTCGTGATGTCAGCCATGGGGAGCCCTCCTGTCTAATCTTCCGCGCCACTGATCCTGTACCCGGCGCTGGCTGCCCTGCACCGGGCCTTTCCCTCCTCGTTACTGCCCTGGGCCTTGGCTGCCTTTCCCTCCACCGTGGCTTGGCTGCCTCTCCAGGCAACCAGGCCACGCCCTCCCGTCCCTGCCAGGGGCCTTGCCTTCCGCCTGGCGGCCGGGATGCCTCCTGTGTCCACGTGGGCACTTGGCGGTGGAGGAGGTGCACGATGCGCAAGGCGGCCGGGCTGGAGCAGGAACCGGGCGACGGCGCCCGCCCGGGGGTGGCGGTGGCCTTCACGGGGGGGCGGCGCAGGCCTCTGCCCGAGGAGGCCTCCGCCCGGTGGGTGGTGGCGCTGGTGCGGCAGCTTGCCCGCGGAAAGCACGTGCTGCTTCACGGCAACGTCCGGGACCTCGTGTCGTTCGGGGGGGCCTGCAAGACCTTCCCGGAGGTCCTGGACGCCGTGCTGGGGGCCCTGGGCTACACGCTGCGGTGTCGCTACAACACCTCCGACGGGCTGGTGTTCGCCGGGGACGATCCCAGGGCGGCGCGCCGCCGCTTCGAGGCCCGCGTCGGCGGGATCGACGCGGACGCCGCAGGGACGCCTTACTTGGGCGATCTCGCCGTGGCCCTGCCGCTGCTGCGCAAGGCCGTCGGCGTGGCCAGGGCCGAGCCGATGGCGGCCGTGCTCGAGGGCGCGGACCGCCTGTTCAACCCCGGCAACTTCCACCCGTCGGACGACCGCGGGTTGCAGGTGCTGCTGGATCAGGCCCTTGGCGAGGCGCAAGCCGTGCGAGCCCGACGCGGCCCGGACGGCAGGCGCCACGCGTTGGTGCTGGTGGCGGCGAACCTCGCCCTCCTGCCGGGGTGGCTGCACCGTGACAACCCGCAGCTGGTGACGATTTGCGTCGAGCGACCGGGCCTCGCGGAGCGCCGGGAGTTCTTCCGGCAGCAGTTCCGGCAGTTCCACGGCGTCAAGCCCGGGGAGAGGCCGGCGCCCGGGCTGTTGGCGGAGCTGGCGACGCTGACGGACGGGCTCACGACCCGCGACCTGGAGGCGCTGCGGCTGGCCTCCCACCACGACGGCCTGCCCGTCGGCGAGGCGCGCCGCCTGGTGGACTTCTTCCGCCACGGCCGCCGGGAGGACCCCTGGGCCGAGGTCGAGGTCACCACCTTGCGGCAGGCCACCGCAACGCTGGGGGCCTCGGTGATCGGGCAGGAGGCGGCGGTGGAGGCCGTCCGGCGCGTGCTCGTGTCGGCGCGCGGCGGCGTGCAACTCGAGGGCGCCGGGCGCGCCTCGGCGCGGCCCAAGGGGGTGTTGCTGTTCGTGGGCCCCACGGGCGTGGGCAAGACGGAGCTCGCGAAGGCCCTCACGGAGCTGATCTTCAAGGACCCCACGGCCTTCGCGCGCTTCGACATGAGCGAGTACGGCCAGGAACACACGGCCGATCGCCTGGTGGGGGCGCCGCCCGGCTACGTCGGCCACGACGCCGGCGGGCAGCTGACGAACTGGATGAAGGCCCGGCCCTTCAGCGTCGTGCTCTTCGACGAGCTCGAGAAGGCCCACCCGCGCGTGCTCGACCGGTTCCTGCAGGTGCTGGACGACGGGCGCCTGACGGACGGCCACGGCGAGACGGTCTCCTTCGCCCAGAGCGTGCTCGTCTTCACCAGCAACCTCGGCTCCACGCGCCGCGAGCAGGTGGGTGGGCGGGACGTGGTGCGCCCGGCGCTGGAGCCCGGCTGGGGCTACGAGCAGGTGCAGGCCCACTACCGGGAGGCGGTGCAGGCGCACTTCGTGGGGATCGGGCGCCCGGAGCTGCTCGGCCGCATCGGCGAGGCCAACGTCGTGGTCTTCGACATGCTGCGGGAGGCCCACGTCGCGGCGATCGCCGACAAGTTCCTGCGGGGCATCTCCGCCTCGGCGCGCGAGCTGCACGGTGTGACGGTGGCCTTCGACCGCGCCGTGGTGGCCGCCATCCAGGCCCACATGCGCCGGCCGGAGGTCTGCCAGCTGGGCGGCCGTGCCATCCGCAACTTCGTCCAGGCCGAGTTGCTGCCTGTCGTGAACGAGGCGGTGCTCGGGGCCGGGCCCGGCACGCGGCTGCGGGTGGGCTG
>JAYKHR010000131.1:0-30694 GCA_035285125.1 Candidatus Sericytochromatia bacterium | reverse complement strand
CAGCCGCCTCACTTCCCCACGCAGAACCGCCGAAACACCTCCTCGATCACGTCCTCCGTGATGGCGTCGCCCGTGACCTCGCCCAGCGCCGCGATCGCCGCCTTCACGTCGATGGCGAGGAAGTCCGCGGGCAGCCAGGCCCGCGCCGAGCCGAGCGCCTCGGCCAGGTGGCGCTGCGCCCGGGCCAGGCACTGCCGGTGCCGGGCGTTGATGGCGACGGGCGAGGGCGCCTCCAGGCCAGCGAGGGCCACCTCAGGCAGCAGCCGCCGCAGCGCCGCCAGCCCCTCCCCCGTGGCGGCCGACACCAGCACGGGGCGGCCAGGGAGCCCCGCCAGCACGCCCGCCGCGTCGCCCTCCCCGCCCCAGGCGTCGAGCTTGTTGCCCACCACCACGAGGGGCCGACCGCCGGCCTCCGCCGCGAGGGCAAGCTCGAGCTCGCCCACGCCCGCCACGAGGTCGACCACGAGCAGCACCACGCCGGCCGCCGCCAGCGCCGCGCGCGACCGCGCGACGCCGATCACCTCCACGGGGTCCTCCGTCTCGCGGATGCCCGCCGTGTCGGCCACGCGGAAGGCCACACCGCCCAGCACCAGCCCCTCCTCCAGCACGTCCCGCGTGGTGCCGGGCACCGCCGTCACGATGGCGCGCTCGCGACCCACCAGCGCGTTGAGCAGGCTCGACTTGCCCGCGTTCGGCCGCCCCACGATCGCCAGCGCCACCCCCTCCCGCAAGACCTCCCCCTCGTGCGCCGTGGCGAGCACGGCCCCCACGTCGCCAAGGGCCCCCGTCAGCAGCGCCACGGCCTCGTCGGGCGCCACGTCCTCGACCTCGTCGGGGAAGTCGATGGCCGCCTCCAACCGCGCCAGCAGCCCCACGAGGGCGGCACGGGTCGCGGCGACGTCACGGGACAGCCGGCCCTCCAGCTGGGCCAGCGCCAGCGAGAGCGCCCGCTCGGAGCGGGCGTCCACGACGTCGGCGACGGCCTCGGCCTGCGCGAGGTCGAGCCGGCCATGCAGGAAGGCCCGCTTGGTGAACTCACCCGGCGCCGCGAGCCGCACGCCCTGCGCCAGCACCAGCTCCAGCACCCGGGTGGCGGCGGCGCCCCCGTGGGTCTGCAGTTCGACGACGTCCTCGCCCGTGAAGCTGCGCGGCCCGCGCATGACCAGCACCAGCGCCTGATCGACGCGCGCCTCGGTGGTGGGGTCGACGAGCCAGCCGACGTGGGCCCGGTGGCTGCCGGCGGCGCCGAGCGGCACGGCGGGCACCCGGCCAGCCGGGCTCCGGAACAGGCGCTCGGCCACGGCCACGGCCTCGGGCCCCGAGACGCGCACGATGGCCACGCTGGCAGGCCCGGCGGCGGTGGCGAGGGCGGCGATGGTGTCGAGCAGCATGGCCCCAGCGTACCGCATCGGGGCGGGACCCGGCGCGAGGCTGCCGCGTCGGCGGGTGGGGCCTAGGCGTGCGGCCTGCTGGCGCGTGGCATCCCAGGCCGGGCACCCTGCTCGCGAAGCAGAGCATCGTGAATGCTTAACTGACCATTAACTACCTCTTTGGCAAGAACAACCTGGCCCCGCCCGACAACTTGGCCATGCAGACCCCTGTCAGCTCGTTGCGTCGTTCGCCCAGCCTCGGCGCCGTCGCCTCCTCGCGGGCGGCGCTGGTGCCCGTGGAGGCCCGCGCGCTCAGCCCGCTCCCGCCGAAGCCACCGGCCTTCCTCGCGCTGCGCGAGCCGCCGCCGGCCACGCTGGAGGCCGCCATCGGCCAGCTGGGCGCGCTCTCGCGCCGGCTGGCGGCGCAGGGCGATCGCCGCGCGATCTTCCCCGCCATCTACGAGATGCAGGTCCGCGCCATGGCCGCCGACCTCGCCGTGCCCGGCCGCTACGCCGACCCGGCCTGGATGACGCGCATGGCGCTGGACTTTGCCCAGCGCTACTTCGACGCCTTCGACGCCTACGAGCAGGGCGACCGGGCCGCCGTGCCCGAGGCCTGGCTGCGGGCCTTCGACCACGCGCGCCAGGCCCGGGGCCCCGTCACGAACGAGCTGATGCTCTCGATGAACGCGCACATCAACCACGACCTCGCCCTCAGCGTCGCGGCCACGGGCGGCGAGCCGAGCCACCGCAAGGACTTCGAGCGCTTCAACGCCTGCCTGAAGGCGAACGTCGACGGCGTGCAGGCCCTGCTGGAGGGCCACCTGCGGCCGCGGGGCTCGATCGCGGGCACGCTCGACAAGCTGGCCGGACCCCTCGACGAGTGGCTCGCCGGCCGCATGATCGCGGCCTGGCGGGCAACGGCCTGGCGCCACGCGATGGCGATCGCGCAGCGGGGGGAGCCTGCCTACGCGCCCGTCGTCAGGCGCGCCACCTGGAACGCGCGCGTCATCGACGCCGTCGGGCAGGCCGTGCCGGCCTCCTGGGTGAAGCGCGGCCTGATCTGACCCGACCCTTCAGGCCGGCTTAACCTGATCTTGGCCGCGCCTGGGGCAAGGTGTTGGCACCCCGTTGGGGCAGCGGGTGACAAAGGGGGTGCCCCCACCCGCCAGGAGCCCCCGATGCCCCTCCCAGCCGTGCGCCCCACCCGCGTCCTGGCGCCCTCCAGCGCTCGGCCTGTGGCCGCCCCCCGGACGGCCGCGCCCCGACCCGACGCCTGGCTCGCGACCCGTCGCCCCCCCGCCCCCACCCTGGCGGCCGCAGCCCGGGCGCTGGCGGACCTCGCGGCAAGCCTGGCGGCGCGGCAGGACCACCGGGCGGCCTTCGCCGCCGTCTACGCAATGCAGGTGAGCGACATGGCCGCCGAGGTCCAGCAGCCGGGCTACTACGCCGACCCGGCCTGGATGACCCGGCTCGCGCTCGACTTCGCCCAGCGCTACCTCGACGCGGTCGAGGCCCACGACGCGGGCCAACGCGCGGCGGTCCCGGCCGCCTGGCTCCTGGCGCTGGACCGCGCCAGGGCCGGCGACGGGCCGGTGATGGGCGACGTGCTGCTCGCCATGAACGCCCACCTCACGCACGACCTCGCCCTGGCGGCGGCGGCCACGGGCCCAACGCCAGCCCACCGGGCCGACTACATGCGCTTCAACGAGACCATGCGGCGCAACGTCGACCGCGTGCAGGACCTCCTCGCGGCGCGCTTCCTGGCCCCGGGCGGCTCGGCCGTGGGGGCCCTGGACGCGGCCCTCGGCCCCGTGGACGAGTGGCTCGCGGGCCAGGCCATCAGCCGGCTGCGGGCGAAGGCCTGGGACGACGCCGTGGCGCTGCGGCGCGAGGGTCCGGCGGGCCAGGCCCGGCTCGACGCGCGCGCGACGCGCGTCGGGCGGGTGCTCGACTGGCTTGCCCGGCGGCTGCCCACCCGCTGGGGGCGCGAACGGCTGGCCTGAACGCCCGTCAGGCCCCGCGCAGCCGCAGCACCTGCGGGGGCGTGGCGTCCGCGGGGTAGACGAGCCGCACGCGGGCGTCCAGCGTGTGGCCGGCCGGCACCTCCAGCGTGGCGACGCGGGCGCCGCGCTCGGGCCGGGTGGTCAGGCGGCTCAGCACCCGGTGGGCGCGGCCGGCAGCGTCGACCCAGGAGACCTCCACGGGCCCCGAGAAGGCCAGCGGCATGCCGGGCGTCGGCTCGGGGCTGTCGAGCCACAGCTCCACGCGGCGCGGGCGGGCCGTCGCGTTGCGCAGCGGCAGCGCGAGGTCGTAGGTGACGCCGTAGTTGCCGTGGGCGGCGTAGGCGGCGTCGTAGAGCCGGCTCACGATGGGGGCCGTCTGGTCCTGGCCAGTGCCGAGCAGGTGCCCCCGCTTGGTCGCGATGGGCCAGGCGAGGTCCTGCGGGGCCTCGCCAAGCACGACGCCCGGCTCGCCGGGCCGCGACCCGAGCGTGCCGCGCCACGTCGCGCCGGCCTGGATGCCGGCCACGCGGCCGAAGATGAAGCGCCCGCCCGTGTCGCCCGGTGGCGTGGGGGCGAGGTCCGTGGGGTTGCGGCCGGCGAGGTGCCCCCGGCGCAGCACGGCGTCCGCGCGCGGGGCGTCGAGCGGGCCGGCGTCGAAGAGCACGGCGGCGCGCACGGGGCCATCGCTCGCGAGCTGCCACTTGCTGCTCGCCACGGCCCACGGGGCGAGCCTGCGGGCGTCGAGCACGACGGTCTGGCCGGGGGGCACCACGAGCGCGGGCTCGGGCCGCTGGCGGCGGCCCGCCAGCAGGGCCTCGGCCACGGCGGGGCCAGGGCCCATCACGGCGTCGCGGTCGCGCAAGATGGCCTTGAGGACGGCGTCGAGGGGGCCGCGCAGCCGAAAGAAGAGGGCGTACAGGCCAAGCCGCACGGCCGAGGGCCCGAGCGTGACGGTGACGGGCCGCTCGCCGTCGTTGTGCAGCACGATGGCCTGGTGCAGGTCCCGGCCCGTGCCGTTGACATGGTGGCTGAAGATCTCGAACGGGCCCTCGAAGGCGCGGTCGAGGTGGGCAGGGCCGACGCGGGCCAGGGTCGAGAGGGCGATGCCCGGCGCCCGGACGATCTCGGGGTGGTTCGAGTTCAAGACGGGCGTGCGGTCAAGCCCGCCCGGCAGGGGCAAGATGCCCGCCACCGCGGCCCAGGGCCGCAGCAGCGCGGGGTGGACGGCAGGCAAGATGGCCTCCGGCCGCCGGGCGGGCGGGGCCGCGAGGGGCGGGGCAGCGTTGATAGTTGGGAGGGGCATGGGGCGTGTCGTCCGGTGTGGGGGCCTTCCCCACCGTCATCGCCGCGTGGCGTTCCAGCGCGGTTCCAAAGTTGGCCCCCTTGCCTCAAGGTTTCATAAACCGTGATCTGGGCACATTATTAATCAGCCGTTAACCTGGTGGCGAACGGGCTGAAACCTCCGTGAAACTCGTTCCGGGAATACAATAGATGGCAAGCCCGTTGCACCCCGCTGAGGAGCCCCGATGTCGATCCGCCCCAATGGTTCGAACAAGCCCGCTGGCCTCCCGCCCGTGCCGTCCGGCGCGCCGCCGGCGGCCCCGCCGCCTGCGGCCTCCGCGCCCCGGGCAGGCGACGCGCTCACCCTGACGACGGGCCTCAACGGCGTGCAGCCGCTGCCGGGCGGCCTCGACCAGGTGCCCGTGCTCAACTCGAACCACCCCGAGATCGTCTACGGGCCCGGCGTCATCGTCTCCACCCTGCCCGGGGCCGGCGCCTCGCACCTGAACTACCCCTTCATGGGCCCGTTCGAGGTCTTCACCCACCACCAGAACCGCTCGGAGCGGGACCTGTTCCAGGCCCTGGTGCTGCACAACCCGGGCACCGCGCCCGTGCGGGTGAAGGTCGGGCCCTCCGCAGCCACCATCACCAACCAGGCCCCCTACCGCGACCACGGCCCCGTGCCCGCCCCCGACCCTTGGGGGATGCGCGCCAGCGGGCCTGGCGACAAGACGGCGATGGACTTCCTGCGCGGCGGCCGCGCCATCAAAGCCGATGAGGTCGTGCTGGCGCCCGGCGAGACGCGCGTCGTGCACGCCCTGCGGCTGCCGCCCGGCAACGAGGGGACGGGCGCCTTCCGGTTCACGACCGAGGGGCCCGTGAACGGCGCCGTCGTGATCGAGGACGCCCCGCCGACGGCCGCCTCCGTCAAGCGTCGGCTCGACGCCGGGGACCTCATGCCCCGCAGCTCGCACGACCCGATCGCCACACAGCCCGGGGCCCCCGGCCAGCTGATCTTCGGCCGCGTGGCCGGCGTGCAGACAGGGGCCGCCTGGCGCGGCAGCCTGACGACGGACGGCGAGGCCTTCCGCGTCACGGACCAAGCCGACAGCAAGAGCTGGGTGCTGGTGGGCAAGCGCAGCAACACGCTCGGCACGGGCCAGGACCAGGCCGCGCCGCTCGCCCGCCGCTACGGAGACACGGCCTACGCCGCGCACGGCAACTACGGCGTGACCTACGACCTCGCGCTTCCGCTGCGCAACGACAGCCAGCAGCCTCGCGAGGTGCGGCTGTACTTCGACTCCCCCGGCAAGCCCCTGCCGCAGCTCTCGCGCGTGTTCCGCGGCGCCATCGCGATCGACGTGACGGACGCCGCCGGGCGCACGCGGACAGAGCACGTGCACGTCAGCCAGAGGGCCGGAGAGGTGGCCACCGTCCCCCTGACGACGATCAAGCTGGCGCCCGGCGAGGCCACCTCGGTGCGCGTCCGGGTGGTGTACCCCGCCAACTCGACGCCCCCGCACGCGCTGCGGGTCGAGACGGGCGAGCCCCTCAACGCCATGCAGCGGCTCGGAGACGTGCTGCGCGGCTGGTTCGGGTTCTGACGCCATGCGTGGTGCCATCGTCGCCATCACGGGGCTCTCCCTGCTGCTCGCCGCCTGCGGCTCGTCCGGCGCCACCCCGCGCCCGGCGCGCCCCTCCCTGTCGCCGGGGGCCTCGGCGGCGCCCGGCCAGCCGGCCGCTCCAGCGCCGGACGGCCCCGCGTTGCTCGCCAAGCTGCGCGACCGGCTCGCCCGCACCTCGGGCATCGAGGTCGAGGTCAAGGCCAGCTCGTCGGGCAGCTACTACGGCGGCAAGCGCGTCGCGCAGGAGCGCAGCTCCTCCAGCCGCTCGCGGATGACCTGGGCGAGCCCCACCCGGCTGCGCGCCCAGGTGCTGGAGAGCACCACCGCCTTCCTGGCAGGCTCTGTGCTGGTGATGAACTCCCCCACCCAGGTGCGCGTCAAGGGTGGCGGGGCGCTCGGCCTCGTGCCCATCACCATGAAGGCGAGCGACACCCGCCTCATCACCAACCGCAACCACTACTTCACGGACAACCACCCGATCGCCCACCTGCAGCGCCTGACCTCGTCCGGCGCAACATGGGAGGGAATCAAGGCGCTGCCGGCCGCCCCCAAGGCCAGCTGGGTCTCCATCTCGGGCGTGCGCCGCCTCGACACCGAGCTCACGCGCGAGCTGCTCGCGGTGGACCCCGCCACCCTGCAGCCCGTCGCCATGGCCATGATGGTGGCCGAGCGACCCGTCGTGACCTTCCAGTTCCTGCGCTTCGTCTGGGACGCGACGCCCCCGGACAGCACCTTCAAGCTCTGACGGGTGCGCCTGCCCGGGTCCTCAGGGCTCGAGGCGCGCGACGAGCTTCCCGATGGGCCCTGGCGCCCCCTCCACGCGCAGGCGCCAGGGGCCGGCCACCGTGTCGACCTCCAGCAGGGCCTCCGAGCCCGCCGCCTCGCCTCGCGCCACCCAGGCCCGGCCCTCGCGCCTGAGGGCGATGGGCCGGCCGTCGAGGGTGGCGGCCCGGGGGGTGGCTGCGGCCCCCACCCCCGCGGGGGGCAGGTGGTGGAGCCGCGTGCCGTCCGCCAGCGTGAAGCGCCGGGCCGGCCCCGCGAAGAGGCGCACCTGCAGGGTGCCCGCCACCGAGGCGGGGCCGGGCACGGCCGGGTCAGCCCCCGGCAAGGCCGTCATCACGGACTCCGGCCAGACGGGCACGACGGCCCCCGCGCGCACCCACACCGGCAGCACGTCCCGGGGGGCTGGCACCTCCAGCCACCCGCCGCCGGGCTCGCGGCGCCCCGTCCACCAGTCGACCCAGCCGCCCGGCGGCAGCCACACGCGCCGGCTGGTGGCGCCAGGCACCATCACGGGCGCCACGAGCAGCTCGGGGCCCAGCATGTAAGCATCCTCGATGTCCCGCGCCTCGCGGGCCTCGGGGAAGGCCAGCCACATGTGCCGCATCGCCGGCAGGCCCAACGCCACGGCCTCCCGCACCACCGCGCGGCGGTAGGGCAGCAGCGCCATGTGGGCCCGGGCGTAGCGCCGGTGGTGCGCCAGGGTCTCCGGGTCGGAGTCGAGGCGCCAGTTGAGGCTGAACTTCTGGCCCGAGTGCGTGCGCATGAAGGTGCTGAAGGCCCCGAACGCCACCCAGCGGTGGTAGAGCTCCTTGGTGACGCCGCGATCACCCAGGGTGGCGAAGCCCGCGACGTCATGGGTCATGAGCGGCACGCCGGAGAGCCCCGCCGACAAGATGGCGCGCAGGGCCGTGGGGAAGCCGTCGTCGTCGCCCCAGTCGGTGTTCTGGTCCCCCGCCCACATGTACGTCGCCGCGCGCGCGGCGCCCGTCCAGCCGGCCCGGGTGTAGAACACGAAGTCGCCGTCAGGGCGGGCCTGGTCCCAGAAGGCCCGGTGCAGCCCGGCCCACAGGTCCGGGTAGCGGTTGTGCTGCTCCCAGCCCGTTGACCCGTCCGCGAAGCGCGCCTCCGGCGGCACCCACTCGCCGAAGTCCACCATGGCCCCGTCGAAGCCGAGCCGCTCGAAGGCCGCGAGGCGCTCGAACGCCCAGCGGCGGGCCCCCGGGTGGGTGGGGTCGAGGTGGGCGACCATCCCGAACGGGCCGGGCGAAAACACCGTCCGGCCAGCGGCGTCCTTCAGCGCGTAGCCCTGCTCGAAGGCCTCGCGGGCGTGGGGGTCGCCGTCGCTCAAGAAGGGGTTGAAGTAGCCGAGCGACTTGAAGCCCAGGGCCTCCAGGCGCGCGTTGAGGCCGCCCACGTCGGGGTAGTGGGCGGGGTCCACCACCCAGCGGCCCCAGGGCAGGTGCGTGAGGCCCGGCAGCGGGCCGTGCTGAAGCCCGACCCAGTCCTCGTACCAGATCGCGGACGCGGGCACGCCGGCCTCGCGCAGCATCCGCGCCTTGCGCCAGACGGCGTCGGTGCCGCCCTTGCCGAACTCCGTGGGCCCGAAGGCCCAGAGAGGGGGCATCGTGGGGCGCCCAATGCGGGCCGTGTGCAGCTGCAGGATCGCGGCGGGCGTGGGCCCCACATCGAGCAGCAACGCCGCGCGATCACCCTCGACCGTGACGCCTAGCCCCGAGGGGCGGTCGAGCCCGACGTCCCACGTGGAGCGCCGCGCCCCCTCGATCGTCACCCCGAAGCCGGCCGTGCTCAGGCAGAAGGGAACGGGCACATGCGAGGCCGTCGGGTGGTTCGAGATGCCGAAGACCGGCCGGTCGGTCTTGCCGTTGCCGCCCTCCTGCACCCAGTTCTCGACGCGCCGGCCGGCCTGGTGGCTGGCGTTGGTGCGCGACCCGAAGCCGAAGCAACGGTCGCGCGGATCCACCCGCAGGCCGAGGGCCAGCCGGCTGGTGCCGGGCGCCCGGGCGGCCACCGCCACCCGCAGGGTCGCCGGCCCCACGCGCGAAAAGCGCCACGTGGCCTCGCCCTGCTCCAGCCACAGGCCCCCACCGGCATCCCGGCCAACCCGCACGGGCCCCCCGGGCACCCGCCAGGCGGGCGCAGGCAGGTGAAAGCGGAAGGTGCCGAAGAGGTGCGAGACCTCCAGCCGGCCCCGGCCGAGCCGCACGGGCGCCTCGGCGTCGCTCGCGAGCAGGCGCTTGCCGACCGGGTCCCGCAGCTCCCAGCGCCCGAGCGGCGAGACGGCCAGCACGTGCCCCGTCGCGAGCACCAGGCGGACCTCCGTCGCGGCGGCCGGCGCGGGCGAAGGCGCGGCAAGCCCGGGCCCCGCAGCTGCGATGGCCGCCAGCAGGGCGAGCGGCCCCACGGCCCCGCCCCGTCGTGCCCCCTCTTGGCGCCTCTGCCCCATCACGCTCCGCTCCTTTCCGGGTACAACTACTGGCAGGTCCCTGCCGGCCCGAGGTCTCATGCCCGCACCCCGCCCACTCCTGTCCCTCACGCTCGCCACGCTGCTGGCGCTGCCAGCCTGCACCACCCAGGCGCCGGGCCCTGCTCCCAGCCGCCCCACGACCGGGCGCGGCACGGCCACCAAGGCCCCCACGCAGGCGGCCAGCAAGGCCCCGACGCTACCGGCCACCGGCCTGACGCGACGGATCGAGACAGGCATCTTGCGGGACCTGTCAGGCAAGGTCAAGCTGGTGTCCGACGCGGGCGGCTCGCTGATCTCGGACGCCGGCGGCGCCCTGATCTCCGACGCCGGCGGGGCGGTGATCTCGCCGGAGTCCGGCCGCATCCTCTCGAACAACTCGGGCTCGATGCTCGGCAAGACGAAGTTCTACGGGCTGCGCCAGCAGGGCCGCCTGAAGGAGGACCTGCTCGCCGACGCCGTGGTGGAGGTGCTCGACGCGGCCGGCCGCGTCCTCGTCGACCAGGACGGCCAGCCGCTCACGGCCACCAGCGACGCCGAGGGGCGCTACCAGCTGAAGGCCACCTTGCCCGACGAGAACGTGGTGCTGCGCGTGCGGCTGAACCCCAAGCTCGCGGGCGACGACGGCGAGCTGCGCGCCCTCGTGGCGAACAAGGGGGCCGGCGGCCCCGCCGCCGTGGACCTCGACACCTCGGCCTCGCTCGCGGCCGCCTACGTCCTTGGCGAGTACGTCAAGCAGCAGCAAACGGTGCTCGACCGCCTGCCCGCGCGGGAGAACACGCTGCTGCGCAAGGAGGTCGAGGAGGCCCGCGCCCTGCTGCCGGCCGAGGTGCCCGCCTACAGGCCGGACCGGATGGCCGCCGCCCTCGCCAAGCTGCGCACGCAGGCCAAGCCCCTCGACGACACGCTCGAGCGCATCAAGGCGATCCTGCTCGTCGGGCAGGCGAACCTGGGCCAGGGCCTGCAGGCCACCCAGGTGCCCCTCGCGCTGCCCGTGGCCGTGGCCCGCGACGCCGCCGGCAACACCTACGTCGCGGAGAGCGTGGCGGGACGCATCCGCAAGATCACGCCGGACGGGGCCGTCTCGGTGCTCGCGGGCGACGACCTGACGGGCAGCGTCCGCGACGGCATCGCGGCCGCCGACGCCACCTTCGAGGCCATCAGCGACCTCGCCGCCGAGCCGGACGGCGGCCTGCTCGTGGTCGAGCGCAGCGCCCACCGGCTGGTGCGCCTCACGGCCCAGGGCAAGGTGCAGGTCGTCGCGGGCACGGGCAGCGCCGGCCAGGCCGGCGAGGGTGGCCCCGCCACCCAGGCTGGCCTCGCAGGCCCGACGGGCGTGGCCCTGGGCGCCGACGGCACCATCTACCTGACGGAGGAGGCCGTCAACAAGAGCTTCTCGCCGCGGCTGCTCGCCATCGGCAAGGACGGCGTGCTGCGGCGCCTCGCGACGGGCCCGGACGGCGGCTTCAGCGGCGTCACCGCGACCGCGGACGGGGCCGTGTGGGTGGCGACGACGGGCCTCAAGGGCAAGGTGCTGCGGCTCGCAGCCTCCGCCAGCGAGCCCGTGCCCGTGGGCCCCACCCTGAACCTCGGCTTCAACGCGCGCCTGCTGCCGGCCCCCGGCGGCGGCGTGTACCTCACGGAGTCGGGCGGCGATCGCGTGCTGCGCCTGGCGGCAGACGGCACCGCCGCCAAGCTGACGGGGCCGGGCGAGCCCGGAGACAACAGGGACGAGGGCCTGGTCTTCCAGAGCCTGGAGGCCGAGGCCGCCATGCTGCGCCGGCCCTACGGCCTCGCCGCGCTGCCGGATGGCCGGCTGCTGGTGGTGGACTCGGGCCACATGCTCGTTCGCGTGCTCGACCCGGCCAAGCCCGAGGCGCCCCTCGCCGCCTTCGCGGGCGCCGTGGGCATGCAGGCGGCAGGGGCCGCCCAGGCGATCGCCGTGAACGCGCCCGCCGGCCTGACGATGGCCGCAGACGGCAAGCGCCTGGTGTTCGCGGAGGCCGGCGGCAGCGTCGTGAAGCAGCTTGCGAACGGCCAGGTGACGGTGCTGGCGGGTGGGCGCACGGCGGCCTGGACCGACGGCGGGCCCGCCCTCGCGGCCGGGCTCGTGGGGCCGGCCGCCGTGGCCTACGACAAGGCCGGCAACCTCTGGATCGCGGAGAGCAGCAACCCGCGGATCCTCAAGGTCACGCCCGACGGGGCCATGTTCCATATGGCGGGCACGGGCAAGTCGCCCGACATGTCGGGCCAGGCGCTCACCTTCGACCCGGCCGGCCAGCCCGCCCGGGAGGTGCAGCTCGGCCGGCCGACCGCGCTCGCGATCGGCCCCGACGACCGCCCCTACTGGGTCGACCAGGGCTTCAACGTCGTGTGCCGCCTGACGGCCGCCAACCAGGTCGAGGCCGTGGTGGGCAAGACGCCCGCCACCTACGGCGCGGGCAGCGACGCCGGCGACGACGGGCCGGCCGGCGACGCACGCCTCAACTTCCCCACGGGCCTGGCCTTCGACCAGGCGGGGGCCCTGTACGTGACGGACTCCCTCAACTTCAAGCTGCGGACGGTGGACCTCAAGGCCCAGCCGCCCACCATCCGCACCATCGGGGGGCTCGGGCTCGGGGGCACCCTGCTGGCCCTGGCGACGGGCACCGAGCCACCCGCCTCCGGCCTGCCGCTCGCGGGCCAGCCCCTCATCGCGCCGGCCGGGCTCTACCGCGACGCCAAGAACCGGCTCTACCTCGTGGAGGGGGGCACGGTGCGCCTCACCTCCTTGATCAACGGCCTCGGCACCAGCCAGATCCCCGCCGGCCTGCCGCTCGTGCCCGCGCGCATCCGGCGCATCGACCTCTCGGCCCCAGGCCTGCCCGTGACCACCATCGCGGGGCCGGGCGGGCGCGTGCTGACGGAGACGCGCGGCGACCAGGTGCTCGGCCTGCCCCTCGGCCTCGCCGTGGACGCCGACGGCCGCCTGATCATCGCCGACGCCCTGAACAACCAGATCAAGCTGGTGCCGAACGCGGCGCTGGACTGAGGGGTCTGGCCCCAAGGGCCGCAAGCCCACGGACCCTTGCCCCTCAAGGCACCCGCGTCAGGACGTGGATGCAGTGGGTGTTGCGGTCAGCCACGTAAACCTTCGAGCCATCCGGCTCCACGGCGATGCCCACGGGGACCTCGAACTGGTCCACCTTCGAGATGGTCGTGACCGTCCCGTCCGGCGTGACCCGGCAGACGCGCTTGTTGTTGGTGTCCGTGACGTACAGGTTGCCCGCGGTGTCGGCGGCGACGCCATGGGGCTTGTCGAACAGGGCCGCGCGGCCCTTGCCGTCCTGGCTCCCGGACGTCCCCGGGCTGCCGACGAAGGTGGACACCTCCTCCGATCCCGCCCCCGTCTTGATCAGGCGGAGGCAGTGGTTGTCCCGGTCCGCGACGTACAGCCCGCGGTTCGGCACCCAGACCAGGCCGTGGGGGGCGCTGAACATGGCCCGGCCTGGGAGGCCATCGGCATGCCCCTGCTGCTCGGTGCCAGCAAAGGTGCTCAGGACGCCCGAGGCCTCCACCCGGTATAGGCGGTGTCGCTGGGCGTCCGCCACGTACAGCAGCCCGGCCTCGGTTGCCGCAAGACCGGCCGGCTCGGCGAAGGTAAAGGAGGACGAAGGCCAGGCCAGCGAGTCCCGCTGCAGCCAGCTGCCATCGAAGGCCACATAGGTGACACCAAGCAGGCCACTGCTGGCGCGAAGCACCGCACGGGGAACATTGTCACCGGCATAGAGGGACACGGGCAGGTTGATGGTCCGTCCGACCTTCACCTCCACCACGGACTTGTTGTCCGGCTCCGTGACGAGCAGGTGGCCGGGAGCAACGTAGGCCAAGCCCCACGGGCCGCTGAGCTGGTACTCGTTGAAGGAGCCTGGGGGGCCTGGCCACGCCACGGCTGCCGAAGAGGATGCTGTGGTCGTAGCTCGCCGCACGGGCGCTTTCGGCAGGCGTCGGCGTGGCGACGACGCCGGAGGCCTGCCCGGCAGGGTCGCTGGGCAGGGGGCTGGCAGGCGGCACCCCACCCGAGGCCTCGGCATCGGCCGCCACGGCGAGCTCTTGCTCGACGGCCTGGGCCATCGCCTGCGGGGCCATCGCAGCCTCCCCGAGCGCCTGCTGCATCGTCGCGGCCTGCCGCTGCAGCGCCGGGTCCGAGGCCATCAGCGCCTGAGCGGCCTCCTTCACGGCCGTCGCGTCCGTCATGTCCGGCAGCTTCGCCAGGTCCAGTTGCTGCTCGACCTGCATCGCCATGGCCTGCAGGGCCCCGTTGTCCACCCGCCCCATCCCCCTGGCCGGGTCCGCCACCATGGCCGCCGTCACCATCGTCGAGCCCAGCCCCACCCGCACCACAGCCGCCCCCGCGTGCGTCGAGGCCAGGCTGGTCAGCCGGGCCACCTTGCCGGCCCGCGTCGGCGCCTCCACCACCACCACGTACGTCAGCCCAGCCGGCACCCGCCGCAGCGAGAACTGGCCCCCGCCATCCGTCCGCACCGGCGGCAGGCCCGGCAGCGCCCGGCCCATCGGGTCCGCCAGGAACACGCGTGCCCCCGAGAGCGGCCGCTCAGGCTCCCCCACCGCCAGCAGCCGGCGCGCCCGCGGGCCCGCCAGCGTGCCACCGTCCACCCCGACGAGGCTGCCCCCGTCGACGCCGATCAAGGAGCCGCCATCGATCCCGATCAGGGTGCCGCCGTCCACCCCGATGAGGCGCGCCGGCAGCCGGACCTGGCCCGTGACCTCCGTCAGCGCCGCCGCCCGGCTGGTCGCGCGCGGCCGGGGCTGCACGGGCGCGGGCCCCACGGCCTGGCAGCCGAGGGCGGCCAGCACAGCGAGGAGGGCGAGGTGACGGGCGGGGTGGGTCATGACCACAGCAAACCCGGGCGGGGGCGGGTTCAAACGGCGGGCCCACAAAGCAGGATCGCGCCCACAAAGCCCGGGGAAGGCCCGTGGCCAAGCTTGACGGCAGAGGCGCGGGTCGCGGGGGCTAAAGGCCGCCGGTCTTGAGCACCTGCTCGGCGGAGAGGTCCGAGATGGGCGCCTCCACAGCCGTGTCTACCGGCATGGTGCTCACCTTTCCGCCCGATATCGTGCCGCTGGTGAGGGTCGCCACCTCTCTTTTGGCCACAATGCGGCGGATCCTGGACGCGTCGGGCTCAGCCACATACAACTCGAGGAGGTCGCCCCCGGGCCGAACAGACAAGCCGGCGGGACTGGTGAAGATTGCGCTGAGTCGATCCCCAGGCTTTTCGCCGCTGGTGTTGGGGACGCCAGCGAAGCGAGACACCGCCCCCCCCTTCACGTTGAAATCCACAACGCGAATCAGGTGGCTCCCGGAGTCAGCCACGTAGAGCCTGTTCCCCCCGTCGTCATAGGCCAGGCCCATGGGCCGGGCGAACGTTGCCGTGGCGAGGGTCCCATCTTGGGTGCCCTCCACGCCTTCCCTTCCGGCCAGCAAGGACACCGCGTTGCTCCCATCCAGCTTGATTTGCCGGATGCAGTGGTTTCCGGTGTCCGCCACGTAGAGCTCGTTGGCCTTCGGATTGTAGGCCAGGCCGGTGGGCTCCTTCAACGAACGAACCAGCGCCCGCCCATCCTGACCGTCCGGCGGGAACACCATGATCTGGTTGTTGATCTCATCCGCCACGTAGACATTGCCCACGCCGTCCACGGCAACGCCGGTGGGGGCGCCGGGAAATTTGCCAAACACGACCGGCGCCCCACCCTCGGAGACGTTCACCTTGATCACCAGCCCGGTGCTGGCATCGCCCTGGTCCTTACCAGCCACGTAAAGCACGCCCTTGTACGCCGCCACGCCACGCAGGTCCACGGACGGTGCAGGCTCCTGGAAGTTGTCGAACGGGCCCACGGAGTCTCCCTTGATAAGCCCCGCCCGCTTGTAGGAGGCGAAACCGAGCAGGTCGGCATCCAGAAAGGCCAGCCCCCAGACGCCCCCCAGGGCATCCACCTCTCCCCCGAGGTCCACGGTGCTCACCCCGAGGCCAGGCGCCGGGGTGGGGGCCGGCCCCCTCGTCGGCAGCGCGGAGGCCACCACCAACGGCGTCGTGGACCCCTGCGGGAGCGGCATCGCCGACGGTGCCTCCGAGGGCCTCGCCGTGGGCGCCGGCGTCGCCTGCACGGGCGTCGCCACCGAGGGCGCCACCGTCGGCACGGGCGTGCCGCCACGCTCGACCGCCTCCTCCTCGGCCGCCTTGACCTCGGCCTGCACGACCTTGGCAAGGTCCGCCGTGGCCACCGGGGCCGTCGCGATCGCCTTCTCGAGCTTCTCGACCTCCTGCTTGACCTCGGGGGGAGCGGCCTTCACGACCACCGCCTCGGCCACCTCGGCGACGGCCTGCGGCTTGGTGAGGTCAGGCAGCTTCTCCGCCTTCAGGGCCTCCTTCTCGACCTTCTCGGCGACGGCCTGCAGGGCGGCATTGTCGACGCGACCCAGGCCGCGCTCGGCGTCCACGAGGGCGGCCGTGACCAGGGTCGAGCCGAGGCCGACGCGCACCTCGGCAGCGCCCGCATGCGTCGAGGCCAGGCTGGTCAGGCGCGCCACCTCGCCGGAGCGGGTGGGCAGCTCGATGACGACGACGTAGGTCAACCCGGCCGGCACGCCCATCAGCGTGAACCTGCCAAGCGCATCCGTGCGCGCCTCGGCCACGCCAGGCAGCGCCCGGCCCGCGGCGTCCGCCAGGAAGACGCGGGCCCCCGCCAGGGACACCGTCCCGGCGTCGGGGCCAATCAAGGTCCCGGCGTCAGGGCCAATCAGCGTCCCGGCGTCAGGGCCGATCAGCGTCCCGGCGTCAGGGCCGATCAGCCGGGCCGGAATCCGCAAGAAGCCCGACACCTGCGTCAACACGGTGGCCGGCACCGCGCCCTTGGGCTTCGCACGCCGGACGCCCAGCGACTCGGCCGTGGGCGTGACGACCTGGCACCCCCAACCCACCACGGCGGTGAGCAGCAGGGCATTGAGCAGGAGGCGCGAGCGAGTGGTCATGTTCCTTCCCAACCCAGCCGGCGGGGCTTCGAAACGGGGGCGCGCGCAGCCCAGGTGCCGCGGTCGCCTCACCCCCGCTGACGCGGGCCCTCTCCGTCCCGGAGCGGGAGACGCTGGCGCCTGCGCGCGAAGGTAGGGCCTCTCAGCATCCGCCGCACGCCCCAAAACGCCGCCCTCGCTCGAGCCCATGCACCGCGCCGGCCCATGCCCGCGAGCCAAGGCCCCACCCGGCCAGGTTCCTGGGGTATGACACGCATGGTGGCCCGCGTGCTCGGGGGAGGAAAAAGGAAACAGATGCAACACGGGTCCGCGACAGCCCTGGTGGTGAGCCTTGCGGCCGCCCTGCTCGCCTGCCAGCCGGCGACCCGCCTGGCGCCTGGCGTGCCCCCCCGACCGAAGCCGACCAGCGCCCAGCCAGCCGCCTCGCACGCCACCCCCGTGGCGGACAAGACGCTCGCCGCCGAGCTCCGGCGGGAGGGTGGCAGCCGCGTGGGGCCAACGGGCGCCAGCCTGCTCGGCCTCGACGGCGGCTCCCTCATCCAGCTGCCCCCGAGCGCCCTCGTCCGCGTCGCGCCGAAGGGCTCCCTCATCGGCGTCGACGGTGGCACCCTCATCGGCGTCGACGGCGGCTCCCTCATCGGCGTCGACGGTGGCACCCTCATCGGCGTCGATGGTGGCTCCCTCATCGGCGTCGATGGTGGCTCCCTCATCGGCGTCGACGGTGGCTCCCTCATCGGCGTCGACGGTGGCTCCCTCATCGGCGTCGACGGTGGCTCCCTCATCGGCGTCGACGGCGGCTCCCTGACAGGCCGGGTCGAGCTGCCCGCGGGCCTGGTCGGCCCCCGTGCCGGCTACCACCTCGCCAGCACCGCCCCCGCCGCGGGGGTGCGCGTCTACGTCCGCGACGCCCGCGGCCGCTTCTTCGTCGGCACGGACGGCAAGCTCGTCAGCGCCGTCACCAACCAGGAGGGCGCCGTCGCCTTCCCGGGCTACCGCGTGGCCCGCGGCCTCTCCCTGTACGTCCCCCTCGACGCCGCCGACGGCGTGCTCAGGGGGTTCGCCGGCCTGCGGCCCCGCACGCAGCCCGCAGGCGTCCCCGTCCCCATCACCCCCTCTGCCACCCTCCTCGCCGGCTGGGTCGAGACCCAGGTCCTCGCCGGCCAGCCAGACCCCGCCGCCGCCCTCGACCGCCTCACGCCAGAGGCCGCCAGGCTGGCCGACGAGGCCGCCCGAGCAGCCCTCTCGGCCGAGGCCCTGGCTGGCGCGGCCTGGCGTCCCGACAGGCTCGCAGCCGCCGCCAACGCGGCCGGCGAGAAGCACCAGGCCCTCGCCACCGCCCTGGAGGAGGTCCGCCGCGTGATGACGCTGGCAGGCGTGGCCGGGTGCGAGGTCGGCCAGCCGGCAACCGCGGCCCTGCTGCGGCGCCCCAGGGCCGTGACGGGCGGGCCCGGCGGCGCGATCTACGTGGTATCCGAGGAGCGCGGCCGCAACAGCGGCGCCCTCTACCGGCTGGCCGGGCAGCCACTCCGCGTGGAGCGCCTCTCGGGGCACTGCGCGGGGGAGCTGGAGGCGCCCACCTTCGCCTTCCTGGTGCGGAGCACCGATGGGGCCGTCCTGGCCGTGTCGGGCCCCAATGAGAAGCAGGGACAGGTCTGGCGCGTGGCGCCGGACGGCAAGCAGCCGCCAGCGCCCTGGGCCGGGGGCGGCACAAGCCCGGCTGCACCGGGCGTGGCGGGCCAGGCCCTCGGCCTGGACAGGCTCACGGCCGCAGCGGCCGCAGCTGGTGGGGGCGCCTGGCTGGTGGAGACCCTCGCTGCGGCGCCGGGCCAACCGGCCCCGCAGCGGCTGGTGCGCCTCGACGCCGAGGGCGTCGTGCAAGACGTGAAGCCGCTGCCCGACGGGTCAACGCCCGGCATCACCATCACGGCGCTGGCCCAGACGCCAGACGGGGCGCTCTGGGGCCTGCAGCGCAGCGAGGTCTGGCGGTTCGAGCCTGAGACGGGCGCGTGGCAGGTGGTCTGGCGGGCGGAGGGGCAGATCGACGCCGAGAGCGCGGGGATGCTCGCAATGCCGGACGGCAGCGTGCTGCTGGCGACCACGGACCTTGTTCCGGGTGGGATAGGCGGCACCCAGCTGCTCCCAGGCGACCAGCACGTGATCCACCAGCTGTGGTCAGACAAGAAAGCCGAGCGGTTCGCCGGCGCCGGGTCGCAGCGTGGCAGGGATGGTCGCGACCCTGACGACGTCCCCGCCGCAGAGGCCCACTTCAGCCAACCGTCGGGCCTCGGGCTGGACGAGAGGGACCACGTGCTCGTGGCAGACCTGGGCAACGGCCTCGTGCGCCGCATCGACCCGGCGGGCAGCCGGGTGGTCCGGGTGGCCGGCAGCCAGGACGCCGAGCTCACGTTGGCACGGAAGGCTCTGTTCGACAGCCCCTTCGGCGTGGCCCTCGACGACGGGGGCGGCATCTGGATGACGGAGATGGGCAGCCACTCCTTGCGGCAGCTCAAGGGTGATCAGATGGTGCGCTTCGCAGGCGGGCGCCAGGGCCTGACGCCGGACGGCGAGGTCGCGAGCGCGCTCAGCTATCCCTCCTTGCTGGCCGTCACCGGCCGCCACCTGCTGGTGGCCGACAGCGAGCGGCGGCTGCTGCGCCGCATCGATCGCGACACCAAGCGGATCGAGACGCTGACGGGCGGAGGGGGGAAGACGGCCGGGCCGGCCCAGCCCGCCGAGAGCGCACAGGTCTTCGGCTGGCAGCTCATCAGCGGCCTGACGGTGGACGCCGAGGGCCGGCCGATCTTCGTGGGGCTCCCGCTGGAGCACCCCGGCGGGGTGCTCCCGGCGGGGATGGTCTGGCGCATCGAGAAGAATGGCGACCTGACCCACCTCGCGGGCAGCGGCGTCGCCGGGTTCCTGGCCGACCTCGACGGCAAGCCCGCCCGACAGGCGCCGCTGAGTATGGCGGCCGGCGTGGCAGTGGGCCCCCACGGCGACACCTTCATCGCCGAGGTGGTGTCAGGCAAGGTCTGGCGCCTGGACCCGGGTGGCCTGCTGCACCACGTGGCGGGCGGCCCGACATGGAGCCCCGACGACGAGGCCCCGCAACGCCTCGAGATGCCGGCCACCGAGGCCACGCTGGCGTTCCCCATGGGCCTCGCGTGCGACGGCGCGGGCAACGTCTACGTCACGGAGGCAGGCCCGCGGGGGATCCGCCGGCTGACGCAGGCTGGTAGCCCCTTGCTGCCGGGGACCGGGGTCGGGGCCCTCGTCGGCGCCTCAACCACCCGCGGCCGCGTGCGCTGCCTGACGCCGGACGGGCGCGCCATCATCCGGGCCGGCGCCGGCGCCTCGGACCGCGTGGACGAGGCCGACTTCCCCCTCGGCATCGCGGCGGACCGCGGCGGGCGCGTGGTCTTCGTCGACCACGGCACGGGCCAGCTCAAGGAGCTCGTGCGCGGCAAGCCGTGAGGCCCCTGGACGGGCAAGCGCAACCCGGCGGCCCGGAGGCCCCATTGACGCAACCCCCGCCCGGATGGTTGAACAGGCTTAGACCCAACAGAAAGGCAAGCCCATGACCACCGAGACCACCAACCGCCCCGGCACCGGCCCGCTGAACAACCAGGTGATGCCGCTGCTGCACGACATCTACAAGGCCGAGATGGCCGGCATCAACCGGTACATGCACTATTCGTTCATGATCATGGGGCACAACCGCATCCCCATCCAGGCCTGGTTCCGCTCGCAGGCGACGGAGAGCATGGACCACGCCACCACCATCGGCGAGAAGATCACCTCCTACGGCGGCCACCCCCCGATGGTCGCGGCCGCGACGGAGGAGACGAACCTCCACACCGTGGATGCCATCCTGCGCGAGAGCCTCCAGCACGAGGAGGCCACGCTGGCCCTGTACCGCCGCCTCGTCGCGGTGGCGGCCGACGACATCGCCCTCGAAGAGCTCGCGCGCGGCTTCGTGCGGACCGAGACCGAGCACATCGACGAGGTCAAGAAGATGCTGCGCAGCCCGCACTGACGTGGGGCTAGGGCCGTCGCACCCGCTGGGCGGCCCTTGAAAAAGACCAAGGCCCGGCTTCGCGCCGGGCCTTGGCCTTGGAACGTTCAGCGCACGGACCGCTTGATGAACACGTAGCCACCCTTGTCGGCGCCCCAGACCTGCTCGCCGTTGGCGTCGTAGCCACGGTCCCAGCTCTCGAGCGTGCGGCTCGTGACCTTCACGATGCTCGTGGCGTAGGTCGCGCCGTAGAGCTCCGAGGGGCACTCGCGATCCACCGTGGAGCCGGCCCACACGCCAGGCAGGGCCTCGCGCAGGATCACGGCGCAGCCGGTGCGCGGCGTGAGGTCCTCGGGCTTCAGCTGGCCCAGGGGCTGACCGGAGCGCCAGGCGCCGGCGTACTGCAGCGCGGGCTCGGGCAGCGTGAGGATCTCCGAGGCCACGCGGCCGTCAGCCCGGGCGCTGAGCTTGTAGACACGCTGGCGATAGGGCAGGGCCACCTGGTTGGAGAGCGCCTGCTCGATGTAGAGCCAGGGGCCGTCCGTGCGCTCGGGCCACACGCGCACCATGTGCAGCGTGACGTCCCGGTAGTTCTCAGGGTCGGCCTGCGCCTGGTCCTTGCTGTCGTAGACGCCGATCATCTTGTTGGCGAGCTGCTCCAGCTTGGCCCGCTTCACGACGGCCTGCGCCGAGGCGACGCCAGCCACGCGCGAGGTGGGGGAGGCAACCTTGCTGCAGGCCGCAAGCGCCAGCACGGAGAGGCCGAGGGCCAGGCCACGCGTCATGGTGGAGGAGAGGTGCATCATCATCGAAGGCCGTCCTTTATCGGGTGCGCTTGGACCGGCCAACGGCCGGGCCCCGCAGGGTGAACACGTGGATCTGGTGCTTGTCGTAGGCAGGCACGAAGACCTCAGGGGCGCGATCGCCGTCGAGGTCCGTCACCGCCAGCTGGCCGACGGTGCTGTCGAGGTCGACGAGGTCGAGGCGCGTGTGGCCCCAGTCCGTCCGGTCGGCGGAGGTGGGCACGAGCAGGTGGACGTTCTGGGAGCCGTCACCCGCCAGCAGGATGAGCGCCTTGCCGTTGGGGCCAGCGCCCGGCAGCACGACGGGCGCGCCCGGCGAGGCCTGGTTCATGCCGGGGTTGGTGGTCTTGATCCCCTGCGTCAGCGTGTGCCGCTTCCAGAGCGTGTTCTTCCAGTCGCGGGGGATCTCGTAGGCGAAGGCGCCCGCGTTGGCGTTGCCCTCATGGTTCGTCAGCACGACGTCCCGCACGCTGTCGCCGTTGAGGTCGGCGACCTCGAGGTCGAAGGCCGAGCCGCACTGGTTGTCGACCACGCGCGAGCGCCACGCGCCACCCTCCCGCCAGTGCACCGAGAACCGCTTGGCGAAGAACTCGGAGGCGAGCACCTCCTCGACGCCGTCGCCATCGAGGTCAGCCAGCCGGAAGTGGACGTCCGGGCCCTGCGCGATCACGTGCTCCTCCCAGAGCATCGCCCGCCCCTTGGGCTCGGAGAGCCACACCAGCTCACCGACCGTGGGCCCCAGCACGGGCTTCTTGGCCCGGGCCGTGAGCACGTCGAGGCGGCCGTCGCCGTCCATGTCACGCCACATCGCCCGGTGGTAGAAGAAGCCGGGCTTCTTCTCCGTCACGGGGCCCGTCTCCGTCAGGGTGCGCGTCGCACCGCCGGGCTGGACCAGCGTCAGGGCGCCCGTCTTGCCGGGCACGAGGAAGCCACCGGCCACGAGGTAGCCGCCGGGCATCACCGAGGACGGCACCGGCTTGACCTCGTTGGGCCACACGGCCTTGTCCGTCACCAGTTGCGGCGTCACGCCCCGGCCCGCGAGCAACCCGCCGAGGCCCCGGAAGGCCCGCACGGCGTCGCCGCCGAAGACGCCGAAGGAGCTGACCATCAACGTGAGGTCGTCGCCCGCCTCGCCCTGCAGGTCGAGGAAGGCCGGGTGGTCGACGCTGATCACGGCCCGGCGCTCCAGGCGGTAGGAGGACGCCAGGGCGGCCAGATCGCCCGCCGCTGCACGCGGCGCCAGGCTGCCAGGCGCCTTGGCACAGGCGGCGAGGGCAGCGGCGAGGGTCAAGGCCGCCAGGGACCCGGTGAGAGAACGATGCACGGTGGAAACCTCCTGCAAGGGGGGTGCGCTCAGGGTGTGGCCGTGGGGCCGACGGGGGGAGGAAGGACAGGGGCGATGCGGCCCCGCAGGGCCAAGCTGGTGAGGACGTACTGCGCCTCGGGCCAGCCGAGCGGGAAGGCGCTGGTGAAGGTGCCCGTGCGCTCGTCGAAGACCTCGCCGAGCTGCAAGGAGCCTGTGGTGTGGGCGCGGTCGGTGTTGGCGGCATGGAGCCGCGTGGCGAGCGCCCGATCGCCCTGCTGGTCGGCCACGAGGGCGAGCCAGTCCGTGAGCTCGCACCAGCCCTGGCCGCCGTACCAGGCGTCCGTCTCCCAGCGGCGCACGCCGCCGCCAGGCTGGAGCAGCCGCTCGGTGATGCGGCGGGTGGTGGCGAGGCTGATGGGGTCGCGCGGCGCGAAGGCGCCGAAGGGCCAGGTGGCGCCCAGGATGGAGGCGTCGATCATGCGGTCGGGGGCCGAGGCGCCGGGGCGCACGCCCTTGCCGAGGTAGCCCTCGGGCGCCACCACGGCCTGCACGCGCAGCGCCTGCCGGATGGTGGCCGCGGCCTCCCGCCAGGCCCGCGCCTGGGCCGGCCGGCCGATCCGATCCGCGAGCCGGGCGCCCGTCTCCAGGCCACCGACGAAGGAGGCGTTGGTGTAGCTCCAGGACTGGGTCTTGTAGGTCTCCCAGAGGTCCATGTTGACGCCGATCAGGCCCGTGGGCGTGATCTGGGCGGCCATGAAGCGGCAGGCGAGCTCGATCGTGGGCCACCAGCGCCGCACCGACTCCCAGTCCTGGCTGGCGTCCACGTAGGCGCCCAGCGCCGAGAGCCAGTGCCCGCCCATCCACTCGGAGCCGTGCTCCCAGAGCTTGAAGGGCCGCCCGTCGCTCCGGTGCGTCACCCACCAGTCGCCATCTGCCTTCTGGACGCGGGCCAGGAAGTCGATCGCGGCCCGCGCCTCGGCGTGGTAGCCGCAGGCCGAGAGCGCCCGCACGTCGGCGGCGACGTCCTGAATCCAGACAAAGTGGTAGGCCGGGCTGATCACGGAGGCCGCGGCCAGCAAGGCGCCGGTGTCTGCCTGCAGCTGCTTGAGCACGATCAGGGCGCGGCGGAACACGGCCGCCTGACGGGCATCCGGCGGCACGGGGGCGCGCGCCAGGTGGCGCTGCCAGAAGGCAGCGTCGTCCCCGGCCAGGGCGTCGAAGCCGCGGGCGCGGGCCGCCGCCAGCGTGGCGAGGGCGGCCTCGGACGAGCGGCCCATCGTGTGGTAGAGCGTGACGGAGGTCGAGGCGCCAGGCGCCAGCGTCCGCAGGGGCACCGAGAGCGCCCCCTCGGTGCCGAGGGCCCCGCTGGCGCTGGCATGGCCGGAGAGCCTGCCGTCTGCGGCGTCCCGAAACCCACCCACGGCAGGCCCCACGGCGGCCCCCACGAGGCCGCACTGGAAGCCGTCCGCCTCCTCGCTGGCGCCAAAGGCGGCGGCAGCACCCGCCTCGGGGTTGGCAACCACCAGCGCCCCCGCAGCCTCCGCCACGCTGAGGCGGTCCTGCGCCCCGGACACCGTCAGCGCATAGCTGGCGGCCGTCATCAGGTGGGCGCCGGCGAGCGGCTGCGAGCCCCCGTTGTGGATCGTCACGCGCCGGGCCAGGGCATCGAGGTCGCGGGCGGCGACGTCCTCCAGCGTGAGGCGCACGCCCGTCCGGTCGTCCCAGAAGCGCGAGCGCACCCGGCCCGTGTCGGGCAGGACGTCCTGCCCCACGAGGCGCAGCTCGTCAGCCCAGCGCAGGCGCCGGCCGTCATGCACCCCCACGGCCGCGACGCGCAGCCGGTTCTCGGCGTAGCTCGGCCAGTGCCAGGCGATCACGGCGCCGGGGCGCGACAGCCGCCCGAACTCGCGCGACACCACCGCCAGGAAGCGCCCGTTGCCCACCTGGGAGAAGTTCGGACACACCCCGAACAGCACGGAGCCGGGGCCCGAGTTGTTCCACTCGGCCGCTCGCGGCCCGGCCCCCCCGCGCGTCATCACCCCCGGCGCGCCCAGCGAGCCGCACGCGGCGAGCGCCAACGCCACGCCGAGGGCGAGCGGGAGCTGCCGGCGGGCACACGGGCTTGTAACCGAAGGGTGGGTCACGTTGGCGCTCGGCTCCAGGTGCTCGAAGGGCTTGCAGGACGGGCATCGCCGCCTCTCCAGGATGCCACGTCCGGGTTCCTCCTCGGTTCCAAATAAGTAAGGATTGGTTAAGATTAGGGAAAGAAATGTTGAATGAGCCTGATCAATAATCACCAAACCTTAACCGTTTCTCTCCCAACCTGGAACCGTGGCGGAACCCCACCGTGGGACATCCCTCTCAGCGCCCCGCCAGCCGGACGCGTGACCCCGAGGAGAGAGCCGATGCCGACCGCCCGCCTGAACGAGGCCGCCCTGACCACCGCCGAGGCCCCGCGCCGCCGCCCCGTGGAGCGGCTGCGCCTCGGCCCCCCGGCGACGCTCCCCAACGTGCCGTTCTACTTCGACCAGCAGTCCGGCACCCTGGTCCGGACGGGCACCGGCACGCCCGTGACCTGGGAGGAGTGGAACGCCCTGAACCGCCACCAGCGGCAGGAGGCGCTGAAGCTGGTGCCCGCAGCCCGCCGGGCGAGCATCGAGGCCGCCATCACGATGCGGGCCCGCGCCCGGGCCTGGGTCGGCGAGGGCCTCTCCCCCGAGGCACGGGACCGCGCCTTCCGCCTGCGGCTGCGCCATGCAGCCCGCATGGCCCGGCGGTCGCTGGGGGGCTCGCACGCCACGGCGGCGACGCTCGCCGAGCTCGCCGGCGGCATCGACCCGGCCCAGACGCAGAAGGACCGGCGCGCGGCTGGCACGTCGCTCGCCAAGCTCGGCGAGGCGATCCGGCGCGGCCTGCTGCGGCCGGGGATGGTGATCGTGGCGAGCCTGGCGCGGGGCTCCCGCGACGCCGACGGCGGCGCTGACGCGACACCCATCTGGGTCACCTACATGGGCCCTGATCGCCAGCACGGGCCGCGCTTCGCCGACCCCACGAGCGACGCCTGGACGCTCGACGCCCTCGCGAAGCAGTACCCCCGCCACCAGATCGACTGGATCGCCGACCCCTACGCGCCCGCCACCAGCGCGCGCTGAAGCCGAACCCCCACCAACCCGTGCGTGCAGCGGACGCGCCAGGTGCCGAAAAGGTGCCTGGCGCGTCCGGCGAGGATGCCCCACCGTCGGGTATAACGCGGGCGTGACCTCCAACGCATGGCTCATCCCCAGCAAGCTCGCTGCGCCGACGCCGCCGCGCGACGCGATGGTGCGCGACGAGCTCGTGCTGCGGGCCCGCGAGCCTGCCGTCACGATCCTGCAGGCGGGCCCCGGCGGCGGCAAGACGCTGGCGATGCAGGGGCTCGCGACGGCCATCGGCGGGCCCCTGGCCTGGTGCTCCCTCGAGGCCGAGGACACGGACCCGGTCACCTTCTTCGCATACGTCGTGGCGGCCGTGAAGGCGCACGTGCCGCCCTTCGGCGACGAGGTCAAGGCCATGGCCGCCCAGGGCGCCCCGGCCCGCGCGATCTGGGGCCAGTTCTTCCAGGCCCTCGGGGCCTACGACCCGCCGGCCCTCATGATCGCGATCGACGACGTGCACTGGCTGATCGACCGCGCCCCGGACCTGATCACGGGGCTGACCTACTTCTTCGACAAGCTTCCCCGCGGCGTGCGGCTGCTGCTGACCACGCGCAAGCGCTACCCGGGGGCGCTTGGCCGCCTCGCCGCGGCCGGCACCGTGCGGATCATCGACGAGGCACGGCTGCGCTTCGGCCCCGCCGAGGTCGACGGCTACGTGCGCGCCCGCGTGCCGGGCCTCGCGGACGACCCGGCCTTCCGCGAGCGGGCCCACGCGCTCGAGGGCTGGCCCCTCGGGCTGGCGCTCCTGACGGCCGACCCCGGGCGGGCCATCGCGCCGCGCGAGGCCGGGGCGAGCGACCCCGAGATCGAGGCCTACGTGGCGGAGGAGCTCTACCAGGGCCAGCCCACGAGCCGCCGGGCCTTCATGCTGCGGGCCGCCACGCTGGAGGAGCCGACGCCCGAGGCCTGCCGCGAGGTGCTGCAGCTGGCCGACGCCTCGGAGGTGCTCACGGCCCTGGAGGCCGATCACCTCGTGACGCGCCGGGGCGAGGCCTACGTCTTCCCCGCCCACCTGCGCGCCTTCCTGCGCGCCGAGGCGGAGCGCGTGGTGTCCGCCGAGGAGCGGCGCGGGTGGCACCGCTGGGCCGCCGAGCACTACCGCACGGCGGACAGGCCCGAGCTTGCCATCCCCCACCTGATCGCCTGCGGCGACTGGCGCATGGCGGGGGCCGCCTGTCGCGAGGCCTTCCCGCGCATGCGCCACGACGGCCGCCTGGCCCAGATCGGGCGCTGGCTGGACGCCTTCCCCGACGTGGCCTTCGAGCAGGACCCCGCGCTGCTGGTCTGGCACGGCTCCGCCCTGGCGCGCGACGGCCGGCTGCCCGAGGGGCTCGCCGCCTTCGACCGGGCGCTGGCGGCCTTCGTGGCGCGCGAGGACCGGGCCGGGCAGTTCAAGGTGCGCGTGCGGCAGGCCAACATCGCGCTGGCCCGCCAGGAGGCGCGCGACTACGCTGGCTACCTGCTCGCCACGCAGGCGCTGGCGCCGGACGGCGAGCCCGAGGACGTGGCCGACCTGGCCCTGATCAGGGGCCATGCGGCGGAACAAAAGGGGGACCTGGAGGGCTTCCGGCAGTTCAACGAGCAGGTGCTCGCGCAGCGGGACGACGGGGGGCTGGAGCTGGCGGCCTCTCGCTACATCGCGCACCTGAACCTGTACACCTACGCGATGCACCGGGGCGCCTACAAGGACGCCGCCGGGCACCTCGACCGGGCGATCGCCATCGCCGACGAGCGCAGCTTCTATCCCTACCTGCTCGCCGCGCGGCTGCAGCGCATCCACCTCTGGTGCACGGAGGGCAAGGTGGACGAGGCCGAGGCCGCCTTGAAGGCCATGCCTGGCGGCTGGCGCGAGGTGCTCGACTGGCACGACCTCGCCTGCGCCCACGCCGTGGTGGGCCACGTCGCCATGCTGCGCGGGCAGTGGAAGGAGGTCGACGAGCGCCTGCGAGCCTCCATGAACCTCTTCGACCGGATCGGGCTGCAGGAGGGCAAGAAGATCCCGCTGGAGCTGCAGCTCTGGGCGGCCGTGCGGCGCCGCACGCCGCAACGCGCGCAGCCCCTGATCGCGGAGGCCGCCGTGCCCCCCGGCAAGACCTACTACGACCTGGTGCTGCTGCTGCCGCGCGCCCGCGCCGCGCTGCAGCTCGACGACGCGGCGGGGGCCCACGCGCTCGCGGGCGAGGCCGTGGCCGGGCTGACGGCCCAGCAGGCCCACCGCCACCTGGCCCACGCCCACGCGATCGAGGCCGCGGCGCAGGCCCGCCTCGGCGAGCGCGGGGCGGCGCGCCAGGCGCTGGAGAAGGCCGAGGCCCTGATCACGAAACACCAGCTGGGCTTCCTGCGCACGCTCGACGCCGAGCTGTGGCACGAGCTCGGCAGCCTCGGCGTGGCCGGGGGCACAGTGGCCGGCACCGCCTCCAGCGCGCAGGCCGCCGCGAGCGCCGTCTCCACCAGCGCAGAGGCGGAATCCACGCAGGGTCTCACGCTGCGCCTGCTCGGCGGCTTCGACTGCCGCGTCGACGGCGAGCCCCTCGACCGCTGGCCGCGCCAGAGCGCCAAGCTGATCCTCGCCGCGCTGGCGCTCTACCCGCGCGGCCTGATGCTCGTGGAGCTCGCGGAGCACGTGGGGGGCGGCGAGGCCGCCAACCTGACGCGCTTCAAGGTCGCCGTCTCGACCCTGCGCCGCGTGCTCGAGCCCGAGGTGGAGCAGGGGCGGGACTCCCGCTTCGTGCGCCTCGCGGACGAGCGCTACGTGCTGACGCCGGACGCGCTGGCGAGCGTGGACGTGCGCAGCTTCGAGAACGGGCTCGCCACGGCCGAGCGGCTCTGGTCCGAGGACACCCCCGCCGCCGCCGGGCGGCTGGCCGCGGCGCTCGCCCTCTACAAGGGCAACCTGCTCGACTGCGCGCCCTTCACCGACCGGTTCCTGGCCGAGCGCGAGGCCCTGCGCTTCAAGGCCCTGCAGGGCTTCTTGCGGCTCGCCACCTGGCAGAAGGCCGACCCGACGGCCGCTGAGCAGACGCTCAACCGGCTGGTCGCGCTGATGCCCTGGGAGGAGGAGGCCTGCCAGGCCCTGATGCGGCACCACGCCGCCCTAGACCGCCCGGACCGCGTGCGCCAGGTCTACTGGGACTGCCGCAAGGCCCTCAAGGCCGCCTTCGGCGGCACGCCCTCGGACGAGTTCGAGGCGCTCTACCAGGAGCTGGTCAAGGCCTGATCCAGGGCGGGTTTCCAGGCCCAGGCGGGACCTTCGCGGCCCCGCCTGGGCCTGGAAACACCCAATTAACATCAGAATTTTGAGCCATCTTAGCAGATTGTTAACTATTGCTGGCAAGATCTGGAACCGGCGTGGAATGTCCCCAGGGGATGACTCCCTTGTCCAGCCACCGCAGCCGGAACCTTGCAGGAAGGAGCCAGCCGTGACGATGATCCAGCCCACCTTTCGTCCCTCGGAGCCCACGGGCGGCGGCCTGCCGCTGGCCCTGCTCGGCTACGGCTCCCGCGGGCCCGCCGTGCGCGAGCTGCAAGAAGCCCTGGCCCGGGCTGGCTACAACCCCGGCCCCATCGACGGCGTGTTCCAGGGCCAGACGCTGGAGGCCGTGCGGGCCTTCCAGGCCAACCGGGGCCTCGAGGTCGACGGCCTCGTGGGCACCCGCACCCGCACCGCCCTCGAGGCGGCCCTCCGGGGACCTGCCGAGCCCGGCGCCATCGACACGCGCTCGACGTGGCAGACGGGCGGCAACAAGAACGTGATGCGCAACTTCGGCCACCGGCCCGTGAACGGCTCGTTCGTCCACGCCAGGCCCGACGGCCGGCTGGCCTGGTCAGACAGCCAGTCGCTCGTGAACCGGGACCAGTGGGCCGCCATGGGCCAGTTCCAGCGCCAGACCTTCCTGGCCCAGGTGCCCGAGGCCAAGCAGGAGGCCGCCCGGGCGGCGCTCGAGGGTGGCGTCGCGAGCCAGGTGCTGCGGCCCGTGCCCAAGGACCCCGTCACCAAGCCCAACCAGGCGCCCGCCCCCGGCTCCAGCGCCGACCAGCAGATGCGCAACATGCTCGACCTCTCGATCGCCCGCTCGATCGGCAAGCGCCCGGACGGGATGTGCTACATGCACGTCTACAGCTACATCGAGCGCTCGGGCTACGGCAACATGCCCGGCACCGAGGTGCCCTGGTCGCACGGCAGCGAGGCGCGCCAGTTCGCCGAATACGCCAACGCCAACCTGGGCAAGCTCGGGCTGCGCAAGCTCAACCTCGACAACCCCTACAAGGCGCCCCCGGGCGCCATCGTGGTGGTCCGCGCCGGCACCCCCGGCACCGCCCACCCCACCGCCGGCGACATCGCCATCGCCACCGGCCGCGGCTGGTTCGCCAACGGCGGTGAGATGGGCTACGGCGGCCCCGGCAACTTCCCGCCCGGGAACAACCTCGTGCTCGGCATCTACGTGCCGGCCTGACACCTTTTCCACCCCCCTTCCTGCTCTCTCTCTCCAACACACACCGCCGACCCCCGGACCTGCCCCGTGCAGGACCGGGGGTTGGTGGTTTTTTTTTGGGGGGGCCGGTTCGGCCCGCCCAAGCTTGAGCCCCCGACGTGACCGCCAGCAAGGGGAGCCAGGCCAAGGTCTTCTGGGTCGCCTCAAGCCCGTGAAGCGCCAGTGGGTCCAGGCGTGAGACGTTCAGCCACCAGGGCTCAAAGGCCTCCCTGAAAGCTCCTCACGACCCAAGCGGACGAGTTAGTCTAAATTTAACGTCAGGCAGTCAACCACCCCCGCCATACAGTATACATATCTGGTATACAACAC